>DATKLE010000046.1:0-100221 GCA_035542575.1 Terriglobales bacterium | reverse complement strand
AAATCTGCGCGAAGACAGAACGACAGTGGGTCTTCCCGAGCCCGGCGACGGGGCGCCCGTACCACGCCGACTCGATCCGCGCCGATTACCTGGTCCCAGTAGGGCTCAAGCTGGGACTTGGCAGGGTTGGGTTCCATACGTTTCGTCACACTTATCGGGCGTGGCTAGACGAAACGGGAGCGCCAATGGGAGTACAGCAGAAGCTGATGCGACACGCACACATCTCAACCACGATGGATCAGTACGGCAATGCTTCAGCAATTGCGAAGCGAAGAGCCAATCGGCCAATCGTGCAACGAGTCCTCAGAAGAGAAATGAATCAGCAGGTCTCGATTCAATAATTAAGGGGAACTGTAGGCCAGTTCCCCTTATTGGACAGTTTTGGACAGTCACTACACTTGAACAATTACCCGTAACCTTATGATTGCGTTGGTTGCGGGGGGTGGATTTGAACCACCGACCTTTGGGTTATGAGCCCAACGAGCTACCAGACTGCTCCACCCCGCGCAAGCATCATAACAACCGCCTCAGCCAGCGTCAAACCTGCGCATCACACAGCTCTGTGCGATGTCAGTTCTTTAGCTTGTGGCGCTCGCAGGCGGCAACGATTTTGGTGGGATCGATCGCTTCGCTGTCGATTTGCTCCTCCAGGATCTTCCCGTCTTTCCCGATGAGGAAATTCACCCGGCGGGCGGCTTTGTACTTGTCCACGTAAACCCCGTACCGGCGCGTGGTTTCGCCACCCCAGTCACTCAACAGCGGAAAGGTGACGCCAATCTGGTCGGCAAACGCTTTATTGGCGAAGGCACTGTCCATGCTCACACCCAAGACCTGGGTGTCGGCGGCTTCCAGCTTCTGCAGGTTCTGCTGGAAGTTTTTCATCTGCTGGGTTCAACCCCCGGTGAAGGCAAAAATGTAGAAGGCCAGCACGACATTCTTCTGTCCACGATACTGGCTGAGCGTCACATTCTTCAGGTCAGTGCCGTCGAAATACTGCAGCTTGAAGTCAGGGGCCAGGTCTCCCACTTTGGGCATCGAAGTCGCCGCAGCGGCTTTGTTTCCCTCGGCCAATAATGGCCGCGAGAGCGCAGGCACCGAAGCCGCCACCAACAGCCATGTGGCCAGACTGGTCCAGATCGCCTTTCTCATCGAATCCCCCGGTAAAGAAGAGTTGTTGATAGCCTACTATCTCGGCGAAATCAGGGTCAAAGGAAAATCGCCGGGGGCGTTGCTTCTGGCCGAATAAACCAGTACAGTTTCTCTCGGAGACACTGGAAGGCTGTGCTGTTTACTGCTGCTGCTCCGAGTTCAAACCTGCGCGTGGGTCTCACCATGCTCAGCCGTGTCGGTATGCTTCGACTTCCCGCTGAAACCTGCCCCGGGCCCCGTATAAGCCGTGCAAACTCTTAACGACATCTTCTTCGCCATTATCGAGCACGTACAGAGCCGGATCATGATGCGCCGGCAGGCGATCGAGTGGGTGCCAATCTCCTCCCAGGAGTTCTACCGCGATGTGGGCGGAGTCGCTCGCGCCCTCTGCGCCTGGGGCATCGCCCGTGGCGACCGCGTCGCCATTCTCAGCGAGAACCGCCCAGAGTGGGCCGTCGCCGATTTCGCTTCCCTGCTGCTGGGCGCGGTCGTGGTCCCGATCTATACGACTCTGACCGGGGAGCAAACAGCCTATCTCTTGCGCGATTCGGGCGCGCGCATCGTCTTCGTCTCCAGCGAAAAGCAGCTGCAGAAGATTCTCGTGATCCAGGACCAAACCTCAGTGGAGAAAATCGTCGTCATGGACGCGGTCGAAACCGCCCACGCCCAGCACATGCAGCGTCTCATGCACGACGGCCCGCAGCAGCGCGACCCGCAACTCGATGCCAACGCCCGCACCATCGGCGCTGACGATCTGGCCACGATCATTTATACGTCGGGGACAACCGGCACCCCCAAAGGGGCCATGCTCACCCACGGCAACATGGCCGCGAACATTTCCTGCTCGCTGCAGGGCTTTGACGTGCGTCCCGGCGAGATCAGTGTTTCCTTTCTGCCGCTTTCGCATGTGACTGCACGCCACGTGGATTTCGCCCTGCTCTATCACGGCGTCACCCTCGCCTATGTTCCGTTCTTTGAGCAACTCCCCCAAGCGCTTGTGGAGGTTCAGCCCACGATCCTGGTTGCAGTCCCGCGGGTATACGAGAAAGTTCATACCCAGGTAGACCGCAAGGCTGCGGGAATTCCCCAGCATTGGATCTACCGCTGGGCGTTGGCGACGGGCCGGGCCCATCGAACTGAAATTCTTGCGGGAAAGACTCCGTCGTCCCTCGCCTGGAAGCTCGCCAACCGCCTGGTTTTCTCTAAGGTACGAACGGGCATGGGCGGCCGCGCCGATGTCTTCATCTCCGGAGGCGCCCCCCTCGGCCGTGAACTGGCGGAGTGGTATGCCACCATCGGCATTCGCATTCACGAGGGATACGGCCTCACCGAGACCTCTCCGGTAATCGCCGTCAACACCCCGGGATCCCACAAGCTGGGCACCGTGGGCAAGCCTCTCGCCAACGTGGAAGTCCGCATCGCCGACGATGGCGAGGTCCTGGTCCGCGGCCCCTCCGTCTTCAAGGGCTACTGGAACCGTCCGGAGGAAACCCAGGCTGCCTTCGCGGACGGCTGGTTCAAGACCGGCGACATCGGCCATCTTGACGCTGACGGCTTCCTTTCCATCACTGATCGGAAGAAAGACCTGATCAAGACCTCAGGCGGGAAGTTCATCGCACCCCAGCCCATCGAGAGCTCCCTTAAGCACCATGTCCTGATCGCGGAGGCCGTTGTTCTGGGGGAGAAGCGCAAGTTTCCCGCTGTCCTTATCGCCCCCTACTTCCCTCTGCTGGAAGACTGGGCGCGAACTAACGATGTCACCTTTTCTTCCCGCCAGGAACTCATCGCCCATCCGAGGGTCCAGATCCTTTACGACGGCATCGTAGCTGACCTCAATCAGAGCCTGGCCCGCTTCCAGAAGCTGAAAAAAGTGGTGCTGGTCGCCGACGAGTTCTCCCCTCAGGACGGCAGCATGACCGCCAGCTTCAAGCTACGCCGCCGGGTGGTCGAAGAGCGTTACCGACAGCAGATTGACGAGATGTACGCCCGGGCCGACGCTTCCGAAGTTTCTTCTGCGTAGCGTCGGCGCAACTACCCTATTTTCATTACAATGGAATCATGACGGACCCATTGATCATTGCCGGTCGCCAGTTCCGTTCCCGCCTGATCGTCGGCACGGGCAAGTACAAGTCGTTCCAGGAGACAGCGCGCGCCCTCGAGGCCAGCGGGGCCGAGATGGTCACCGTGGCGGTGCGCCGCGTGAATCTCGATCGCAGCAAGGAATCGCTGCTCGACTACATTGATCCAAAGAAGTATTTTCTGCTGCCGAATACTGCCGGGTGCTACACCGCCGACGAAGCCATCCGCACTGCGCGCCTGGGACGCGAGGTTGGCCTGTCAGACTGGGTCAAGCTGGAAGTCATCGGCGACCAGGCAACGCTCTATCCCGATATCCAAGCCACCTTGGAAGCCACCCGGATCCTGGTGAAGGAAGGTTTTACCGTGCTTCCCTATACCTCGGACGACGTCGTGTTCGCAAAGCGGCTGCTCGACGCCGGGGCCAGCGCTATCATGCCCTTGGGCGCGCCCATTGGCAGCGGCCTGGGCGTGCAGAACGCCGCCAACATCCGCATTCTCTGCGAGATGATCACCGGCGTACCGCTGATTGTCGATGCCGGTGTGGGCACCGCGTCTGATGCCACCATTGCCATGGAGCTGGGCGCGGACGCAGTCTTGATGAACACCGGCATCGCTGGCGCCCAGGACCCGGTTCTGATGGCAGAAGCCATGAAGAACGCAGTTCTCGCGGGCCGACAGGCCTACCTCTCCGGCCGCATGCCGAAAAAGCTCTACGCCACCGCCAGTTCTCCCCTCGAAGGCGTGGTGCGTTAAAGCGAGTCCGGTCCCCGACGGGAAGCGGCAACTGACTACCGAAAACTGGGTATCAACCCAAACTCCAGGTGCCCGCAAACCGAACACGGGCCCTCGTCAGATTGATGAGAAAAAAGGAAAGGGCGGCTTCAAGCCGCCCTTCAAACTTATTGCTTCCGCTTTTACTTCACAGCATCTTCGCGCTTTCCACGTGGATAGAATCGCCGTTCACATGCCCGGTCACGGCGACATGGTGCCCCTCGTGCCCCTTCAGCGCATCCGGGTTCTCCACCGTCAGCACTTTCTCGTCGCCATCGGTGACCACTACCATCTTTGCACCCTTCTCAAGGCACTTCTTGGTGCACTCTTCCTGGCCTGCCGTGGCTCCCTTCGCGCCACACTGCGAGTCGGCGACCCAGCCGTTCACCGTCTCGGTCTTTGCTTTGTCGCTGGCCGAAGCTATGGCCACCACCAGGAACAACATCATGCACAGGGCAAGACCAATAACAAACATCTTCTTCATTGGGGAATCTCCTTGAGTTCTGCGGTCAAAGCCGCGATATTGGGAGCCAACCCGCCTTGTCCCCGCACTTCCGCTGACAGGCAGGAAGGTGAAGGGTTGGCCGAAGTTACACCCCTTAGCCAGATGAGAGTGAAGGAATCATATCACAACCCTATGTGATTCCTCTTCAAGTGCGAAGCCAGGCTCGGCCTTACTTCTTTGCGGTATTGCTTGCGGGTGGCGGCGGGGGAGAAGGCGCGGGAACCACATACACGACCTCTCCCGGACGGGTATAGTGCAACTGCTCGCGTGCTTCCCTTTCAATTGTCTTAGGATCGCTTTGCAGCGCTTTCACCTGGCCGCTATAGCGGTCGTTCTCCTTTTGCAGATCGTCAATTTCCTTCTGCAGTTCCAGGTACTCGGCGCGTTTCTGGCGGTAAACCACCATGCCATTGGCACCCAGCACCACGTGGAGGAAGAGCCACAATGTCAGCACCCCGACTCCAGCCGTGGCCAATCGTCGCCGGTTGTCATAGAACAGCGTGAGAGTCGGACGCAGTTTCTCCGTGGTGCGCTCCGCCCAGGCTTCGGCCTGCGGGGCCCGCTCCACCAGCGCCTGCAGTCCCTCCTCGGGGCGCCGCAGCACCCGAATTCCGGAGAGCCGTTCTACTCGAAGATCCATTGTTTGGCCGCTGCGCTCAGCTTCTCCAGGTCTGACTTGCTGCCTGCTTCGCAATACACCCGAACCACAGGCTCGGTGCCCGACAGCCGGTAACAGACCCAGGACCCATCGCCGAAGACCAGCTTGAGTCCATCCGTTCGCACCACTTCGCCGACCTTGCGGCCGAAGAAGTCGCGCGGTTCGAGCCGCAACTTCTCAGTGAACTTCTCCTGTACTTGCGGCGTCAAGCGAAAGTTCTCCCGTTGGGGATAGAAGGAACCAACTTTGGCAAATAGCTCCTGCAACTGCCGTCCCAGCGGCTTGCCCCGCCGCGCCACCATTTCGCAGCAAAGCAGTCCCGCCAGGATGCCGTCTTTCTCGGGAACGTGATGCCGGATAGACAGCCCCGCGCTCTCTTCCCCGCCGATAACGATCTTGTCCTGCTTGATCAATTCGCCGATGTACTTGAAGCCCACAGGGGTCTCGTGCAGCTCGATTCCGTGAAGCTTGGCCAGAGCATTAATAAGATTGGTCGTGGCCACCGACTTGGCCACGCCATTCTTCCAGCCACGGCTTTCCACCAGGTAATCGAAGAGCAGGGCGATGATGTAATTCGGCTGGAAGAAGGTACCGTCCTCATCCACGATGCCAAAGCGGTCGGCATCGCCGTCGGTAGCGATGCCGATGTGTGCCTCCATCGCCCGCATTTGCTTGCGCATGTCCTCAAGCAGGTGATCGTCCGGCTCAGGCGCATGCCCGCCGAAGAGCACATCGCGGTAGTTGTGGACGGCTGCCACATCGACCCCGGCATCGCGTAAGAGCGAGTCGGGATAATCTCGCGCGGCTCCCCATAAAGGATCGAAGACCACACGCAGGCCGGCCTTCTGGATCGCGGCGAAATCAACAATCTCGCGCAGCCGCCCCAGGTACGTCTCGCGGGGATCCAAGACCTCGGCTGGTGCCTTCGTCCTCTGCGCAGGATTCGCCCGGCCGCTATCGAGGGCCGCAATCTCCGCTTCGATCCGCTTGGTCACCTCAGGCAGCGCAGGCGCTCCATCGGGCGTAGAAAACTTGATGCCGTTGTATTCCGGCGGATTGTGTGAAGCGGTGAAATTGATCGCCCCGTCCGCCCGCTCCCGGATGACGGCATACGCAATCGCCGGAGTGGGAACAGCCTCGGCAATCACCAGCGGAGCAATGCCATGCGCGGAGAGAATCTCGGCCGCGATCGCACAGAATGTCTCGCCCAGAAAACGGGGGTCCCGTCCGACAATCACTCGTGCCCCGGATGCCTTCTGTGTCGATACGTAGCGAGCAATCCCGCTCACCGCGCGCCGCACATTGGCGAAGGTAAATTCCTCCGCCATGACCGCCCGCCAGCCGGAGGTGCCAAACTTGATCTGCGTTGCCATTCTTGTCCCGCCCACGAGGCCCTTCTCTTCTCATGGCGTCATCCTGAGCGACCACCAGGTCGCGAAGGATCTCGCGCGCAGTGAATCAGGCCTGTTAGAGTTTCTGTTGTCGTGATTTCGCGACCAACGACCGATTCTATATGACCAATAACAGGCTCGTCCTGACTACCGCCTCCTCCAGGGAAGAAGCCCGCAAGATCGCCCGCGCCCTGGTCGAACGCCGCTTGGCCGCCTGCGTGAACCTGGTCCCGCAGCTGGAGTCCGTGTATCGCTGGCAGGGCACGATCGAAGAAGCTCAGGAATGGTTGCTCATAATCAAGACCACCAGCTCCGCCTTCGACCGCGTCCGCGACACGATCAAGGAATTGCATTCCTATGAACTGCCGGAGTGCATTTCCCTGGCGATTGATGGCGGTTCCCCGGCCTATCTGAAGTGGCTGGAAGAGTCCGTGGAATGAGTGAACAGCAACTCAACGCTGTCATCCTTCGCCGCACCTTGTTTGCAGGGAATTCTCCCAGTCTGTCGCCGCGTGCTATCGAGAAGTCGCCAACCGGAATGTCTCCTACGCCACATCCCCACTCAGATTCAGCCGCCAGTAGTCCAACGAATAAGGAGGATCATCCTCTGCCGCCTGCCGGGTGAGTTCTTCCACGAACTCATCGCGCAACCCGGCATCCGGGATGCGCTCCAAGTGGCGATGCAGAATCACCGTGCGCACAAACTCGGAGAATTTCGCTGCGTTATCAAACACGGTTAACGCCGGCTCGAGTCCCGTCTCCACGTTGAGGAATCCGGCCCGGCGCAAGCGCTCCGCCGCCGTCTTCGCGTCGGAATAAGTCCACGGCTCGGCAAACCCGCCCAGGAACCGCGCATACCTCGGGCTGGCTGCCAACACCGCCATCCTCCGGCGCAATCGCTCCAAGTTCGGTCCGCCGCCGCACTGCGCCCGCAGCCATCCTCCGGGCCGCAACGCGCCGTACAAGCTGCGGAACAGCTTGTCATGGTCCAGTACCCAGTGAAATGCCGCCGTGCTGAAGATTCCGTCAAAAGCCTGATCGAAAGGAAGGTCCTGCAGATCGGCTGCGACAAACCGCACCTGCTCGCCAAACTGCGGGCCGAGTTGCTCGCGCGCGGTGCGCAGCATGTTTTGCGACAGGTCAACCGCCACCACCCCACCGCGCGGCAGAGCCTGCAGTAAATCCCCGGTGAGCCGTCCGGTGCCGCAGCCCGCATCGAGCAGCGTCTCATCGCCGCGCAGTCGCACGCGGGCCAGCACCTTCTTGCCCCAACTCAGCTGCGGCCCGGAAAGGCGATGATAGGCGGAGGAATCCCACTCGCGCGACGCGGAAGTCATGCGGGGAGAGGATAGCAAGGAAAATGGAGCGGATCACTGGCTACCGTCTCGCGAGATGACTGGGGACAGGGTGCGAGTGCTGGCGTGTTAGCAATTCTTCGCAAATGTGCCCTCTACCCGACCCAAACGGAAGCTATCTCCCAGCCTTTACTGTTCTCAGGAGGTCGAGACATTCGTTTCGTTAAGTTCTTTCAGTGCTCTTTGTCCTTGGAACCACTTAAGCACGAAGAAAGCATGGATCCCGAATGCCCACAGGGAGAACATCATCATGAGGGCGATCATGTCAACTCCATACAGAAGCATGCCAGCCAGGAACGCCCAACGATGGCCCCTGCGCGCGGCAAATCCCAGCCCTAGCATGACAACTAGCCACATGCACGCCATCCCGTACACCGCAAGTGGATAAAGAGGACCGAGTGGCCTGCCA
Organism: Terriglobales bacterium; assembly: GCA_035542575.1. Taxonomy (GTDB): domain Bacteria; phylum Acidobacteriota; class Terriglobia; order Terriglobales; family Acidobacteriaceae; genus JAIQET01. The sequence continues at coordinate 91,904 of DATKLE010000046.1, read as the reverse complement.
TAGAAGGTCAGCAGGTCAACTACACCAATGCTGACAAGAACGTTCAAGCGCACCGGAAACAGTCCGGTGCCGAGCGCAGCTAGGCCCGCAGCCCAGAAGAAGTAGTTCGCATCGCTTCGGCTGTCGGCAAGCAAGTCGGCGCGCCGCTGCTCCTCAGCTGCTTTGTACTCTGCGTCGGTTCGACCTGCGCCAACATTCAACGTCTGCATAGTGCTACCACGCTACTGATTGCGTGCTGAGCATAAGTGTCTCGATGCGTCATGTCTCGGCTGTTGTGCTGCTGAAATCTCGCATGGACGTTCTGCCGCCGTGGCCTCTTCAGGTATCAAGACGGTTACGGATACCGCAGCCTACATCGCCCCCAGCGCTGCGTCCAGATCCGCAATGATGTCGTCCACGTCCTCAATACCCACCGAAATCCGCACCATGCCGTCGGTGATGCCGATCGCGGCGCGCCCCTTCTCCCCCAGGGCCGCGTGGGTCATGGTCGCCGGGTGCGAGATCAGCGTCTCCACCCCGCCCAGCGACTCGCCCAGCGAGCACACGCGCACGTTCTTCAGCATCTTGTTGGCGTTCGAGCGCGAGCCGGTCTCAAAGGTAATCATCGAGCCGAAGCCGCTCATCTGCCGCTTCGCCAGCTCGTGCTGCGGATGCTCCGCCAGGCCGGGATAAAAGACCTTCTTGACCTTCTTGTGTTTCGCGAGAAACTCCGCTACCCGCCGGCCGTTGCAATCGTGCTGCTCCATGCGGACCGCCAGGGTCTTCACCCCGCGCAGCACCAGCCAGCACTCAAAGGGCGAGAGTATCGCTCCCGCGGCCTTTTGCAGAAAGGCCAGCTTCTCCACCTGCTCCGGCCGGGTGCACACCACCACTCCGCCAAGACCATCGCTGTGCCCGTTGAGGAACTTGGTGGTCGAGTGCACCACCATGTCCGCACCCAGCGCAATCGGCTGCTGGAAATACGGGGACATGAAGGTGTTGTCCACCGCCAGCTCGATTTTCCTTCGATGGCACACCTCGCTGATGGCCCGGATATCGCTCAGCGTCATCAGCGGGTTGGTGGGCGTCTCGATATATGCCATGCGGGTGTTCTTGCGAATCGCCCGCTCGACATTCTTTACATCGGACGTATCCACATAGGTGAATTCCAAGCCCAAATCGGCCCACACCTGATTGAACAACCGCGGCACCCCGCCGTAGAGATCGTTGCCGCACACCACGTGATCGCCCGACTTGCACATAGTGGCAATGGCATTGATGGCCGCCATGCCGCTGGCAAACACGCATGATCCAGTCCCGCCTTCGAGCGCCGCCAGGTTCTGCTCCAGCCGGGTGCGCGTGGGATTGGATACACGCGAGTATTCGTAGCCCTTGTGCTTCCCCAGTTCTTCCTGGACGTAGGTGGAGGTTGGGTAGATGGGCACTGTCACCGCGCCGGTCAGGGGATCGGGCTCCTGCCCGACGTGAATCGCGCGAGTGGCAAATCCTGCTGGCTTGTCTTGCTTAGGCATGATGTCTGTGTCGAGCACTCAGCACTCAGCAGTCAGCCCCCGCAAGACCCCGTCAATGTGGCATGGAACCAGGTTTGCCTGAGTGTTGAATGCTGAGTGCTGAATGCTGCTCTTACACCCCACCGTCAAAAATTTTCTTCGACAGATACCGTTCTGCCGAATCCGGAATCATGGTCACCACGCGCTTCCCCGGGCCCAGCCGCTTGGCTATTTGCAGGGAGGCAAAGACGTTGGCGCCGCTGCTGGAGCCCGCCAGTACACCCTCCTGCGCCGCCAACTCCTTCACCATGCCGAACGCTTGCGGATCGGTCACCATGATGACTTCGTCACACACTGAGCGGTCAAAGTTCTTGGGAACAAAGCTCGACCCAATGCCCTCGACTTTGTGCTTTCCCGGTTTGCCGCCGCCCAGCACCGAGCCCTGCGTCTCTACCGCCACCGCCAGCGCCTTGGGCAGCCGTTCCTTCACGTACCGCGCGATCCCGGTGAAGGTCCCCGCCGTACCCGCACCAATGACAACGGCATCGAGACGGCCTTCCATCTGGTCGAACATTTCGCGGGCGGTGGTCTCGTAGTGGTAATCAGGGTTGGCGGGATTTTCGAATTGTCCGACCATGAACGCGTTGGGATCGCGCGCGGCCAGCGCTTTGGCCCGATTGATTGCCCCTTGCATGCCCTCGTCGTCCGGTGTGCGCGTCACCTCGGCGCCGAGGGCCCGCATGATCATGACTTTTTCCTCGGAAAACTTCTCCGGCACGAACAGCGCCACCTTATAGCCACGATTCACGCCGATCAGCGCCAGCCCGATCCCGGTGTTGCCTGCGGTCGCCTCCACGATGGTACCGCCCGGGTGCAGGCGCCTTTCTTCCTCGGCCCGGCGAATCATCCCGATGGCCGCCCGGTCCTTCACGCTCCCCCCGGGGTTCAGGTATTCCAACTTGGCGTACACCTCCGCCGAACCCTCCGGAACAATTCGCTTCAATTGGAGAATGGGGGTCTCGCCGACCAGTTGGGTAATGTCATCGGCGACGCGCAGACGGGTCCCCTCGATCGTTTTCATTCGCACTGTACAGAGTACGGAAGCAGAGGCAAGAGCGTCAATTATCCGAGGTCACCGGTGCTGTGGGGCAAGGCACTAATTCGCGGCACGCTCCTGGCCGGGATAGTAGCCACTACGGGTGCGAACCGTCAGCTTGCCGTGCCCGGCCGCTTTGGCTTCCACCCTGATGGTGCGATACCCGCCCACATTCTTTGGCGTCGAGGGCTTGTATCCGAGAGTGTACTGATTGCGGATGTCGTGCGCGATCGTCCGGCTGATCTGGTCTACTTCGTCGCTGGTCTTTGGCAAGAACGCGATTCCCCCGGTCCGTTCGGCCATGGTTTGCAACGCTCGCCGCGCCCGCCGGGCTCTTTCTTCGCCCAGTATCCCGATGGCATATACCGTGGGTCCGTTCTCCTCCGACAACCGCTGCACCGCCTGCTCCAGCGATTCCCGGCTGGCATTGTCTTCTCCGTCGGTCACCACGAACAACACTTTCTTCTGTAGGCGGGCGTGTTTTCTTAGTTCATCCGAGGTCGCCACCACCGCGTCATAGAGCGCCGTACCGCCTCGCGTCTCGTACTTCTCGAGCGCTTCCTTCAGCAAAGCAATGTTGCTGGTGAAGGGCTGGTCCAGGTAGTACTCGTCGTTGAAATTGACTACGCAGACTTCATCCTGCGGGTTGCTGGACCTCACCAGGTTCAACGCAGCCTTGTTGACCTTGTCGCGCTTCTCGCGCATGGAGCCGGAGTTGTCGATTACGATGCCCATCGAAACCGGGATGTCCTCGTGGCGGAAGGAGGTGATCTTCTGCGGCTTGCCATCCTCGAATACCGTGAAGGCATTGCGGTCCAGGCCGGTAACCATGCGCTGCTTGTCGTCCACCACGGTAGCGTGCAGAACCACCTCTTCGACCTGGGTCTTGAAAACGAAAACTCCACTGTCGCTGCTTTGCGGTGCCTGGCCGGCGGGCGGTTGGCTCTGGTTCTGGGACGGCGCCGGCGGTTGTTGCCCCTGAACGGTCCCCGGTTGTCCGGGCGGGGCCGGCGAGGCCGGTGGGTTCGCAGTGTCTGCCGACGGCTGGGAAGGATTGCCGGGGGACGAATCCTGCGGGGTGGTATTTTGGGCCCCCGTCCCGATGCAGAAGAATAAGATGACCAGCAGGATCAGAACAGCGCTATTCCGAAGGCGCATAATAACCCGTCTTGGCATATACGCGAAGCGGCGGCAATCCTTTGGGCGGAATCAATTTCACTTTTATCTTACGCCATTTGCCGTCGTGCGTCGGGTTCTTTGGACGGTATCCCAGCACGTATTGGTTGCGTAGCTCGATGCCAATTTTTGTGGCCACATCCGCCAAGTCGTTCGGGTTGTCGATGGTAAACGCGCGTCCCCCCGTCAGTTCCGCAATCTCGCTCAACAAAGTGGGGCCCAGCCTCTCTTCCTCGGTGGGGAAATAGCGATCATAGATGCCAATGGCATAGATCAGGGTGTCGGCTTCCTTCACCAGTGATTTGATTTCTCCCTCGGTGTACCGGCTGTGATTGTCGCCTCCGTCGGAGATGATCAGTAGCGCCTTCTTCGGATACTTCGCCTGCCGCATTTTGCTGATGCCCAGATAAATCGCATCCAGCAATGCCGTGCGGCCTTTGGGAATGGTGTACACCAGCTTGCCCTGAATGTCCTCCACCGATTGGGTGAAGTCGGAAATTTCTTCCGGCTTGTCCGCGAACGTAATCATGAAGAACTCGTCCTGCGGATTGGCCGTTTTGAAGAACTCCACCACCGCTTCCCGCGCGCGTTCAATCTTGCTGCCCATGCTCCCGCTCATGTCAAAGATCACTCCCAGTGACACCGGCGCGTCCTCGCTGGAAAAGTGCCTGATCTCCTGCTGGTCCTTCCCTTCAAACAACGCGAAATTATCTTTGTCCAAGCCTGTCACCAGGCGGTTCATAGGATCGGTAATGGTCACCGGCACCAGAACCAGGTCCACATCCACCTTGAAGGGCTTGGTGTGGCTCCGGAGAGAGGGAGCAATGCTGTCCGTGATCTTGGGCTCGGGCGGGGCAATGCGCGGCTTGATGTGCACATCGTCGACCGTGTCCTGCGCCGAAGCGGGCGACGCAAAGCCGCTCACTGCGAACACCAGGAGCAGGCAACACAGCCAAGCCAGGTTTGGGCCAGGCCGCACAGCACCTTTCCGGGTCCGGGATGGGGCCGAGTTGAGGAGCCGGGCTAGAATCTCGGAGAGAGATGACCCACGGTGGCGGGCCATAGTGACCTCATTGCTGCGATACTACCACAGCCGTTCGGGGCTGTTGTCAGGCTTTTTATCCGTACCCTTTGATGGCTGGCGGTGCGCAAGAGTTTGCCCATTCTGCGCTCTTTTCGGCCCGCGCCCGGCAAGGAAGAAACGCTCTTGTTACAATTTCCCGGCGCCCCTAAATGGCTCATATTGCACCATTCCGCGCCCTTCGTTACGACCCCTCCCGGGTTTCGCTGACACAAGTGGTTACCCAGCCCTACGACAAGATCACTCCCGAGATGCAAGCCCAGTACTACGCCGCCAGTCCCTATAATCTCGTCCGGATCATCCTGGGAAAAGTGGAGCCCGCCGACACCCCCGAGGAGAACCGCTATACCCGGGCGGCCGCCTACTTCCGCGACTGGCGCCGCCAAGGCATCTTCCTGCAGGACCCCCAACCCTGCATATACTTGTACGTCCAGCGTTTTACCGTTCCCGGTGGGAAGGCTGAACTGGAGCGCCGTGGCTTTATCGCCCTTGGCCGGATTGAGGATTACTCCGCGGGGACCGTCTTCCGCCACGAGTTGACCTTGGCCAAGCCCAAGGCCGACCGCCTGGAGCTGCTGCGCGCCACCCGCGCCCACTTCGGACAGCTCTTCATGCTCTACAGCGATCCTGCTGGTGAGATTGACAGCCTGCTGGCACCGGCGGCCGCGCCCGACATGGAGACCCGCGACCCTTATGGCGTCCTCCACCAGGTCTGGAGAACCGCCGACTCCAGCCTCATCAACCTGGTTCGGGGCAAGATGCGCGACAAGAAACTCATCATCGCTGATGGCCATCATCGCTATGAAACTGCGCTGAACTACCGCAACGAACGCCGGGACGCCAGCGGGTCGGCGCCAGGAATCCCGCGTGAGCGTTCCTCAACCAGCCCCTGGGTGCGTTCCACCGAGCCCGAAGATGCTCCCTACGAACTGGTGATGATGACCTTCGTCAACATGGACAGCCCCGGCCTGGTGATTCTGCCCGGCCATCGCGTAGTGCATGGGCTGGAGTCGTTCTCATCCGATGCCCTGCGCGACGGGGCCCGCGTCTACTTCAGTGTGGAAGAGGTGGACTCCGGCATCGACGCCCTTCGCGCCAACGCCATCTTGCGCGAGGCCGGACACATGGGAACCGCATTACTGGCGGTCACTGCCGATCGGGCCTTTCTCTTCGACACTCCCAAAGCCATTGGGTCCAATCTGCTTGCCGATCTGTCATTGCGTCAGCAATCGCTGGATGTAGTCCAATTACACCGATGCCTCCTGCAAGGCGTCCTGGGCATTTCGGAAGAAGCCATCCGCAATCAGCAGAACATCAGCTACCTTCGCGATACGGCAGAGGCCCTGGACCGGGTGCGCAGCGGCACCGCCAACGTCGCCTTCCTCATGAACCCCGTCCGCATGCAACAGGTGCGCGACATCGCCTTCGCCGGAGAGGTACTGCCCCAGAAGTCCACGGACTTCTATCCCAAGCTTCTCAGCGGTCTTGCCATCTACGCCCTGGAGTAGTGCCATCCTTCTCGCTGAGAACCGAGTGCCGGTATCTAAGAACCGGGTCCCGGCCAAGATCCGGGAGCCGCACGACTAAACCTGCGATCTGACGCCAACCCCTTACCCTCTGAGGTAAGATTGCGAGCTTGCCCCCTTCAACTCAAGACCAGGCCACTGCCGCGCCTCGGACCCCCTGGTTCGAACTGCTGGCCATTGTCTTCGCCCTTGTGCTTCTCTCCACTTTTCTCCTTTTCGCCGCCTCAGACGAGAAGCGAATCACGATTTACTCCACCGCCGCTAACTACTCGCTTCCCGTGATTGAGCATGACGGTCGCGACTACGTCGGGCTGTTCGAGCTACTCGAGCCCTTAGGCACAGTAGTGTCCAAGACCGAGGGCCGGCGTTGGAAAGTCAAGTACAACGATGTGGACGGCGAGTTCACGTCCGGCAAGACCCGTGTCCGGGTTCGTGGCCGCGACTTTGATCTGCCCGCCAAGTTTCTGATGGAGAACGGCCGCGGCTTGGTGCCCCTGGCCGCGCTCGCCACTCTGCTGCCACGCTTTCTCGGGGGTCCGGTCACTTTTCATGAGACCTCACGCCGCCTGTTCGTGGGCAATGTCGCGGTCCACTTCACTGCCCAAGTGATGAAAGCCGCCCCGCCTACCCTGGTCCTGGACTTCACCGCGCCGGTGAATCCCATGATTGCGACCGAGCCGGGAAAATTGCGCATGGTGTTCACCCATGAGCCGCTGGTTCCCCCGGGCTCGCTGAACCTCACCTTCGATAACAAGACCATTCCATCCGCCAACTACCAGGAAAGCAACGGCGTCGCGGAGATCACGGTCGCGGGGACGGTGCCGCTGTTCGCCAGTTTCAGCAACGATGGCCGAACGATCACGATTGCTCCGGCCCCCCAACCTTCCGCCCAGTCAACTCCGGCAGCAACTTCAACGCCCGGGTCGCCTGCCCCGCTCGCCACGCCCCCCGGCCCAGCAGTCCCAGGGGCTCGCAGCTACTTCGCCGTGGTGGATGCCAGCCACGGAGGCGATGAGCGAGGCGCCGCGCTGACCGACCAACTGGCGGAAAAGGATGTCACCCTGGCGTTTGCCCGGCGATTGCGGCAGGAACTGGAGAGTCACTCCTTCACTACGCTGCTGATTCGTGACGGGGACATCACGTTGACTCTTGACCAGCGCGCCAGTATGGCCAACACCGCCCATCCCGCCATCTACATTTGCCTGCATGCCTCATCCCAGGGCCACGGGGTCCGTCTCTACACCGCCCTGGTCCCACCAGTGGGAGACGCCCGGGGACCGTTTCTGAACTGGGACACGGCTCAATCGGTGTCCTACGCGGCGAGTCAATCTGCAGAAGCCGTTTTGGCCGCAGAGTTTCAAAAGCGTCAGGTTCCGGTGCGTAGCTTGATCGCCCCCTTGCGTCCCTTGAATAACATCATCGCCGCGGCGGTGGCGCTGGAGGTCGCTCCCCCCGCCGACGATGTCACCGCGCTGAATTCCACCGCCTACCAGGACCTCATCGCCAACTCGGTCGCCTCCGGACTCGCTGCCGCGCGCGACAAGCTGGGGGTGGGGCGATGATTCCGCGGCACCTGGTGATCAGTGTCGCCATCATGTTGGCGGTGGCGCTGGGCATGAGCGTGTACGTCTGGCGCATGCGCAGACGCGTTACCCAGACTGGAGCTTCTGCCTACGCCAGCCCGGTCGCGCCCCCGGTTTCCGGGCCTACCGAGCAGGTCACTCTGTACGTCGCCTACGATGATCCCGGCGGGCTGCGGGCGCAATCCGCCCGTATCCCCCTCCCCGCCGGACGCCAGCAGCGCGCCGAGGAGCTGCTTCGCGCCTTGCTCGACCTTTACCTCGGCAAATCCTCGCCTCATCCCCTGGCCACCGGGGCCGAAGTCCGGGATGTCTACCTGGTCGAGCCCGGCCTTGCGGTGATTGACACCAACGAAGCCTTTGCCGAAGGTCACCGTTCTGGTGTTCTGGTGGAGGAACTCACGGTCGCCTCCCTCGTCCAAACCCTTTCTGCCAACGTCCCCGGCATCACCCGGGTCAAGATTCTGGTGGGCGGCAAGCCGCGCGACACCCTCGCTGGGCACGCCGACCTCTCCGGCTTCTACGACGTCTCCCAGGTCAACCAGATGGCGGCACTGCTCCAGTCAGAGCAGTGAACTCATTGCCCATTTCCAATTGCCGATTGCTGACTTGTTTTCGAGACGGGGCAGGATGCACGGTTCTTCAATGGGCAGCTGGCCATTGAAATTGTCAATTAGAATCATCCTTCCGCCGCTGAGTCGGCGTTCATTTAGAATCTCGCCATGGTCTACCGCTCCGACAACCGCACTCCCGACCAGATGCGCCCGGTCAACATCCTTCCCGATTACGTCACCACAGCCGAGGGCTCAGTGCTTATCGAAGTCGGCAACACCCGGGTCATCTGCACCGCGTCGGTGGAGGAGACCGTGCCCCAGTTCCTGCGCAACACCGGCAAGGGCTGGATCTCGAGCGAGTACGCCATGCTGCCCCGCGCTACCCTGACCCGCACACCGCGGGAAGTCAACAAAGGCCGCCCCAGCGGACGCACCCACGAAATCCAGCGCCTCATTGGCCGTTCCCTGCGCGCCGTCACCGACCTCGAACGCCTGGGCGAACGCACCATCTGGATTGACTGCGACGTCATCCAGGCCGATGGCGGTACCCGCACCGCTTCTATCACCGGCGCCTTCGTCGCCCTTGGGCTGGCCATGGAGAAGCTGGTTGAGGCCGGCACCCTGACCTCCGTTCCCTTGCGCGACTTTGTGGCCGCTGTCAGCGTCGGCATCGTGGATGGCGAGATCATGCTCGATCTCAGCTATGAAGAGGACTCCCGCGCCGACGTAGACATGAATTTCGTCATGACCGCGGGGCGCAAGTTCGTCGAGGTCCAGGCCACCGCCGAACACCAGGTCTTTGACGAACCCCAACTCGGCAAGATGATCGCCATCGCCAGCCAGGGCATACAGTCTTTAATCGCCAAGCAGCAAGCCATTCTGGGCACCCTGACGCTGCGGCAATGAGCCCAGCGTCACCGCTGCTGTGGTTTTCATTTGCCTGCCGTGCGTATACAATGATGGCCGTCCCGCTGCGGATCCCAACCGAAGGCGGGCGCCATCCTTTTTGCAATCCGCACTAATTCGGAGGAACCCATGAAACTGACCCCTGGAAAACTCTCGGGCTTGAAGGCTGTTTCCAACGAACGTGGTGTCATCGCCGCTGCCGCCATGGACCAGCGCGGCTCCCTGCAGAAGGCCCTGGCCAAGGAACGCGGTTCCGAGATCACCGACGCCATGATGGAGGAGTTCAAGTCCTTGGTCACCGAAGTCCTCACTCCTCACGCTAGCGCCATCCTGCTTGACCCCGAGTGGGGCCTCCCCGCTTCCCGGAAGCGTGCCAAGAATGCCGGTTTGCTCCTCGCCTACGAGAAGACCGGGTACGACAAGACCGGTCCCGGCCGGCTCCCTGACCTGCTCGATCACTGGTCGGTGCGCCGCCTGAAAGAAGCCGGCGCCGACTGCTGCAAGATCCTGCTTTACTACACTCCCTTCGATCCCAAGGACATCAACGATCGCAAGCACGCCTGGGTGGAGCGCATCGGCGATGAGTGCCGCGCCAACGATATCCCCTTCTTCCTCGAATTCGTCGGCTACGAAGAAGGTCTCGACGAGAAGGGCCTTGAGTACGCCAAGAAGAAGCCCGATATCGTTATCGGCAGCATGAAGGAGTTCTCCAAAGACCGCTACGGCGTTGACGTGTTGAAGGTAGAGATCCCGGTGAACATGAAGTTCGTCGAGGGCGTCAAGGTCTTCACCGGCCAAAAGGCGTACAGCAAGAAGGAAGCCATTGACCTGTTCCACAAGGCCGCGGGCGTGGCCACCAAGCCGTTCATCTATCTTTCCGCCGGCGTCAGCAATGCCGAATTCAGTGAGACGCTGGACCTGGCTGCCGAGACCGGGGTGAAGTTCAACGGCGTGCTCTGCGGGCGCGCCACCTGGAAGGATGGCATCCCGATCTACGCCAAGCAGGGCGCCGCGGGCTTCCGCAAGTGGCTGGAGACCGAAGGCGTGACCAACATCAAGAACGTCAATTCACGACTGAAAGCCGCTACCTCATGGCATTCAATCTACGAGCTTGAACCTGTCATGGCCGGAGCGTAGCAGAGGTTCGACGAAGACAGAGCGCGCCGGATTGACGTAACACGCTCGTGCCGCGAGAGCAGGCAATTGGCATGAGGGGATCGCTTCAGCGATGCCGCAAGTTTTCTGCATCAACCGCGCCGCAGCCCTGCGAGCGGCCCGACACCGGTAGTCCTCCTACTCGCTCGCCGCGTAGTAGCCCGTTTTCGCGTGCACATGGAGGAATGCCAGCTTGGGGATCCTCAGCTTGATTTTGATCTTGTGCCATTTTCCATCGCGCAGCGTGTTCTCCGGGCGGTAGGCCAGCACGTATTGGTTACGCAGCGCGACACCGACTCGGCCGACCACTTCCGGCAAGTCGTTGGGGTTGTCGAGAGTAAAGGCTTGTCCGCCCGTGACCTCCGCAATGTCGCTCAGCAGCTCCGGCCCTAGTCGTTCCTCCTGCGTAGGAAAGTACCGATCGTAGGTGCCCACCGCATAAATCACCACGTCAGCTTCTTTCACCGAGGATTTGACCTCCTTCTCGGTGTACCGGCTGTGGTTGTCCCCGCCGTCGGAGATAATCAGCAACGCCTTCCTGGGATACTTGGCCTCGCGCATCTTGTTAATGCCCAAGTAGATGGCATCAAGCAGCGAGGTTTCGCCCTGAGCTCTCGCAAACAGCAGCTTGTTTTCGACCTCTTCGGGACGAGATGTGAAATCTGCCACCAGGAGAGGCTGGTTGGAGAACGTGATCATGAAAAATTCGTCTTGCGGGTTGGCGGCGGCGCAGAACTGCTTGACCGCTTCCTGCGCCCGGTCCATCTTGAACTTCATGCTTCCGCTGGTATCCACGATGATTCCCACTGACACGGGCGCATCCTCGCTGGAGAAGTGTTGGATGGATTGCCGCTCCTTGCCCTCAAAAACCTGGAAATTGTCCTGCCTCAGCCCTACCACCAACCGGTTCAGGCTGTCGGTGATGGTGACTGGAACCAGCACCAGGTCCACGGTCTTGCGAATAGGCTTGCTGTAGGTATTGAGGGCTGAGTCCGTTGCCATGGTCGTGTTAGCCGCCACCGCGTCGCGCGGTGCGATGTGTCCTTCGCTGATGTCGTCCTGAGCCCAAGCCCAACCTGCGAAGGTCAAGACCCAGAGGAAAAACAGACTGCGGAAGGAAAACGCTCTGCAACCAGCCGGCATGACGCACCGCCCCATTCCCGATCGGCAGTGCGCCGGCTTTCGGTAAAAGTCTGCTGCATTGCCTGCTTGGTTTTAGGACGGCTCTGCAGTCGGGGCAAGCTAACTTTGGGGTAGGACCAAACCAAAGTAATGTGCGGTCACCGGGCAAGGCGACAAAGTCTCTGGCTTCCTTGCCCACATGAGCCACATTAGCATTCCGAGAACGGGATCCGCCGGGAGGCCTCCTATCCCGGCCCGTTGCATCGTTAGGATAACGTATACTCCTGGCGATTGGATGTAGTCTTCCACGGTATCCGCAGCGTGCCGCATGACAACTGCCCTCATCACCGGTGCGTCCGGTGGCATCGGTTACGAACTGGCGAAGCTGTTCGCCAAAGACCATCACAATCTGGTGCTGGTTGCTCGCAGCGGTCCCAGGCTGGCGCAGTTTGCCGACGAACTGCAGCGCCAGTTCGGGGTCGCGGTGCGACCGATCGCGCTTGACCTCACTGCCACACCAGCTCCGCAATTCCTCTTTGATCAAGTACAGCGGGAGGGGATTGCCATCGATTTCCTGGTGAACAATGCCGCTTACGGCCAGCACGGCAAGTTCGCGGAGATTCCCCTGGCAGAGAGTCTTGGCCAGATCCAACTGAACGTCACTGCCCTTACCCAACTTTCGAGACTGTTCCTGGGCCCGATGGTTGAACGCCACTCGGGCAGAATCCTCAATGTGGCATCCACTGCTGCTTTTCAACCGGGGCCGCTGATGGCCGTTTACTACGCCAGCAAGGCCTATGTGCTGTCATTTTCCGAGGCGCTGGACAATGAGTTGAAATCCAGCGGCATCACCGTAACCTGCTTGTGCCCCGGTCCGACGCAAACCGGATTCCAGGAGCGTGCGGCCATGCAGGGCTCGCGGCTGGTGAGAATGGGGATGATGAGCGCCAAGGCAGTGGCCCTTGACGGCTATCGTGGGATGCTGGCCGGCAAGCCGGTACTGATATCAGGGCTGCGCAACTGGCTGCTGGCAGAGTCGGTACGCCTCGCCCCACGCAGGCTGGCTACAGCCGTGTCGCGGAAGATAGCCGAAAAGAATTAATACCCGTCAGCACTCCTTACTTCACTTGGAAGTTTCGCGGGTCGAGCGTAACGTTTTCAAGGATTCGATTCGCGCTGGTGTCCCAATCCAAAATAGTCGTGTTCCCGCCCTGTGGCTCCTGCATAAAGTGAATCGTGTAGTGATTCGGCAGAGTGAGACCATCGGCAGCCTTGAACTCGCTGAATCTCTCCTCCACCGTGTAGCGGGTCTCCTGCTGAGCGCCCGCCTGCGCCGCGTCAGGGCTCACTGTACCTTGCAACGGCGACGATCCCCGCCCTCCCCCAAGCTCGGGGACTGCCAAGGGGTTCTGCTGCCCCCCTTGAGCCAGTTGGGGGCGGATCGACAACTTGTACACCGTCAGCACGTGATGGTAGCTCTCCGGATCAAAGTACAAGTAGATTTCCACATCTTGACCCTTCTTAGGCTTGTACTTGACCTCGTGCAACTGCTTTCCATCAATGGTTTTCAGTCCTTCGTAACTAAGCTTAGCCTTCCGCTGTTCCAGGTCAAGCAGCGGCCAGGCGGTGGAAAGTTCTCCGCCCAGCAAGCCTTCCCGCAGGACGATGTCCTGGATATAAACGAAGTTTCCGAAGTTCGACCGCGTCTGGGCATCAGTGGCGGTAGCGACCGACACCTTGTTCCCGTCGCAGATAAACCGTTCGCCGTGGTAGTTGCTGTTGGGAAACTTCATCATCAGTTGGACCTTGCGGCCGTCGGAAACAATCGCGGACGTGCCATCGGTCGCCTTGCCGGCGCCGCCGGTCAGAACGTTGAACTGAGTTGTTCCCTCAACAACCCGCGACTTGACGGCAGACCGCGCCGCAGGATTGCCAATTGAGGCAAGATAACCTGAAAGGATGTCCTCCAGCTTTACTTCCGTGGCGGCATGGCTCAGCCGCGCACTGGCAAAGCAAGGGAGAATGATGGCAAGCGATAGCGCGGCTCTTACTAAGCGAATCTTGAACATGACACTTCTCTCCCTTTCTGGTAAGAATACTCGCAAAAAGTATACGTACGGGATTGCGCCATTTGCAATGACAAGCGCGCCGGCCGCCCTCGACCCAGACAGAACCTCAGCTTCGCCCCTATCCAACTGGACCGGGCAATCCCGCTATTCCCACTCAATCGTCCCGGGCGGTTTTGAGGTTATGTCATAGACCACCCGGTTCACGCCCTTCACTTCGTTCACAATGCGGCTCGAAATCGTCTTCAGGACCTCGCCGGGGAGCGGCACCCAGTCGGCGGTCATGCCGTCCTCGGAATGCACCGCGCGAATGGCGCAGGTGTACGCGTAGGTGCGCTGGTCGCCCATCACCCCGACCGACATCACCGGCAGGAGAACCGCGAAGGACTGCCAGATTTTCGTGTACAGGCCGGCCTTCTTGATCTCGGTAACGACAATGTCGTCGCACTCGCGAAGAATGGCCAGACGTTCCGGCGTGACCTCGCCCAGCACCCGCACCGCCAGTCCCGGCCCGGGGAATGGCTGGCGCTGGAGGATTTCTTCCGGCATGCCCAGATCGCGGCCGATCTTGCGGACTTCATCCTTAAACAGATCCTTCAGCGGCTCGATCAGCTTGAGTTTCATCTTCTCCGGCAGGCCGCCCACGTTGTGGTGGGTCTTGATGGTCTGCGACGGCCCGCGCACCGAGCGCGACTCGATCACGTCCGGGTACAGCGTGCCCTGCACCAGCCACTCCACTTTGCCTTCCTTTTTTTCGATGCGATGTGCCTCCTCCTCGAAGACAGCGATGAATTCGTTGCCGATGAGCTTGCGTTTCTTCTCGGGATCGATCACACCCTTGAGTTTGGCCAGGAAGCGCCGGCTGGCATCTATGGCCACGATGTGCAGTCCGAGCTTGTCGCGCAGGTTCTGCTGCACCTTCTCGAACTCGTTCTTGCGCAGCACGCCGTTGTTGACGAAGACACACGTCAGCCGCGAGCGGCCCTTGCTCTCGCGCAGGGCACGGTCCACCAGCGTCGCCGCCACCGAGGAATCTACGCCGCCCGACAGTGCGCAGATGGCGCGGCCCTGGCCCACGGTCTGGCGAACGTTGGCAATGGTGGCGTCGATGAAGTGCTGCGCGGTCCAACTGGGTTGAGCGCCACAGATATTGACCGCGAAATTGCGCAGGATGTCGCTGCCCCGCGGCGTATGGTGGACTTCGGGATGGAATTGCACCGCCCACATCTTCTGCGCGGCGTTTTCGATGGCGGCGACAGCGCTGGGCGACTTCGCCGTCAAATGAAAGCCGGAAGGCAGTTCGACGGCCTCGTCGCCATGTGACATCCAGACGGCGAGCTCTTTGGGCAGGCCTTCGAACAGGCGCGAGCCGTTCAGCAGTTCAATCCTGGCGTGCCCGTATTCGCGCTTGTCTGCAGGACGTACTTTGCCCCCAAGCGCGTGCACCATGTATTGCAGTCCGTAACAGATGCCGAGCACCGGCAGGCCGAGAGCAAATACGCGCTGGTCGGCGACCGGGGCGTCCTTGTCATATACCGACGAAGGCCCGCCGGACAGAATGATCCCCACCGGCGAGTAGCTGCGGATCTCGTCCAGCTTGGCGTTGCACGGCAATACGACCGAGAATATGTTCTGTTCGCGGATGCGGCGCGCGATGAGCTGCGAATACTGCGCGCCAAAGTCGAGGACGACGATGGATTGGGCTTCCACGGATGAGTGTCTCAAAACGGGAGGTTAGTGTAAAGGGCAAAACCGGCACTCAGCAATCAGCATTCAGTCCTGCGGCGGCTCGGGTGGAGCCGCGTCACCCGCAAGATCGCTGAGAATGGCTTCGTCTTTGTCGATACTCGCCGCCGGCTGAAAGCCGAGTGCTGACTGCCGAGTGCCGGCCCCTCCAACGTCGCTCAAGATGAGTTCATCCTGATCAATACACGGCGCTGGCGGAGGACTGACGGTTGCGGACTGAGAAGGCGGCGACAACAGGGGCGCAGCCGGTGCAGGCGGGGCTTCGGGAAGCTCGACAATCGCCACGTAAGCGGCCAACCGTCCCACGTACAGGAAATCTACTACCGCGAAGTACAGCAAGGTGATCAGGAGCACGCCACCCAGGACCACAGGCGGCGGCAGCAAGCCAATGAAAGCCAAAGGAAACATCACCACGGAACTGGCGATGACAAAGGCCGCCAGGTGGGTCAGGCCAAACCACGTCCCGGCCGCGAACACGGGTCCAGCATGGGCCCGGCACAGGTCTACCGTGCTCGCCACCGCGCCGAAGGTGTCCCGCCCGCGGCCCACGACAAAGACTGTAGCCAGCGACAGAAACCAGTTCAGCGCCGACCAGGCCAGCCATACCAGCATGGTCAGCACCATGAAGACCAGCAGAGCGCTCCACGGCGACGGATCCTTCTCGGGCGATGCTGCGCCGGCCAGCAGGAGAGCGCCCAGGCAGCCCACCACCGCGGCCAGGGTCACCCCCACGCGAAAAAAGTTTAGGCCGCAGAGGGAGCGCAACCGCGAAGAGGCTGTCTGGGGAACGCTCTCGGCGGCAGGAACCACTCCCAAGGTGGCGGCATACTCCCGAAAATACCGCAGAAGCGCTTGCAGCGTGGCCGCTCGCCCCAACGAAGCGAGAACAATCCAAGCCATCGCCATAGTTGCGGCCAGCACAATACCGACTTCAACCACTCGCGGAGCGCTACCCCGGAAAATGTCCGCGATTGCCCGGGAGATCAGAGCCGGTTGCCGGCTGCGCAAGAGCAGCATCTCACCCCGGGTAACAGGCAAGGTGTCGAGATATTCCAGGCAGGAAAGAGTGAGCAGCGACGCGACGGCAAACCCAAAGCTCCAGCGCCACGTGATTTCCGCCAGACCCAGTGACGGCCGGCGGAACATGGTCCGAAACCCTTCGAGAGTGGGAGAACGCGGCTGCATCTTCGGCTAGCATAACGCAACTCCCGGCTGACGGCAGGACTCCACAGCCGGCAGTTCACCATCCGTGCCGGCAACCATGGCCCTGAGAAGGTGCATCCGTGTAGATATCGGACCGAACAGATCCGAATCTTGGAGCAGCTTGCCCCGTGGGGCGGAGCTGCATTCAATCAAGTGGGAAAAATCCGTTGAGGAGATAAATTATGAAATTCGCCCGGCATTTGGCCCTTCTCGCGACCCTGTCTCTTCTAGTGCCGTTAAGCGCCCTCGCCAAGGACAGGAACCAGGGCAGCATGCAACTCACCCAGGCAGCGCAGATCGGCTCCACCCAGCTGTCGCCAGGAGACTACACCGTCAAGTGGACCGGTTCCGGCCCGGCCGTGCACGTCAGCATCATGCAGCACAACAAGGCTGTGGCCGCAGCCTCCGGAACGATCGTCGACCAGAAACGCCCCGCGCCGTATGATGACGTGGTGTTAAAGCCAGTCGCAAACAGCAAGCAAATGAGAATCGAGGAAATTGACTTTGCCAACCGCAAAGAAGCGCTGCGTCTGAAGGCGAGCTAGAGGAATCGATTCTTCCCGCTGCGCAGCCTGTCGGGCCGGGAGATTCCGGCACATCACCGCGGAAAACCCGACCCGGAATGAAACCGTGGGAGCACTGCTCGCCGCCCTTTACGGCGTCGCCCGTGCTGGAACCACTCGGGTCCCAGTTCTGCCAAACTCGAATCGCAGGACCCATTCCCGGGGAGGGTTTTGACCAGCATCGCTGGCCGGAGAAAATTTCCAGCGTTGCGCGGCCTGCATGGCGAGCCGGGCAAAATACTTGCTTGGTCCGGGCGAGACAAACTCGGCCTCGGCCACGTTGCCGGCCGCATCCACGCGCACTCGCACTCTGACCTTCACCTTGCCGGTGATGGTAGCGCGGGCGCTTGCAGGTACGTCGGGCACGACCCGATGCACCACATCGCCCTCGGCACTCGGGCTGGTCGTTGCTTCGGCCGGGGATTGAGCCGTGCTGGTCAGCTGGGGAGTGCCGCCGGGGGACGGTTGCTGCTCTCTCCCTTTCTGCGTAGCCTCTAGCGGCGGGAGCGCCTCCGGCTTCTGCTGCGATTGCAGCGGAGGACTTGTTGGCTCTGCCGCCGCAGGAAGGTTTTGCCCGGGCTGGCGGCGAAGCAGATGCCAGCCGCCCAGCACCGCGGCCAGCACCAGGCCGGCCACGACTGTGGGCATGATCCAGCGCGGCCTTGCAGCAGTCGCGCGCGGTCTGGCGGTCTCGGCTTTCTGCGGCGCGGTGGGCCTCTGATCGAGGCACGCCGCGATGTCTGCAGTCGTCGACCGCTGCTCAGGATCTCGCCGCAGGCAATTGCGTACGATGTCCGAGAACGGCGCGACCAGGCCCTGCGGCACCACTGGTTCTCCCTGGTCCCGCAACTGCGGCAGACGCCCTGTCAAGGCTTCGGTCAGGGTCATGCCGAGCGACCAGACATCAGCGGCGGCGGACGCGCCTCGGCTGGCCTTCTCCGGCGGATCGTAAGCCCCGGGTTTCTCAGGGCTAGCCGGCAATTCCCCGATCTTGCAGATGCGGTCGCTTGAAAGCTTCACCTGATCACCCACAGCCATGATGTTGCTGGGCTTGAGGTGGCCGTGTGTGAAGCCCTTGTCATGAAGGTAGGCGAGCCCGTCCAGCACCGGACGCAAAAAATCGCGCGCTTCTGCTGGCGTCAGCAGTCGCTGGGGGAGAACCTGCGATAAGTTCTCTTCTGCGTACTCCATCACCACGAAGAGCAGGTCCGTTCCACCCAGTTGGCAGCGTCCGGTGTGAAAGATGCGCAGCAGGTTTGGGTGTGACAGTTGGGCTGCAGCACCCCATTGGGACAGTTGGGAACCGGACTTGATGGGATCGGCAGCGATGAACTTGAGAACCGTCTTCTGACCTTCCTGCTCCGTGTTGGTAAGGAACACCGCGCTGTCGTCAGAGGCCCCCAGGTACTGCAGCAGGCGGAATTCTCCGTTGACAACCTGGCCCTCCCAGGTTTTCCAGGTCTCAGTCATCATGCTTGCCGCTTCGTCCTGCATAAATTAGCACGAGTGCGACCGCCAACCGTGCGGTCGCTCCATCTACAGGGCCAGCAGGTTGGGCTGCAACTTCGAATAGCCGTTCTCCTGCGCCCACAGGTCCAAGGGAGCTGAGGCAAGTTCATCCACCAGGGGCTCGGCCAGGCCGTCCTTGGTGAGGTCCACCGTCTTGAGGTACTGTTTGCAGGAGTCGCAACCCTCCACCCGGATGTAATCGAACTCGGCCGCGGAATAGACCGGCAGTTTGCGATTGTCTTCCTCGCCACATCCCGGACAGACGATGCGACGGAACTCCCATTCCGCCAGGCAAAAGGAGCAGATTAGGGAACGCCGGGCGCCGTCACCTTGCTGGCGCAGAACGCCCACGCCCGGCCTGCGGTTGCAGAATGGACATCGCGAATAGGTGTACCCTTCCCATCGCATAGGAATTCGGGAGCGCACGAACTCCGCGTAGGGCTGGAGAAAGGCGTAAGCCAGAAACTCCGCTGGTTGTGCGGGAGCC
This sequence comes from Terriglobales bacterium, assembly GCA_035542575.1. Classification (GTDB taxonomy): domain Bacteria; phylum Acidobacteriota; class Terriglobia; order Terriglobales; family Acidobacteriaceae; genus JAIQET01. The sequence goes on along the minus strand of DATKLE010000046.1, from coordinate 72,644 downwards.
GCCTCGGTCTTGGCCCAGCAGTCCTTCAGCAAGTTGGACCAAGCCCCGTCACCATGATCCCGCAACTCGCAGGCGGTCCGTTTCAGGCGCGCCGGACCGGACCGTTCCACCAGCGCGAGAAATGGCCCAAAGCTGGCCAGAAGTCCGGGCAATTCCGGCGGAGCGTCGAAGGGCCCTCCCGACGGGGCCGCCTTACCTTCTTGAGAAGCGGCGGTCAACCTCCGGAACAAGTCTTCCTGGAAGGCGGCAAGGGGGAGATAGAAGCCCAGGATTTCGGCCGCGAAAGGATGCTTGCGGGCTAACTGTTGTGCTCGCTCAATGCGCTGCTGCCACCGAGAGAAGGCCATCGCCCGATTATCGGCCCGTGAGGCCACGCGCGCAACCGGCTGCCCTCAGGCCTCAGGATGCTATTGACGCCCCTGCGAAGGCCGGAGTATAGTGCGGGGCAATTCACGCAGTGCTGCCCGGCCGCCTGGGCCAGAATCTGCGGCGGCCGCAACCACCACCTCCGTCTCACAGCTGCGATTGGGCACGCGAACTCAAGCTTGACTTGAGGCGCGCCGCGATCACTTAGTCGGAGGCCACGCGATGGAATTCTCCCGCAGGACCTTCCTTAAGGGCAGTCTGGTTGGAGGAGTCGGTCTTTCCGCCTTGGGATTTGACCTGGCTCCGGTCTACGCGCAAACCCAAAGTCTGAAAATCTCGCGCGCTTCGGAAACGCGCAGCACCTGTCCCTATTGCTCAGTCAGTTGCGGTGTCATTATTTACACGCTGGGCGACAAGGCCAAGAATGCGATTCCGCAGGTGGTGCACGTGGAGGGCGATCCCGACCACCCCATTAACCGCGGAACGCTTTGCCCCAAAGGGTCGTCGCTGGCGCAGGACATCGTCAACGATCGCCGCCTGCTGAAGCCGCAGGTGCGGCGTCCGGGGTCGGATCACTGGGAGGACATCTCCTGGGAGCAGGCCTACACGGAGATCGCGCAGCGGGTGAAGAAGACGCGCGACGACACCTTCCTGGAGAAGGATGCGCAGGGGCACACCGTGAACCGGTGTGAAAGCATTGCCTTCACCGGCGGCTGCACTGACACCAACGAGTTCAACTATCTGGTCGTGAAGACCATGCGCAGCCTGGGGGTCTGCTACCTGGAAAACCAGGCCCGGGTTTGACACGGCCCCACGGTCTCCAGTTTGGGGCCAACATTCGGACGCGGGGCGATGACCAATGGCTGGATCGACATCAAGAACACCGACATGATGTTGATCATGGGCGGGAATCCAGCCGAGAACCATCCTTGCGGCTTCAAGTGGGCGATTGAAGCCAAGCTGCACCGCAATGCCAAGACCATCGTGGTGGATCCGCGGCTGACGCGGACGGCGGCCACGGCCGACCTCTACCTGCAGATTCGTGCGGGAGCCGACATTGCCTTCCTGGGCGGGCTGATTAACTACGCCATCCAGAACAATCGTATTGCACACGATTACCTGGTCAACTACACGAATGCGGCCTTCGTGATCAAGGAAGGCTTCAAGCTGCCGGACGACGGGTTGTACTCCGGCTTCGATCCGCAGAAGCATATTTATGACAAGACCACCTGGAATTACGAAGAAGGTGGAGACTTGTCGGGAAAAGCGGCAGGAAGTGCACCGGCCAAGGCCGGCGCAGGCAAGCCGGGGGCAGCCCCGCCGCCTGCATTGCCGCCGAAGGTGGCTTATGACTTGTCGCTCCAGCATCCGCGCTGTGTGTTCCAGTTGTTGAAGAAGCAGTACGAACGCTACACACCCGAGATGGTGGAGCGCATCACCGGGATTTCCCAGCAGCAATTCCTCAAGGCGGCTGACCTGTTCACATCCGTCCGCAAGGACGGCGACATGAAAAAGGTCGCCACCATCATTTACGCCGTGGGCTGGACGCAACACAGCTTTGGCACCCAGATCATCCGCACTGCCGCCATGTTGCAACTGCTGATGGGCAACGTAGGCCGGTCCGGAGGCGGTGTGAACGCGCTGCGCGGGCATTCCAATATTCAGGGCGCGACCGACATGGCCGGCATTTTCGACATCCTGCCGGGATATCTGAAGGTGCCGATTCCGGCGGACGCGGACTTCGCGGCGTACCTGAAGCGGATCACTCCCGGGCCTTCGAAGCCCGATCCCTGGGACTCGTTCAATTACTGGTCGAACACGCCCAAGTTCGCGGTGTCGTTCCTGAAGGCCATGTATGGGGCCGCGGCTACCAAGGACAACGATTGGGCCTTCCACTATCTGCCCAAGGTCGACCGCAACTATTCGTGGGTGAACATCTGGAACGAGATGTACGAAGGCAAGGTGAAAGGGCTGTTCGCCTTTGGCATGAATGGGGTAATGATCGGTCCGGATTCGGCGAAGAATATCGAGGCGCTGAAGAAGGCGGATTGGCTGGTGGTGTGTGAGATTTATCCCGATGAGACCAGCGAGTTCTGGCGGGCCCCGGGGATCTCGGCAGAGGACATGAAGAAGATCAACACCACGGTGTACCGACTGCCGGGCGCGGGCTTTGCCGAGAAGGACGGAACCTTTGTGAACTCAGCGCGCTGGTTGCAATGGAAGAATCCGGCGTTGCCGCCGCCGGGCTTGGCCAAGCTCGACCAGGAAATCCTGGCCACCATTTTCCTCAGGGTGCGCGAGCTTTATCAGAAGGAGGGCGGCAAGTATCCGGACCCGATTCTGCACGCGACGTTTGCCTACACCGATCCCTACAACCCATCGCTGGCGGAGGTGGCGAAGGAGATTAACGGAAAAGCGCTGGCCGACATTACCGACCCCAAGACCAACCAGACCATCAAGGCCGGTCAGCAGCTGCCTGGCTTTGCCTGGCTCAAAGACGACGGCACCACGCTCGCCGGCAACTGGTTGTACTGCGGTTCCTGGACGGAGGCGGGGGCCCTGACCCAGCGCCGCGGGACGGAGGATCCTTCCGGCTTGGGCATCTACCCCAACTGGGGCTGGTCGTGGCCCATGAACCGGCGGGTGCTTTACAACCGCGCCTCCTGCGATCTGAACGGGAAGCCGTGGGACCCCAGCCGGAGACAGGTATGGTGGGATGAAGCCAAACAACTCTGGGCAGGGAACGACGTGCCCGACTTCAAGCCGGATTCGGCGCCCAAGAACCACATGGGGCCGTTCATCATGAATCCGGAAGGCGTGGGACGGCTATTTGTGCCGCTCGGAATCGTGTCCGACGGGCCTTTCCCCGAGCACTACGAGCCGATCGAGAGTCCCATTGCCAACCCGCTGCACCCCAACCAAAGCAATAACCCGGTGGTGACGCGCTACAAGACCGACATGGACAAGTACGGCACGGTGGATCAGGGCTACAACGTGATCTGCACCACTTACCGGTTGACCGAGCACTATCACTACTGGACCAAGAACAATCCTATGAACGTCGAACTCGTGCCCGAGCCCTTCGTGGAAGTGCCCGCGGAACTGGCCGATCGGATGGGCATACGCGGCGGCGAGAAAGTCAAGGTCACCAGCGCGCGTAGCCACTATATTGCCAAGGCCATGGTGACGCGCCGCATCCGGCCGATGAAGATTGACGGCAAGGAGATGTTCCAGATCGGCATTCCCATTCACTGGGGCTTCCGTGGGATTGCAGAGGATGAGGGAAAAACGGCCAAGACTCTTGCCAATCAACTGACGCCGACGGTGATTGACCCCAACGCGTTTACACCGGAATTCAAAGGCTTTCTCGTGAAGATCGAGAAGGCTTAGAAAGGATGGGAACAGGATGAGCGACCGCAAGACGCTTCAGATCAAGCAAATCTCGGCCCATCCCGGACCGGTGGCGGGGCTGGGGGTGCAGCGCGACCTGGAAGTCTGCAAGCTGGTGGACACCACCACCTGCATCGGCTGCAAAGCCTGCGAAGTGGCGTGCGTCGAGTGGAATGACATGCCGTTTGCTCAAACTACCTTCGACAACACCTACCAGACTATGCCGGAGACCCGCTGGAACTTCTGGAACCTGATCAAGTTCAACGAGCACCAGCGGGACGACGGCACGGTGCAGTGGCTGATGCGCAAGGACCAGTGCATGCATTGCGCCGATCCCGGCTGCCTGCGGGCTTGTCCGGCCGACGGGGCCATCGTGCAATATTCCAACGGCATCGTGGACTTCCAGCAGGAGAACTGCATCGGCTGCGAGTTCTGCGTCTCCGGCTGCCCCTACAACATTCCGAAGTTCAACAAGGAAACTAAGAAAGTCTACAAGTGCACGCTTTGCTCGGACCGCGTGGGCCAGGGGCTTGAGCCGGCGTGCATCAAAGCGTGTCCCACGGGCTGCCTGAAGTTCGGCACGAAAGAAGACATGAAGTTCATCGCCGAAGAGCGGACCAAGCAGTTGCGCGAGAACTTCGGCATGGAGAACGCGGGCGTGTACGACCCGCAATCCATAGGCGGCACCCACGTCATCTACGTGCTGCACGATGCCACCAAGCCGGAACTTTACGGCGGGCTGCCGAAAGATCCGCAAATCCCGTGGAGCTACACGGTTTGGAAGTGGTTGTTCAAGCCGGTGTTGGGCACCTTTGCCCTGTTTGGACTGCTGGGCGTGTGCCTGCACTATGTGACGGTAGGCCCACGCCGGACGCAGCCGGAACCGAGAAAGAAGGAGGGCGCTCATGGGAACCGCGGTTGAGCGTTTCGACGACAAAGCTCGCCAAACCTTCGACTCTTTCGGCCGCACCGAGGTCTATGAAGGCGAGTTGCTGCGCCATCCCGTCTATACCCGATTCCTCCACTGGATGGTCGCCCTGTTCTTCTTCCTGGCGCTGTTCTCCGGTTTCGGAATCTACCTGCCCTGGCTGTTCCGGTGGTTCACTCCGATATTCGGCGGTGGGCCACTAAGCCGGGAGATGCATCCCTGGTTCGGGATTGGTTTTGTGTTCTTCTTCGGGCTGCAAGCACTGAACTGGCTGGCGCCGATGAGGTGGACCAAGGCAGATACCAACTGGATGCGAAACATTAAGACGGTGGTCGGGGGCACGGAAAAGTTCGATCCACCCGACACGGGGTTCTTCAACGGGGGCCAGAAGGTACAGTTCTGGGAGATCGTCATCGGCTGCGTGGTGTACCTGATCACGGGAATCATTCTGTGGACGGGGGCAAGCATGTTCGGCCGCATAGCGGTGGCGGTCAGCTACGTGCTGCACGATATCTCGGCGCTGATTATGCTGGGCGGCATCTTCATCCACGTCTATGAGAGTACCTTCGGCCAGCCCGGCACCTTCCAGGCCATGACGCGCGGGGTGGTGAGCGAGGCCTGGGCATGGACCTTCCATCCCGCCTGGTACAAGGAAATCACGGGCAAGGATCCCCGCCAGGCTTACGAGGAGGCGCGCCGCCGCTCCTGAGGCTTCCGCCTGTCCATCGCCTCGGGAAACATCACGCAGCCCGCTTTTCGCTCCTGCCGCAAGAAGCGGTCGGGAAAGCGGCGTGGGTATGGTTTCTTCTCACGGTAGCAGCGAACCAGCTCCAGGTAGATGCCGATGTCGCGGTTGAGGTCGGACTGCGCTCCGTCAAAATAGAAGTTCCGGATGGGAATCTCGCCGTGATCCTGGCTCAGCTTGGGATAAATGGCCTCGCTGACGATTCCGTTCATGCAGGTAAACGGACTGATGTCCACAATCCCGTCCGAGCCGTGCATCGCCAGGTAGGCTGACTTCCCGGCGCTCACCACCATCTCTCCCTCTGCTCCCGGAAACGGCAGATAAGGATGGGCCAGCGCGAGGACTTCGTTGATCTCCGGTTCCTCGTATCCGGCGAAGTCTTCCCGGAAGGGGGCCAGCAAATGTTCTTGATCACGCCGCTGAATGTGGCTGCGCAGTCGTGACTTGACCATCTTCCAGGAATAAGCGCGGCCGCTCAGGCACAGGTCCCGGACTTCCTCCGCGTTGGCGTATTCGATCCACTCAGGGATGTCGGTCATCCAGCACTCGGCGCCTTGCTTCTCCAGGCGGCGGACTAGGTCCTCGTTGCTGAAATTGTTCAGGCGGCAGAAGATCTCGCCGACCACGCCAATGAGCGGCCTTTGCGGATCGTAAATAGCGGGGACGTCGCGGAAGCGCTGCCGGGCTCGCAGCAGCGATCCGGTCAGTGCCTCGAGTTGGCAGTCGTAGTCGGAACAGCTGGTCTCCAGCGTCTGGCAGAAGTCCTGCAGGGACTCTTCAAAGGCGCGGTCCGCAGCGCCGCATACTGTCTCATAGGGCCGGGTCTGAAGCAGGAGCTTGCGCAGAATGTCAGCGGCCACCAAAGCCCGCCACGACGCTCGCAAGAACGGAGTGCCGAACTTGGCGATATCGCTGTAGCCGTATTGACCACTCGGCGAGAAGACCATCACGTCAGCAAAGCCCAACTGGCGAAGGGCTCTCTTCAGACAAGGTGCGTACTGGCCAAAGCGGCAGGGACCGTCCGTGGTCGCCATCATGAACGCTGTGTGGCGCGGATCGAACCCCGGCTGCTCGACGATCTTCACGAAATCGCCGACTGTCACCTTGGCGGGGTAACACTCGTCGCCGCTGGTGTACTTGGCGCCCAATTCGCGAGTGCGCTCGTCGGAAGGCGGGGTAGGGCGAGCGTCAATGCCCAGCCAGCGAAAGACCGAGGCAAACGCTTCCACGCTTCCCTGTGCCATGGCCGGAATGTAGACCGCCTTGCCCGCCAGCGGATGGTTGCCGCCAACTTTGCGGGTCACGCACTTATGGGAAGAGAAGCGCATCGCAGAAATCCTTTGCTGTCGAGATAGGCTTCGCAGCGGGTGATGTAACCGGCATCGTTGGAGTGACCATCAAACTGCAAACTCAGCCCGGGCTTGCCGGAAGCCTCCGACAAGAATGCCTTGATATAGGAGTCCGGACCGCACTTGAAGTTCGAGATGTGAATCCAGTGCAGATCGGGGTAGCGGCGGGTGATGCTGGCCGCGGCCAACATCTGCCGCCCCGAGTTCCAGTACATGTTGGAGTTCACCGCGGAGATGTCTTCCTCGTCGAGCGGCAGAAAGTGCAACGGCACCACGTTCACGCCGTAAAGCGCTCGCAGCTTGCGCGGGATATCGCAGTTCACATTGCGGTCGTAGATGTTGTAGGCGCGGCCAACCAGCACCACCGCCGGCTCAGCAGTCGCGCGCAGCCGCTTGAGAGTGCTCTTGCCGGCTTCGAGCAGTGCTTCGCGGAATTTAGCCTGCGCTTCGTAGGCCGCGCCGACGGCCCGATTGTTGGCGCGACCGTTACGCCCAAGCGTGCGGGCAAGCCGGGCCAGTTCCTCGTCCACCTGCTTCCGGCCATAGCGGAAGTGCACCGTCGGAGCCAGAAACTTCGCAAAGGCTTTCTGCAGTTGGGGCGCCACCCGTACCACATAGGGAAGACTCTGGTTCCAGGGGCACATCTTGGACTGGACTTGCGGATTGGGCGTTTCCGAATCCACGATGTTTGGCAGCAGAACGTGATCGACGCCCATGTCCAACAGCGCCTGCACGTGGCCATGCGCCACCTGCACGGGAAAGCATGGCTGAGCTACTGCTAACTCGTCTCCCATTCCGGCGATGCGCCCGTCGGTCGACGGCGATACCACCACCTCAAACCCGAGTTCTTGAAAATAGGTACACCAAAACGGGAAGCGGTCGTAAAAGAACATCGTCCGCGGGATACCTACAGTTGCGGTTCCGCTGTTCGTTGACTTCAGCGGCGCCATGAGCAGCTGGTCGTAGAGTTCCATCAGGTCCTCGATGACCGGCTCGCGCTCGGTTCGCGCCCGTTTGCGGAACTTGTCGGAGCACTTGTCGCCCCAGTAGCTTTTCTGCCCCGCGATGACGAACTCTTTCATGTCACAGTAGTTGGAGCAGGCCCGGCAGACAAAATCGCGAGTGGTGAAACTGGTGCGCGACAGGTCGAAACCGCGGAACTGGCTGGGTTTCTCGGTTCCCTGCATGCGTTCACGCGCGATCAGCGCCATGCCGATGGCGCCAATCACGCCGTTATGCGGAGGCACAATAATCGGCTTGCCGAGAATCTGGGAAAACGCCGCGGCGACAGCGTGGTTGTATGCGGTACCGCCCTGGAAATAAATCACGTCGCCGATCTTGCGTCCGCGTACCACGCGGTTCAAATAATTAATCGCCACCGAGTAAGCTAGGCCGGCACACAGGTCACCCACCGCGGCGCCCTTGAGCAGCAGGCTGGTCACGTCGCGCTCCATGAAGACGGTGCAGCGCTCTCCCAGGCGCGCGGGATGCCGCGAGGCCAGCGAGAGCTTGGCAAATTCTTCTTTGATCGAAATCCCCAACTTCTCTGCCTGCTCCTCGAGGAACGATCCTGTCCCCGCCGCACAGGCTTCGTTCATGGCGAAATCCACGACCACGCCGTGGTCAATACGAATGAACTTCGAGTCCTGGCCCCCGATCTCAAAGATGGTGTCCACCGGTTTCATTCCAAGCTGGCGGCATACCTCCATGGCGCCGGTCTTGTGGGCGGTGATTTCGTCGTTCACCGTGTCGGCACCGACCAATTCTCCGATCAGTTCCCTGCCCGATCCGGTCGTGCCCACTCCGCGGATGTCAAGTACATCGCCGAGTTCGGAGCAAATCTCCTGCAGGCCTGCGCTCACGACTTCAATGGGCCGCCCGGATGTTGGGACGTAGATTTCCTTCAGCAGATTACCGGCCGCGTCGATCACCACCAGGTTGGTGCTTACGGACCCGATGTCAATGCCGAGATAGGCCTCAATCCTAGTGCCGGCTGCCGGAGGCGGCGGATGTTGAACCCGGTCCCGCAGCAAAATGACGTCCTGCATCGTCAGCCGATCGTTGGCGGCAAACGTTTGTTTTATGGAAGCGTGCTGTTGCAAGGCATCAATGCCGCGCAAAGCCTGTTTGCGGGGCTCTTCGGCGGCAAACAGGGCCGCGCCCAGCGCTCCCAGCCAGCAGTGCAATGGCGGCACCACGAACTCCGAATCCTGCAGCTTGAAGGCGTCCCCCAAAGCCCTGCGAACGCCTTCGTTCAACGCCACTGCGCCGATAAACAGAACCGGAGGGATGACCGGCCGGCCGCGCACGATGCTGGACTTGAAGTTGCGCGCCACGGCCTCGCACAGTCCGCGGAGAATCTGATCGGTGGAGTAGCCCTTCTGCTGGGCGTGGATCATGTCGGTCTTGGCGAAGACGGAGCATCGTCCCGCCACGCGAGCGGCACAAGCGGCGGCGCAGGCCGCTGCGCCGACCTGTTCCACCGCATACAGAAGCCGCGACGCTTGCTGATCGATGAACGATCCCGTGCCCGCGGCGCAATCCCCGCTCGACTGATAGTCGATGATTCCCAGGTGCCGCGAGTCGTTCGATCGCTCCAGCCGCAGGTACTTGGAGGACTCCCCACCCATTTCAAAAACCGTGCGCACCTCCGGATAGAACGTGCGCACACCCCTGGCCACAGCCCGGAATTCGTTCTCCGCAGGGGTGTCCAGAATCTTGGCGATCAGCTGGCTGCCCGAGCCAGTGACGCGCAGGCCTTCGATTCGGTCTTCTGGAATGTGCTCGCAGAAAAGTTTGAGCAACTCGAATGTCGCCTGCACCGGGCTGCCCTGGATTCTTCGATAGGCAGACAGCACAATCAGTTGACCGGCGCGGGGGCTACCCGTGGACGCCTGAGTAAGAAAGAAACTGCCGTTGTGCGCGGGCAGGGAAGCCAGCAGGTCGCCATCAGTTTCGCTGCCGATGGCAGCCAGCTTCAGACTGACGGCCCCAATGTCGAGACCCAGACACACGCCCATCTCGCTACTCCCCTACCAAGCACACACGAGCATAGCTGGCGATGTACCGGCACTCTGTGCGCTTGATCACACCCCGCTGTAACAGCGTGGCGGAGGCGATCTTTATCTCGGCCCGCTCTCCAGCCATCTCAACGGGGAGTGATTGCCCTCTGGTTCCTCAACGCGGTTTCGGTTTGCTGTACAATTTGCCGAAGACGTGGGGGTCCGATGGAGGTCTTAATGCGCGTTTTGACCGGCCTGCTCGTCGTGTGCGTTCTGTTCGTCTCCCTGGCATGGTGTGATGAGGGGCACCACCACGAACTCACGCAAGCGGAACTGGGCGCCGTGAAGTTTCAGATGTCCTGCGCGAAGACCCTCGAGCCCAGTTTCAATCGTGCGGTCGCATTGCTGCACTCGTTTCAGTATGAGCAGGCCCGGCAGGCGTTTGGAGACATCTCCAAGGAGGATCCCGGCTGTGCCATGGCGCAGTGGGGCGTTGCGATGTCTTACTACCACGGCTTGTGGGGCAACAGCGACCTGGGGGCCGGCCGCCCAGCCCTGCAGAAAGCTGAAGAGATCGCAGCCGCGAACTCCAAGACCAGCGCCCGCGAAAAAGCCTACATCGATGCCTTGGCCGAAATTTACCGTGAGGATGGCAAGGACAACGCCACCCACGCTCAGGCCTTCGAGCAGAAGATGGGGAGGCTGCATGCGGCATATCCCGATGACAGCGAAGCTGCCATTTTCTACGCCCTGGCGCTCCGCATCACTGCCCCCGCAACCGACAAGACACTCGCCAATCAGCGCAAGTGCGGCGAAATCCTCGAGCCTATTTTCAAGCAACAACCTCAGCATCCCGGGATTGCGCACTACATCATTCATTGCTACGACAACCCGGTGCTGGCAGAGAAGGCTATAACAGCGGCGCGCATGTACGCCAAGATTGCGCCTGCGTCGGCACACGCCAACCACATGCCGTCGCATATCTTCACGCGAGTGGGCTCGTGGGATGAGTCGATCAGCTCCAATATCAAGTCGGCGGAGTTGGCGGCCGCGGCGGAAAGCACCTCCAAAGACGCGGAAGCCCGCGACCAGCGGCTCCACGCCATGGACTACCTCGAGTATGCGTACCTGCAGAGCGGCCGCGTGAAGCAGGCAACGGCGGTGCTGGATGCGATGAACTCCCTGCCGCCTGTCGCCGGACTCACCATGATTGGAGACTATGCACTGGCGGCAGTTCCGGCGCGTAACACCGTCGAGTTGGGCCGGTGGGAACAGGCGAGCCGCCTGCAAGTGAGAGGAGAGGGCGTGCCCTGGGCCCAGGCTATCACCTGGACAGCTATCGGGCTCGGCAGCGCACGGTCCGGGAGTCTCGACCGGGCCCGGCAAGCAGAGCAGACCCTGGCCTCCTTGCGCGATGCCATTGCCAAGCAGAACAGCCTTTACTGGTCGAATCAGGTGGAGGTGCAGCGGCGCGAAGTAGCGGCGTGGATCGCCGAGAAGTCAGGCCAAGGCGATGCCCTCGCGATGATGCGGTCGGCGGCCGAGTTGGAAGAGAGCATGGACAAGGACTCGGTCACCCCCGGCGCCGTCACCCCGGCGCGGGAACTGCTGGCCGAGTTGCTGCTCCAGGAACACCACGCCCCGGAATCCCTTGCGGCGTATGAAACCGTTCTCCAGGTCGCACCCAATCGCTTCAATGCGCTTTATGGAGCCGCCCGCGCGGCTGAAGCCTCGGGCAATGCCACTGCCGCTCAGCGCTATTTTCGGAAGTTGACTGAGATCGCGGTCGGAGAGGAACGCCCGGAGCTGGTAATTGCCCGTCAGAAGATCGCGGTCAGGGCTCAGAACACAACGCCCCCGGCCCCGCGATAGTAGCTACAGGCCGAAGTTCCCCCTTTCGCGCGCTGAGGTTTCGCTTGTAAGATATGCCCCTTCCCGAGCTGGGTCTCGGGATTGCCCATATCCAGCCCCCTCAGCACGGGGCGCGCGGGCAGAGGAGGCAAACTGTGGAAGCTCCAGCTGTCTCGGCCGATACCTCATCCCGGCGCACCACCGGGCCCATCGTTCTTCTGGGTGCGCCTGGGGCGGGCAAAGGCACTCAAGCCAAGCTGATCGCTGCTCACTTCGGGGTTCCGCAAATTTCCACCGGCGATCTGCTCCGCGACCATGTCCGTCGCAACACGCCTCTCGGCCAGAAAGCGCAGGCGATCATGGCACGTGGCGAACTGGTGCCCGACCAACTGGTTTGTGATATGGTCGCGGACCGCCTGGCACAACCGGACTGCGCCCAGGGTTTCATCCTCGACGGCTTCCCCCGCACTGTCGCTCAGGCGCAATGGCTGGACGGGCAACTGCAGGGCGGATTGCTACGGGGCAAACCCGCAGAAAAGGTGCCGCTGCTGGTTATTGACATCGCCATCGACCACGCACTCTTGTTGCAGCGCCTGACCGCGCGTCGCACCTGCCCGCAGTGCGGTTCAATCTACAATCTGCTGTCCAATCCTCCCCGGAACCCGGGCGTATGTGACCTTGATGGCACAGCTCTGATCACCCGGAAAGACGATCAGGAAGAGGTCATTGCCCAAAGACTTGAGACCTATGAGGAGCTGACCTTGCCCTTGACCAGCTACTATCAGCAGCACGGCTCTCTTCGCCGCGTCCATGGGGCAGGCGGTGTAGAGCAGATCGCGCAGGAGATTCGGAACCTTCTCGAACAGCGCAGCGTCTAGCCGAAACCTGTGCCGGTGGCGATCGCTCGAGCCGACCTCTGGGGCTCTGAAATACCGCGGAGGCCGCCATGTTGGAAACCGTTGATCTGAAGAAGAACCTGTCCAAGGCTGCCTACGCCAGGCAAATGCCGGCGCTGCAGGAAAAACTGCGCAAACTGCAGTACGCGGCGCAGGACCAGGGCGTCGCAGTGATCATCTGCCTGGAAGGCTGGGACCTGGGCGGCAAAGGTTACCTGATTAAGAAACTGACGGAGAAGCTGGACCCGCGATTGTTCCGTATGCGCTCCGGCTCGCCTCCTTCGCCCCTGGAGCAACGCTACCACTTCCTGTGGCGCTACCAGATGGCTTTGCCCAATTATGGCGAGATGACCCTGTTCGATCACTCATGGTACGGGCGGGTGCTGGTGGAGCGCTGCGACAGGCTCACCAGAAAGAAGCATTGGCGGGAAGCCTACCAGCAGATCAATGAGTTCGAGCGCTGGCTGACCGACGATCACCAGGTGTTGCTGAAGTTCTGGGTCCACATCTCCAAATCCGAGCAGAAGAAGCGCTTTCGCGAAGCGTTGGACGATCCCCTGCTGCGCTGGAAAATCAGCAAGGAGTATCGCCGCCACCACCGCCGAGTACCCCCGCTGGGTCGACGCAGTCGAGGAGATGCTGGCCAGGACCGACACCCCCAACGCTCCCTGGACGGTCATTGAGGCTAATGACCTGCGCTGGGCCCGAGTCCGCTTCCTGCGCACCATCGTGAACGCGATTGAAGCTGAACTTACGCGGCGCCAGGCGCAGGCTGCGGCAAAAGCCCATGGCTCCCCACCGGTGGTTCAGGACAAAAAGAGGTTAGCGAGGCGTGCCACGCTTGGGGCGCGCTCGGCGGAGATCCCTGATGCTTGAAACCCTGAAGATGAACCGGAAGCTCTCGCCTGAGCGCTATAAAGAAGAGTTGCCCAAACTCCAGGTCCGTCTGCGGGAGTTGGAATTTGCCATCTTCAAACGCCAGGTTCCAGTGCTGTGCTTGTTCGAAGGCTGGGACGCAGCGGGCAAGGGCGGCGCCATCAAGCGCATGACCGAATTGCTCGATCCCCGCGGATTTACCGTCTCTTCCTATGCTGCGCCCAGGGGAGAAGAAAAAACCCATCATTACTTCTGGCGGTTCTGGCGCAATCTGCCGCGCAACGGGCACCTGGCCATCTTCGATCGCAGCTACTATGGCCGCGTGCTGGTGGAGCGTGTGGAAGGATTCTGCGTCGCAAACGACTGGCAGCGCGCCTACCGCGAGATCAATGAATTCGAGTCGCACCAGCATTCTTTCGGCATGGTGATCTGCAAGTTCTGGTTGCACATCACCCAGTCCGAGCAGTTGCGCCGCTTTAAAGGGCGCGAGTTCGATCCGTTTCGCAGCTACAAGCTGACCGAGGAAGACTGGCGCAACCGCGCCAAGTGGACCCTCTACCGAAACGCCGCCGAGGACATGCTGGCCCATACCAGCACCCCCTACGCCCCCTGGACCGTAGTGGAAGCCAACGACAAACTGTTTGCGCGGGTGAAGGTGTTGCGCACGATCGTGGACAGCATCGAGCAGGGGTTGAACTGAGGCGCGCAGAGACTTGAGGGTCCCCCGGCCCATCCTTGGTCTGCTTTTTCGATAGACTGTCCCTGAGGAACCCCCGTTGGCGGAAGAAAGCCGCAAAGGCGTGGATTGGCTGGACGTAGCCTGGCTGCTTTTTCTCGCGGGTCTGGCCATCCTGCCGCCAGTGCGCGAGATTCACAAGCAGCTTACGCTGCTAGCCATCGGCATCGTGCAGATTCTCGAAAGCCGGATTATCTCCCGCTTTCCCAAATCCGGGCGCGTCTATGCCGTCGTGCTCAAGCTCCTGCTGGCCACGCTGCTCCTGGGGCACACCGGCGGCCCCGCGATCAATAGCAGCTACTATCCCATCTATTACCTGCCGGTGGTCACGGCCGCGGTGTACTTCGGTCCGCGCACCACCCTGCTCTGGACACTGCTGGCTTCGGCACTCTACTGTTCCTACCTCTACCCCGCGCTGCAGGAATATCAACTCACTGCTTCGGGTATTACCGAACTCGCCATCCGCATCCTTTTCTTCTTTCTCGCCGCTTTGGTCGTGAACCGATTTGCGGTGGAGAACCGCCGCCAAACCAGCCTCTATCAACGCCTGGCCGAACAACTCGCCGACACCAACCGCCAGCTCCGCCAGGCCCAGGCCGAGGCCCGCCGCTCGGAACGCCTGGCCGCCCTGGGCCAGCTCTCCGCCGGCCTGGCGCATGAGATTCGCAACCCCCTGGGCGTCATCAAGGGCTCAGCCGAGATGTTGAATCAGAAGCTGGAGACATCCAATCCCCTGGCCAGCGAACTGGCCGGCTACATTTCCAGCGAGGTGAACCGGCTCAGCGTGCTGGTGAGCCGCTTTCTGGATTTTGCGCGGCCGCTGCGCACCGAAACGCGCCTCCAGTCGATTACTGACCTGTTGGACCGCGCTCTCAAGTCGGTTGCCGAGCAGTGGCAGGGCGGGACCATCACGGTGGAACACGCTTACCAGGAGAATTTGCCGCTGCTGCCGCTCGACGAAGGGTTGTGCGAGCAAGCCTTCGTCAACCTCGTGCAGAATGCCTACGAGGCAATGGGAAGCCAGGGCGGCACGCTCCGCGTCCAGGTGGCCGCGGCCAACGTGAACGGCCGACGCGGAGTCGAAGTCCGGCTGCAAGACAGCGGTCCCGGAATTCCCGCCGATTTGCGGGAACAGATCTTCAATCCCTTCGTGACCACCAAGAACACCGGCGTCGGGCTGGGACTTGCCATCGTCTCCAAGATCGTGGATGAGCACCGCGGCTCGATTCGGCTGGAGAACGCTGCCGGTAAAGGTGCGTGCTTTGTGATCTTCTTCCCCGCGGGAGAACCGGCTGCAAAGAAGGAAGGAGCGCGGGCCTCTGCATGACCAGCAAAGCCACCATCCTGATCGTCGAGGACGAAGCCAAGATGCGGCGTCTCCTCGAGCTCAACCTCGGCGACGACGGCTTCAACACCCTCTCCGCGCCGGACGCCGTAGCCGGACTGAAGCTGCTACATACCGCCTCGGTGGACTTGGTCATCACCGACCTCAAGCTGCCCGGCATAGATGGCCTGGAGTTTCTTCAGCAGGTAAAGCGCGTTAACGCCGCCCTGCCCGTCGTGGTCATGACCGCCTTTGGAACTGTCGAGACTGCGGTGAACGCCATGAAGGCTGGAGCCAGCGACTACGTGCTGAAGCCGTTCTCCCTCGACGAGATGCGCCTCGTGGTGCGCAAGGAACTCGATGTCCACCGTCTGCGGGAGGAGAACCGCTCGCTGCGCGAGGCGCTGCAGAAGCGTTATGAGCATCCCAACATCGTCGCCCGCAGCGCGAAGATGCAGGAGGTCCTGGCAACGGTTGAGCGCGTCGCCCCCACCAACTCCACGGTGTTGCTCGGCGGGGAAAGCGGCGTGGGCAAAGACCTGATCGCCCGCGCCATTCACGAAAAATCGCGCCGCGCCTCGGGGCCGTTCATCAAGATCAACAGCACCGCCATCCCCGAGAACCTGCTGGAAAGCGAACTGTTCGGCTACGAGAAGGGCGCGTTCACCGGAGCCACCGCCAGCAAGCCTGGCAAGTTCGAACTTGCTGACAAGGGGACGCTCTTTCTCGACGAAATCGGAGACGTGCCCGCCGCCACCCAGGTCAAGCTGCTGCGGGTTCTGCAGGAGCGCGAGTTTGAGCGCCTGGGCGGGACCCGCACTTTAAAGGTGGACGTCCGCCTGGTCGCCGCCACCAACCGCGATCTGCGCGAGGCGCTGGAGCAGGGCACCTTTCGCGAAGACCTTTATTACCGGCTGAATGTCGTCCCGATTGATATTCCGCCACTGCGCGAGCACAAAGAAGACATCCCGGAGCTGGTGAACTTGTTTCTCGCCCGCGCCGCCGAATCCGGCAAAGAGATCACCCGGGTCACGCCGGAAGCCCTGAAGATCCTGATGGACTACCACTGGCCCGGCAACGTGCGCGAGCTGCAGAACATCATCGAGCGCGCCTCGGCGCTGGCCCGGGGCCCGGTGCTCGAGCCCGCTGACATCCATTTCGATCCCCAGCGCGCGAAACCCGCCACCGCCGGCCCCGCCTTCCTCCCCGACGGCATGACCATGGAGCAATGGGAAGACGAAATGATTCGCGAAGCCCTGCGCAGAGCCAACGGCAACAAGAGCCAGGCCGCCCGCATGCTGGGGCTGTCGCGGAATGCGCTGCGCTACCGGCTGTCGAAGATCGGGATTGAGGACGAAGCGGAGAACGGAAAGGAAAGCTAGGAGCGGTCGGGCTTTCGCACCAGTCTAATCTCGAGGGTGCCTTGTCCTTGTCTCTCCGTTCTGTGGAGAGACAGGGCGGGGATTTTCGGCCATATCGGAACATCCGCGCGTCGACTTCAAACCGCTGCGGCTCCTCATTGCGTCGAATCATGAGTTATTCCAGAAAGGGTTTGAAGCTCAGAACCAGGTCGTAGGTAAAGTCAACTAACTGATGGAGCGATGGAAGGATCGCATCACTCGCAGAAATCTTCACCTTGCGAATCGCTTTATCAACTTCGAGTTCCAAACCCGTCTCCACTTCGCTGTCAAACGCCCCAATGGAGGAAAACTGTGGGTTGCGTGCTTTGAGGTTGTAGGGCCCATGGAATCCGGAAGGCCCGAGCGGAGCGGACTCGGCCAGCCAATCAGCAACGAGCATGCAATCCCTCGAATAGGTGAACAACTCCCTGTGCTTGTCGATGTTGTCAAGCTCGTGGATTCGCCAGAGTGTGTCATTCCCACCCTTGTAAGGCTTGAGCGCATCGATAGCTTTTATCGCTCTCGGGCACATGCCTTCTACTTTTTGAGCCTTGTCTCTTTCGTAAGTAGTGGAATCCTTAGCGATAGGAAACTCAACACGGCGGCTCGGCTCTTCTCCAGAGCCAACCCAAACGAGTTGACATGCAAGGTGATCGAGGGCGCCCCTAAGATTGTGGACAACATCTCCAGCGGCGGCAAGAAAATCAAAGTCAAGAATCCGATGCTCACCCAGTTCGCGTTGCTTCGTATCAGGATCGGTCGTGACCGCGTAGAACTTCCTGCTGCCAAATGTCCCGATTTCGCGCTCCAAATTAGTGAGGTGCTTCTTGGCCCTCTCAATTCTTACGCGAACAAGAATGATTCTATCGTTGCCTGTCATACGGCGAATCATAGAATTCTGTTAACGCGACCTCAACGAAATACTTACCTCCGGGATTGTGTTGCTGGGAGAGAGTGGGCCGGCCCCAAAGGCGACGCGCATGCTGGGGCTCTGTGGAACACACTGTCCAATGACCCGAGAGAGGAGAGGGAATTACGGACTGAACCTCCGCGAAGTGGACCCGCCGAGAAAGTTAGAGAAACACCTATTGAACAGACCGCGTTTGGGAGGACAATCTCCGGAACTCCTCGACCTTCTGCGCCAAATGCTTCGTCGCGAGCAAGTACATGGTCTCGATTTGTTCTTCCCGCCCTTCGCCGGGATAGACCTTAAGATATTTGCGTCCTCGTACAATTGTCGTCTTGCAACGTCGGCCAGCGACATAGTCCATCTCAAGGACACAACTTGGATCTCCCGCGTATCTCTTGTTCATCACTTCCCTCTCAACGTCCCGCCATTGCGTCGCCGGATCGAATGACGTGATTGCGCCGATTCCAGCGGGTCCCGCCATTTCAAACGATGCCCGTGCCCACGATTCGACGACGGCTTGCAACTGTTCCGTTGGCTCCAGTGCAATGACCCAGTGATCCGCCCTTTTTTGGATGATTCTCAAATTCCTGCCTCCAAACCATGTCGCCCGCAAGAGATTCATCTGCTCGCCCGCTCATCCGCTTTCTACGTTAGACGTTGACGCCCATATGATCGATACAACCCAACCTAACACCGTCCAGCCGAGCAGAATGTTACAGACGGCGATTGCCAGCCTGTTATTGTGTCCTCGGTAGTATGCAACGAGCGCAGGTAAGAAGTAGAAAACTGCGCCAACCCCGATCCCCAAGACGAGATCAACATTGTCCATCGTGTTTTCTCTCCCTTAAGTATTGTGAGGGGGTAGCCCACCATTCCCGAGGCACAGTCGTCGAGTTTACCGCAACCTCGGGATGGCTCTCATCTCCTGTACACATCGGTACTCAAATACTTCAACCCCGAGTCCACCATGAGCGTGACGACTTTCTTCCCCGGCCCCAGCTTCTGTGCCACCTGAATCGCCGCAAGGACGTTGGCTCCCGAGGATGTTCCCGCGAACAGCGCCTCTTTCCGCGCTAGCCGTCTGGCCATCTCCTTGGCATCGTCGGTCTTGACGGGCAGAATTTCATCCACCAGCGACAGCTCCCATAGCGGAGGCGTGTAGCCAATTCCGACTCCTTCGATCTTGTGGGGACCAGGCTGGCCGCCGAGCAGCACCGAGGATTCTGCCGGCTCGACAGCTACGATCCGGACGCCCGGCTGGTATCGCTTCAGCACCGTAGCGACTCCGCGCAAAGAGGCCGCTGTGCCCACGCCGTGCACGAAGGCGTCCACCTGCCCGTTCGTCTGGCTCCAGGTCTCCTCAGCCAGCGGGTAGTAGCCGGCGATGGCATCGTGGTTGTTGAGCTGGTCGGTCCAATAGGTATGCGGCTCCTGGCTCAACTTGCGTGCACCCTCGATCATGTCCAGGATCAGTTTCTTGGTGGTCTTGCCGCCCTCGCTGGGGACGAGGGTGAGCTCCGCGCCCAGCGCCGCCATGTGGTCGCGCTTCTCTTTGCTGAAGGCGTCGGAGGTCACGATGCGGATGCGATAGCCCTTGGCCGCGCACACCAGCGCCAGCGATGTGCCGGTGCTGCCGCCGGTGTATTCGAGGACGGTGTCCCCGGGCTTGAGGCGGCCGTCCTGCTCGGCGCGGGAGATCACGGCCAGCGCCATGCGGTCTTTCATGCTGCCGGTGGGGTTCTCCCATTCGAGCTTGACGAAGATGTCAGCGGAATTGGGCGGGACGACCTTGCGCAGTTGAACCATGGAGGTGTTGCCGATGGCGTGGAGGATGTCCATGGAGCGCTCGAGATTTGCCGGATCAATAGCCTTCTATGGATGAGCGGGGTGGGTGGGGCGGTGCAGGCATTTGCTTTTCAGGGACGTCAATCGCGGGTCGGCAGGTGGGGGCGGGACGCGCCCACGACAGCCGGCGGGACGCCGGCGCTACCTGGCTGAAATCCACCACATCTGGCTGAAGGCAGCCATGGTTCTACAACCCCGACTTTTGACACTCTCCCTAATTGATTGACAAAAAGCGACTTGCGGCTCGGCCAGCCTTGGCACCCCACCTGCTTTCTCGAAAGGTGCGTGAGTGGTCCCCGAAACCCGCTCACGCGGTGAGGTGGGCCATGAAAAACAGGTTGCTGGTTGGGTTTTCGATTCTGCTGCTCGCAGTGTTCGGGACGGTGCGGGCCAGCGCCCAGGTGGATCTGTCGGAGGGCGTGGGACGCATCAGCCTGATTCACGGCGATGTCTCCACCCAGCGCGGCGACTCGGGAGACTGGGCATCCGCAGCGCTGAATCAACCCGTGGTCAGCGGTGACCGGGTTTCTACCGGCGCTGCATCCCGCACTGAGGTGCAACTCGACTATGCCAACATCCTGCGCCTGGCGGATAACACCCAGGCCACGATTGCCGGCCTGACGCGCAGCCAGATCCAGGTGCAGATCGGCCAGGGCCTGGCGGACTTCTCGGTGTTCAAGGGCAGCGAGGCCAATATCGAGATTGATACGCCCAACGTGGCTGTCCATCCGAGCTTGAAAGACGGCGTGTATCGCATTGAGGTGAATGGCGGCGAGACGCGGGTGATCGTGCGCAAGGGTGAAGCACAGATCTCCACACCTCAGGGCAGCACGACCATCGAGAAGGGGCAGTCGGCCATTGTGCGCGGCACGGGCAGCGACACCGAGTACAAGACTGCCGACGCGCCCGGCAAGGACAGCTGGGATTCCTGGAACAACGACCGCGACGGAACCATCCGCAACGCGGAGTCCTGGCGGCATACCAACCAGTACTACACCGGAGCTGAAGACCTGGATGCCTACGGCCACTGGCAGAATGTGCCGGACTACGGCTATGTGTGGGCGCCGGTGGTCCCGGTGGGCTGGGCGCCGTATCGCGCGGGCCGCTGGGTTTGGGAACCCTACTGGGGTTGGACGTGGGTCTCTTACGAACCGTGGGGCTGGGCTCCGTATCACTACGGACGCTGGTTCCTGTACGGCGGATCATGGGTGTGGTGGCCGGGGCCGGTTTATCCCTACTATCAGCCGGTGTGGGCGCCGGCCTATGTAACGTTCTTCGGATTCGGCAGCAACGTCGGATTCTCCTTCGGCTTCGGCTTTGGATCGGTGGGCTGGCTGCCGGTGGGACCGTGTGACCACTTCTATCCGTGGTATGGGCGGTACCGCTCCCGTTTCAATGTGGTGAACATCACCAACATCACGATCATCAACAATAACCGGGGCCGGGGCCACTGGGGCGGGTTCGCGCCGCTGCACACGGGAACTCGCTATTCCAACCTGCGGCTCGCCTCGACCGACGCACGCATCCGCGAAGGCATTTCGACCCTTCCCACGGATCGCTTCGGCACTGGTCAGGCAAGGCCGGCGCCGTATAGCCACAAGGGCTTCCGCGATGGCGGAATGATGACGGGGAACCTGCCCATTGTTCCCACGCGGCAATCGCTGTCGGCGAGCGATCGCCAGGCGGCTCCGTCCACGGTGCGCGGCGGACAGCCGGAGCACTTCTTCGCCAAGACCCGGCCGGCGGTTGCGCCACAACCGTTCGAAAAGCAAGTCGCGCAGATGCGGCAGGACATCCAGCGGAATGATCACTTTGCCAACCGGCCGGAAGGACGGGCCGAGGCGCAAGCTGGGAAACCCGCTGCTGGGATGAACAATCCGGCGATGAGCACCCCGCGCACTCCGGCGCAGGGACCGGGAACGCGGGTGCAGCCGGGCACCGGCAGAGGCCAGGAGACTCCGGCCAAGGGAGTGGAGAGACCCGAGGCAGGCCTGAACAACGCGCCGGGGGGTTGGCGGCGGTTTGGCACCGAGATAGCGGAGAACCGTCCGCCGCAGAAGCCGCAGCAGGCCAATGCGAAGCCGGCGCCTTCGCGGAATGCGCCCGCAAAGGAAGCCGGACCCGCGACCCCCGAGCAAGGCAGCTGGCGCCGATTCTCGGAAACACCGCGCGGCGGCGAACGCAGCACTCCGCCGGCGCAGCAACCCGGGAATCGCGGCGGAAGGCCACCGGATACAGGGAATATGCCATCGCGCGCCCCGATGAGCGGTCCGCCTGCAGCGCAACCGGATCGCAACGAGGGCTGGCGGCACTTCACGCCGCAGCCCGCTCCAGCCGCAGCGGAATCTCCGAATCAGGGAAACCGCGGGAGCGATCAGTGGAACCGCTTCCCTTCCCGCGGTGAGGCACCCGCAGTTCGGCCGCCGGCTTACGGCGACAACCGCGGTTCCCGGCCACCGTTGGATCTGAGACGGCCGATTGTGACTCCGCGCCCGCCGGCTGGGATGTCAGGCCCGAGCCACGGCGGCGGTGCCCCCCGGCCAGAACCTCGGAGTGGAGGAGGCAACCGGGGTGGGTCGGCTGGCGGCGGACAGCCGCATTCCTCCCCTCCGAGCCGACGGCGATAGCAGGCCAGACACCGGACAAACTACGGGGGCCTCGAGCCCCCGTTTTTCTGTCGGCAACGATGATGCGCAGCCACACTTGAGTACTGCGGCGGCGCCCAGACATCTCAACACCAGCGTGTCAATGATATAGGGTGCGCCCTCGAAGAGCAGCTCTTGCCACTTCTCAAGAAATTGCGCTAACGGCTATCGCTCCTGGCAGTCCAATTGAATGCCGGCCGCGCGGGCTCAGCCGGCAAGTCGGGGCCCCTCGCAGGCTTGAGTTTCTCAATGCGCATGTTGCTCGACACCATCGGCCAGACATTGCGCACCCTGTGGGCGCATAAGCTGCGCTCGTTCCTGACCATGTTCGGCATCGCCTGGGGCGTGGGCTCGCTGTTGCTGTTGGTGGGAGTGGGCGAAGGCTTCCGCAACGGCAATCGCAAGCAACTCGAGACTTTTGGCAAGAACATCATCTTCTTCTTTGGTGGCCGCGCGCCGGCGGTTGAAGGCAGCTTCACTTCCATGAAGTGGTTCAACCTCACCTACGACGACTATCTCGCCATCCAGAACGAGAGCAAGCTGGCAATCCACATCTCGCCGCTGATCGCCCGCGACGACATCCGCGCCGTCAGCGACTACACCAGCACCAACGGCCAGGTCTCCGGGGTGCCGCCCATCTACAGCCAGGTGCGGACCATTCCTTTGCAGGTGGGACGGTGGATCAACGATCAGGACAACACGGAGCGCCGGCGGGTATGCGTGCTCGGCCGGGAAATGACCCGCAACATGTTCCCCGGCCGGCCTGCGGTGGGCAGTTCAATTCTCCTCAATGGGGTTCGCTTTGAAGTGATCGGCGTGCTGTCCATGATCGGTCGCGAGGAGCAGAATGCCACCAACGTCCGCATCTTCATTCCCTTCAACACCATGCGCGAGCTGTTCCCGTTGAAGGGCGACAACTCGCAGGACGGCAATGCGATTTCGTTCATCAATTACCAGCCCCGCACTTTCGACGAAAATGAAGCTGCCAAGGACGAGCTGCACCGGATTGTCGCCCGCAACCACGGGGGCTTCGATCCCACAGGCAAGGATGTCTGGGAAGAGTGGGACACGGTGAAGAACCAGAAAACCATGGCGAAGATCTTCAACGCCATGGACTGGTTCCTGGGCGGCGTCGGCTTGGTCACGCTGGCCCTGGGCGCGATCGGCATCGTCAATATCATGCTGGTGGCGGTCAGCGAGCGCACCCGCGAGATCGGCCTGCGCAAAGCTCTCGGCGCCACCAACCGCAACATCTTGTTTCAGTTTTTCCTGGAAGGCGCGTTTCTCACTCTGCTGAGCGGCGCGGCCGGGGTGGGCGGCGCGATGTTGCTGATCCGCCTGCTGTCGGGAGTACAGCTGCCCCAGGGCTTCGATACCCCACGGATCGTGCCCGCGTCCGCGATCGCCGCCGTACTTTCTCTGGCGCTCGCCGGCATCACTGCTGGAGTGTATCCGGCTCGCAAGGCCGCCATGCTGGAGCCCGTAGAAGCCTTGCGTCAGGAGTAAGCCATGACCCATGACCTGCTGAAGGAAGCCTACGGCGCTATGCGCCACAACCGGCGCCGCACCACTCTCACCATGCTGGGCATGGCCTGGGGCATCGCGACTGTGGTCATTCTCTTAGCGTTCGGCTCAGGATTCGAAAGCGCCATCACCCTGATCTTCAGCTCTTGGGGAACCGACGTGATCGGGGCCTTCCCCGGACGCACCTCTCTGCAGGCGGGCGGTTCCAAGGCCGGCAGCGAGGTCCGGCTGCAACTGGCCGACGTGGACTACATCCGCAACGAAGTGCCCATGATCAAGGGCGTCACCCCGATCTTCGACCGCCAGAACGGGGCCACCATCCAGCACGACACCCGCACCTTCACCAATCTCTTCCTCACGGGAGTGTTTCCCGTATACCAGCGTATCCGCGGCTTTGACGTAGCCACCGGGCGAGGCCTAAGCGAAGAAGACCAACTCCAGCGCGCCCGCGTGGCGGTGATTGGCGACGAAGCGAAACGCCGGCTTTTTTCTGGTGAACCTGCGCTCGGACAGAACATCCGCATCAACGGCATGACCTTCGAGGTCATAGGTGTCTACCAGCACAAAGTGCAAGGCGGCGACAACAACGACAACAGCATGGTCGTCATCCCCTTCAGCACTATGGGCGATCTGTACGACACCCAGTACATCACCGGCATCTTTATGGATTACGAAGGCCAGGACCACCAGCAGATCGCGCGCGTCGTGCGTTCCGTCCTCGCCGCCCACCACAATTTCCGCCCCGACGACCGTCGCGCCGTGTTCATCGCCGACTTCAAGGAAGACTTCGATGACTTTCGCATCGTGACCGTCGCGCTCAAGATTCTGCTGGCCTTCATTGGCGCGCTGACCCTCGGGATAGGCGGCATCGGCCTGATGAACATCATGCTGGTCTCAGT
Source organism: Terriglobales bacterium (assembly GCA_035542575.1). Classification (GTDB taxonomy): domain Bacteria; phylum Acidobacteriota; class Terriglobia; order Terriglobales; family Acidobacteriaceae; genus JAIQET01. The sequence goes on along the minus strand of DATKLE010000046.1, from coordinate 47,958 downwards.
ACAGCAGCGGACCCGGGAGATCGGTGTGGAGAAGGCGCTGGGCGCACACAAGACCCACATCCTTCTCCAGTTCCTCGCTGAAGCGCTGGCCATCACCTTCAGCGGAGGCTTGGCGGGGGTCGTGATCGCTTACCTGATCTCCTGGGGCGTGGGGGCGTTGCCGCTGATGAGCGCCTTCGGCGACAACCTGCAGGCCGGCGACATCCATCTCCACATCAATATAAGCAGCCTGGCGGTCGCGACCGTGATCCTCAGCCTGGTTGGGATCGTGAGTGGCATGTTGCCCGCGGTGCGCGCCGCGCGCCTCGACCCCATCGAGAGCCTGCGCTATGAATAAACTTCAGTAACGCGCTCTTGCGGTGAGGTCTAGATGCCCCTCTTATTGCCGGGAATAAGTCGCCCACGTCCTTCCGTCGGAAACGGTGCCGCCGTGGCTTCAGGGGTGGATCACTGGCAATCCGAAGACTTGTTCGAATGGGTCGAAGTCACGATCGCGGTGCAGCAGCGCATGCCCATGCCGAATGCAGAACGTGGCGATCAGGCAATCGACGGTCTTTCGCACGGTGTAGCCGTAGTGGCGGAGTTCACGGAAATTCCGCGCGGCCGCAACCGCTAGTTCTACTCCGCCCGTTTGGAAAATCTCCAACTTGCGCAGCTCGCGCTGGACGCGGGCGAAAGAGGCGTTGTCGCGAATCCCCTGCAGGACCTCGCAGAGGATGAGGTCTGTCAGACCAAGACGTTGACGATCGAGTTCACGACTCAGCCAATCGGTTTCGTCGTTCCGCACACCCCGTAGGTAGTCCACCCAAACCGTCGTATCCACAATAACCACAGCTAGGCCTTGTCTGTGAAGCGTCCGAGGCGCGACACGTTCAGATCGCCTTCCCAGCGGATCTTGCCCCTTAGACGGCGGATCGTGGCCTGCGCACGAGTCTCAATGAGCAGTCGCAACCCGGCTTCCACTGCGGCTCGCTTGGTCCGCGCCTGACTGCACCGCATGGCGCGTCGCATCAGGCGATCGTCGATGTCAATATTCGTCCGCATCTAGGCTGAAAGCCTCCATGTGTAAAGATTTCACGTTTTTGTGTACTCGTCAACTGCCCCGCTTCGGCAGTAAAGCCCGTATCAGACCGTAGGTTTCGCCAGCCAGCCTGGGGGAACACCCAGGTAGGATGGGTTCAACTCCGCGACCGACGGGCAGCCCAGCAGGGTGAGCGTGCGCGCGACGTCGGTGCGCAGAATTTCAAGGGCGCGGGCGACACCCGCCTCTCCAGCTGCAGCCAGGCCATAGGCATAGGCGCGCCCCACCAACACCGCGCGGGCTCCCAGGCAGATTGCCTTCACGATGTCGGTGCCCCGGCGGACTCCCCCATCCATCAGCACCTCGACCTGGTTGTTGGCGGCGGCCACGACTTCCGGGAGTGCCCGCAGCGTGGCGGAAAGGTAGTCGAGCTGACGTCCGCCGTGATTGGAGACGACAATGGCGGCCGCGCCCTCGTCGATTGCCCGCCGCGCGTCGTCGCCGGTGAGAACGCCCTTTGCAACGATGGGACCCGGCCAAGCCTGGCGCAGCCACTTGAAATCGTCCCAGGTCACGACGGTATGGGACAGGGCCGCGGTAACATCCACCAGCGGCATCGGACCCTGCCCGGGAAGAACCACATTCTCCAGCTTGGGTAGGCCGCCATCGCGCAGAAAGGCGGCCAGCCATCCCGGATGCGCGAACAGTTGCGGGAGAAAGGGAAGCTTGGCGAACACCGATCCCGTCAGAAGCTCGTTCATGCCATTGCGGTGGTCCCGCTCGCGCAAGCCAGCCACGGGCGTGTCAATGGTGACAACCAGGGCGGAACAGCCAGCCTGCCGGGCACGCAGGATCGCGGCTTCGGCAACATCGCGGCCGCCGAGCAGGTAAAGCTGATACCACACCGGCCCCGCCGAAGCTGCCTTGACTTCCTCAACTCTGTAACAGGAGATGGTGGAGAGAATGTACCCAGTACCTGCCGCACCTGCGGCGCGGGCAGCCGCCGCTTCGCCGCCGGGGTGCATCAGACGACTGTAGCCCACGGGAGCCAGCATCACGGGAAAAGCCAGGTCGATTCCCAGCACCCGGGTGCGCAGCTCGCATCCGGGTACGGCTACCGCATGATGCGGGCGGAACCTGACCGCGTCAAAGGCGCGTCGGTTTTCCTGCAGCGTGACTTCGCCTTCGGCGCCACCGTCGAGGTAGTCAAAGACCACTCGCGGCACACGGCGCTTGGCCAGGCGCCGCAGGTCCTCGATATTGATCGCCCGGGAAGGGGCTAACGCGCGCGTTGCTTTGGTCTTCGTTTCTAGCATGGGAGCCAGGGAGCAACCCACGTTTCGGACTGGCTAGGACTTTACCAGTGGTTTGCGGCGTGCGTCCATGGGTGATTCGTCCGCCGGCTGAGGTGACTCCTTCCTCGTCCCTAAAAAACCCGCTACACTGACTATCCTATGTCCATTCCAACACAGCCGAATATCAAGCTGGTGAACGGTCCCGATTACCGGGAAGGCTATGCCAACAGCGTGCAGGTGCGGGTGAGCGTGTGGGATTTCTTCCTGGTTTTCGGGACCTTGCAGCAGCAGAGCGAGAACCAGGTGGAAATAAAGAACTACCAGGGAATCTACCTCAGCCCGCAGCAGGCCAAGGCGCTGATGACCGTCCTGCAGCAGAACCTGGCGAGCTATGAGGGCACGTTCGGTGAGATCAAACTCGATCCGCGCATGATGGCCGGCGGGCCGGTGCACTAGACGCAGGCAAGGAAGCTCCGAGATCGATTCGCGCCCCGTCAATCCCGCGCTGCTTTTCACACTGCTCTTTGTTGCGGTGTTTGCGCTCCATATCCCTCTTCTGCGGTTGCCCTATTTCTGGGACGAGGCCGGATATTACGTGCCCGCCGCCCGCGATCTACTGCTCAGCGGAAGTTTGATACCGCGCTCGACTCCTTCCAATGCCCATCCTCCGCTGGTGATGGCCTATCTCGCCCTCTGGTGGAAGATCGCCGGTTATGCGCCGACAGTGACACGCACGGCGATGCTGTTGATCTCGACGCTCTCCCTGGCGGGTGTGTTCCGGCTGGCTCGGCGCGTGGCGAATACCGAGGTCGCGATCGCATCGACCATCTGCGTCGCGCTGTATCCGGTTTTCTTCACGCAGAGCTCCCTTGCCCATGTGGACCTGGCGGCAGCGGGGCTGACGTTCTGGGCACTGGGCAGCTATGTCGAACGGCGCCACAGAGGGGCCGCCATGTGGTTCTCGCTGGCAGTATTGGCGAAAGAAACGGCGGTGCTGGCTCCACTGGCGCTTTTGCTCTGGGAACTCGTCTGCCCCGTCCTGCATCGCGGGCCGGGAGACCAGTCTCTCTGCCTGTTTCCGCAGCGGAGTTGGAAGTCCGCTCTGCTCCTGGCTCCAGCCCTTTTGTTGGCCGTATGGTACTCGTACCACTATCTGCGCACGGGGGCGGTGTTCGGCAACCCTGAATTCTTTCGCTACAACGTGCAGGCGACTCTGCATCCCATGCGCGTGCTGTTGGCATTCCTGCTGCGCCTGTGGCAAACGCTCGGCTATCTGGGTCTGTACCTGCTGACCGCAGCGACCCTGTTCGCCCTGTGGTGCCCTGCGATCTGCGATGCTGGCGGAGAACGGCGCCGGATCGCACCGGGCGTGCAGCTTGCGTTGCTGGTGGTGATCGCCAGCTACGTGATTTTTCTGGCGATGGTCGGCGGGGCCATATTGGCGCGCTACATGCTCCCGGTGGTGCCTCTGGCAATCATCATCGGGGTTTCGACGCTGCGCCGCCGGGTGCAGATGTGGCGCTGGGTGGTGGCCATCGTCGTGCTGGCGTTCGTCGTCGGACTCTTGGTCAATCCTCCCTACGAATTCTCGCCCGAAGACAACCTCACCTACCGCGACTACATCCTGCTGCACCAGCATGCTGAGAACTTCGTGGAAGCGCGCTACCCCATGGCGCGGGTTCTGACCGCATGGCCCGCGAGCGATGAGCTGAGCCGACCGTACCTTGGATACCTCACCCGTCCAATGAGGGTGGTGCGAATCGAAGACTTCAGCGTGGAGCAGCTCATAGCCAGCGCGGACATGCGATCCGAATTCGATGTGGCGCTGGTGTTCTCGACCAAGTATCAGCCCGCCCACACTCTGTTCGAGAACTGGCCTACCTGGGTGCAATGGAAGACCCGTTTCTTCGGCTATCACCGCGACGTGCCGCCCGCTGCAGCCGCACAGCTTCTGGGGGGACGACTGGTTTACACGGAACGACGCAGGGGAGAGTGGGTGGGCGTGATCGAAATGGAACCGGTGATGGAGGCACGAGCATCCAGGTAGTGCACTCTCCCGGCACTACGCCATCAGATGGCAGGAGTGCGTCTTCACCACCAGCCACACTTCACGTCCCGGCTGCAGGCGGAGGGAATCGCGGGCCGCGAGGGTGAGGTGGACCTCGACTTCCACACCGCAATCCACTTTTGCTGACACGATCACATCTCGTTGAGTGAGTGAGACCATTTTGCCCGGAAGCACATTGCGCGCGCTCAATCCGCTTGGCTGAACCGTGGCCAGCAAAATATCGCCGGCGCGGATGCCTATCTTGAGGGTTGAGCCCATGTTGCCGCGTACCAGCGGAGTCTCCAGTTCCACATTACTGCCCGCGATGCGGCAGGTCATGGTGCCACGATCCTCATGGGCAGCGACTACGATGGCGTCGAAAATGTTTTCGAAGCCGGCGAGTTGGGCCACGGTTTCCTGCCGTGGCGCCGACATGACTTCGTGCGGCGTGCCCTGGGCAATGATCCTTCCGTTCTCCAGCACCAGGACGCGCTCGCCTAACGCGAAGACCTCTTCCCGGCTGTGGGTCACATAGAGGACCGGAATGCGATGGGCCTGGTTCCAGGCCCGGAGATCATCCACAATCCTTGACTTGGTGGCGGCATCCAGGGCTGCCAGCGGCTCGTCGAGCAGGAGAACGCAGGGGTCCGTGACCAGGGCGCGGGCCAGCGCCACGCGCTGCCGCTCGCCTCCAGAAATCTCACCCGGCTTCCGCCTGCCCAAGTGCGCAATGCGGAAAGACTGCAGAATAGCCTCCGTCCGCTGACGGCGCTCGTTCCCTTCAAGGCCGGCAAGTCCATACTGGATGTTCTTTTCTGCGCTGAGATGGGGAAACAGCGCCAGATCCTGGAAGACGTAGCCGACCCGGCGATGTGACACGGCAAGGTTGGTTCCCTGGCCGAAGAAGACACGTCCAGCGGCCACGATCCGGCCGGCGTCAGGAGCCGCAAGGCCAGCGATGCAATCGAGCAGTGTGGTCTTTCCCGCTCCTGAGGCACCAAATACAATGGTGATCCCCGGCGCCGCTGTGAACGAGCAGTCGAGTGCGAACTCGCTGCCATTGCCAAAGTGCTTGCGGATAGCGACCGTCAGCGCGACCGTATCAGCCGGCACGGATGCTGCGCTCTCGACCCGCAGCTGGCTCCTGGGCTCTATTTCCACGGCCATACCGCCCACACTCTCCGGTTCAGGGCGTACACTAATGACAGCACGGCAAATGAGATGGCCAACAGCACGAGTGCCGTCTGGTTGGCTCCAGCGTAGTTGAAGGCTTGCACCTTGTCGTAGATGTCGATGGACACCGTGCGCGTCACCCCAGGGATGTTGCCGCCCACCATGAGCACTACGCCGAATTCACCCATGGTGTGAGCAAAGCTCAAGGCAATTCCTGTCACCAGGCCCGAGACCGACAACGGCAGGATTACGCGAAAGAACGTTTGCAGCTGGGAGGCGCCCAAGGTAGCGGAGGCCGCGATCAGCTTGCGGTCCACCGCGGCGAAAGAGGCGGCAAAGGGCTGCACGGCAAATGGCAGACTGTAGATAATGGAGCCAATCACCAGGCCTTCGAAAGTAAATGCCAGCGTGTGCCCGGTCAGGGTCTGCCACCAGCGGCCGAGCGGGCTGCGCGAGCCCAGCGCAACCAGGACATAAAAACCCAACACGGTAGGAGGTAAAACAATGGGCAGTGCGACCACGGCTTCGGCCAGGAACTTCCAGCGCCAGCGTGAGTACGTAATCCAGTACGCAACGGGCAGTCCGAGGACCACCAGCGCCGCCGCCACCAGCACTGCGAGCCGGATCGTCAGCCAGAATGCTTGCCAATCCATCAGAGTTTCTCCCCATGGCGCTCAGAAACCATGGTCATCAGGCAGTTACCATCTTGCACGTAAACTTTTGTAAAGATTGGGCCAAGGCTCGCATCCGTGCTGCACAATAAACCATCATAATATTGAGTAGAGCGCCCACTAATATAGAGGATTCCGACGTGAAACTGCTAAAACGCCATTGGATGATCGTAGGGATCGTGGTTGTGGCCATCGGGGTATTCGCCGCGTTCCAGTTCAAGGGCAATGACAAGCCGCAGTATTTCACCGTCAAGGCCGATCGCGGCGACATCCACGAAGTAGTGGAGGCCACCGGCACCATCAACGCCGTGACCACGGTGCAGGTCGGATCACAGGTTTCGGGAACCATCTCTCGGCTTTATGCAGACTTCAACTCGCGCGTGAAGAAGGGCGAAGTCGTGGCCCAGATCGATCCTCAGTTGTTCGAGGGGACGCTGCTGCAAGCCAAGGCGGACCTGGCCAATGCCAAGGCCAATCTGGTGGCGGGGCAGGCCAATCTGGAGAAGGCCAAAGCTACTGCCGTCCAGACCAAAGCGGATTACGAACGCACCGACGGCCTGGCCAAAGAAGGCGTCATGAGCCAGCAGCAACTCGACCTGGCGAAGGCGAACTACGACACCGCGAACGCCGCGGTTTCCGCAGCCCAGGCCCAAGTGGTGCAAGCGGCCGCCCAGGTGCAGCAGAAGGAGGCCGCGGTCAAAGTCGCGCAGACCAATCTCGACTACACCACGATTCACGCCCCCATTGACGGCACTGTGATCGCGCGCAGCGTGGACGTGGGCCAGACCGTAGCCGCCTCGCTACAGGCGCCGACCCTGTTTACTATCGCGCAAGATCTCACCAAGATGCAGGTCTACGCCAGCACCGATGAATCCGATGTGGGCATGATCCGCACCGGACAGATAGTGACGTTCAAGGTGGATGCTTATCCCAAAGACACCTTCAGCGGGCGGGTCTCGCAGGTACGGATGAACGCCACCACGGTGCAGAACGTGGTTACCTACAACACCATCATTGATTTCGACAATCCCGACCTGAAGTTGTTTCCCGGCATGACGGCTTACATCACCATTCCGGTGGCCAACGCGAAAGATGTGTTGCGCGTGGCGAATGGCGCGCTGCGTTACAAGCCAGACATGAGCGCGGACCAGATCCGCGCGCTTTACAAAAAGTACGGCTTGATTTCGGGAGAGCAGGGGCAGAGCGCCAGCAACCAAGGCTCGAGTGCTGAGGGAACATCCGGCCAGCAGCACCGGGGCCGGCCGCAAGGAGCACAGGGGGGTGGTGGAGACGGGAGCCAGCAGCGCACGCCGCGCGTGGATGTTGCGGTGGTCTGGAAACTGCGGCCGGACAAGACGCTCGAGCCGGTGAGGATCCGCACGGGCATTACCGATCACACCATCACGGAGGTGGCGCAGATCCTGAAGGGTGAACTCAAGGAGGGCGATGAGTTGGTGACGGGAGCCATGACCGCGACCTCGGGCACTCGCCCTCCAGGCATGGGAGGCGGAGGGCCGCGGCGGTAACGGCCGGAATTAGATCCAGAAAGGCTTAAGTGGCGACCATTTCACAACCCGAAGTTGGCCAGACCATCGGCAGCGATCATCACGCAGTCATTCAGGTGGAAGACGTCCACAAGTATTACGACCTGGGTGAGACGCGGGTACATGCGCTGCGCGGGGTCAGCGTCACCATCGAACGGGGCGAGTTCGTCGCCATCATGGGGGCCAGCGGCAGCGGCAAATCCACATTCATGAACATTATGGGTTGCCTGGACAAGCCCAGCAGCGGGCGTTATCTGCTGGAAGGGGTCGAGGTTTCACAGCTCAGCAAGCGGGAGCTGGCCGCCATCCGCAATCGCAAGATCGGCTTCGTGTTTCAGGGTTTTAACCTGCTTTCGCGCACCACCGCGCAGGAGAATGTCGAACTGCCCACGCTCTACGCGCAGATCAGCAAAGAAGAAGGCCAGAAACGGGCGCGGCAAGCTCTGGAACTGGTCGGCTTGGGCGACCGCATGCTGCACTTCCCTTCCCAGCTTTCTGGAGGTCAGCAGCAGCGTGTGGCCATCGCGCGGGCGCTGGTCAACCGTCCCTCGATTTTGCTGGCGGATGAGCCCACCGGCAATCTGGATAGCCGCACCTCGGTGGAGATCATGGAGGTGTTTCAGAGGCTGAATGACGGCGGGTTGACGGTGGTTCTGGTGACCCACGAGCAGGATGTGGCGCAGTTTGCCAAGCGCAGCATCCAGTTTCGCGATGGCAGGATCCGGCGCGACGAGCCCGTCGCGAACCGTCCCCTGGCCGCCGAGGTGCTGAAGAACTTGCCGACGCTGGAGGATTAGAGCGCGTAACCGCAAAGGACGCTAAGGTTGGCGCAAAGTAGCTAAGAAAAACCTACGGAACGATTATGGACCTACTGGCAATCATTCGTATCGCGATGCGGGCGCTGGCGCGCAACAAGCTGCGCTCCAGCCTCACCATGCTGGGGATCATCATCGGTGTGGGCGCGGTGATTGCCATGGTAAGCGTAGGTCAGGGCGCGCAGCAGCAGGCCCAGGAGCAGATTGCCGCCATGGGCTCCAACTTGCTCTTTGTCGGCGCGGGCACGGTGACGCGGGGCGGCATGCACATGGGTTGGGGCGCCACCAAGTCGCTGGTATACGAAGACATGCAGGCGATTCTGCGCGAATGCCCGGCGGTACAGGCGGCCGCGCCGGGCAGCCAGACCGCAGCCCAGGTCGTGTTCGGCAACGACAACTGGGCCACGCAGCTCAGCGGGACCGAGCCCCAGTACTTCAACATTCGCAGCTGGTCCTTTCAGGAGGGCGCACCGTTTACCCAGAATGATGTAGAAATGGCGGCCAATGTCGCGGTCATCGGAGAAACGGTGCGCAAGAACCTGTTCAGCGCCACCGATCCCATTGGGGAAACCATCCGCATTAACAACCTGCCCTTCCACGTAGTGGGCGTGCTGGCCCCCAAAGGAACCTCGGCGGCCATGGGGAACGATCAGGACGACATCATCATCGTGCCCATCACCACCTTGCAGAAAAAAATCACCGGACAAGACTGGCTGCGCTGGATTGTGGTCTCGGCCATCTCCCGTGAGGCCAGCTACACCGCGCAACAGCAAATCACCGCCGTGTTGCGCGACCGGCACCGCATCCGCCCCGGTGAGGATGACGACTTCTTTGTCCGCAACCTGGCCGACATGGCCGACCTTGCCGACCAGCAGGCGAAGTTGTTCACCGTGCTCTTGGCGTCGATCGCCAGCATTTCGCTGATCGTGGGCGGCATCGGCATCATGAACATCATGCTGGTCTCGGTGACCGAGCGCACGCGCGAAATCGGCATTCGTATGGCCATCGGCGCCACCGAAGGCGACGTGCAGCAGCAATTTTTGGTGGAGGCCATCGTGCTGAGCCTGGTGGGTGGAGCCGCGGGGATCCTGGTGGGAACCGGAGCGTCCTTCCTGATCACCCAGACGCTGGGCTGGCCGGTGCTGATCTCCGCCACCGCCATTGGCGCCGCGGTGGTTTTTTCCATGGCCGTGGGAATTTTCTTCGGCTTCTATCCGGCCCGCAAAGCCGCCCGGCTCGATCCCATCGAGGCCCTGAGGTACGAGTAGCAAGCCGATAGGCTACATGGCAGTAACCAGATTGGAACATGTCCCGACGGACATGGACCCGGCCTCACTATTTTGCATTGACAACTAGGTTCCTGCCTCCTGATACTCAAGGAACTGGCTGCTCTCCCGCGTTCCCATGCGGATGGACTTTATGAGAACTGGTGTGAGCAGTGGTTTTCTTCGTGCTTTTTGCCCTCTTTTCCTCCTTCTGACACTTAGCATCGTTAGCTTCGGCCAAGGCGCAAAGATGCGCTCCGAATACGACTCGGTCGCGGACGAGGACCGCGACCAGCCTGAGGCCCGGGAGCAGTGGTTCTTGCGTGGGCGCACCCTCCCGAAGGAATCGGCGGCCGCTCTCCGCTACCGTGCTCACCTGCAGAAAATGCAGGCCCGGGCGGCGCGGCTCGCGGCTGCACAGAAGGCCGGATTGACTTCTGGAGCTGCTTCCGGTTGGAGTCCGTTGGGGCCGGCGCCGCTGGCGTCCGACGCCAGCGGCTTCGGGCAGCAGGACTACGATTGGGTGTCGGGCCGGGCGACGGCCGTGGCCGTGGATCCTGCCGACGCCACCGGGAACACAGTCTACGTCGGCGGCGCCTACGGCGGGATCTGGAAGTCCACCAACGCCGGACCGCTCAGCCTGAGTCCGTCCAGCGTGAGTTGGACTCCGGCGATTGATGCCCAAGCCACCCTGGCAGTGGGTTCGATCGCCCTTCAGCCGCAGCTCAGCAATCCTGACCCCACCAAGAGCGTCATCCTGGTAGGCACGGGTGAGACCAACAGCTCGGCGGACTCCTACTACGGTTTGGGCATCCTGCGTTCGACCGATGCCGGGCAGAACTGGACGCTGATCACCACCGACAGTACCGGCACGCGCAGTTTCGCGGGCATGGGCTTCAGCAAGATTGCATTCAGCACCAGCAATCCAAACCTGGTCGTGGCCGCCGCTGCTGCGGCCTCCCAAGGCATCAGTGAAAACCTGGAGCAGTCCAGCCTGAATCGTGGGCTTTACTATTCCACCGACGGCGGGGCGAGCTGGACCTACGCGGCGGTGAAGGACGGCGGCACCACCATCACCCCGGCCTCGACTACGGGGGTGGTGTTCAACGCTAACGCCGGCAGCGGGACCTTCTATGCAGCCGCGCGCTTCCACGGCATCTATTCCTCAACCGACGGCATCAACTGGACCCGCCTGGCGACCCAACCCGGGCCTGGCCTGACCACGGCGGCTTGTCCTCCGAGCACCTCGCAGAACTGCCCAATTTACCGCGGCGAACTTGCCGTGGTCCCCGGCCGCAACGAGATGTACGTGTGGTACGTGGATGCGAGCCAAACCGACAAGGGCATCTGGAAAAGCACCAACGGCGGCTCGTCCTGGACCCAGGTCACCGACAGCGGCATCACCAACTGCGGCGATTCGTTTGGCTGTGGCACCTCGCAGGGCTTCTACAATTTGGAATTGGCCGCGGTGCCCAACGGCTCCACCAGCACCGACCTTTACGCGGGGGCGATCAATCTCTATAAGTGCACCATCACGACGGGTTCACCGACCTGCAACGGCACGGGCGCGAATACCTTCGTCAACCTCACCCACGTCTACGGTTGCAGCGCCATCGCCAAGGTCCACCCCGACCAGCATGATGTGGATTTCCTCATCGCCAACGGAAAGGCGATTCTGTATTTCGCCAACGACGGCGGTATCTACCGGGCCCTCGACGGTTACACCGGGTTGACAACGGGCACGTGCGGGCTCACCAATCAGTTCGACAGTCTCAATCAAACCCTGGGCTCGATGACCCAGTTCGTATCCTTTTCGCAGCATCCCAGTGATCTGAATACTATTCTTGGCGGTACCCAGGACAACGGCTCGCCCGCGACCGCTTCGTCGCAGAGCAGCAGCAGTTGGCTCAACGTCAACGCCGGTGACGGCGGCTACAACGCCATCAACCCCAACAGCACAAACGAATGGTTTACCGCCAACACCGACGTGACCATTCAGCGATGCACCTCGGGCATCGCTTGTCATACCCAGGACTTTCCCATTGTGGTGGGATCGAACAATGTCGGCGGGGACCATGGCGCCTTCTACACCCCGTACATTCTTGACCCGCAGGTGGCGGCGAGCGAGTTGATCGTGGGAACCTGCCGCGTTTGGCGCGGGCCCGGCACGGGTGGCAACCTCACGCAACTCAGCGTGAACTTTGAAACCGGCTCACCCACGGGAGGCTGCACCGGCGGCGAAGTCAACCTGGTGCGGTCCCTGGCCGCGGGCGGCCCCGTGGGCACGAACGGGTTCTCCAATGTGATTTATGCCGGCACCGACGGATTTGGCCCGACCGTGACTACAGGCGGCCACATCTGGGTGAGCACCAATTCCAGCGGCGGCACCAACACCTGGCTCGACCGCACCGGTTCGATCAATCCCAGCCACTTTCCCGTCTCTGGCGTCGCGATTGACACTGCCGATGCCACCGGCCAGACCGCCTACCTGACCATCATGGGGTTCCATGTCTCGCATGTCTGGAAGACCACCAATGCGGGGGCAACCTGGAGTGATTTCACGGGCACAGGCCTCGGCATGCTGCCCGATTCGCCGGCGAACGCGATTGCCGTGGACCCCGGCTCCAGCCCGACCACCGGGACCGTGTACGTGGCCACCGACGTAGGCGTGTTCTCCAGCAGCACGGCCAGTGCGAGTTGGACGGAGGTCGGCCCTGCTCCGAGCAGCGGACAAGCCGGCTATCTTCCCAACGTTTCCGCCACCGCGCTGAGGATTTTCAACTCCTCGGGACAGAAAGTGTTGCGCGCCTCCACCTACGGACGCGGCGTGTGGGAGTTCAACCTGCTGGCCACTCCTGACTTCCAGATTGGATTCTCCTCTGCGACGCAGACGGTCTTTCCCACTCAGACGGCCACCTATAACGGCACGCTGACTGCCCTGAATGGGTACAACAGCCAGGTGGCGCTAAGCTGCACCGGCACAACTCCCAGCACCTGCACGCTGAACCCCACGCAGCTGACGCCCACCGTTTCTGGCGCAAGCTTCACGGTGACTGCCGGGGGGGCGGTGGGTGACTATGCCTTCAATGCGCACGGAGTGGGTTCGGACGCCAATACTACGATCCATGATGCGCCGCTGACCTTGCACGTAGTGGACTTCAACCTGACGGCGCCGTCGCCGGGCAGTATCACTGTGAACCGACCCAATACATCCGGTCCCGTGACCTTTCAGGTAACCGCTTCTGGCGCGTTCAGTGGTACCGTCTCGCTCTCCTGTAGCGGCTTGCCTTCTGGCGCAACCTGCAACTTTTCGCCGTCAAATTCTGTGAACCCCACGTCCGGCAATCCGGTGACGGTCACGTTGACGATCAGCACTACAACCAGCACCTCCACCGGAACATTTCCGGTGACGATTTCGGCGAACACCGCGGGGGCCCCCGGACCCAAGACCCAGAGTCTGTCACTCACCGTGACCGCGCTTGCCGACTACGGAATGGTCATCAGCAACCCTTCGCTGTCCACCACGGCTGGAGTGCAAGCCACCTTCAACGGCACGCTGACGGCCTTCAACGGATACAACAACCTGGTCAACGTAAGCTGCGGCGCGGGCGCGCCGCCGACCTGCACCGGGGCGAGCGTAACCCCCAGCGCGGGCGGAGCAGCCTTCACCGTCACCGTGAGCAGCGGCACTGCCACGACGTATAACTTCAATATCACCGGGGTCGGCACGGATGGCAGCGCCATCACGCACAGCGTGCCCGTCTCCCTGACGGTCAGCCCGGACTTCAGCTTCAACAATACCTCTGGCACGCAGACCGTGCTCGCCGGCCAGACCGCCGTCTACGACCTGGATTTCACTCCGGTCGGCGCCGCCACTTTCCCCAACGCGATCACTTACAGCTGTTCCGGACTGCCGGCCCTCACCAGTTGTTCGTTCGCCCCGCCACAGATCTCCGCGGGCAGCGGCGCAACTACAGTGACACTCAGCATTGCGACCACCGGACCAAACCTTTCACAACGGAGGTTGCTGGGTGGCGCGCAGCGGTTGTTGCTGCCATTCGGGATTTCCGCGCTTGGTCTGGTGCTGGCAGGTTTTGGCCAGGAACCCCGAATTCGCCGCAAGTACCAGGTTGTGGGGCTGGCATTGCTGTTGCTCTTGACCGGCATCCTGCTGGCGTGCGGAGGTAGCGCCAGCGGTCCGCCTCCACCACCGGCTGCCAGGGTACGGGTCAGTCCGCCATCCGCATCGTTGTTCCCCGGACAGATGCAGCAGTTCACCGCGACCGTGACTGGTTTGAGCAACACGGCCGTCAACTGGAACGTAAACGGCACGCCGGGCGGGGATGCTACTCATGGCACCATTGATGCCACCGGGCTCTACACGGCACCGGCATCCGTGCCCAACCCCGCCAACGTGACGGTGAGTGCGGTTTCACAGGCTGAGTCGAGCAAGGTGGGATCTGCGCCGGTAACGGTGCTCACTCCAACCGGGAGCGGAACCTACACCATCACGGTGACTGCGGTATCCGGCTCGCTCTCGCACAGTAGCCAGCTCACGCTGACGGTGCAGTAGCGCGAGCGGAGGCAGCGAGGACTGGTTGCTGTGGGCAGGGCCAAAAATAAAACAGGCGTCCCGGACTCTTTTCGAGTCCCTGGACGCCCGGGCAGCCCTCCCCCAGAACTGCTCACTTACGACACTAAAACCTACCTCGGCAGTTGGGAATGGCACCGAGGTGCCAGAAACAGTCCACCAAGGTGCCATCACAAAAGCCGCATAAATACTGGGGTTTCCGGCTCTCGCGGGCTGCCACCAAAGTACCTGCCGAGTTTTGCACCTCCGTTATGCTCCTTCTCCTTTCCCGCGCGTTACAGTGGGAGAAGAAGGGTTTGATCAGGATGAGGTGATCCCTATGGTCAGCCGTCTCGACACCCGTCATCTTGTTCGGCTCAAAGTACAGCTCAACGGCGTGGACAACACTGGCCACCCCTTCAAGCAGACCGTGTTCACCCACGACGTCAGCGCACGTGGGGCCCGCCTGGAGGACATTCCACCCCTGGTCGAACCGGCCTCGGTCGTCGAAGTGCAACACCGCGGGCGGCGCGGACGATTTCGCGTGGTCTGGGTCGGCGGCCTGGCTAACAACGAGGTGGGTCTGGAGAATTTGGAGCCCAGCAAGTGCCTCTGGGGCAGTCCGCTGCCGGGCAGACCAATCCACAGCACTCCGCCAGCAAGCAGCCAGAGCTACGGCTAAGGGATTTCTCGTTTCTGGGGACCGATAGCGGACGCTATTGACGACGGGCACTAGACCTGAACGTCATGGTAGCCACGAATGCGGCGTACCCAACGCAGCACCTGCAATAGCAGTCCGCCTCTCGACCTGATTCTAGTTTGAAGAATCTCCCGGACGGCGCCCGGGTAACTCGCGCCGCTTACAGCGGCCGGACGTTTTCAGCTTGCCAGCCCTTGGGGCCCTTGGTCACTTCGAACTCGACGCTCTGCCCTTCCTGCAGGCTGCGGAAGCCGCCCGCCTGGATGGCTGAGAAATGCACGAATACGTCTTCGCCAGTCTGGCGGCTGATGAAGCCGTAGCCCTTAGCGTCGTTAAACCACTTCACTGTTCCTTGTTCCATATTCTTGGTGTGTAACCTTTCGATTAATTTACGCTGGTAGAAGTCGGAAGTGCTGGGCAGGTACTAGCTGGTTGGCAAGAAGCTGCTGACGACCGATCCACATCAAACGCACCTCTACCATAACAGATAAAGCAACTTAGCGATACCAAATTAAGTTGGGCGCTGCTGATGAGCTGGTTACGGAAGTGTCCTCCCAGGATGCCTTGCCGGGTGGATTTTGGATATTGCCCGCCATTTCCAAAATGGGCCTTTGACACACGCCCATGTTCCCGCCGACACAGCCTCGCCGTGCGCTCCTGCAGTACAAAAGAGACATACGAGGAGGTGCTCATGATTCGCAGTGCCGTTGCCATCTGGAAGGGCAGCCCGGTCATCGGGGAAGGCCTGGTTTCGACCACCAGTGGGGTCATCTCCAACGCCCTGTATGCTGCTGCTGGCTCCAGCACGGGCGGCGATCCCTGCACCAGCCCCTCGGAGATGCTGGCGGCCGCGGTGGCTTCCTGCATGTCCCTGATGGTGGCGCTGGAGAGCGCGAAGGTTGGACTCAAACCCGACCATGTAAGGACCGAATCGGTGTTGACGCTGGAGGAGAAGAAGGGGCGATGGGAAATCACCGGCATACAGTTACGTGTCAGCGCTGGCATCCAGGATGCGGATGAGGAGAAGTTTCACAAAGCGATCCGCAGCGCCAGGGCCCGGTGCCCAATTTCCCGTGCGCTGAAAGTGCCGATCAAGATGACCACCAAGCTGGAAGCCGTGGCGCACGAATTATCTGCGGTCTGACACGCCCAGCGGGCCTGACTCCAAGGGACGAAAGGAAATTCCTGTTTCGTTGTGGAGCTGCCACAAGCTGGAGACGGGCGGATGACCTGTCGATGCCGATAGTCAAGAATCTTAGAAAAAGATCACCCGCTGCGTAATCCGTCCCGGGATTGCCGGGCCCGTCCTTTGGCGCTATCGAAGCGCGCATTGTTCTATACTGGCCGTACCAACCCATAATGCAGACCACTACGTTCCAAGCGCCTGCCGCGACCGCTCCGCACCCACCTGCGCCGGCGGCCCAGGCGGCATGGCTCTCGTGGCTGGCCTTGTTTCTGCTCTGCGCCGTGGTCTATCTGGGTTCGGCGTTCCTCCCCGCACTGCAGGACGACGCCGACTCCACTCATGCCGAAGCCGCGCGTGAGATGCTGGTCCGCGGGGACTACGTCACCCTGCACGTGAACGGCGTGCGCTATCTCGAAAAGGCGCCACTCCTCTACTGGCTGGTGGCGTTCAGTTACCGCATCTTCGGGGTGAACGAGTTCGCCACCCGCTTCCCCACGGTGGTGGCCATGTTCCTGCTGGTGTGGCTGGCGGCGACCTGGGCTCGGCAGGCATTTGGCAGCAGGGCGGGAGTTTATGCGGGATTATTTGTCTCCACCACCGTCGGCTACTATTTGTTCACTCGCGTCCTGATTCCTGAGGCAGTCCTGGGCCTGTTGATCGCCGCTTGTTTCTACTTCTTTCTGCGGGCGCTGGATGGTCCGCATCGTGCGGGGCTGTGGTATGCCGGCTATGTCTGCCTGGCCCTGGCCGTGCTCACCAAAGGGCTGGTCGCGTTGGTATTTGTCGGCCTCACGGCGGTGGTGTTTGTTCTCTTGACGGGCGATTGGCGCCGCTGGCGAGAGTTCCACCTCCCGACCGGGCTCTTACTTTTCTTCCTCATTGCCGCGCCCTGGCACCTGCTGGCGGGTTATCGCAACGCCCATTTTTTCTGGTTCTATTTTGTCAATGAGCATTTTCTCCGTTTCCTCGGAGAGCGCTACCCCAAGGACTACAACAAGGTTCCCGCCGCACTGTATTGGAGTCTGCACTTGGCCTGGCTTTTTCCCTGGAGCCTCTATTTGCCGCTGGCTTTCCGCGATCTTCGCCGCGATTTTGGCGCGACCAGGAACGATGGCGGCGCCGGTTTTGGCGCGCGCACCCGTTTGCTTTGCTGGATCTGGGCAGGCATAGTCCTGACCTTCTTTGCCTTCTCCACCAACCAGGAGTACTACACGCTGCCGGCTTACCTGCCAATTCTGCTGTTGCTGGCGGCGGCCATCGCGCACGAAGAATCGTCGGGCAAGCGCCCCTGGCTGATCTCGACCGCGGCCGCGCTGGCCTTGGTTTCGGTGGCCGCCGGAGGCGTGCTGCTGGGCGGTCTTTGGTCCTCGCGAAACCTGCCGTATGAGCCTGATATCAGCACGGTGCTGGCGCGGCATAGTCTGGCCGAAGACACGCTGTCCATGTCCCACATGCTGGATCTCACCGGCGAATCCTTTGCGGCACTGCGTTTGCCGGCGGCGCTGGCCGCGTTCGCTCTGCTTCTGGGTCCCGCGATTGCCTTGTGGTTGCGCGCCCGCCGCAAGCACCTCGCCGCTACCTGGCTTACTGCCTTGGCCATGGCTCTTTTCCTGATCGCCGCGCAAATTGCCCTTGGCCGTTTCATGCCCTATCTGTCCTCCAAGAGTCTGGCGGAAAGCATTGCACAAGAGTCTCGTCCGGGAGACGAGGTAGCCATTTACGGAGACCAGGCCTACGGATCCTCGCTATTGTTCTATCTCCGGCGTCCCATCAAACTGGTCAATGGCCGGACCACTTCCATGTGGTTTGGCTCAACCTATCCCGACGCCCCCAAAATCTATTGGGACGATTCGGACCTGCTGCGGAGCTGGAACTCCGGGACGCGGGTCTTCCTGTTCGTGCCCTCCTACCAAAAGGCGCGCGTCGATTCGCTGCTGCCATCTCAGAAATTTGTCGTGGCGGAAAGCTCGGGCAAGATCGTCTACAGCAACCGTCGCTGAAAGCCGGCCTCTGCAAGGGAGGCGCCGCGGCTGGAGCCGTCAGGCCGTACCACTTCGTTTCATGTCGCCAGAGCTGCCAACGAGCTCCCCCAAGTCGTAGTTCACCAGGTCACCGATGCGCTCGATGGTCAAGTCCGGCGGAGGGTAGCTCGCCACCGCGGCTTTATCCAGGGCGTAGTGCCCTTGCCGCGGGAAGATGGTGGTCACGCGGCTGCCCCACGATGTCTTGACCGCGGTGAGGATGCGCACCTTGTCATCCACCAGGATGTAATGGTCCGCGGGGTAACGCTGCTCCACATCGTCCAGCTCGCGCTCCTTGTGCACATAGATCAGCACGTGCCCGTCCATGGCATCGAACAATCCTGACCGGCGAATCTTGTGCGGCTGAAACACCACATCGCCGTCGGACAAGATCGCCGGTTTCCCCCACTGGCGAACGTGCTCCACGGCATCCAGCGAGTTGGGGAAGAGGCGGTTGGCAAACGGGTATTCCACCAGAAAGTGGGACACGGCGAGCAGGTGGGGATCGCGGGGATACTCCTTGCGGTAGCGCTGCAGCGCGCCCAGGTAGTCGGCATAGCCCAACTCGGAGCGCAACTCTTCAAACACAGCCCAATACCGCTGCTGCCGCTCCTGGCCGACTTCGCGCGTGAGATGGTTCTTGAGGTCGGCAGAAACGCGATCGTTGTCCAGCAAGGTATTGTCCACGTCAAACAGCACTATCACGTCTTTGGCCATGATGGGCCCGCCCTCTCCGGAGAACCTCCGGCTGAATTCGCGGTGCAGACTGGAACGTCCCCAAACCCAGGTGGCAAGCCCTGGGGAAGCTCGCTTGAGCGCGGAATACTAACACGGGGATGGTGATCCAGGCACGCATTTCCCATCGGGACGTTGCGTGGGAGCCCGGTGAAAGTCGAAGGCCACTTTCAGTTTCCGAGGGTATGGGGGTTTGCCTGCACCAACGTAACGTCCCCCGCCTCTCCCTTTGGGGATAACATTTCACACGGGCCCGTACCCCGCCGGCCATGAGGTATTTTCTATGCAGCAAACGTCGAAATTCTGCGTATTTCTCACCGCTTTCCTGTTCCTGGCAACGACTGGCTACGGCCAATCACTAGGCGACGTGGCGCGCGAGAATCGTCAGAAGCAACAGGAAAAGAAGAAGGACGAAGACAAGAAGGACGCTTCCACCCCGCACAAAGTCATTACCAACGAAGACATCCCGGAGAAGGAGGATACGTCCACAAGCGAAACCGAAGGCACCCCTTCCGGCGACCAGGACGATCAGCCCGGTGGTGAGTCCTCTTCTGCGGTGACCAGGTCGGGTGAACAATGGAAGGCTGCCATCCAGGCGCAGAAGGAGGCCATTGCTTCCCTCCAAAGTCAGATCGACAAGCTCAATGCCTCGATCCACTTCGTGGAGGCGAACCGCTACACCAATGGCGTCCAGTACAACCAGTACCAGTTGGAAAAGCAAAAGCGGGTGCAACAGGCGCAAAAGCAGCTGGACGAGCAAAAGAAGAAACTTGAGGACATGCAGGAGGCCGCTCGCAAAGCTGGCTTTGGTAGCTCAGTGTACGATCCGTAAGCCGGTTTATCTCCCGCTCAAACCGCCATACGACGGCTGTCGGCTTCCTTTTGGGCCAGGTAGCGCATGAGGATGTCGCGCAGCGAGATCAGGCCCTTCAGCTGGCTCCCGTCCACAATAAGCAGGTGGCGAAAACCGAACTCCCGCATCAGGAAGAGACAGTTGTCAACCGTCTCCTCCACGCTCACACAGCGGGGATTGGCGGTCATCACCTCGGAAATCCTGGCGGTTCCGGGCAGGCGGCCCAGGGCTACGACGCGGTTCATCACATCGCGCTCGGAGAAGATGCCCACCAGCTCGCCATTCCGCATTACCGGCAGCGCGCCGATATGGTGCTCCATCATGAAGCGAGCTGCTTCCAGCACCGTGCGGTCGGCTTCAATGGAGTAGACTTTGCGGTCTCTCACCAGATCGTAGGCTTGTGCCATAAAGTTGCTCCTTGCGGAAAGCGCACCAGACGGAACGTGCCGGACAGCCGGCCCCACGCCGGCAGAGGTGGAGGCATCACTTTATCACGTCCGGCAGCTCTCCGTGGCCAGAAAGCAAGGGCAGCCCGAACTGCATGGGCTGCCGCACCCAGTCACGATGTGCCCCTCCCTTCAGAAGCGGATGGCAGGACCGAATGTCACCTTCAGATTGTGGTGCGCGCCGTCATCGAAGTAGATCTGATCGCCCACGTCAAGGCGCAGTCCGAACGGTCCCCAAAACCCTTCGATGCCGCCACCCGGGTAGAGTGCGAAACGGGTATCACCGGCGGTGACGGCCCCGAGTTGGCTGGCGAAACCACGAATCGGGCCCTCCGTGGTACTACTGAAGTTCACAAAGCCTAGCTTGCCGGTAACAAAGACACGCAGCGGACCCGAACTTCCAGCCGAAAACTTGGGCCCAAAGAGTCCGGTCAACGGGCGAAAACGGGTGGTGGTAAACGTGGTGATGACACCATTGTCAAACACGGTTGTGAAATTGCGC
This sequence comes from Terriglobales bacterium, assembly GCA_035542575.1. Taxonomy (GTDB): domain Bacteria; phylum Acidobacteriota; class Terriglobia; order Terriglobales; family Acidobacteriaceae; genus JAIQET01. The sequence continues at coordinate 27,114 of DATKLE010000046.1, read as the reverse complement.
TTGAAGTCGTAAGCCATCTCCGCCTCCAGGGCGATGTTGCGATGCACGTTGACTGCCGCTCGTCCACCAATGCCAACAAAATTGATCTCGGGTGAGGTGACGCCAAAGCGCAGGTAGTCGGCGAAAACGCCAACCTGGCCGTGGTCCTCCGAGCTTTGGGCCATGACGTACGAGGGTGCGGAAAGACACAGCCCCAGAACGACTAACAGGGTGACCTTCTTCATGCGGTTGCCTCCTCGATTGTTCTTCTGTCCACTTCACAACTGCCGGCAAGCGTGCGCGATGGCACACACGTGCGGAGTGCCGGCGGATTGACCTTGGATGCGGTTGATGGCTTCCCGGTTGGGTTCAGGAACCGATGGTCAAGGCGTGTCAGGTGTATCCACTACAGAGAAGATGGGATGCGCGGTCAGCGGGCTGGGGCCAGGTACCGCCTTTTGTAGTACGCCTGCACTTGCACCGTCGGCGGCGGAGTCACTTCCACTTTTATCGTGCGCCATTTGCCGTCACGGGCCCGATTGCTGGGCCGGTAGCCCAACAGGTACTGGGTGCGCATTTCGCGGCTGATGCTGGCGGCGATCTCTGGCACTTTCTCCAGATTGCTGGCGGTCACGGTCCGGCCGCCGGTTGGGTCGGTGATCCCGCGCAGCCAGCGTTTGCCCATGAATTCTTCAAACGACTTGAACAAGAAGGTATCGAAGATTCCGATGGCGTACACCTGGAAACCGGATTCCTGCAGCAGGCTCTTGATCTCCCCCATTCTATAGCGACTGTCATTGTCGCCGCCGTCGGAGATGATAAGGAGGGCTTTGCGCTGGTAACGGGCAGAATGCATGCGGCTGACGGCCAGGTAAATAGCATCCAGCAGCGCGGTGCGGCCCTGGGGAACAGTGGTTGTCAACTGGCGTTCGATTTCCTCGATGGACTGAGTCGCCGTGGCGAGCACCCGCGGTTTGTCGGCGAAGGTGACCACGTAGTAATCGTCTTGTGAGTTGGCATTGTTGAAAAACTGCTCCACCGCCTCGCGCAAGGTAACGAACTTGTTGGCCATGCTCGCGCTGAGGTCGAGAACGAGGCCTACGGAAATGGGGGCGTCCTCGGCTGAGAAATCGCGGATCTCCTGCCGCCGCGTATCCTCAAAAATGCTGAAATCATCCCGCTCCAGGCCGAGCACGGGGCGGTTCATGGTGTCGGTCACGGTCACCGGCACCAGTACGCGGTCCACGTCAACGTGCAGCGGTCTTGCGTGCGGCAGCAGGAGGCCGCGCTCACTGGCCGGGAGTGGCGACAAGGCGATGGTCTGATCCGCACGTTCGCGTGGCATGACGTGGACATCGTCCATAGTTTGGGAATGGGCGGTCGCGGTCCCGATGAGGATTGCGAAGCAGAACAATCCCCAGAAACGAAAGCGGGATGCAGAGCGGCGAGCGATATCCGGGAGCCAGAGCATGGATCCCATCCAAAAGGTGCGGGCGGGATGGTAGCACAGCTTTGAACCAATGTCGGGGAAAAAGTTTTCTTCCGCAACAGGGACGAAAGACTCCGGCCAGACTCCTGTAGGGGCACCTTCCTTCCAGCCCCGTTTTCCGCCTGCGTGCGCAAGCTGGGAGCCGGTGGTTGGCTGCAATTGCCCCGTGCCAACCACCGCGCCATCTGCTATCTTCTTGGCTTCGTGCCGATCGTGCCGACTACACCATCCCAGGAGCCTTGATGCCCCAAACTGAGCTCCCACGACCTTCTGTCCTCTACCGCTGGGCGGTTCTTGCCTTTGTAAGCATCGCCATGGGCGGAAACTATTACATTTACGACAGCATCAACCCGTTGGAACGGATTTTCATCGATCGGCTGGGCTTCTCGGCTACCGAGTTTGGCTGGTTGAACGCGAGTTACAGCGTGGCTGCCGTGCTGACGCTGCTGATCGGCGGGATTGTCATCGATCGCATCGGCACCAAGAAAGCGCTGACCGCATTCGCCGTGCTCTGCCTCGCGGGAGCTGCCCTCACCGCCGTAAAGGGAAGCCCCGTCACTATGATTGCCGGACGAACGATTCTGGGGCTGGGAGCCGAGTCGATGATCGTGGCGGTCACCACCGCCCTGGCCAAATGGTTCAAAGGCAAAGAGCTAAGCTTTGCCTTTGGCATCAATCTCACCATCGCCCGTCTGGCATCGGTGGCAGCTGACAATTCGCCAACCTGGGCCAAGTCGGTGTTCTTCCCCCAAGGCCCGGCCGGCGCGCCCAGTTGGAGGGGGCCTCTGCTTCTGGCAGTCGGGGCAGGAGTGCTCAGCCTGGTCACGTCTTTGATCTATTGGGCGCTGGAAGTGCAAGCCGAGGGGCGGTACGAACTGGGCAAAGCTGGAGAAGTTGACAAGCTCGAGTTCGGCCAGATGTTCCGCTTCAATCCCTCTTACTGGTATGTCGTGGGGCTTTGCTTCACCTTTTACTCCGCTATTTTCCCTTTTCGCACGTTTGCCATCGACTTGCTGACCAACAAGATCATTGGCGCCCAGGGAGGTGCCGCGGCTTCGGAGGCGGTACGGGTTTCGGCACTCAGCACGGCCGGATTTCTCAATAGCTTGCTTCCTTTCTCGGCGATGATTGCTACACCTCTGTTTGGCCTGTTGGTGGACCGCGTCGGGAAGCGCGCCCTGTTCATGATCCTGGGTTCGGTCTTGCTTATGCCGGTGTACCTGATGCTCGCCTATCTGTCCTTCAGCCACCTGGTGGTACTCAACATCCCCTTTTACGGCACCTGGAATTTGCCCCTGGTGCCCCTGGTCGCTACCTCATTGATGGGGATCGCGTTCTCCCTGATTCCAGCGGTGATGTGGCCGTCAGTGGCCTACATCGTGGATCAGTCGCGGCTGGGAACCGCCTATGCGCTGATGACCTTGATCCAGCAGATTGGCTTCTTCATCATGAACCTGCTGATCGGGAGAGCGAACGACCACGCCCATGCCGGCCTGAGCAATGTGGGCGGGTATACTCCTGGTTTGTGGATATTCTCGGTCCTGGGGTTCGTGGGGCTTAGCTTTGCCATCCTTTTGCGTATTCGGGAGACGGGTCCCCACGGCCATGGGTTAGAGACCATTACTACCGCATCGGCAAGTGCTTAGAGGCAACTAGTGAGCGGTTGACGGGATTCGCCCTCGCCTATTAGCCTGCGGAATGGGTACTAAGGTCACCCTTGGACTGCGAGCCCTGGCTATCCCCCGAGCACGCAGGGGCCTGCGTCCCAACGGGGAGGGGGGTGGCTCGGCCCCCAGGGAGCGCAAGCGGTACAACGAAAGGACATTTACGCCGCATCTGACCTAGTGCGGCCGGAAAAGGCGACTTGACGGACGCGAAGAAACCACAGGGCGACCGGCTTTCAGAAGCAGAGGCGATAGAGCGGGCGAAGCAGGGCGAGGCAGAATCCTTCGAAATCCTGTATCACCTGCACAAGCGTCGCGTGTATTCCTTATGCCTGCGCATGACGGCCAACACGGCAGAAGCCGAGGATCTGACTCAGGAAGCCTTCCTGCAGTTGTTCCGCAAGATCGCCACCTTTCGCGGCGAGTCAGCCTTTTCTACCTGGTTGCATCGCATGGCAGTGAACGTGGTGCTGATGCATCTGCGCAAGAAAGGGCTCTCGCTGGTGCCCTTGGAGGACACCCTCGAGACCGAGGAAGAGACCCCCAGGAAAGAGTTGGGGGCAGCGGATGCGCAGTTGGCCGGATCGGTGGACCGGCTCCAGTTGGAGCGCGCCATCGCTGCCCTGCCGCCGGGATACCGGTCGATTTTCGTGCTGCACGACGTGGAAGGATACGAGCACAACGAGATTGCCGAGATGGTGGGATGTTCGATCGGCAATAGCAAGTCACAGTTGCACAAAGCGCGGTTGAAGTTGCGCGAGCTCCTCAAGACGAGCAGAGCTGAAAAAGCCGGCAGGCCGTAGAGGAGTTGGAGAACAGCGGTATCGGGGAGAGAGGTAGCATGAACTGTGCAGAGTTTCAGCGAGTTCTGCCAGAGATCATCGGCGGCAGCCGCAGCGTCGAAGAGGACGCCCATCTGATTACCTGTTCTGCATGCACGGGGCTGGTTTCAGATCTCAACATCATTTCGCAGGAGGCCCGGCGGTTGCAGGCATCCGAGGAACCCAGCCCGCGGGTGTGGAATGCCATCCAAGCGGCGCTACGGCAGGTGCAATCCGACCTCGATGTGATTGCAGAAGAGGCCCGCTCCCTACAGGCAGTGGACGAGCCCAGCCCGCGAGTCTGGAATTCCATTGAGATCGCGCTGAGGCAGGAGGGGCTGATTCGTCAGCCCCAGCGGGACCCCGCTGTAATTCCTAGGTCCTGGGTCTGGACCCGAGCCTGGCTCCTGCCGGTCGCCGCCACCTTTCTCGTCGCCGCCGGCATGCTTATCTACCAGCGTGTGCCGAACCAGACCGCGGCTCCGGGACAATCCGCTTCCAATCCTGGCTTTCTGGCCGGTCTCCCCTCGGTGATGACCCATGGCGCCAGCCCCGAGGATGAGGAACTGCTGGACACGATTGCCTCCCGTGCGCCTGCCATGCGGGCCACGTATGCGGCGAATCTGCAAAGTGTGAACGACTACATCCGGGATGCCGAAGAGTCGGTCAAGAGCGATCCTAACGATGAGCAGGCCCAGCAGTACCTGATGTCGGCCTACGAGCAGAAGGCGATGGTCTATGAGATGGCATTGGACCGTTCTCTGCCATAAAATGAGTACCCGGCCATCGGGTAGTGATTCACGCGGAGGCACGAGGATGCGGAGTGGGCAGCGCGCAGCGAAGATTGTCGCAGTCGCGATCGTTGCCGCGGTGGGCTTGGCCGCTGGGCCGGTTCGCAAGGAATACCGCTACACGGTGGGCTCGCGCGCAACGGTGACGATTACCAATCAATATGGTCCTATTTCCGTAAGGCCTGCCTCCGGCAGTCAAGTGCTGGTCACGGCTACCACCTATTCCGACAAGGTTGAGGTAGATCAGGGTCAGAGTGGCAACCGGGTAGATGTCCTGTCGCACCTGCTTCCCGGCGCCACCGCGGATAACGGGCGAGTCGAGTACGAGGTCCAAGTGCCCCCCGATGCCAGCGTCAATCTCCATTCCACCACCGGTCCGCTCCACGCCGAACAGCTGCACGGCGATGTGACGCTGGAAGGGGCCACTGCCCGGGTTGAGGCGCGCGACATCCGGGACGCCCATGTCCACGTTCGGACCCTCAATGGCCCGGTAACTCTGACCAATATCCACAATGGGCACGTGGAGATCACCTCGGTGAGCGGCGACGTCACCCTGAACTCGGTGGACGGCCCTTTTGTTCAAGTTAACTCCAGCAGCGGCAAGATCCGCTACGATGGCGACTTCGGTGCTGCCGGCGAGTATTTCCTGACCAGCCACAGTGGCGATATCGAAGCCACCGCCCCGGGCGATGCCTCGATTGATGTGATCGCCCGTTCGATCCGAGGACACGTGGAAAACGATTTCCCCCTGCAGCCCAGGCACACCCCCTTCGTGGTCAAGGCGGGGAGTGCCTTCGCGGGTACGGTCGGCCGGGCCGGCTCAGCGGTCAAGCTCCTTTCCTTCAGTGGTAAAATCCACCTCAAGAAACGTTGAAAATCCAGGCCGGGGCAGGGTACCGCACTCCGGCAATCGGCAGATATGAGAACCAGACCCGGGCCCGTCCGCGAGGCCAGCTGGCCGGCGCCTGAGCCTGTGGCTGGGATTGGGGTGGTGTTCCTGGTGGGCTTTATGGGCGCCGGCAAGTCCTGCGTCGGACAGGCCTTGGGCCGACAGTTGGGTTGGCCGTTCGAAGACCTCGACGACCGCATCCAGGCCCGGGAGGCACAAACCATCGCGCAGATCTTTCGTTCAAGCGGCGAAGCCGCCTTCCGCCGCGCCGAGCACCAAGCCATCCAGGAACTGCTCTCCGGCCTCGGGTCTTCTCCCCGAGTCGTGGCTTTAGGCGGAGGGGCCTTTGCCCAACCCGAGAATGCTGCGCTTGTCGAAGCCACCAGATTTCCTATCGTTTTCTTGGACGCGCCGGTGGAGGAGCTCTGGCGCCGCTGCCAGCAGCAAGAAGTGCAGCGTCCGTTGCGCCAGGATGAACAGCAGTTCCGGGACCTCTATGCGGCCCGACGCCCCTATTACCTTCGTGCTGGACTGAGGGTTGAAACCAGCGGTAAAGCGATTGAAACTATTGCTGGCGAGGTGGCAAGTCGCCTTCGGCTGCGATAGATATTGTTTGTGCAGACGCAGCTCGCTGCGTCTTAAGGAGTCCTAGGTGAACCTAAGAAACGCGTTACTCGTGGCAGCAGCGTTGTTGCTGCTGGCCACGGCTGCGGTTGCGGGTACGGCCCAGGAGAAGCAAGCGTCCGGCGGCACGGTGGACTCAGGGTCGTTTGGCATCTTCGTGAACGGACGCCGGGTGGCGACGGAAACGTTTTCCGTCCACGCCCAGGCTGGGGGAGCGAACACAATCGCTTCGGAGCTCAAGGAGGATGGCGGCGGAGCAGCCCAAAGTTCGGAGCTGCAGATCACCTCCGCCGGCGTCCTGGTCCGTTACGAATGGCACGAACTCGCTCCCGGCAAGGGCCAATTGGAGGTCACCCCGAAGAATGATTTTCTGGTGGAGCGCATTACCGCCAACCCCGGGGACAAGCCCGCCGAGCAGCCCTTCCTCATGCCCAATACCTCGGTGGTGCTGGACAACAACTTCCTCATTCAGCGCGAGGTGCTGGCCTGGCGATACTTGGCATCGAGCTGCACGACCGAGAAAGGGCAGATGCGCTGCGCCCCGGCTCAGTTCGGCGCGATTGTGCCCCAGGACCGTACCTCCACCCGCTTGAGCGTGCAGCCGGTGGGCGAAGAAAAAATCACCGTCCACGGCGTGGAGCGGCCGCTCCTCCGCCTCAACCTCAAGAGTGAGGATGAAGAGTGGGCGCTCTGGCTGGACCCCCAGGACCACTACAAGCTGATACGGGTTACCAGGTCCGGGGACAATTCGGAAGTGGTCCGGGATTAAGGCGGTCAAATTGCTGTCCCTGATTGACACACGCACCTCGCGCGTTCTGTTCACCGTGCTGCTGTTCGCGCTGGCACTCGGATTCCTCTACATTGCCCGCAATACCCTCATCGCCTTTCTGTTTGCCATCTTGTTCGCCTACCTTATCGATCCCGCCGTTTCCCGGCTGGAAAAGTTGGTGCGGGGGAGGGGCCGCGCCATTGCCGTTATCTACCTGCTGCTCGTCATCCTTTTGACAACCTTTTTCTTTTTCGTGGGCCCCGACATCGCACATCAGGCCCAGCGTTTGAGCCAGTCGCTCCCCGCGCTTATCGAGAAAGTTGGCTCCGGGGAAATCGCCATCCAACTCGGGGCGGAACACGGATGGAGCGGCAAGAGCATCGAGCAGACCAAGGAATTTCTGGCCACTCACCGGGGCGATCTCCTCAATCTCGCCCAGCGGATCGGGCTGCGGTTGGCCGACCTGGCCAAGGAATCCTGGCTTCTGGTGTTGGTGCCGATTCTGGCCGCATTCTTCCTCAAGGACGGACGCGCCTTCAGCCAGGTGTTGCTGTCGTTTGCGAGTGTGCGGGCGCAACGCGAGTTTCTGGAAGGAGTCCTTGGTGACCTCAATCAGATGCTGGCGCATTTCATCCGCGCCCAGCTGACTCTGGCGGCGCTATCGCTGCTCGCCTACACCTCCTTCATGGAGTTGATGCGGGTCCCCTACGCTCTCGTGCTGGGCACCGCGGGCGGCATCATGGAATTCATTCCCGTGGTGGGACCTCTGTTCGCAGCCCTGGTCATCGTCGGAGTCGCGATGCTGATGAGCTATCCCCACTGGCTGGCATTGCTGGTCTTTCTGGGCGCCTGGCGCCTGATACAGGACTACGTTGTCTCGCCAAGAGTCATGGGAAGGAGCATGGAATTGCATCCCCTGGCCGCCATTTTCGGGGTGCTGGCGGGCGGCGAGATGGCCGGAGTGCTGGGAATTTATCTGTCCATTCCAGTCATGGCCAGCCTGCGCATCGTCTGGCGCCGTTGGCGTTTGTATGCGGAAAAGAAGCGCTTCGGCCCGTTAAACGAGTACTCATTCGGAACAGAAATCAGACGGTAGTGAGTAGTAAGTAGCGAGGAACCTTCTCTGAGGAAGCCTTACTCGGTACTCGGTACTCGGTACTCGGTACTCGGTACTCGGTACTCGGTACTCGGTGCTCGGTACTCGGTACTCGGTGCTCGGTGCTCGGTGCTCGGTGCTCGGTACTCGGTACTTGCTACTGGCTGCCGGCCACTGCCGCCTCCAGCTTGACCTGCCGCAAGAACTCCGCCGCCGCTTCCGGCAGCACGGTGTTGATGAACATCCCCGAGCCCAGTTCAAACCCCGCGACCCGGGTGAGCCGGGGTATCACGCTCACGTACCAGTGGAAATACTTCACCCCCACGCACTCGGCCGGCGCGCTGCGGATGCTGTAGTTGAAGTCCGGATTCTCCAGCCCGTAGTAAAGTTTCCCCAGTATTGCGCGCAGGATGCGGGCCAGGTCGGCAATCTCGGCCCCGCTGATGCCTCCGAAGCTGGCCATGTGCCGCCGTGGATAGATGTGGGTGCAGAACGGCGTGGGCGAGGCGAATAGCTCCATGGCGACAAAGTGTTCCGTCGTCATCACGATGCGCTTCTCTTCCTGCAGCTCCTCCTCCACCATCTGGCAGAACATGCACTCGCCGTACTCGTCGTAATGGCTCAGCGCGTGCTGGAAACGTTCCCGCACCTGCTGCGAGATTACAGGAGTGGCAATCAATTGCGAATGGGGATGCTCCAGGCTGGTGCCGGCGTCGCGGCCGTGGTTCTTGAAGATCGTCACGTGGGCGATGCGCGGATCATGGCTCAGTTCCATGTAGCGGGTGCGGTAGATGCGCAACACGTCCGCCACCTGCGCATCGCTCATCCGGGCCGTGAATTGAGCGTGGTCGGGCGTCTCAATGATCACGTCATGCACGCCAAAGCCATTGATGGTGCGGCGTGAGCGGTGGATGGTGCGGCTGGGCTCCAGCTCCCGCGCCAGCGCGGCGAAGCGGTTCGGCACCACCCGCACCTGCCAGGAACCGTTGCCGTTGGCCGGCACCCGTAGCACTTCGGGCGGGGTCTTACTCTCGTTTCCCGGGCAGAACGGACAGGTCTCTACAAAGGACGCCACCGGGTTCGCCTGGCGATGCACCACCAGATCCTCAGGGCGCTTGGCGCGCTCAGTAGCGATGATGACCCATTCCTTGGTGAGAAAGTTCTGGCGCAGTTCTGGCATATTGACTCCTCTGCTTCTCTATCGGCACCGCTTCGGTTCGCTTCAATTGGCGCCAGGCTCTGGGCCTCAGGCTCTAGGCCTTGCGCAAAGTCCAGATGGCAAGCCCGAATGGACCCACCTAGAGTAGCGGTTCCATCTTCCTGCCCGAGGGGCAGGGCCTAAAGCCTGGAGCCTAGCGCCTGATATAGAATCCACAATACTACCCATGCAGACCAAGATCCCCGTAGGAATCCTGGGCGCGACCGGCATCGTCGGCCAGCGCTTTGTCCAGATGCTGGAGCACCATCCCTGGTTCGAAGTGGCCTGGCTGGCTGCATCCGACCGCTCCGAGGGCAAGCCTTACGGCGAAGCCGTTCGCTGGCGCATGAAGACGCCGCTCCCCGCTCCGGTGGCCGCTATGCGGGTATCGCCGGCCACGCCGGACAGCGCACCCAAAGTTGTCTTCGCCGCCCTGGATGCCGCCATTGCGGCCGAACTCGAGCCCCGCTTTGCCGAGGCGGCTTGCGCCGTGATTAGCAATTCCAGCGCCCTGCGTATGCAAAAGGACGTGCCCCTGGTTGTTCCCGAGGTCAATCCCGGGCATATCAAGCTCCTCGAGTGTCAGAGCTGGCGGCGTCATTCCGGCGGCTTCGTCGTGACCAATCCCAACTGCTCGGCCATCGGGCTGGTTATGGCCCTCGCCCCATTGGAGCAGCGATTTGGCATCGAGACTGTGATGGCCGTCACTATGCAGGCGGTGAGCGGCGCCGGCTATCCCGGGGTGGCCTCGCTCGATATCCTGGGCAACGTCATTCCCTATATCCCCAAGGAAGAAGAGAAGATGGAGGAGGAGACCCGCAAGCTGCTGGGCCGGCTCAACGGCGCGGGAATTGTGCCGGCGGACTTCGGCATGAGCGCCCAGTGCAACCGCGTGGCTGTGGAAGACGGGCACACGGAATCAGTTTCGGTCAAGCTGAAGACGAGAGCCCAGCCGCAGGAGATGATTGCTGCGTGGAATGAGTTTCGAAGCGTCCCCCAGGAGCTGCGTCTGCCCAGCGCGCCAGAGCAGCCGGTCCGATATTCGGACGTGGCCGACCGCCCGCAGCCCCGCTTCGACGCCGATTGCGGCCAGGGAATGACCGCGACCGTCGGACGCCTGCGCCCCTGCGGCGTGCTCGACTGGAAGTTCACGGTGCTCTCCCACAACACCATTCGCGGGGCGGCAGGGGCTGCGCTGCTCAACGCCGAACTGCTCAAGGCCGAGGGATACCTGAAATGAAGCCGAATTCTGTGGTGGTCATAGAAACACGGAGATACGAAGAGAAAAGCGACCAAACCTCCGTGTCTCCGTGTCTCCGTGGTGAATCGGCTCGGAGAGATCTCCGCCGATGATCGTCATGAAATTCGGCGGCACCTCGGTGGAGGACGCGAAGGCCATCGCCCGTGCCGCCGACATCGTCAAAACGCGCCTGCCGCAGAAGCCGGTCGTGATCGTCAGCGCTCTGGCCAAAGTGACCGATCAACTGCTGGCCATGGGTCGCGCCGCCGGAGCGGGAGATCGCGACACAGCGCTAAAAGTCTCCCGCGGCCTGCGCGAGCGACACTACAACGTCGCCGGGGAATTGCTGGGCACCGGCATCTTCACTCAGTTTCACAGTGAACTGGAAGCCGACTTCGACGCCCTCGATGAACTCCTCCGCGGCATTGCCGCGGTGGGCGAATTGACCCCGCGCACTTCGGATCACGTCGCCTCGTTCGGTGAGCTGTTGTCCAGCAAGATCGTTATGGCGGCATTCTCCGCGCGCGGGCTCGATGCCAGCCTGGTGGACTCGCGCCAGTGCATCGTGACCGACTCCACCCACATGCGCGCAGCGCCATCTTTCGAGGAAACCAACGCGCGCCTGCAGTCCGCACTGCCGCCACTCCTGACTCACAATCGGGTACCTGTGATGGGCGGCTTCATCGGGTCCACGAAGGCAGGAGTTACCACAACCATTGGGCGCGGCGGATCGGACTTCTCCGCCGCCATCGTGGGTGCAGGCCTGGGCGCCGAACGCATCGAGATCTGGACCGATGTGGACGGAATGCTGACCACCGATCCCAACCTGTGCTCCGAGGCCAAGCGCATCAAAGTCCTCAGCTTCGATGAAGCCGCGGAACTGGCCTACTTCGGAGCCCGGGTGCTGCATCCGGCAACCGTGCTGCCCGCAGTGCAGAAAAATATCCCGGTCTACATCCTGAATTCCCGCAATCCTGACTGCCAGGGCACCTGCATCACTACCCGTGCGCCGCACTGCCGTAATATTTTTAAAGCCATCGCGGTCAAGAAACGCATCACGATTGTGGATGTCGCCGCCCCACGCATGCTGCTGGCCCACGGCTTTTTGAAAGCGATCTTCGAGGCCTTCGACCGGCACCGTGTGCCCGTAGATGTGGTATCCACCTCCGAGGTCAGCGTGTCGCTCACGGTGGACTCCAACGAATCCATTCCCGCACTGGCGGCTGACCTGGCCAAGCTGGCGGATGTAAAGTATGAAGGCCGCAAAGCCATTGTGTGTCTGGTGGGAGATAATTTGCGGGAAACGCCCGGTGTCGCCGGCCGGGTGTTTGCGGAATTGGCCGATGTCAAGATCCGCATGATTTCCCAGGGCGCATCGGAGATCAATCTGACGTTCGTGATCGAAGAAGATGCCGTACCCGGGGTCGTGCAGCGACTGCACGGGACCTTCTTCTCGGATTTGGATCCTGAGGTGTTCGCGTAGTTCAGGCTAAGAGTTTTTGACCGCCAAGTTCGCAAAGGTTGCGCAAAGTGCGCAAAGAACCTCTACCTTTTCGTACTTTGCGGCCTTTCTTAGCGAGCTTTGCGGTTAAGGCTTTTCTTTCCCATGAACATCCTGGTCCTCGGCCGTGGCAAAACCGGATCGCTGGTGGCAGAAGTTGCCCGCCAGCGCGGCCATTCGGTGCACGTCGTTCATGCAGCCGAGAATCCGCAGGGCAAGGCACTTACCGCTGCCAGGCTAGCGAATATCGACGCCGTCATTGACTTCACGACGCCCGCGGCTGTCATACCCAACATCGAGGCATGCATCCGCGCGAAGAGAAACATAGTAGTCGGCACGACCGGCTGGTACGAAGATTTGTCCAAGGTGCGGAAACTGGTGGAGGACGGCGGCATCGGCTTCCTTTATGCATCCAATTTCTCCGTCGGTGTGAACCTGTTCTTCGACGTCGCCCGCGCGGCAGCGGCGGCTCTGCAGCATCAGTATTTTGGCCAGATTTTCGAGCGTCATCACGCTCAGAAGAAGGACGCTCCCTCAGGTACCGCGGTGGCTCTGCAAAAAGTCATCAAGGATGCCTCGCAGACGGAGCTCGAGATCACCTCCTTCCGTGAAGGCGACGTAGTGGGCATGCACGAAGTGGTGCTGGGTTCACCCAACGACACCATCTACCTCTGCCACGACGCCAAGTCGCGCCGGAGTTTCGCCGAAGGCGCCGTCCGAGCCGCCGAGTGGCTGGCCGGCAAGAAAGGACTTTTTGACTTCAAAGATGTCTGGCGTGAGCTGTAGCAGGTAGTGGGAAGGGACGGCCTGTTTCGTTTTTCGCTCGGTACTCGGTACCCGGTACTCGCAACTGACTTTTGCGTTATCTTAATGTCATGCAACTCCGTGGCTGTGGCACCGCTCTTGTAACTCCTTTTCAGCAGGACGGCTCCATCGACGAGACCGCCCTGCGTAACTTAGTCGCGTGGCAAGTGGAATCGGGAATTGATTTCCTGGTTCCGTGCGGCACCACCGGCGAAACGCCCACGCTCTCCCACGATGAGTGGCTGCGCGTCATAGACATTACCGTGGAAGTGGTCGCGGGACGTGTGCCGGTCCTGGCTGGCGCTACCTCGAACTCGACGCATGATGCGGTCGAGAAGGCAAAGGAGGTTGCGGCCCGTCCGGGCGTGAATGCGATTCTCACCGCCTCGCCCTACTACAACAAGCCCACCCAGGAAGGCCAGTACCGCCACTTCCGAGCGATCGCAGAAGCGGTGGACAAGCCGTTGATCCTCTACAACGTGCCCGGACGCACCGGCGCCAACATCGAACCGGGCACGCTGGCCCGGCTGGCGGAGTTGCCCAACATCGCCGGGGTGAAAGAGGCCAGCGGCAACATGACCCAGATCGCCGAGGTGTGCAACGCCGTGCCCGAGCATTTTCTGGTCTTCTCCGGCGACGATGCTGTTACTTTGCCCGTGATCGCGCTGGGTGGAGTGGGAATCATCTCTGTCGCCTCCAATGAAACTCCGCGCGAAATGGCAGAGATGACGCGGGCGGCGCTGAACAACGACTGGGACACGGCGCGTCGCCTGCACCGCAAGTACCTCGCCCTGATGCAGGCCAACTTCATCGAGTCGAACCCGCTGCCGGTGAAGGCGGCGCTGGCCATGATGGGCAAAATCGAAGAGGTGTACCGCCTGCCCTTGCTGCCCATGCGGCGCGACACCCGCTCGCGCCTGCAGAAGGTCGTGACCGAGGCCGGCCTGATCACCAAGCCCGCCGCGCCCGCAGCTGACGTGGTCGATTTCTATATCTACGAGAACTGGCTCGCCGGGCCGCACAAGATCGTCGTGCACCGCTCCACCTGCGGACAGTGCAATCATGGCAAAGGCCGCCCCGCGGGCCACGACGCCAACCACGCCCGCTGGCATGGCCCCTACGCCACGCTGGCCGAAGCTCGCACCGCCGCGCATGACATGACCAATGTGCTGATACGCAGTGAGTGCAAGTGCATCTGAAGTTTGCAAATTGCCGATTGCCAATTCTCGATTGAAGCCGACTAGTGGCGCTCCTGAATCGGCAATTGGCAATTGAAAATTGGACATTCCCGTATACTTCTCCTTCATGCATCCCCTGCAGCCTGCCATCGAGCGCCTCGCCTCCCTCGATGAGGTGGAGCACAATCCCGAAGCGCGCACGACTTTCCTCGAATTCCGCGACCAACTTACTCAAGGCAAAATTCGCGCAGCTGAGATGGTCGGCGACCGTTGGCAGGTTAACGCCTGGGTGAAGCGGGGCATCCTCCTAGGATTCCGCCTGGGCGAGCTGGCTGAGATGGGCGATACCGGGCTGGCGTTTGTTGACAAGGACACCTTTCCCGCCCGCCGATTCTCCGTCTCTGAGCGTGTCCGCCTGGTGCCGGGCGGGTCCTCGGTGCGAACTGGGGCCTATGTCGCGCCCTCGGTCATCTGCATGCCGCCGATGTTCATCAACGTAGGCGCTTACGTGGATGAGGGCACCATGGTGGACTCGCACGCACTCGTCGGATCATGCGCGCAGATTGGCAAGCGCGTCCATCTGAGCGCAGCGGCGCAAATTGGAGGTGTGCTGGAGCCGATCAACGCCGCGCCCGTCATCATCGAGGACGACGTGCTGGTAGGCGGCAACTGCGGCGTGTACGAGGGAACCTTGGTGCGCGCACGTGCCGTGCTGGGCGCAGGCACAATCCTGACCCGTTCGACGCCGCTCTATGACATCGTCCGTGGCGAAGTGTACCGGGCAACTGAGGAGAAATCACTGGAAGTCCCCGAGAATGCAGTGGTCGTCCCCGGCTCACGCGCCGTGAAGAAAGGCCAAGCTGCAGACTGGAGCCTGTCCCTATATACGCCCGTAATCGTGAAGTATCGCGACGAGAAGACCGACCGCGGCCTCGAACTCGAAGATTGGCTGCGTTAGCCGCAGCATCGGCGTCTCGCCAGCCAGTTCCTCAGTGCACAACCACGTGCAACTTTCCTGCAGAACTTCCGATTCGAATCTGCCGCAGCCTCCGCACCACCGCATCCGCTTCCTGCAACTGCGAAGCTGGATAGGTGCTGGGCAGCGCAATCACCTTCATCCCACCGGCATGCGCCGCCCGAATCCCCGCCGGAGCATCTTCAATCACAAGACACTCCAACGGATTCACTTCCAGGAGTTCCGCGCCCTTCAGGAACGGCTCCGGATCGGGCTTCCCTTTCGCCACCTCATCCGCCGACACGAGCACCTTTGGAACCGGCAGCTTCCCTAGCCGCAGGCGCGCCGTGGCCAGATATCGCGTGCCGGAGGTCACCACACCCCAGAGCCCGTCGGGGATGGATCGGACCAGTTCGGCCGCGCCCGGCATGACAGTTACCCCTTCCGTATCGGCCGCCTCGCGCTTCTCCAGCTTCCGGACTTCTGCTTCCGCCACAAGATTCGGCGCAAGCATACGGACGACCTCGATCGTGCGGCGCCCATGCGCGATCGCGAGCACTTTCTCGGGGTCAATGCCGTGTTCCTCAGCCCAGATTCGCCATTGCCGCGCAACCGACGGCGTCGAGTCCACCAGCACGCCGTCAAGATCGAAGAGGATGGCCAAGCAATGGAAGGTCTGCATGCAGGGTCAGGAGGGCAGCTTCATGGTTGCGTCGATGACTGGCCCGGTCGCTCGCGCGGCCAGCATACGCTCCCTCATCTCCAGGTGACGCCGCCGAAAATGAGCCCGGGCCCGGCCGCCCCAGGCGCGCACAAAGTAGTAATTCAACCCGGCTCCGATAACCGAACTGGCAATCGGGATCAGCCTTCCCGCCCACTTCTCCACCACTTCCCCGCTGGCCTGCGCGGCAATGCGCTGGATCACCCTGGGCACAAACTTGTTGACCACTTCCTTTTCCAGCAGTTCGCGGCTAATGTCCACCCCGGCAGCGCTGGCTGCCGCAATCCACAACTCAGCGGTCTCCTCGTCCGTATTGAATTCGAAGCCATATAGCAGGCTCAATTTCTGAATGGTGCGCAGGGTAATGCCCGCCAGGATGCTGAGATCAGGGACCATGGTGACGATGCCACCGAGGCCGAGTCCCGCGCCCTCCGCCGCCGCCATCTTCATTCCCCCGCGGATGACATGTTCTGCCAAGTCGTCGAGCAGACCGATCTCAACCGAATACACACCCTGGAAACTGGTGATGGGCAGCCCGTACGCCGTCCGCAGTTGCAGAAGAAAGTGGGGCGGGTCCACGCGGACAGTCTGGTACGCACGCTGGAAACCGTTGACAATGGCGCCCTCAACGCGCCGCCGCAACCATGATTTGCGAATCTGGCCAGGCATCTATGACAACCTTAAACCAGAGTGGGCGCAAGGTGGAAGCGGTTCCCGGCTCTACGCTCTCATCCGCGAGTTCTTCACTGGCCACTCGGTACTCGCTACTCGATACTCGCACTGTGCTAGCATCAAGAGTTCCCCATGCCAACTGGAAAACTGCATATCGTGCCCCTGGGCGGGCTGGGCGAGTTCGGAATGAACTGCATGGCCGTGCGCTGGGGCGACGACATCATCGTTGTCGACGCCGGCCTCATGTTCCCCGAAGCCGAACTGCTCGGCGTGGACATCGTTGTCCCCGACATCTCGTATCTCATCGAAAATCGCCAGCGGGTGAAGGCCATCGTGCTCACCCACGGCCACGAGGACCACATCGGCGCGCTTCCCTGGATGCTCTCTGAACTCAATGTGCCGGTTTGGGGCACGGAGTTCACGCTGGCCTACGTGGAAGACAAACTGGAGGAGCACGGCCTCCTCGACGAAGCCGACTTGCGCGAGATACGGGCGGGAGAAAGCTTCAAAGTCGGTCCCTTCACCATCCATCCCATTCAGGTAACGCACAGCCTGGTGGATTGCGTGGCCCTTGCCATCCACACGCCCCTGGGGGTCGTCATGCACACCGGCGACTTCAAGGTGGACCCCACGCCCACCGACAACCGCCTGTTCGATCTGCACGCCTTCGCCGAATACGGCAAAGAGGGCGTACTGGCTCTGTTTCAGGATTCCACCAACATCGAACGCAAGGGCTACACCCCCAGCGAACGCGCGGTGCGGCGGAAGTTCGACGAGGTTTTTGCCCGCACGCAACGGCGCTTGTTCATCTCTTGCTTCTCCTCTTCCATCCATCGCATCAAGCTGGCCATCGATCTTGCCTTTGAGCACGGCCGCAAGGTCGCCTTCATCGGCCGCTCCATGAACAGCTCCGCCGAGATCGCCGAAGACCTCGGCTACATCGAGATTCCCGAGGGCCTACTTATTCATCCCGGCGAGATGAAAAATTATCCGCCGGAGAAAGTCTGCGTGCTGATCAGCGGGACCCAGGGCGAGCCCATGTCGGCGCTGTCGCGCGCCGCGGTGGACAACCACAAGCACGCCAAGATCGAGAAGAACGATACCGTCGTGCTTTCGTCGCGCATTATCCCCGGGAATGAGAAGGCCATCTACCGCATGATTGACCACCTGTTCCGCCGCGAGGCCCACGTGATCTACGAAGACGGCACCTCGCCACCGGTGCACGTCAGCGGCCACGCCAGCCAGGAAGAATTGAAGCTGATCATCAATCTGGTGAAGCCGAAGTATTTCATCCCGATTCACGGCGAGTACCGGCAACTGAAGCTGCATGCGGAACTGGCACAAGCCATGCACGGATCAGTGGGCAACGTCATTCTGCTGGAGAGCGGGGACATTCTCGAGTTCGACGAAATGGGCGCGCGCAAGGTCGGGCGCGTCAACGTGGGACGGGTGTGCATTGATTCCGGTTCGCCCACCGACGTAGTGGGGGACCTCATCATCAAAGACCGTCGCCACCTGAGCGAAGATGGCATCGTGCTGCCAGTGATCGCCATCAACAAGCTCTCCGGGCGGGTAGAGGCCCTGCCGGAGATCGTGACTCGCGGCTTCTCCGCTGGCGAAGACGGCTTCATGGAGGGCGCGCGCCAGATCGTCTCTCAAACCTTGGAGGTCTCCAGCGAAGAGGAAAAAGCCGACTACGGAGTGATCAAAGAGAAAATTCGCGCGGATTTGAAACGCTACATCTCGAAGCAGACGCAAAAAAGGCCGCTAATCATGCCGGTCATCCTGGAGATTTAGCTGTAGCGCCGGCGTCCCGCCGGCCACCGTAGCTTGAACACAGGAGAATGTCCTCATCGTAACCCTCGACGATATTCGCCAAGCCCAATCCCGCCTCCGGGGCATCGCCGTGCGCACGCCACTGGTCGTATCGCGCGTTCATGGCGACGACCGCAAGCTCTATCTCAAGCCTGAAAACCTGCAACCCATCGGCGCATTCAAGCTGCGGGGCGCATACAACAAGATCGCGTCTCTCAGCGAAGATGAACGCCGGCGCGGCGTAATCTCCTATTCCAGCGGCAACCACGCCCAGGGCGTGGCTTACGCGGCGAGGGTGCTCGGGGTGAAGGCCATCATCGTCATGCCCAGCAACGCTCCCGCGATCAAACGCGAGGCCACAGCTGCATTAGGCGCCGAAATTGTTCTCGTCGGCCCCGCCAGCGACGAGCGCATGGCCAAGGCGCAAGACCTGGCGGCACAGCACGGCTATGCAATCGTCCCTCCCTACAACGACGAGAAAATCATCGCCGGCCAGGGAACCATCGGCCTGGAGATTCTCGAAGATCTGCCCGACGTGGAAACCGTGCTGGCGCCCGTAGGCGGCGGAGGCATGATCAGCGGCATCGCCACCGCTATCAAGCTGACCAAGCCGTCGGTCAACGTGATTGGCGTGGAGCCCGAACTGGCGGCTGACGCCCAGGCCAGCTTGCGAGCCGGAAAGATCGTCCAGTTTGCAGCCGAGCAGGTCACTCAGACGCTCGCCGACGGCCTGCGCACGCAAAGCATTGGTCCCATCAATTTCGAGCACATCCGCACCTACGTGGACGATATCGTGACCGTCAGCGAAGACGAAATCCGCGAAGCCATGCGCAGCCTGGCCCAAAATCCGAAGACCGTCGCCGAACCCAGCGGCGCGGTCGCGATCGCCGGCTTCCTGTTCCATCGCGACCAGCTGCCAAAAACCGCGTTGAACGTCGCGGTGATCAGCGGCGGCAACATTGAACCGCAAATGCTCAAAGAGATGAGGCTGTAGCGCCGGCGTCCGCCCCAAGCGGGGTTCACAGGTGTAGAATCTTTGGTTCCGCTTTCATCCCTCATCTCCGAGGTGTAATCTATGTTTCCTGCAATGCGGCGGCTTCTCGCCGCCACAGTTCTGTCTCTTCTCCTCACCGGAGCATTCGCTCAATCCGCCAAGACCAAGCCAGCACCCAAATTCTTCCCGTACACTGTCCAGACCAAGACTCTTGCCAATGGCCTGACCATCCTCGTTATTCCCACCCCCGAGTTCAAAGACATGGTTACCTACTCGACGGCTGTTTTCGCCGGCTCGGGCAAGGAAACGGAAAAGGGCAAGACCGGCCTGGCCCACCTGTTCGAGCACATCATGTTTCGCCATGAGTATGGCGGCAAGCCGGGCGGCTACGATGAGGCCATCCGCCGCATGGGCGTACACAACAATGCGTGGACCGATTACGACTTGACGTTCTATCACCCCACCACGTTCTCTCAGAACCTGTTCGGCCCCGTCTCCCGGCCCGGGGGCCCGCTCCCCGGCCTGATCCAGCTTGAATCTTCGCGCTTCAAGAACCTGACCCTCGACCGCAAGACTTTCGAGGTGGAAGCGGGCGCCGTGCTGGGCGAATACCGCAGAATATTTTCCGATCCTGCCGAAAAAATGGTGGAGGACTTCTCCCCGGTGGCGTTTCCGAATCATCCTTACGGCCACACCGTGATCGGCTACCGCTCCGATGTCGAGAACATGCCCAACGCCTGGGATGCGGCCTGGGAGTTTTACCACAACTATTACGCGCCCAATAATGTGGCGATAATCGCTGTGGGCGATGTCGACCCGGCGAAAATTTTTGCCGAAGCCGAAACACGTTATGGCGACTGGAAGCCTTCCCATCCCCCGCAGATTCCGGCGGAACAGGCGCCCGACGGGCCTAAGCAGGTGCACGTGAAGTGGGAGGCCGATGTTTCGCCGCGGATCGTCGTCGGCTATCACACGCCAGCCATGAACCCCGGCAGCAAGGAAACCGCCGTCACCCAGATCCTGTCGGAGCTGCTGGCCTCGCGCTCAGCGCCGTTGTTCCAGAAACTACGCTACCAGAAGCAGACCGTCACTAGCTTCAGCATCCTCGGCGGCAACGAGCTTCTGGAGTCGTCTGATCCCCACCTGCTGCTGCTCGACTCCGAGCTGGTCCTCGAGCGCTTTCGCAAGGACGGCAACAAGTACGTGGAGGACGTGCAGAACGACGTGATCGGCGGGATCGAGGACCTGAAGCACTTCTCTCAGCAGCCCAAGGCGGGGGAGACTTTGCGCGTCATAAAAAGCAAAGTGCGCAATGACTTTCTCGCTGCCCTCGATTCCACCGGCAGCATCGCCCAGGCCTTTGCCTGGTATTACCGCTTCGACCACGATCCCCACGCGCTCGATTTACTGATGCAGGGTATCGATTCTCTCTCCCCAAAGGATGTGGACGCGTACGCTGCCACCTACTTCACGCCGCAGCGGCGAATCGTGACCACGCTGTGGCATGACCAGGACAGCGCCGCCGGTTCGCAGGAGGCCAAGTGATGAGAGACCAGTCATCAGTCATCAGTCGTCGGTCGTCAGCCTTACTGCTCACCATTCTGCTCTTCACGCTTTCATTGGCAGCGCAGCCCCTCAAAGGTAAGGCAGAGCCTGTCCACGTATTTGGGCCGAACCTGGTTACCCTTCCCTCTTCTTCTTCGCTCTACCAGATTCAGATCATGGTGCAGACCGGTTCGGCGGACGATCCAGTCGGCAAGGAGGGTACCGCCAACCTGGTCGCCCGCGCTCTGATCGAAGGCGGGTTTGGCGATCCCGGCAATCCGGTCACCAAGGAGAAGCTGGCGGAGATCACCCGCCCCTGGGGCGACGCCGCCACGCCGCAGGTTCTGGTGGACAAGCAGGCAACCACGTTTTCCGTCATCGTTCCGCGCGACGCTTATCCCGAGTTCGTGGCCCGTGTGCTCAAGCCGATGTTCACCCAGCCGCTGTGGATGCAGGCGGAACTCGATCGGCTGCGGCGGGAAGCTCTGACCGAGATCCAATCGCGCCTGCGCTTCGAAGATGAAGAGTCTCTCGGCCTGGCCGCGCTGGACAACTGGGTCATCCCCGGTCTGGGGCTCGATCATCTCACCCGCGGCACGGTGAAAGGCTTGGGGGCCATTACTCGCGACGATCTCGCCAGTTTCTACAAGAAGTACTACCAGCGCGGGAACATGTTTGTCGCCACCAGCATCAACGACCAGGACCAACTCGCCACTCTGATGGATGCTTTGCCTGCGGGGGAGGAGATGTTTGCCCGTCCGCAGTCGCTCGTCCGGGTCATGCCGGAACCGGGCCGCCATGTGCTCATCATCACCCAACCCAACGCCATCGCCACGGGTCTCCACTTGGGATTCCCCATTCCGATGACCCGCGCTAGCGACGACTATTGGCCTCTGTTTGTGGGCAATGTCTTCCTGGGCGCGCACCGCGACGACTTCGGCAGGCTGTACAGCGAGATCCGCGAGGAGCGCGGTTACAACTATGGTGACTATTCCTACATCGAATATTTGTACGGACGGCCGTTTTTCCTGTTTCCGCCCCCGGCCACGCCGCGCACGCAGGAGTACTTCAGCATCTGGATTCGGCCCGTCGGACATCAGTATGCACACTTCATCATGAAGGCCATGACCGCAGAGCTGGACCGTTTCGTCAAGGAAGGCCTTACGCCGGAGCAGGTGGCGGAAGCCAAGATCAAGGCGCGCACTTTGTACCTGAATTATGCGGAGAGCCTGTCTCGCCAGCTCGGCTACCGGCTGGATGACATGTTCTATGGCATGAAGGACAACGGCTATCTGCAACACATGCTGGCGAAAATTGACGCCGTCACCCCAGAGCAGGTCAACGCGGCAATCAAAAAATATCTGCAAGTCGAAAACTTGAAATATGTAATCGTGACCAATGAAAACCAGGGGGACAAACTGGCAGACGACATCGCCGGCGGAACCAATGTCACGTCCAAGACCCTGGCCGAGTATCACATCTCCGAACCGATTCCGCCGGAGAAGCAGAAGATGCTGGGGCAGGACGAGCAGTGGAAGGCGTATCCGCTGAATATTCCGCGCTCTAATATCCAAGTGGTCAAGGCTGCGGATATGTTCGAGAGCGGACCGGCCGAGCCCGTTCACTGAGGAGCGCCTGCTATCCGAGCATCATGGCGAGCCGGTATGCGCATACCAGTGTTGACAGGCGGCGTGAGAACTCCATGAAAGGCGCAAAGGGGATACTGTTGGCGTTGGTGCTCGGCTGCAGCGTCGCCGCGCTGGCCGCCGAGCGTGCCACCACGATACGGGCGGCCTCGGTTTACCTCTCGCCCGACAATACCTCCGCCAAACTGGCCGACCTGGAGCGCGGACGCGAGGTCATCATCCTGGAGACCAGCCGGGACTGGCTGCACGTCGAGGCCAACATCACCGAAGAGCGTACGGTGACCGGCTGGACGCTTGAAAAGGGCGTGGTACGGCCCTCCACCCCGAACGGCGACAGGATTCTGTTCGGGGAAGCGGTGGACTCCGAAGACCAGGCCAGCCGCCGCCACGGCCGCCGGGGAGCGGCGCAGGATGCATTGTATCTCTACTACCGCGTGGCCGAGGAGTTCCCCACTTCGCCTCTGGCCGGAGAAGCCATGTACCGCTCCGCCGACATCCGCTGGCAGATCGAGAAGGAAGACGTCATGTCACGTCCCTCCGCCAAAGCCCAGGATGCATACCTGCGCGAGGGCATGAACGAACAGTACATGAAAGAAGTGATAAAGAAGTTCCCGGGCACCAAGTGGGCCGATCTGGCCGCCTTCGAGTTGATCGACAACAAGCTCTGCGGCGACTGGCAGGGCCAGTCGAAATGTCCGGAGAAGGAAGCTGATATCTACGAAAAGTATGCCCGCGAGCACCCTCAGTCCCCGAAAACAGCGGAGGCTCTGTATGACGCCGCCTGGCGTTATGCCTCGCTGATCGAAATCTACAAGACCGAAGATCAGGCCAAGAAATCCGAGGATTCGAAGAGCAAGGCCGTGGCCCTGGCACAGAGCATCGCGACCCAGTATCCGCAGAGCGACTGGGGAGCGCGCGCCCAGCGGCTTATTTATCTGATGCAGCAGGGCATTCCAGCCTATGGCAACGCGCAGGAGTAAAACGGCGCGCACTCGCTCCCAGCTACCAGGAAAAATCCCTCCGAACCAAGATCGCAAGCCCGCGATCCGTTGATTTCTGCGATACTTTCTGCGCTCACCCTCTGGAGGAAGTTTGAACGACTATCTGCTGTCGGTGGTCCTCGGGATCATCGAAGGCCTGACGGAATTCCTGCCGGTGAGTTCCACCGCGCACCTGCGGATCGCCGAGTCGCTGTTCCACATCAGCCTGGCAGATGGCTACTGGAAGATGTACACCATCGTGATCCAGTTGGGCGCCATCCTGTGTTTGCCAGTGTATTTTCGCGACCGGATCGCCGGGTTCCTGTCCACATTCCCCGGCGGCGAGAACGGCGACCGCAATTTGCTCACTCATCCTTTGGGTCTGACCGTCATTGCGTTTGTCGTGACCGCGCTGCCCGCTTTCCTGCTGACCAAGGTCATCGGCAAGCACCTTGAAAGTCTCTACATCATGGGCAGCTCTCTGCTGGTGGGCGGTATTGTCATGTGGATTGTGGATGCCATGAACGCGCGGGCTGAGGCGGCCGGCCCGAATGCCCCTGCCAGCCGCATCCATACCTGGAAGATGGAGGCCATGAGTCTGGCACAGGCCATCTGGATCGGCGCCTGCCAGGTGCTGTCGGCGTTGTTTCCGGGTGTGTCCCGTTCCATGTCTACCATTGCGGCCGGACAACTGGCGGGGATGTCCCGGGCGTCAGCGCTGGAGTTCTCCTTCTTCCTCTCCATTCCCACCATGGTGGCGGCCACCGGATACGACCTGCTCAAGTCCGTGTCGGGAAAGGGTGAGAACCCCATCGGGGTCTCGCAAATCGATTCCCACGGATGGGTGATTCTGGCCATCGGATTCGTCGTGTCATTCATCTTTGCCTACGCTTCTGTGGCCTGGTTCATGGCGTGGGTTCGCAAGCACGGCTTCGTTCCCTTTGCGATTTACCGGATCGCGGTGGGGATTCTCGTACTGGCATTCATGGCGAGGGCAGCGGGATAACTCTCCCTGTCCGCTGTGTCCCCGGTGGTTGGTCCCAGGGCCTAAGCCCCAGAGAACCAAGCATCTGCGGCCAAGACACCGCCTGCCGGAAACCAACTCGATACTGCCCGGGATTGTAGGATGCGCGGGTTCTTGTCATAATCGTCTGGCTCTGGCCTCGTTCTGGCGGCGCGGGATGGGTGTCCCCCCGCGTTACGCACACGCCACTATGAGGTACCTCGCGCAGATTTTCGCCCCGACCAACAACCGCCGGCTCAACGAGCTGATCGGCTTCCTGCTGTGCGTCTCCGCGCTCCTCCTCGCGCTCGCGCTGGTTTCGTATTCCCCGCTCGATCCCTCGCTCAACAGCGCCTCGGTGCTGACGGGGTCGCGCGCCGCCCGCAACTGGATCGGTGTAGTCGGAGCTTTGATTGCCGACCTGATGTTGCAAGGCTTCGGCCTGGGTGCGTTTCTGCTTCCCGTCTTCCCTGCTGTGCTCGGCATGCGCTGGTTCCGTTCGCGCAAGGTCGCCTCTCCGGTGGCGAAGTCGCTGGGGGCAGTCTGGCTGCTGATGTTCGTTCCCGCCCTGCTGGCGCTGTTGCCCGGACACCTGCGCTGGCTGCACGCCGTGCCGATCGAAGGCTTGCTGGGGCGGATCCTGGGCGACGTGCTGATTCATTACTTCAATCTCGCGGGAGCGTACATCGTCTGTGCCAGCACGCTCGCGGTGGCGTTGTATCTGTCCACCGCTTTCTCGTTCTCGGCCTTGCAAGTATGGGCGCCAACGCGCTTCGCCTTTGTTATTGCCCTCTGGGACCGGTGGAAGGACTGGCAGGAGGAGCGGGCCAGAAAGCGAGCCCAGAAGGATCTGGAAAGACGGCGTGCAGCCAGGCCGCTGGTCACAACCCAGTTGGTGCCAGCCCGCCCAGCGCCGGTGCCACCTCCCTCACGTGCCGAACCCGTCCGCACCGGCATTGACCGCATGGCGGCAGAAGAGTCGGGCGACGTACCGCGGGAACATCCTGTGCCGGACCCGCAGCCCACCATCACGCCCGAGGTCACCGAACGCGCCGACAGCGGGCACAAGCCCAAGACCACCATGCCCCGCATCGCCGGCGGCTACAAATTGCCGCCGACCAGTTTGTTGCACCGTCCCGACGAGCAACAGGCGATTGACGCCGACGAACTCAAACTCCTCGCCCAGGTGCTCACCGACAAGTACGCAGAATTCGATGTCCACGGCCAGGTCACGCAGATCAACCCCGGCCCGGTGGTCACTACTTTCGAGTTCAAGCCTGAGGCGGGCATCAAGTACAGCCGCATCACCAATCTGACCGACGACCTTTGCCTTGCCCTGAAGGCGGAAAGCATTCTGATCGAGCGTATGGCGGGCAAGTCCACGGTGGGCATCCAGGTGCCGAACCGGGAGCGCGAGATCATCTGGCTGCGCGAGAATCTCGAGTCGCCGGAATTCATCGGCTCAAAATCCAAGCTGACCCTGGCGCTGGGCAAGGACATTAACGGCCGCATCGTCACCGCTGACCTGAATGGCATGCCTCACCTGCTGATTGCCGGCTCGACCGGCACCGGCAAGAGCGTGGCCATTAACGCCATGATCATGTCCATGCTCTACAAGGCGACGCCCGAGCAAGTACGGTTGGTCCTCGTTGATCCCAAGCGGTTGGAGTTGGGCGTCTACGAAGGCGTCCCCCACCTTTACACCCCAATCATCACCGAGCCCAAGCTGGCAGCGATCGCCCTGCGCAATGCGGTACGGGAGATGGAGCGGCGTCTCAAGCTGTTGGCGGAAAAAGGCGTGCGCAATATTGATCAGTACAACAAGTTGTTCGATGAGGATTCCACGCGCAGCCTGTTTGGGGATGACTCCGAGGACCGGCCCTTGGCGTACATCGTCATCATCATTGATGAGTTAGCGGACTTGATGATGCTCGACCAGGGCAATGTGGAAGAGTCGGTCACCCGCCTGGCGCAGATGGCGCGCGCGGTCGGCATTCACCTGGTGCTGGCTACCCAACGCCCTTCGGTGGATGTCATCACCGGCCTGATCAAGGCCAACTTCCCGGCCCGCATCTCATTCCGCGTGGCCACCAAGGTGGACTCGCGTACCATTCTCGACGCCAACGGGGCCGAGGCTTTGCTGGGACGAGGCGACATGCTCTACCTGCCCTCCGGCTCCGCCCGCGTACACCGTCTGCACGCACCGCTCGTCACCGAGAAGGAAATTGCCGCCGTGGTCGAGTTCTGGCGCTCCCAAGGCACGGCCGAGTACGAAGAGAAGTTCCTGGAAGCTCCGAAAGAAGAACGTCAGATTGGCGAGCCTGGCTCTCTGGAGGAAGGGGACGAAGCCGAGAACGATCCCCTCTACGGCGATGCCGTGCGCTTGGTGGTGGAGTTCGGCAAGGCCTCCACTTCCCTGTTGCAGCGCCGGCTCCGTATCGGCTACGGTCGCGCCGCCCACCTGATCGACCTGATGGAGCGCGATGGGATCGTCGGCGCCGCCGACGGACCCAAGCCCCGCGAAGTGCTGAAGCGTCCGGATTGGCTCTCGGAGGTGGAAGAGTCCTTGCGCTGATCTCGCCGGTCCGATCGTTGTACTGGAATCGGGTAGGAGGCGGGATTACTCCCGCCGTCCTCCCACACCACCGGACGTGCGGTTCCGCATCCGGCGGTTCATGAAGCCAACGAGAAGCGCCGCTGAGAGTCCAGCAGCGAGACCAGCCCCATACGGGCGAACCAA
>DATKLE010000045.1:0-57151 GCA_035542575.1 Terriglobales bacterium | reverse complement strand
TTCCTGAAGCGCCAGCGCAACAGCCGATTTCGCAGTGCACAGGCTTCGGCCTCGAAGGTCAAAGGCAGTTGCAGTGGGATGTCACTTCTCAGTCTGACCCTCGTTGTCTGGAGAGTCAGGCAGCGCGTTTCCAGGGCATCGGTGTCAAATCGGTTGCGGGTGGCAATCAGTTTGGGGCCGAAAACTACGTAGCCGCGAAGATCATAACGACCGTGTTCGCCTTCGCACCGAAGAATCGGCGCTCCTGCCATGTAACCTTGGTTCAAGACCTTCACAATGTCCGACCAGTCACCCGCACTTCGGAAGTCGCCTTCGTCCACCACCAAAGTGCCCCGCACGGCGTCACACAGCCGGAAGATTCCAGCGGCAGAGATACTGCCCGCCACGAACATGCCCTTGTAGCAGAGCCTTCCACAAACTTGCTGAATGCGCGTCTTGCCCGTGCCCGGTTCTCCCAAAAATCGAAGATAGGGCGTGGCGGTGAAACGGTCGTACATCCACGTCATTAGAATGTAGTGCGCGATCAGTTCTTCCCAGAAGGCAGGCACGTCCGCGTAACGATGCACAAACGAAATGATGTCGCGGATCAAGTCCTCTTGCGTGCTGTAGTCGCCAATATCAGAAGGCAGGAACAAAAGTTTCTGCTCCACGAAATGGCGCACGTCGCGGGGTTTTGTGATTGCGCCGTTGACTTCTATCTCTGGCACGATGCTGAACTGATCCTCGCCCTGACACAGAGCAAACAAGACCTCGTTCGGACGCCAAAGGGTTTCGATCAGGTTGCCCCGGTCGAGATCAACAAGGCTCAGATGCGGGAATTCTGCGGGGTTAACGGTCGTTTCGCTCATCACGTTCCCCCTGCAGTAGATGGGTTTCTGCAACGCGGAGGACTCGCGGTTCACCGTGTGCAATTTCGATTTCGACTTTGCCGAAGAATTTTTTCGCCTTCAGAACAGCAAGTAGCTGCTGGAGGTCGAAGGGTACAGTCCGACTCACTTTGGTTTTCTCCACTTTGAATTGTGGGGGCTTTGAAACTTTGGGCGGGGCTTCCTACTTCGTGGGCTTCTTTTCGTCGCGGGGCCACGATGCGGCGCGTAAGGCGCGTTCGTGCCCGATGGTCAGCATACGGGCGAGATGTGCGAGGTACCGGCCCCAGGACGCTTTCTGCGCCGGGGTTCTTGGTTTCTTCTTGATCATGGGACTTGGGACTAACGATTGGGACTAACCAGGCCAGTTTTGGCATGGAAATTTGAAGCTAACCGACGCCGAATCTGTGATTTTCCATGAGGTAGCTGGATTGGTAGCCGCGAATCCCGCCAAACGCCAGGTCGCCGTTCGAACCCGAAGTCAGCCCGCGCGGGTCCTGCGTGACCCCGGGAGCCAGCAAGGCCAGGTCGGCGAAACGCCGTCCGTTCAAAGGCAGTTCATTGATGGCCCGGTCATCGACTAGCGCCGAGAGCGCGGTCGGCTGGGTCTCGACCAGTTGGGGCGCGCCCGCGACGGTCACCGTTTCCTTCACTCCGGCAATGGAGAGGGTGAACGACAGCTCAGCGACCCCGCCGACTTCCACATGAATCTGCGGGCTCACCTGTGGCGACATGCCGCGCACTTCCACCCGCGCCGAGTAATCCCCCGGCGGAAGCAGTTCCAGCGCGAACCGGCCCTGGCTGTCTGTGGCGGTCGTGTAGCGCAGACCCGTGGCAGAATTCATCGCCACCACACTGGCCCACTCCACCAGTCCCCCCGAAGTGTCGGTCACCGTCCCGCGGATCGCCCCGGTCGAAGCATCCTGCGCCAGGACAGGGAGCACGACCACCGCCGCCAGGAGACAAAGCTGCGCCGCTCTTCGCATCGGCGTCATCCCGAATCCCGGCGAAAGCCGGGTGAGGGATCTCGCGCGTGCTACCCAACCGCCGCTGGTTGAGTTATGGAGTTGAAGTGGAAAGGAAAAAGAATAGTCACCGCTGCCCGTCATAGGACTCACACCTGGGTAGAAATGGAATCATGTGAGTCCAGCCACGACGGGAAACACTTATCTGTATACCAACACGAGTCTCGGGAAATCTGTGCGGAGTGAACTTCTTTCTTGGGATGTTTCCCAAAGCGGGAAACGCTGTCGGCCTCTCAACCCAGCTTCTGCTTCACCAACTCCTCCACTCTCTCCAAGACTTCTTCCTCCGAGAGGTCGGTGGAGTCGAGTACGAGGGCATCCGGCGCGGCCACCAACGGTGACGCCGCCCGCGTACGGTCGCGCTGATCGCGCTCCCGCAATTCGGCAACCGTGACTGTTGCCGCAGGGCCTCTCAAATGCTGTTGCAGCAGGCGTCGCTGTTCGCGCACCACCGGGTCGGCGTCGAGAAAAACCTTGACGTCCGCGCCGGGAAAGACCTTGGTTCCGATGTCGCGGCCTTCCATCACCACGCCGCCACCCGCCCCCATGGCCTGCTGCCGGGCGACCATCCATTCGCGCACCTTGGGGTGGACGGAGACCCGCGACGCCGCTTCGCTGACGTCGGCCTCGCGCACCCGCTGGGTCACGTCGCGTCCGTCGAGCAGCACGCGGTTGCCGCCCAGGCTGGGTTCAAGCTGGATACGTGAATCCCGAGCGAGTTTGAACAGCGCTTCCTCCTCATCGAACGACACGTCCCGCTCAATGGCCTTCAGCGCCAGCGCCCGATACATGGCCCCGCTCTCCAGGTTCACGTACCCCAGCTTGCGCGCCAGCCGCGAGGCAATCGTGCTCTTTCCCGCGCCTGCGGGGCCGTCGATGGCGATGATCAGTTTGCGCTGGGGGGATTCGGTCATCGTGCGCGGTATTAATTGTACACGGCAGAAAACGCAGCACCCGAGTCAGGCCGCGCGGACGGCGGGATTCAACGCTTAACCGCTTGCGGCCGGCGGGAATTGGAGGCAGCCGCCTCCCTGGGCGGCGCGATCTGTACCAGCGAACGACTACCCACCCGCAAGAAGTTCAACTCGCGCGCTGCCAACAAGGCGTTCATGGCTTCCTTCACCCGCGAGCGTGGAACAAAGCTGCTGAAAAATGTCTCCACCTCCTGCGGGTCGGCGGCGATTACGCAGTCCAAGTACTCGGAAAGCAGTGCCGACAGCGCTTCCGCCACCGACAGCCCCACCCCCTCGCGCACCGCCTCCGGCGCCCAGCGGTAGAGCACGTCCCAGAAGGCGCCCTCTCCTTCTTTATAGTCCACGCGGGTGATGCGTAGTTTCGACCACAGTTCGCCTAAGGCATGATCGAGGGCGGCCAAAGACAAACTGCCGCTCAGCGTCTCCCGCAGCTTCTGCTTGGAGATCGGCCCGTCGCGCCGCACGGCCGCGAAAACGTCGCAAGCCAGTTGCGAGTATCCCGAGCGCGGCCCGGGCTGGGGCGCTTGCTTCGGGTTGCGCTCTCCCACCAGCGCATAGAAGTAAGGAAACACCGAACCTGCCACCAGGAAGGCATTGTTCTCGTCGAACAGGTTGGCTTCGTAGGCGGCGTGTTCGCGCAGCAGGCGGACCATGAGTTGGGTCGCATCCTGCGCCCGTGGATCGGCGAAGGCATGCTGCCAGGTGGGAAGCTTCTCGTCTGACCCGGCCCAGGCCCCGATGAATGTCGGCAGCAGGACTGGCGGCTTCAGCGGGTACATCAGGCAGAAGCCCACCGACTCGATGAATGCGCGGGCATCCTCGAGCGTGCGCACCGGTGGCCCACTGAGATGCCATTTCTCCTGCCGAAGCTGTTCGAGTTCGTGGTCGGTCATAAAGGCAGCAATTAGCAGTTAGCAATTGGCACTTGGCCATGACGCTTCTGTGTCAGCACAAACGATCGCTGGCCAAATGCCAAGTGCTAAGTGCCAGTTGCTAGATCCTCTTAAACGCCCTCTGAATGTCCTTCATCGAATACCGCAACACCACCGGCCGGCCGTGCGGGCACGACATCGGGCATTCGGACTTGGCCAGCTCTTGCAGCAGCCACTCCATTTTGTTCTGCTCCAGCGGCATGTTGACCTTGATGGCGGCATGGCAGGCAATCGATGCGGCAATGCGGGCGCGCACTTTCTCCAGGTTCACCGATTGCTCTTCGCGGGATATCTGGTCGAGCAGTTCATGCAGCATGTGCTCGACCTGGGTGGCGTCCACGCCCGCCGGCGCAACTTTAACCGCGATGCTGCGCGAGCCGAACGGCTCCGCCTCAAACCCGTTCTTTGCCAGTTCGTCCGAGATTTCGGCAAACACCGCCTGCTGCGCGGGATTGAGCTCGATCACCAGCGGCATCAGCAAACGCTGGCTTTCCACCCTCTGCGCCGCCCGCTGCTTCAGCACTTTTTCGAACAGCACGCGTTCATGTGCCACGTGCTGGTCAATGATCCATAACCCTTCGTGGTTCACCGCCAGAATAAACGATTCGCGGATCTGCCCCAGCGGCTTGAGCGAAGCCAGCGAAGGCGCCAGATCGCTGGGCGCCTCCGGTTCTTCGGGGACTGGCGGTGTACAGCCGTCGGCGGGAACGGCCTGTTGGGGGACGCGCGCCAGAGCGACGGCGGCATTGGCGTCCACCGAGATCGCCTCGCTGCCAAACTGAAGTCGCGCAGTCTCCGGCGGAAGCTGCGGCGGCTGCAGGCTGAATGCCGGGGGTGCATACAGCGCCCGCCAGGCGGCGATGTCCACCGTGGACGCCCGCGCACCGGGCGTGAGCCCAGGAGTGGCGGTCGGGTGTGCGTGAATCTCCGTAGCAAACTGTGGCACCGGCCGGGCCTTCATCAAAGCCGCCCGCACCGAATCGCGCACGAAGTCATGCATGACAGTCTGCTGGCGGAACCGCACCTCGGTCTTTGAGGGATGCACGTTCACATCCACCTCGCCGGTGGGCAGCTCCAGAAACAGCAACACCACCGGATACACCGTCGGCGGCAAAATGTTGCGATACGCCTCGGTGAGCGCATGCTGAATCAGCCGATCGCGAATCAGACGCCCGTTGACGAACACGAAGATCGAATTGCGGTTGAGCTTCTGGATCTCAGGTTTCGAAACGAAGCCGTGCACCCGCATTTCGCCGGGATCTTTAAGCTCTTCTTCCTCCTCTCCCCGCCGCCAGGGTGGAGGTTGCGGCAGCCCGACCCGTTCCAGCGGCTGCTCGGCAGCCACCGAGATCAACTGGTCAAGCGTCTCCTTGCCAAACACCTGGTACACGCGCTCGCTGTAACCGGCCACCGGCGGCGCCACCAGCATGGCATTGGTCGCCGAATGCAGCTCGAAGTGTTTGTCTGGATGCGCTAGTGCATAGTGCGTGACCAGCGATGCGATATGCGAAAGCTCCGTGGACTCGGCTTTCAAGAACTTCTTCCGCGCCGGAGTATTAAAGAACAAATCGCGAACCGTGACCGACGTGCCCGTCGGCAGTCCCGCCTCTTCCACCTTGAAAATCTTTCCGCCATTGATCTCGACGATCGTCCCCGAAGCCTCCTCGGGGGCCCGCGTCTCCAGCCGCAGCCGCGCCACCGAAGCGATCGAAGGCAAGGCCTCGCCGCGAAAGCCCAGCGTGGCCACGCTCAGCAGGTCTTCCGCATTCTTGATCTTCGACGTTGCATGCCGTTCAAACGCCAGCAGGGCATCATCGCGCACCATGCCGCAGCCGTTGTCGGTGATCTGAATCAGCCTCTTGCCGCCCGCCTCGACCTGAATGCGGACACGCGTAGATCCCGCGTCCAGCGCGTTCTCCAGCAGCTCCTTCACGACCGAGGCCGGCCGCTCGACCACTTCGCCGGCGGCGATCTTGTTAGCCACGTGCTCCGGAAGTACGTGAATGCGGCCCATGAGTATCTGCCAGTTTACCGTGTTGTCATTCCGGGCGCAGCGAAGAATCCCTATGGCCGGCAAGAATATGTCGCGCGAGCTCGGTCCCGCTTTCACTCCAACCTGTGTATAATCCGCCCGCGAAGCCTCCCATGTCCGAGACCGGCCCAGGCATGCATCGTCAGTCCGAAATCTACCAGCTGGGACTGGCCGGCAAGAAGCTCTCCGTCCCCATCCCCCTCGCGCTCCTTGAAGCCAAGGCGAAGGAAGTCCTCACCCCGCAGGCTTACGACTACGTCGGCGGAGGCGCTGCTGGAGAGCGCACCATGCAGGCCAACCTGGATGCTTTTTTTCGCTGGCAGATCGTGCCACGCATGTTGCGCGATGTCTCGCAGCGCGACCTGAGTGTGGAAGTGCTCGGCGCGCGGCTCTCCGCCCCCACCCTGCTCGGGCCGGTGGGAGTGCAAGGCATCATTCATCCTGACGCCGAGGTCGCCTCCGGCCGCGCCGCGGCCGCGCTCGGCCTGCCGTTCGTCCTCAGCACGGTCTCCTCGCGCTCTATCGAAGAAGTGGCGCAAGCCATGGGCGACGGCCGCCGCTGGTTCCAGTTGTATTGGGGTAAAGACCCCGAAGTGACCGTCAGCATGCTGCAGCGCGCCGAAAAAGCCGGATACACCGCCCTGGTCGTCACCCTCGATACCCAGATGCTGGCCTGGCGCCCGCGCGATCTGTACCATGCTTACCTGCCGTTCCTGCTGGGAAAGGGCTTGGCGAACTATTTCACCGATCCGGCATTTCGCCGCAAGCTGACCCAGCCGCCAGAAGCCGATCCGGCAGCGGCGATCCGGTTGTGGACCACGCTCTTCGGAAACACCGCCCTGACCTGGAAAGACCTGAACTGGCTGCGCAGCGAAACCAGGCTGCCGATTGTTTTGAAGGGAATCCAGCATCCCGACGATGGCAAGCGTGCTCTTGATTGCGGCATGGATGGCGTGATCGTCTCCAACCACGGAGGCCGCCAGGTGGACGGAGCCATAGCCTCGCTCGACGCGCTGCCGGCTGTGGTCGAAGCCATTCAGGGGAAGATCCCGGTGCTGTTCGACAGCGGAATCCGCCACGGATCCGATGCCCTCAAGGCCATCGCGCTGGGCGCGAAGGCCGTGCTGCTGGGCCGCTTGTACATCTGGGGTCTGGCAGTGGCAGGCGAGCAGGGCGTGCGCGATGTGGTGGGGAATTTTATCGCGGATTTTGATTTGACCCTGGGGCTGAGCGGGTACAGGTCGTGTGCGGAACTGGACAGGTCAAGTCTAAGATCTGGGGGCGAGTAATTCGAGGTCGCCTTTGGGTGGCGCAGCGCTTCAGCGCTGCGGTTCAGGGCACATATAGAAGATCGGCTTTAGCCGCTGCGGGCCCGCCGCTCCCCGCAAGCAGGACCTCAGCGCCTGAAGGCGACTCATCTGAGATGGCTTGTCCGCAGGCCTGAAGGCCTGCGCCAGCCCAAGACCAGCGGGCGCCAGTTTCGAAAAGGGAAGCCACTAAGGCGAGACTATTGCCTTTGGGTGGCGCAGCGCTTCAGCGCTGCGATAGGGTGGCCAACAGAGTGGCGGCTTCAGCCGCTGAGGTGCCTCATGGCCATTCCTTATCGCGGTAACACTGGGCTTGGTACTTACTTCATTACCGCGTCCACTGCCGGCAAACGAAGCCTGTTTCAGACCGAAAGAATGTCGCGGCTGTTCATTGAAGTGCTGCTGCACTATCGCGGAGCAGGGGAGTTCCTCTTGCATGAATTTGTGCTGATGCCCGATCACTTTCACCTGCTACTTACTCCTACTCACTCGCTGGCCCGGGCGCTTCAGATGATCAAGGGCGGGTTCTCCTATCGGGCCCGGAGAGAGCTGCGTTTCATCGGAGAAGTATGGGAAAGCAGTTTCCATGATCGCGCGTGCGCGACCTGGATGAGTTTGAAGCATACCGAACGTATATTTATCAGAACCCGGTTAAGCGCGGACTAGCCGCTTCACCTGCCGCTTACCCATACTGTTCCGCAGCCGGTTTTCTAATGGACGATATTCCTCAGCGGCTGAAGCCGCTGACAGTTCCGGCTTGAACCGCAGCGCTGAAGCGCTGCGCCACCCCAAAGCCTGCTTTTTGCCTTTGGGTGGCGCAGGCCTTCAGGCCTGCGGATAAGCCAGCTCAGATGCGTCGCCTTCAGGCGCTGAGGTGCTTGCTGGCAGCGGTGGCCCCTCAGCGGCTAAAGCCGGACTTTTTACGCACCTCGATCGCAGCGCTGAAGCGCTGCGCCACCCCAAAGCGCTACCCCAAAAGCGCTAACCCCAGAGCACCACCCAAAGACTCTGCGCCACCTAAAGGTCGCGTGCTTCTCGGTGGGCGCCGGCCCGCAGGCCTGGAAGTAGCGGTCTAGCTCTTCTTCACCTGTATCCCCAGCTCGCGCAACTGCGCCTCGCTCACCGGAGTCGGCGCGTCCACCATCAAGTCCACCGCCCGCGCGGTCTTGGGGAAGGGAATGACCTCGCGCAGGCTCTCCGCTCCGGCCAGGATCATGGTAATGCGGTCGAGTCCGAGCGCAATCCCGCCGTGGGGAGGAGTCCCATATTCCAGCGCCTCCAGAAAGAACCCAAACCGGGCCTTCGCCTCTTCCTCCGTCATGCCGAGTGCGTGGAAAATTTTCCGCTGAATGTCCTGGCGATGAATACGAATGGACCCCGACCCCAGCTCCGTGCCGTTCAGCACCACGTCGTAAGCCAGCGCCCGCACCGCGCCTGGGTCGGACTCCAGCTTGTCCATGTCGCGCTCGTGCGGCGAGGTAAAGGGATGGTGCGCCGCCGCCCAGCGCTTTCCCTCTTCGTCGTACTCGAACATGGGAAAGTCCGTCACCCAGAGGAAGCGGAAGTCCTTGCCCGGATCGCCGGTCTTAGTGAACACGCCGTGTTTTGCCGCGTACTTCTGAGCCAGCGCCACCCGCAGCAGCCCGGCAGACGTGTACACCGCATGGTCGTGCTGCTTCACCTCGGGACCGACAATGCTCTCCGAGGGATGCCCGCCGGGCTTAGTGTCTCCGGCGACTACCACGATGAGATCGTCCCCCGCAGCGCCGCTCTTCTGGCGAATCTTCCCCGCGGCCTCGGGAAAGTTCTTCTCCAGCCGCTTGAAGTCTTCAAACAGCTTCGCCCCACCCCGAGCGTTGAACAGAGGCTTGATGTCGTCGCGTTCTTTGCGCGACAACTCGCCAATCTTCGGGATGCGAATCGCCACCACCGGCAGCTGCGCGCTCACTCCCAGCGTCTGCAGGTTTTCCGGCGCAAAGCAGTCGCGCACGTCGGTCATGGCCGGCAGGCGCATATCCGGCTTGTCGCTGCCGTACTGCCGAATGGCTTCGTCATACGACATGCGCGGAAACGGCGGCTTGATCTCGAATCCCGCCGCCTTGAACGCGGCCGTCAGAAAGCCCTCCACCACGTCCCACACCCGCTCCGGCTGCGGATACGACATCTCCAGGTCAATCTGCGTGAACTCCGGCTGGCGGTCGGCGCGCAGGTCCTCATCGCGGAAGCAGCGCACGATCTGGAAATATTTGTCAAAGCCCGAGATCATCAGAATCTGCTTGAACAGTTGCGGCGATTGCGGCAAAGCGTAAAACGACCCCGGCTGGACCCGGCTGGGCACCAGGTAGTCACGCGCCCCCTCCGGCGTGGAACGCGTCATGAACGGCGTTTCAATCTCAAAGAATCCCTGCGACGAAAGATAGTCGCGGATGGCCAGGGCTACCTTGTGCCGCAGTTCGATGTTGCGCTGCAGGGCATCGCGCCGCAGATCAATATAGCGGTACTGCAACCGCAGCTCTTCATTGGGCAGCACGGTGTCGCCTGGCAGAAACGGAGGCTGCTTGGCTTCGTTCAGAATGCGCAGCTCTTCCGCGATTAACTCCACTTCTCCGGTGGAGATGTTCCTGTTTACCGTGTCGGGAACGCGTTGCCGGACCTTGCCCATCACCGCGATCACGTACTCGCTGCGCAGCTCCCCAGCCTTAGCATGCAGCGCCGGACTCCTCTCCTTATTGAAAACAACCTGGGTCACGCCGGTGCGGTCGCGCACATCCACAAAGATGAGGTTGCCCAAATCGCGCCGCCGGTTCACCCAGCCCATCAGCACCACCGGTTTGCCGGCGTCGGAGAGGCGCAGTGCGCCGCACATATGAGTTCGCCGTAAATCGCCAAGAAAGTCCAGCAAGGGGATTCCCTTCAGTGAAGAATATGGCTGTAAGCCGAATCCAAGATTATAAATGCCGGCGAGAAACTGTCTGTGACATGGGAAGGAAGCGGGGCGAAGCCAAGGCCGCGCCCCGCGTGCACTAGTGTTTGGTGGCCTTGCCTTCCATGGCAGTTTTCATCTCTGCGCCGGCAGCAGCCATTTCCATCTTGAAATCATACGAGGTTGGCGAAGTCTGCTTGATGACGAATCGCGTCTTGATCGGCTGGCCGGCCATACTCGATTCGCTATTCCACGTCCACGTATCGCCACTCAGCGTGCCTTCCGCGCGCTCAGACTCGCCCATGCTGTTGAAGGCGTTGTAGACGTAGACCTTCTTATCAGAGTCGTATCCCATCACCGCCAGGCCCTTTCCATTTCCCATGGCCTGCGATTCAAATGTGTTGTGGCAGACGAGGAAGAAGTTGCCTTCCATCCACTCGCAAGTCTCATTGCCACCAAACTTGCCTCCCGGCCCCATCGGTCCGGGTTTCATATCACCTTCCATCGTCCACTTCCCGTTGAAGAAGTCGAAGTTCTTCACTTCCGGTGCGGGCGTCGGCATCGGCATTTGCGCCGAAACAACGACCGTCAGACCCAGAAACACAACAATACCGAGCGTAATTGTCCATCTCATCTTGGTCACTCCTTGATGTCAAAGTTAAGAGGAACGCGCAAGGGCAATTCCCAAGCTGCCGAGGATGGTAGGACCCGGCACCGTGACAAGTCAAACTGCGGATGATTTGTTAGAGTTTCGGCTGAATCTTGCCGGGCAGGTCGTGGCGTGGAACCGCCGTCTGCTCGCCGCTTTCCAGGTTTTTCAAGGCAAATGCTCCGGCCTTGACTTCATCCTCGCCCACGATCAGCGCAAACTTCGCCCCAACCTTCGTCGCCGTCTCAAACGATTTCTTCAGCCGGAAGCTCTCATCGCCCATCTCGACGACGAGATCGTGGCGTCGCAGTTCGCGCGCGATCCGGGCGGCCTCCCGATTCATCCCCGCGCCCAGTGGAGCAATGTACACGTCTGGCTTGCGCATCACAGCCTCAGCCGACTCCTTCAACGCCAGTACCAGGCGGTCTTCGCCGATGGCAAAGCCGATTCCGGGAGCGCTTGGTCCGCCCAGCGACTCCGAGAGCCCGTCATACCGTCCTCCGCCGAGAATTGCATTCTGCGCCCCCAGCGCGCCATGTGTGAACTCAAACGCCGTGCGGGTGTAGTAGTCGAGCCCGCGCACGAGCCGGTCGTTCAGCACAAACGGCACGCCCACTGCCTTCAGGATGTCCTGCACCTGCTCAAAATGCCGGCGGCATCCCTCATCCAGATACTGGCTGATGCGCGGCAGGTCCCTGATGACGGGCTGGTCCTCGGGAACTTTGCAGTCGAACACGCGCAGCGGATTGGTCACTGCCCGCCGCTGGCAGTCGGAGCACATCTTCGCCACCACAGGCTCGAGCGCCTTGCGCAAGGCCTGGTTGTAAATCGCGCGGTCGTTGGGACAGCCGACGGAGTTCAGCTCCAGGGTCCAATCTGTGATGCCCAGCCGGTCGAGAAAGGTCGCCAGCAGTTCGAGGACCTCGGCGTCGCGTGCAGGTGACTCGCTGCCTGCGGTGGCAGGACCGATCACCTCCGCCCCGATCTGGTAGAACTGCCGGTACCGCCCCTTCTGCGGCCGCTCCCGCCGGAACTGCGGGCCGATGTAGAAGAGCTTGCTCAACCCACGTTCCCAGAGTTTGTGCTCAATGTAGGCGCGAACTACGCCGGCGGTGTTCTCGGGACGCAGGGTTAGGGACTGACCTTTGTCGGATTGTGCTCGCCCCTGATCCTGCCACGTATACATTTCCTTCGAAACAATATCGGTTTCTTCCCCCACCGACCGCGCGAACAACTGCGTCTCCTCGAAAATCGGCGTGCGGATTTCGTGGAAGTTGTAAGCGCGGAAGACATCGCGGGCCGCGGCTTCGACAAAATTCCACAGCGCCGTCTCCGGCGGCAGCAAATCGCGCGTGCCTCGTACTGCCTTGATCATTCGTTTCGCTCTCTCACCTGACCTGTCATCCTGAGCGGAGAAAGTTCATTCGCTTGCGAATGAACTTTCGGAGTCGAAGGACCCCGCGTTTGCTGGCCTAGGCAACGCGGCCGCAGGGAATTCTCACGGCATCCGGCGACGGGAAGAACGCCTGTATGCGCCACCAGAGCCCCTTGGGTGGGTAGGGATCCTGCGACTGCGGTTGATCTTCGCGCGACCGCGAAGATCAATCCTCGCTCAGGATGACAATGTATGAGTTCCATCATCAGATTACCGGACTACCGTCTTACGGCTCCTTCCTTCAAATACGTTTCCTTATACCCCAAATAATTTCTCGCATACTGCAGGATTATCTCCTGATCGGTGTCCTCCAGCTTCCGCCGGAACTTTCCCGGCGATCCCACCCACAGCGATCCCGGCTCCACGACCGTCTTCTCCGAAATCAGCGTTCCCGCCGCGATGATCGATCCCGTCCCGATCCGCGCCCCATTGAGGATAATCGCGCCCATCCCGATCAGGCAGCGGTCTTCCACCGCGCAGCCATGCAGAGTCACCGAGTGCCCCACGGTAACGTACTCGCCCACAGTCACTCCATACCGGTCCTTCATTCCGTGCAGCACGCTGCAGTCCTGGATGTTAGAGTGTGCGCCAATGCGGATGGCGTACACGTCGCCGCGCACCACCGCATTCATCCACACGCTGGCGTGTTCGCCAAGCACCACATCGCCGATTATCTGCGCCGACTCGTCCACGTAACACGACAATGGAATCGTCGGCGTGATGCCCTGATAAGAGCGGATCATGATGCGAAGAGATTGAACATAACACATCGGAAGGGCGGCGTAATGGCCGTAGCGGCGCTGGGCGCTCTTCAGAGCCAGCAGAGGGTGAGAAATCCTTGCCAAAGCAAAAGGCGCGGCGGAAGCCGCCCCTGGCAGGCGAATCTCGGTCCTAATTCTCCGTCACCTTCGGCTCCGGCTCGGCGCGTGGAGCTTTGGGTGGCTTCAGTGGGGTCGGTGGCTTCGGCGCCTCCGCCAGGAACGATCCTTTGCGAAGCTCGATCGTTCCGTGCTCGTTGCTGATCACCAGACGCGGGCCGCCGCTTCCGATCGTGCCGCTGGCGGTTGCCTGATCGCGGGCGTTGTCAATCTTCAAAGCGCTGAAGTCGGACTCGATCTCGCCCCCGCGCGCTCGGGCATCCACCTGGAAGGCGGCCTGCTCCGGCACGTAGATGGAGATGTCGCCACGGCGGTTCTCCACCTGCATCGGCCCCAGCTTGCTCATGCGCACTTCCACCGAGCCATTCGAGTCTTCCAGGCGCACGTCGCCCGACACCCCGTCCATGCGGATATCTTTGGAGCGGGTGATGAGCCGTACCGGCCCGGTCACGTTGTTCGCCCGCAGGTCGCCGGAATCCAGGTCAAGATCGCCGTCAAGCTTGGAGAACTCCAGATCGGTCCGCGAGGACTTGAAGGTGACCGTCTTGGCGATTCGGGACAGCTTAATGCTCTCCATGAACTCGCCATTCAGGCGCACACTGCCGCCAATGTCCTGCACAGAAACATCATTGACCCGGCCTTCGACGGACACATCCCCGGTAATCTGCGAGACCCTGGCCGAACTATGCTCCAGGCTCAGACTGAGCTTGCCTTTGATGTCGGAGGCCGATACGTCGCCGTGCTGGCTGGAGAGGTCCACATCCCCGTCCCGGCCGGTCACGCTCACGTCGCCGCGCCGGTTCGAGATGACCACCGCCGCCTTGCGCGGGAGGGTGATGTCCATATCAATCGCTACCCAGTGGTCGCCCGCGCCCTGGTTGTTGGCGTTCAGCGACACCGTGTTGCCGGCCACCGTGATCTGCGGTTTGGTGCCGGCGTTCCACTTGTCGGCGTCCCCCTGGTTTTCGGCGCTGATGCGCTTGCGCACTACCACCTTGATCTGATTGTCATCCGATGGACTGACCGTGACCGCGCCCCGTATGTCGGTCACATTCAGGCTGGCGCCCGCGGGGAACCCCTGTTGCAACTGGTCGTCGTAGCTGTAAGTGTGCCCGAAGAGGGGGAAATCGTTGTCTCCCCAATCAATGTTGTCCCGGAGTTCGCCCCAGTTGAAGCGCGAGGCCTGCGTGGCCGCCAGCCCGAAGACGATAAGCACGATCAGCAGGAACACCCCGCCCGCGCCGATCCCCGGGGCGCGAACGCCTTCCTTCTGCGCCTGTTGATACTCAATCAGCTTGATGATCCCCCACAGGATGATCAGCACCGGCCAGTAGTGCGCGAACCACGTGCCCAGCATGTACCAGCGCAGCACACCCATGTTGGCCAGCAGCAGGAAAATCCCGATCACGATCAACACGACCGGACCGGCCAGCGATCGCCGCCGGCGCGCCGGCTGAACCGGAGGAGGAGCTTGTACAGGGCTAGCCATGATGCACCTCGCTTGAAGGAGGCTGAATCTCCCCAGTTACGACTCCGCCCGGCCCCACCCCGCCCGTACTGGGCGGCAGTGGTGCCTCAATATGGCCCGAAGTCGAGGCATTGCCCTGGAGCACCTTGACCAGTCCGATCACGACCAGCAGCAGCGGCCAGGTGCGGTGGAAGGAAACCACGTCCACTTTCTCCAGCAGGAACAGCGTGCCCAAGGTGACCAGCACCGCCGGCCCCATCAGCACCCGCGCCCGGCAACGGTCACAGCCGCAGGCCCCGGGCGC
This sequence comes from Terriglobales bacterium, assembly GCA_035542575.1. GTDB lineage: Bacteria > Acidobacteriota > Terriglobia > Terriglobales > Acidobacteriaceae > JAIQET01. The sequence goes on along the minus strand of DATKLE010000045.1, from coordinate 42,358 downwards.
ACTTCTTGCACCCCACCGGCGGGCGAACAGCCACACTCCCAGGGCAATCAGGATGAGCGGCCAGAGCCGGTCCATGTCGAAGAACCAGAAGCCCAAGTTGTGCAACATGAACAACAGACCCAGAGCAATCAGAATGATCGCGCCAGTCGGGATCTTCGAGGTGTCCACCTTTTCCCCGGCGCTGAAGGTCCTGCCCAGGCCGAACGGGTCGGGCGCGGGTTGCCCCATCTGGATAGCTTTGGCGGAGCGGACCGCGTCAATGATCTGGTAGAAGTAAAAGAAAGCGAGACCCAGCCCGAGCAACGGGGCAAAGCTGTCGGGGCCGGAAGACAGACCCCAAATCAGGCCGATGAAAATCAGCAGGTGGGCGAATCCCTTGGCGTACTGGGTGTTGTACACCGCGCCCACGCCGACGGGAAAGAAGCCCGCCAGAATGCCGGCGACCGCGGGGTTGGGGCCGGTGGCTGGGCCGGGCGGGACCTTCACTCCCAGGCCTTGATCCATCACCTGTTGGTAAGCCGTTGGCGGCTGCACACCCTCCAGCCGCGCCGCCAGACAGCTCTCGCAATAGATCACTCCCTTCACATCACGCGTGCAGCTGGCGCACAGCGGTTTCCCGCAAGTGCGGCAGTATTTCTCCGCGGCAATATCGGGATGATTGGCACAGTTCATACAAACCTCCTGTAAGTGGTCACCGTCACTACAGGCGGATCGTGTGGAGCGGAAGCCAGCACCGGCTGGTCTCCCCCCTGACTGTAGTTGCGTTCCTGTTTTTGTTCGGGCTGTCCACTGGTGTCGTTATTGTTTTTGCGTTGCTTTTGCTCCTCCGGAGCGGGGCCCGGTTCGGCGGGCGTGGTGGCTCGTTTGAACTCCCGCACCCGCGACTCGATTTCATACACGAAGCGAATATTCTCGTAGTACTTCAGCACCCGGCCCTGGGTCTCGTAGTAAGTCCGCTTGACCGCGCTGGGCCGCAGGTCCACGTGGCGCAGGTCGCTGAGCTTGACTCCCGCCATGCTCAGCGCCAGCGACAGCGAAAAGAACGCCATGCCGAACGACATGGCGAAGCGCGGCTGCCGCACCACGGCGTAGACCGGAGCGAAAACCGGCTGCAGCCATCCGCCCACGGCGTCCTTCCACGAAGTCTTGGGTCGTGCCGGCGCCTTGGAACGCGCGGTCTCGATGCCCGTCGTGGCTACCAGGATGTTGTGCACCAGGTTGGCGGGAGGCTCCGCCTCTTGCAGCGACTTCAGCCATTGCTGGCCTTCCCTGGCTTCCGCCAGCAGCGGCCCGCACACCGGACACACTCTGCCGTGGGCCTGGAACTTCTCCAGTTTGTCCCCGCTCAGCGTTCCGTCCAGCACTTCGCTGAGCAGCAGGTCAAACTCGGCGCACTGCATTCCGTTCTTGCTCTCGCCTGGCATCACATCACCTGCCTATAGGTACGTTGTAGCAGGCGCGCTAGTTCCGCCCGCCCGCGGTTTATTCTGGACTTCACGGTTCCTTCCGGAACCTTCAGAACAGCGGCAATCTCTCTGTAATCCATGTCTTGCAGGTCGCGCAAAATCACGGCTTCGCGCAGCTCCGGCGACAGCTTCTGCAGCGCCCGGTGCACCGTCTCGCCGGTCTCCCGGCTCTGTACGTGGGCATCCGGAGGGGCCGCCTTGTCCGGGATGTGTTCGCGCAATGGCACGGCCTCCTCGTGCTCGGAAGGCGCTGCGTCCAGCGAGTCGGTCACCCGGTCCTGCTTGCTCTTGCGGAAGTGGTCCACCAGCAGGTTGCGCGTCATCGTCGTGACCCAGGTCATGAACGCCCCGCGCTCCACGTCGTAGCTCTTCAGCGTGCGGTACATCTTGATAAAGACCTCCTGCGTGAGGTCCTGGGCATCCTCGCCCGAGCCGGCAAAGCGATAGCAAATGTTGTATATGCGCCGGTTGTAGCGCTGCACAATCTCCTCCCAGGCCACCGCGTCGCCGGCTATGCAGCGACGGACGAGCATGGCAACGACCTGGGCGTCTTCCAACCCGCACCCCGGAACTCCTGGTTTTTTCAGCCTGGAGCCAGGGTCTGCAGACACACTCCGCCCCAAGTCTGACACCACACTACTGATACGTTATTGTGGTCCCAAAAGTTCGAGCAAATTTCCGAAGCAAGGCATTGTAGCAGCAGACGAAGGAACCTGGCGAAGAGAGGGCGAAGCTAGGGCCGCCTTGCTGAGGTCCGGGGTTCGACGCCTGCGGTCCGAAGTCTGCTATTCGCTGGTGAAGTAATCCACCGTCACCGGGTTTTCAAACAGCGAATAGTCGCGGGTGACTACCGTGATGCCGCTGTCGGTGACGAAGTAGCGCTGGCGGTCGGCTTCGGTGTCATAGCCCACGGTCGTCCCTTCGGGGATGTGCACATCGCGGTCAATGATGGCCCGGCGGATGCGGCAGTGGCGGCCAATGTTGACGTGCGAGAACAGGATGCTGTCGTCCACTTCGCTGTAGGAGTTCACGCGCACGTCGGGCGAGACCACGCTATTGCGCACCGTGCTGCCGGAAATGATGCAGCCGGACGAGACGATCGAATCCAGCGCCTGCCCGGTGCGCCCGGTCTCGGCGAACACAAACTTGGCCGGCGGATACTGCCGCTGGTGGGTGCGGATGGGCCAGTCCTTGTCGTACAGGTTGAAGACCGGAGAGACGGCCACGATGTCCATGTTGGCGTCGTAATACGCCTCCAGCGTGCCCACGTCCCGCCAGTAGAGTGCTTCTTTCTTGTTTTCGTCCACAAAGTCGAAGGCATAGACGCGATACTCGTCCACCATTTTGGGCAGCACGTCTTTCCCGAAATCGTGGGTGGACTCCGGATCCTCGGCATCCTTCAGCAGCACCGGAATCAGCACATCGGTGTTGAACAGATAGACGCCCATGGATCCGCAAACCTTCTCCGGGTTGTAAGGGGAGCGCAAAGTGGTCTCCTGCGGCTTTTCCAGGAAGCCGATCACCCGACTGTCGCGGTCCACATCCACCACGCCAAAGCGGTAGGTCTCCGCGGGATCGATCTGAATCGTGGCCAGGGTCACGTCCGCCCCGGAATCCTCGTGCTGCTTCAGCATCAGCCCGTAGTTCATCTTGTAAATGTGGTCGCCGGAGAGAATGAGCACGTGCTTGGGCTGCTCAGAGCCGATGGAATAAATGTTCTGGTAAACGGCGTCTGCCGTCCCCTGGTACCACTGCTCGCTCACCCGCTTCATGGGCGGCAGCACCTCGACAAACTCGCCCATCTCACGCGCCACGATGTTCCAGCCCTCGCGGATATGACGGTTGAGTGACAGCGCCTTGTACTGGGTGAGGATGTACACCCGCCGCAGGTCGGAGTTAATGCAGTTGGACAGCGTAATATCAATGATGCGGTAAATGCCGCCAAACGTGACCGCCGGTTTCGCCCGGTCGCGCGTCAGCGGATACAGGCGCTCGCCTGCTCCTCCGGCCAACAGCACTCCGAGCGTATCTTTCATTTCACTTCCGGTCGGATAAGGTTACAGGCCCCCGGGAGACACCGCCGGCCCGCGCATAAGGACAACAGCCAACGAAAGATACTAGCACAGGGAAGCTTGCGCTTCCGGCATGGGAGATGCCGACTTTCTTTGGATGGCGTCATCCTTACACCAGGTGTACCTGGGTCGGCTTGTGCAGGTTGGCAGGACGTGAGCGAACCCCACGTCACACTCCCCTGTGACAGCGGACATCGCACCAGCCTCCGCCCGCAGCGCATCATCAAGCTGGCAATGCCTGCGTTGGTACAACCCGCGAACCACTTTCGTGCAGCTCTCGAAAGTGGCGAATTCGTCCACACTGCGGAACTCGTTCTGGGACGCGACCACACTGCCGTCGAGGCCGAGGCTTTCGTAAGAGAAGCCTCCGGACAGCCCGGCGGCATCCAGGTCATCAGCCTCGCCGACCTTCCCGGAGGCAATCCCGCCCTGCCGCCGGATGCTTTTGTCGCCTACGTCCTTGCCCACAAGCTCACGCCAATCGCGCACCTGTCGGGCAAAGACGGCAACCGCTCCTTCCTCGAGGCCCGGTTGCACGCCCTCGCCCGCCTCGGCGCCGAGAACATCCTCGCTCTCACGGGCGACGCCCAAAAAGACGCCTTTGCCGGCAAAGCCAAACCCGTCTACGATCTGGACTCGGCGCTTATTCTCTGGCTGATCCGCTCCCTGCGTCCCGGCCTCGACTACGCCCTCGGGCCCCGCACTGTCCGCACTACGCCCTTTGACTTCTTCCCCGGCGCGGTGGTGAATCCCTTCAAAGTCCGCGAGCCCGACCTCCGGATGCAGTTCTACAAACTGCAGCTGAAGGTAGCGGCAGGCGCGCGCTACATCATTACCCAGCTGGGATACAACCTGCGCAAGCTTTACGAGCTGAGGCAATACATGCTGCGCGAAGGCCTCGGCCATGTCCCGGTCCTGGCTAACGTCTATGTGCCGACGGCCAAGATCGCCCAGTTGATGCAAGCTGGCGAGGTGTCGGGCTGCGTCATCCCCGATTCTTTTCTCCACCGCCTGGAGCAGGAGAAAAAGCCGCAGCGCCTGGAGCGCGCCGCCCTGATGGTCGCCGCCGCCCGCGACCTGGGCTTCGCCGGGGCGCACATCGGTGGATTCGGCCTCACCCACAGAGACGTCCTGACGATCCTCGAGCGCGCATCGGCGATCGGCAAGGAGTGGCGCGGACGGATGGAGGAACTCGTGTTTCCGTATCCCGGCGAGTTCTATCTCCTGCCCCCAGGGGGAGATGGTCTCAGTGACGGCTCAGCCGAATACCAGCTCACGCGGGTCAAGGCGCGCCCATCACTGGCGCAGCGTTTCTCCGAGATGGTGTACAGGCATTTCATTAAAGAGGGTGCGCTGGGAGCGCGGTGGTTCGGACCGCGATTGAGGGTGGGAGATCAGGCGAACGGCGACAAGCGGTGGCGGCACGGCCTGTGGTACAGCCTGCTCGCGCCCGCAACGGCTTATCGCAAAGCAACCCTCGGCTGCGTCAGTTGCGGAGACTGTCTCCAGGACCATCTCAACTACGCCGGATGCTCCATGAGCCGCTGCTACAAAGAGCTGCGCAACGGTCCCTGCGGAGGTTCCCGCCCGGACGGCTCCTGCGAGGCCCGCCCCGACCTGCCTTGCGTCTGGAACCAGATCTACCTTGGCACTCTGGCCGTGGGGGACGATCCCGCCAAGTTCGCCCGCATCCTGATTCCACCTCGCGACTGGTCTCTGGACCGCAGCAACGCGCTGGCCAACCGTTTTGCCGGACTGGACAACCTTTCAAAGAGGATTGATCTCGCTGCTGTTGGGGAAGGGCACGGCTTCAGTCGTGCCGGGCCGGAGCGGTGAACTGAGCGGGCACGGCCTTAGCCGTGCGGCAACTCGAGAGTTTTGATTTTGGGTGGCGCAGCGCTTCAGCGCCGCGATCAATGGGAGCCAAGAAACTGGGGCTTTAGCCCCTGAGGTCATAACCATGCTGATCATCGGAGAGCTCATCAACTGCACCCGCAAGAAAGTCGGCGAAGCGGCAGAAACCAGAGACGAAGGCTTCTTCAACGACCTCGCCCGCAGGCAAGCCGCCGCCGGCGCTCACATGCTCGACGTCAACGGAGGCCTTCCCGAGCAGGAGGTGGAAACCTTGAGCTGGTTGGTGGACCTGGTGCAATCCGTCGTGGACATTCCTCTTTGCCTCGACAGCGCCGATCCGCAGGCCCTGCTCAAAGCCCTGCCGCGCTGCCAGCAGCGACCCATGGTCAACTCCATCACCGACGAGCCCGCGCGCTGGGCCATGCTGCCGGTGCTCAAGGAATACCGTCCCAAGGTGATCGCGCTCTGCCTCTCCGAATCCGGCATGCCCGGTGGCGTAGCCGATCGTGTCGCCACCGCCAGCCGCCTGGTCGACCGCCTCACCGCCGAAGGCTTTGCCCTCGACGACATTTACGTGGATCCCTGTGTCATGCCGGTCGCCACCGGCTGCCACAGCGAAGCTCTGCTGGACGCGGTCGGCCAGATTTCGGCGAGTTATCCCGGTGTCCACATCAGCGCTGGCGTCAGCAACGTCTCCTTCGGCCTGCCGGTTCGCAAGCTGCTGAACGAGACCTTTCTTCTGCTGCTGATGGCGCACGGACTGGATGCCGCCATCGTGGACCCCTGCGACGCGCAACTGATGATGAACATCACCGCCGCCGAAGCCTTGCTCGGCCACGATGCCCGCTGCAAGACCTACCTGACGGCCTATCGGGAAGGGAAGCTGGGCCCGGTGGCCCAGATGGCGGGAGCGCACTGACTCTCGGGGCGCAGTAACAATCGGGAACTTACCCGGACAAGTTCTTCACCAGTCGCAAACATTCTTTTGACAAACAAGTGACACGCTACCCGCGCCCATTTTGCCGGCGCCGAATCTAACCTCTCAAACGCACTGAAAACCATCTTCACGAGCCTACCGTGGGTGTGTTTGCGACCCGCGGAGCGCTCGAAGGTCGACATTGCAGCAGCTACTACAGAATCAAGGAGAAATTATGAAGAAGTGTTTCTTGGGGGCACTTATTGCGATGAGCGGTCTGTTCGGGCTGGCTACTGGAGCTCGGGCGCAAACAACCGCCGTCGTGGTGAATATCAAGCAGGATTTCATAGCCGGAGGGAAAGCGCTTCCCGCGGGGAAATACAGGGTCGTGCAGGATCTCTCCGGATCGGCTCAGGTGCTGACTTTGCGCGGCGATCAACCGGGTGCGTCGGTATTCCTTCTGCCCACCGCGTACGACGGGTCTGTTCCGCGGCGGCTGCAGGTGAAGCTGACCCAGGTAGGCGACGTGTATTACCTGAGCGAAGTGGCGACTGAGTCTGGGGTTTACACTCTGGCCCCGTCATCCGTCGTGACTAACATGGCCAAGGCAGGAGACCTTGGCCGGACCTCTTCATCCGGAAGCGACTAGGACCCGTCTCCTCAACGGCGAGCGTGCCCATCCTGACGTCGTGCTGTTAAAACGTTGGGGTGGGCCGGTTCGTTTTCTAATTCGATTTGTCCCCCAGCCGTGCGAACAGAAAGCGGACAGGAGTGTCCGTTACGCAGCGTCGTCTTCGATCTTGATGCGCAGGGACTTGAGGAAGCGCAGGTCCTGGTCGCTGATCTTGAGCTCGGGGTTGCTGCTGAGGGTGGTGACGAGCGACGTCTTGTCGGGGGACTTTTCTCCCGGCTTGCTGACCCCAATGGTGGCTTCGAGGACCAGGAAGATATCGTAGCCGCCGTCCTTGATTTTGGAAACGACTTCAGCGATCTGCTCGGAGTCGGCCAGCGACTCGTTGATCGCTTCGCCCAGCTCCTTCATCAACTGCTTCAGTTGCTGGTCCACATTGCCCCCTATACCTTTGGATGCGTGCCGGCGTCACATTGTTTCGTGACGTTGCTCCTCGCGCGGGCTTATTGTAACCCCGAAGATTGATAAAATCGATGCCCATGGCGGACCTGTCAACAGCGCGCAAAGTGGGCATTGTGGCGCGGGTGGCGGCGCGGCAGATCGGGCGCAGCCGTCGCCTGGGCGCGTTGTGGCAGGCGAGCCGAGATGTGGCGGAGCAATTTGGACGCGTCTTACGCCAACTCTGGCTGGAAGTTACGGGCTTTGTTTTCCTGGTGATAGCGGCGATCGGAGGCACTGCATTGGTGAGGGAGTACGGGCTCTATCAGGCGGGGAAAACCACTTTCGGGCGGGTGATTCTGGCGCTATGCTTCACCGTGGTGTTCGCCTGGTTTGGGGTGAGTTCGTTCTGGCGGGTACGGAAGCGGGGTTAGCGCACAGCAGGAGGCACTTCGAGAGGGCGGGTCGGGAAGGGAACGAGCAATGACAGAGAAGCTTAAGTCCGAGGAAGCCGCCAGGGCCGCGGGGCCTCCCGCAGCGGACGAGCAGCGGACGTCGTCGCACATTCCGGTGCGTCCGCTGTACACGCCCGCCGATCTCGAAGGCTGGGACTACGACCGCCAGGTCGGGTGGCCGGGACAGTATCCCTACACCCGCGGGGTGCAGGCCACCATGTACCGCGGCCGGCTGTGGACCATGCGCCAGTATGCCGGCATGGGCGATGCCGAGGAATCCAACAAGCGCTACAAGTATCTGCTGGCCAACGGCACGACAGGATTGTCGGTGGCGTTCGATCTGCCGACACAGATCGGACTCGATTCGGACAATCCGCTGGCGGGGGGCGAGGTCGGCAAGGTGGGTGTGGCCATTGATTCCCTCGAAGACATGCAGCGGCTGTTCGATGGCATCGAGCTGACCAGGATCTCGACGTCGATGACCATCAATGCGACGGCCTCGATTCTGCTGGCGCTGTATGTGGCCGTGGCCAAGCGGCAGGGCGCCGACCTGCGCAAGCTGTCGGGCACGGTGCAGAACGATGTGCTCAAGGAATACATCGCGCGCGGAACCTACATTTACCCGCCGCAGCAGGCCATGCGCATCGTTACCGACCTGTTTGCCTGGGCCAACGAGCAGGTGCCGGACTGGAACACGATTTCGATCTCCGGCTACCACATGCGGGAGGCCGGCTCGACAGCGGTGCAGGAAGTGGCATTCACGTTGGGCAACGGCATGGCGTATGTCCAGGCGGCGATTAACGCCGGCCTGGACGTGGACAAGTTCGCGCCGCGGCTGTCGTTTTTCTTCAACGCGCATAGCAATTTTCTCGAGGAAGTGGCCAAGTTCCGCGCGGCGCGGCGGATGTGGGCGCGCATCATGCGCGAGCACTTCAAGGCCAGGAACCCAAAGTCGTGGATGCTGCGCTTCCATACCCAGACCGCGGGCTCGACCCTGACCGCGCAGCAGCCGGAGAACAACATTGTGCGCACCGCCATCCAGGCGCTGGCGGCGGTGCTGGGCGGCACGCAGTCGCTGCACACCAACTCCTACGACGAGGCCCTGGCCCTGCCCACCGAGCAGGCGGCGCGGATTGCGCTGCGCACCCAGCAGATCATTGCGTTTGAATCGGGCGCGCCGCAGACCATTGACCCGCTGGCCGGGTCGTATTACATCGAGTCGCTGACCAACGAGATCGAGCGGGGAGCGACGGCGTATCTGGAGAAGATTGATGCGCTGGGCGGGATGCTAAAAGCCATTGAGCGCGGCTATGTGCAGCAGGAGATCCAGAACTCCGCCTACGAGTATCAGCAGCAGGTGGACCGCCTGGAGGCGGTGGTGGTGGGGGTGAACCGCTTCGAGGTGGAGGAAGAGAAGCCGATTCCGATTCAGCGCATCGATCCCGCTCTGGAGCCGAAGCAGGTGGAGCGGCTCAAGGCGCTGCGGGCGCGGCGCGACGCTGGGCCGTGGAAAAAGGCGCTGCGCCAGGTGGAGGAGGCGGCGGGGGCGGGCTCCAACCTGATGCCGCACATCCTGCGGGCGGTGGAGGCCTATGCGACGGTGGGGGAGATTTCCGATACGCTTCGGAGAGTTTTTGGGGAGTACAAGGAAACGGTCACGATCTGATTGCCCGGCTCGTCTCTAAAGGCGGTGAAGATGTGATCCTTCGCGGGGTGTATTGGGGTTTTGACTGTAAACGCCGGGTTAAGACAGTTGCGCCAAAACTAAGGATATCAGTTGTCGTCTTCCCAGACGTCGGCGGTGCATCGTCCCGCAGCAGTCTGCGCGACAAGCCTGAAACGTAAGCGGCGCTCGCGCCACACGCTGCGTGGAAGCCAAGCCCGCAGCTCTTGCGGTGAGACATACACGGTCTTTAGTTTTACTTCCTTGTCGCTATTGTCCGCCAGCACTGACTCACCCGGAGCGAAGTTTTCGCCGCGCACAGTGAGGAGAACAGAAGCACCCGAATCAATCAACGGCACAGGGTAGGGAGAAATATGAGTGATGCTGGCTACTGGGTCACCTGAGGGGTGATGCGGAAAATGCACGGACTCCGATACACGGACTTCTTGGGCTTCAGAGATATGAAATACATCATCATTGCCAACCCACAAGCGAATCGGACGACTGGCGCTCCATTTGTGGTCGATAACAAGTCGTTCCGCTGGAAGGTGAACCCGAAGCTCGTCGTTCGAGATGAATACCGGCTTGAGTCCTCCGTGGGCCAAACCGCGGGCATTCTCCAGCGACATCGCTACCCTTGAACCGGGTGTAAAGCCACTTCCGCGGAGGCGAACTGTAAGCCCGCCGCCCTCCTCAACCTCATCGGAGTCCACTTCTGAGGGCTCAACCGAGGAAAGAATCGGGCTGTCCTTGCTCACTACGTAAAGCGTCTGCTGCGGAGGCCTAACTTCGCTTCCTGGCGCTTCTTCGTAGTCAGGCTGGGCTGCGGCGAGTCCGAGAACCGCTGGCCGACGTAAGTAAGCCTGTGGAATCTGAACTCGAACGTGATGCAGGTCAACCAAATCGGCGGGCAAGTATTCGCGTGCCACCCACCGCTCGTCGGCAGTCTGCTCCTGTAGAAGTATCTTTGTCGGCGAGCCAAATAGCATTCCTTCGACCACCAACTCACTCCACTGGTCTCCCTCGACAAGCCGAACGATCTCCGGCGTCAAGGAAGGGGTGGGAGGATCTTCGTCTGGCGCTGTACCGGCTAGAACGGTCGAAACCTTCCTATTACTTGAGGTTGTTCGACAATCCTCGGTGCAAGGCACATCGAATTCGGGAACAAGAATTGCAAGTTGGAGATTGGGCGGCGTGTCAGGAACGTCACGCAGGCCGCCCCAGACTAGTTCCCCATGGGACTGAACTTTCACACTTTGTTGAAACAACCGGTCTGGGCCGTCCCAGATTTCGATCCAGGCCGCAGAAGCAGATATTGGGCTGGACATCCCGTATTCAAGGCTCACGCGCGAAGCTTTGCCGGTAATCCATGGGCCAGCATAGGTGGCTCTGAGAGCAATCTTGAATCCACCGGAGCACGACTTTGTTGTCTCCTGCGCTGCACCGCGCATGTTACCGAGGAGGAGAAGAACAAAGGCTGATGCGAAACGTAGTGTCGATCGTCGCCAACTCAAGCTCATACCAGCTCAGATTCTACGGATCCAGTTGGCTGACGGCATAGATTACCGACGATACTCCTGAGTTCTTGGCAGCGGCGCGGAGATGGCCGATCTTCGCTCGTGAAGTACGGCTGCTGAAACGAGCACTCAGGTTCAGTCCGCGGTGGCCCAGCTTTCACATTTTTCGAACGGTAGGACCGGGCTCGAAGCCACGATCATCCCCACCTTTGCAAAGCATCAATACTGGGTCGGCGCGGTTTGGATCCCTCGCGGCAAGTACTCGGGGGTTTGAGTGTAAACGCCTCGATTACACTGAAAAACCCTCTGCCCGGCGGTTGCACGGTTAGAAACTTGTGGATTGGACCATTCCCGAGCTTGGGTGGTGAGAGTGGGCCAGTTATTCCGCGGATAACGCCGCCGGCTGCGCCATCGTCGCCTTGACGCGCTGCGGTTTGGGCTCCAGCCACTTGCGAATCTTTGGTAGGGCTTCGCGGGTGACCAGTTCTCCGGCGCGAATCAACTCTCTGCTGTGTTCGAAGTCGTCGTACTTGTAGCCGTTGACGTCGGGCTCGAGCACCAGGTCGGCGGCCTTCTGCCAGACGCCGCAGTTCATCTCCTGGGCGATGGCGAAGCACTGCCCGATGACGTCGAACAGGTGACGCGGGCCTCCGTTGCCGTTGGTCCAGCGTCCCTTCAGGTGCACGGCGAGGACGCGGTCCGCCCCCATCTCACGAAGGGGGTTGGTCGGGACGGCATGGGCGAGCATGCCGTCCACCAGCAAGCGTCCACGAATCTTCACCGGGAGAAACATTCCCGGATAGGCGCAGCTGGCGCGCACGGTGTCAATCAGCGGGCCGCTATGGAACACCGCGCCTTCGCCGGTAGCAAAATCCGTGGCGGTCACCGCCAGTGGGATGCGCAATTCTTCAAACGTCTTGACCTTCAGGATGCTGCTGAGAAATCCGATCATGCGCTGGTTGCTGGCGAAGCCGTAGCGGGAGAGCGTCCAGCGGGCAAAATGTTTGAAGCGGACGCGGGTGGCAATCTGCTCCAGTTCGGGGATGGTGACCCCGCTGCAATAGGCGGCGCCGATCAGCGCGCCCACGCTGGTGCCGGCCACAAACTGGATGGGAATTTTTTCTTCTTCGAGGACTTTCAGGACGCCGATGTGAGCGATACCACGCGCAAAACCACCGCCAAGCGCTAACCCAATGGCGGCAGGGCCTGAAACCGGCCCGACCTCAGATGGACGCTTTGACAGTTCGCGTCCAAAGGCCTGTACCGAACGAATAATCTTGCCCAGAGTCTTCACAGGGACCCCACAACAATCCCGGTTCTGCACCCGCTACCTCTAAACACTAACTAGCAAATAGGATGCCAGTTTGGGACGAACGGTTCAATGGCCCTACGGTGGGGGCGCATTACCCCGGAGAGGTTACCCTTCTCAGCGCGCCAGCGATGACTAACTCCCGTGATCCTGCTAATTTAGGGCGCATGGTACGAGAGATCTCGGCGGGTGGAGTAACCGTGCGGCGGGGGACGGAGCGCTGGGAAATCGCCGTCATTGAGCCGCAAAAGGAGCCTTCCGCCTCTGCCGCTGGGGGGAAGAAAAAGTCACAAAAAGTGCTCCTGGCTTTGCCTAAAGGCCTGGTGGACGCGGGCGAAAAGCCCGAGCAGACCGCCATCCGCGAGGTGCGGGAGGAGACCGGCATCACCGCCACCGTTGTCACCAAGCTGGCCGACATCAAGTACGTCTACGTGCGCTCCTGGGGCGACAGGCAGCGGGTGTTTAAAATCGTCAGTTTCTACCTGCTGCGCTACCTGTCCGGCACCATCGATGAAATCGAGCCGGAGATGCGCATCGAGGTCAAGCAGGCGCGCTGGATTCCTCTCGAGGAAGCGGCGCGCACCTTGGCGTATCGCGGAGAACGCGATGTGGTCCATCGCGCCCTCGAATACTTGAAACTGCATCCCGAGGTTTGACCAAAATGCCCACCACGCCGCACATCGAGTCACACTTTCTCTTGTCACAAACAAGAGTGACCCACGCACTTGCATCAATTTCACATTTTGTGCTTGCGAAGCCAATCGCATAGTGTTGAATCTAAACGATTTTGCTTGACTCGGGGCCCGCCGTCCTCTAGCATGAAGTCAACTTAATAGGGCGCGTGCCGTTGCCATCCTCACCCCACATCTAATACGGCTCGCGCCCGCTGTATTTTTGGACGCTGTTTTTCTCTTCGCGCATAATGGGTGGCGTGAGTTCCCGAATGCTGGATTCTGGAGCCGTCTCCCGTCGCCTGCCTTCCGTACCCTATTTCGATCTCATTCGGGTCAACCTTAAGAGGCTCGGCCTCGTGTTGCTGGCGTGCTTGACGGCATCCCTGCCGCTGCCGGCGAAGAGCAAGCCCTCGACCTCCTCAGCCCTGGATCACGACTACATCTCCGCGTTAGCTGCGGCCAATCAATTCCTGCACGCCTGGCGGACCCAGGACCATGAAGCCGGGCTGATCCTGCTCTCCGACGCTGCCAGGCAGCGCACCTCGGAAGACCGCTTGCAAGGGTTCTTCTCCCCCGCGTCGGGAACCGTACAGGCCTTCGAGATCAGGCACGGGAAAAAACTGAAGCCGGGCCGGTACAGTTTTCCCGTGGTGCTGTTGGAAATCACGCCCCTCCATGCCGTCCACCAGCGTTTCTCACACATCATTGTGACCAGGGCTAGCAAAGAGGACTGGGCAGTAGATAAACTTCCCTAGGAGAAGTTTTCTCTATAAAGCCGGCAATCAACCATCCTTCGTCGCAACGTGTGTGTGTCCGTCGTCGTCAGTGAGGTTCCTATGAAGCGCATTCATAAAGTCGCCGTCCTGGGTGCCGGAACCATGGGCGCCCGCATCGCCGCCCACTTCGCCAACGCCGGAGTTGCCAGCTACCTGTTCGACATCGTTCCACCCGATGCTGATGGTCCCGCGCGCAACAAGATCGCCGCGGCGGGTCTGGAGGCGGCCAGGAAGTCCAAACCCGCCGCCTTCATGGAGCCATCGCTGGCCCGCCTGGTGACGATCGGCAATTTCGAGGACGACCTGAAGAAGCTGGCAGAGGTGGATTGGATCATCGAAGCGGTGGTCGAGAACCTCGAGCTCAAGCGGGCCCTGCTCAAAAAGGTCGAAGCGGTGCGCAAGCCGGGAACCATCATTACCACCAACACTAGCGGCCTTCCGGTGGGCAAGATTGCGGAAGGCTTCTCCGAAGATTTCCGCCGCTCCTGGTTCGGCACGCACTTTTTCAATCCGCCGCGCTACATGCGTCTGCTGGAAATCATTCCTACGCCCGAGACCGATCGTGCCGCGCTCGAGGCCATCGCCCACTTCGCCGACGTGCACCTGGGCAAGGGCATTGTCATGGCCAAGGACACACCCAACTTCATCGGCAACCGCATCGGGACGTTCTCCGTGCTGAACGTCATTCGCCTGATGCAGGAAATGGATCTCACCATCGAGGATGTGGATGCGCTGACCGGGCAAGCCGTGGGCTGGCCGAAATCGGCGACCTTCCGCACGATTGACCTGGTGGGCCTCGACATCCTGGGTCATGTCGTCGGAAACATGATTCAGAACGTGAAAGACGAGCGCAGCGATCTGCGGCTGCCGGACTTTTTCCGGCAAATGATCGAGCGCAAGTGGATGGGCGACAAAACCAAGGGCGGGTTCTACAAGAAGGTGAAAGGCGGCGAAGGCAAGGAAGACGAGCGCATGGCGCTGGATTGGAAGACGCTGGAATACCATCCCCGGCACCGGCCGAAATTTGCAGCGCTGGAAATGGCGAAAAACATCGAGGAACCTGGGGCGCGCATTCGCACGCTGCTGGGATTGGACGGGGGCGGAGCGCAAAAGGGCGACAAGGCAGGACAGTTCCTGTGGGCGGCGCTTGCGGACCTGTGGACGTATTCGGCCAATCGCATCCCGGAAATCTCGGATACTGTAGTCGAGATCGACCGCGCCATGCGTTTGGGCTTCAACTGGGAGCTGGGCCCGTTCGAGTTGTGGGATGCAGCCGGAGTGGAAGCCACAGTCGCCCGCATGAAGAAGGAAGGGCGGTCGCTAGCGGCGAATGTGGAGAAGCTCCTGGCTTCCGGCAAGAAGTCCTGGTATCTCGACGATCCCCACACTCCGTCGGGACGCATGTACTGGGACCTCGATCACGAGAACTGGAAGCCGGTGCAGGTGCCCAGCGGGGTCTGGTCGGTGGAGGTGGCGAAGAAGTCCAACGGCGTGGTCAAAAAGAATGCCGGAGCATCGCTCGTGGACTTGGGCGATGGCGTGGGCTGTATCGAGTTCCACTCCAAGATGAACTCTCTGGGCGCCGATATCATCCAGCTGATTTTGCAGACGCTGAAGCCGGGTGGGCCGGGGGACAAGTTCGACGCATTCGTCGTTACCAACGATGCAGGTAATTTTTCCGTCGGTGCGAATCTGATGTTGCTCCTGATGTCCGTGCAGGAAGAAGAGTGGGACGACGTGGATTTGGCGATCCGCACCTTCCAGGGCGCGACCCAGGCGATCAAGTTCTCGCCCAAGCCGGTGGTGGTGGCGCCGTTTGGCCTGACGCTGGGGGGCGGTTGCGAAGTGTCGCTGCACGCGGCGGCCCGCCAGCCCCACGCCGAACTCTACATGGGGCAGGTCGAAGTCGGTGTGGGTCTGCTGCCGGGTGCCGGAGGCTGCAAAGAGCTCCTGCTCCGCGCCGTGGACAGCGCGGCTGCGGTAAGGAAGGACGGACGCGGGGAGTCGGTCGAGTTGATGGAGGCGATGAAGAAGGCCTTCGAACTGGTGGCGACGGGGAAAGTTGCGACTTCAGCTCACGAAGCGCGGAGTTTTGGTTTCCTCAGCGACTCCGACCGCATCACCATGAACCGGGAGCGAGTGCTGGCCGACGCCAAAGCGCGGGCGCTGGAGCTGGTGCAGACGGGATACGAGCCGCCGCTGCCGCGAACTGACATTCCCGCCCCCGGGGAGAATGTCCTGGCCATGCTCAAGCTGGGCGTGTACCTCATGCATGAGGGCGGGTACATCAGCGAGTACGAAGTGAAGCTGGGCAACAAAATCGCGGAGGTCATGTGCGGCGGCAATGTGACCACGGGAACCCCAATCAGCGAGCAGTATGTTCTGGATCTGGAGCGCGAAGGGTTCAAGTCGTTGTGCGGAGAGAGGAAGACGCAAGAGCGGATTCAGTACACTTTGAAGACGGGGAAGACGCTGAGGAACTGATTCGAGCCGATGAAGCTGCGGCATGCATCGAATCAGCGGGGCCTAACCCACGACCAACAAGCAAGAAGGTTTGGCGAATTGCCAAGTGCTAATTGCTGATTTCAGGAGTTTTCCATGCGTGAAGTCATCATTGCCTCTTCCGTTCGTACTCCGGTGGGACGCGCGTTCAAGGGCACGCTGCGCGCGACCCGTCCGGATGAGCTGGCCGCCATTGCCATCAAGGGTGCGCTCGAGCGCGTGCCCCAGGTCGATCCCAAGGAGATCGAGGACGTCATCTTGGGCTGCGCCATGCCGGAGGCCGAGCAGGGCATGAATGTGGCGCGCATCGCTTCGCTGCGAGCCGGCCTGCCGGTGGAAGTTTCGGCGCTGACCATCAATCGCTTCTGCTCTTCGGGACTGCAGGCGATTGCTCAGGCGGCAGAGCGCGTTATGGTGGGCGGCGCGGAGGTCATCGTGGCCGGAGGCACGGAGTCCATGTCCATGATCCCTATGGGCGGCAACAAGATTTCGCCCAACCCCTGGCTGGTGGACCACCATCCCGGCGCCTATCTTTCGATGGGTCTGACCGCGGAACGGCTGGCACAGCGTTTCGGGATCACTCGCGAGCAGGCGGACGAATTCTCTTATCACAGCCATCAGAAGGCGATTGCGGCGATCCAGGCGGGCAAGTTTGCGGATGAAACTGTGCCGGTGCCGGTCAGCTTTACGACTCCCAACGGCTCCAAGCCGACGCGCCAGGAGATCGTCTTCAAGGTGGATGAAGGGCCGCGGGCGGATACTTCGCTGGAAGCCCTGTTGTCTCTCAAGCCTGTGTTCCATCTGAAGGGTAGCGTGACGGCGGGCAACTCCTCGCAGATGTCGGACGGTGCGGCAGCGGCAGTCGTCATGTCGGCGGAACGGGCCAAGGCACTCGGCATCAAGCCGCTGGCGCGCTACGTTTTCTTTGCTACCGCGGGATACAAGCCGGAGGAGATGGGACTCGGCCCGGTGTTTGCGATTCCCAAGGCGCTGAGGATGGCGGGGCTGCAGCTCTCTGACATGGATGTGATCGAATTGAATGAGGCTTTCGCAGCGCAGTCGTTGGCGGTGATTAAGGAAGCTGGACTCGATCCTGGCAGGATCAATCCCAACGGGGGAGCGATCGCTTTGGGGCATCCTTTGGGCTGTACCGGGGCGAAGCTGACCGCAACCATCATCCGCGAAATGAAGCGCCGCAACGCCCGGTACGGGCTGGTGACAATGTGTGTGGGTGGAGGAATGGGTGCGGCGGGGATTTTCGAAAACAGCAATTAACCGCCAAGCACGCAGCGATCGCCGAGGATTTCGGCTAAAAACCGAAGGAAAAGGTATCCATCTGCCTATCCATCCGGGCTCATCTCACATTACAATTAACAAATGTTTCCTTCGTGTACTGGGCGTACTCGGAGGTTTCCATCTCAAAAGGGGTTAGTGAATGGCTACAACTGCAGTTCCCAAGATCAAGGTTTCCGGCGGCAGTTTCCTGCTGGAGGAGCGCCGCCCGGAAGACGTGTTCACGCCTGAAGATTTCACCGAACAGCATCAGCTGGTCGGGCAGACGGCGGAAGAATTCGCCGTCAACGAAATCGTTCCCAACGTCGAAAAAATCGAGCACAAGGATTTCTCCGTCACCCGCGACCTGCTGAAGAAGGCGGGCGAGCTGGGACTGGGCTCGGTGGAGATTCCCGAGGCCTACGGCGGTCTCGACATGGACAAGGTCACCGCGGCGGTGATCGCCGACCACATCGCCAAGTACGCGGGCTTCGCCACTTCCTGGGGCGGACACACCGGCATCGGCACTCTGCCCATCGTGTACTTCGGCACCGAGGAGCAGAAGAAAAAGTATCTGCCGCGGCTGGCGATGGCCGAGATTGTTGGCGCCTACGCCTTGTCGGAGTCCACTTCGGGCTCCGATGCCCTGAATTGCCGCGCCCGGGCCACCCTCTCCGCTGATAAGAAGCATTACATCCTCAACGGCGAGAAGATGTGGATCACCAACGGCGGCTTTGCCGACCTGTTCACCGTGTTTGCCAAGGTGGACGGGGAAAGGTTCACCGCATTTCTGGTGGAGAAAACGTTCCCGGGATTCTCCATCGGCGGCGAAGAGCACAAGATGGGCATCCGCGGATCGTCCACTTGTCCGATCATCCTTAACGACTGCAAGGTTCCCGTGGAAAACGTGCTGGGCGAGGTCGGCAAAGGGCACGTCATTGCCTTCAACATCCTGAACATCGGCCGCTTCAAACTGGGGGCGATGTGCGTGGGCGGCGCGCGAGTCTCGCTCGAGAACTCCATCGGCTACGCCAAGCAGCGCAAAGCGTTCGGTAAAGTGATCGCGGACTTCGGACTGGTGCGCGAGAAAATCGCCAACATGGCAGTGGGCGTGTACACGGGTGAGTCGCTGGTATATCGCACCGTAGGCATGATGGATGTGGCACTCTCCGAAGTGGACAAGACCGGCCCTGACGCCATCAAGGAGATTCGCAAAGCCATCGAGGAGTATGCGGTCGAATGCTCCATTATCAAGGTGTGGGGTTCCGAGATGGTGGACTATGTGGTCGACGAGACGGTGCAGATCTACGGCGGCTACGGTTTTGTCGAAGAGTATCCGGCGGAGCGGGCTTATCGCGATGCCCGCATCAACCGCATCTTTGAAGGCACCAACGAGATCAACCGGCTGATCATCACCGGCTTCCTGCTGAAGCGGGCGATGTCGGGTCAACTACCACTGATGCCGGGGATCAAGAAGCTGATGGAGGAAGTGTTGTCCGGGCCTTCGGCCGGCGAGGACGTCGAAGGACCGCTGGCAGAAGAACGCAAACTGGTGGCCCAGGCCAAGAAGCTGGGACTGTTCGCTGCCGGCGCGGCGACGCAGAAATATATGCAGGCAATCCAGGACCAGCAGGAGATCATGGGTGCGATCGCCGATATGACCATCGAAACCTATGCCATGGAATCGGCGGTGCTGCGGGCGCAGAAGATCGCCGAGCGCGCCCGCGAGGCTGCGGCGGCGTTGCCCATTGCCATGACGCGGGTGTATCTCTCGCAGGCTATGGACAAGATCGAAGCCTCCGCGCGCAGGGTCATCGCGGCCGTGGCCGACGGCGATATGTTGCGAACCCAGCTGGCCATCCTGCGCCGGTTGTCCAAGTACGAACCGTTCAATACGATTGAGTTGCGCCAGCAGATTGCGCAGAAGGTGATTGAGCGGGGAAAGTACACCCTGGCCTAGAAGCGGAACTGACCACGGAGGACGCAGACCGGCACAGAGGATACTCCTCGGATTCTCTGTGTTCCTCTGTGTCCCCTGTG
Source organism: Terriglobales bacterium (assembly GCA_035542575.1). Classification (GTDB taxonomy): domain Bacteria; phylum Acidobacteriota; class Terriglobia; order Terriglobales; family Acidobacteriaceae; genus JAIQET01. The sequence goes on along the minus strand of DATKLE010000045.1, from coordinate 22,773 downwards.
GTTACGACCCATTCTTCTTCAGCTCCTCCATCACGCTCTGAATCAGTTCCTTGGCATCGGTGAGATTCTTCATGATGATCTGGATATCCATCACCGGTTTGCCCGGCCAGCGCTGGCTCTGGCAGTAGACACCGTGCTGGCCGACCAGGGCCATGGCGTCGGTGATCATGTCCATGGTGACGGCCAGGCGGCCGCGAGGCACGCCCATCATGGTCTCAAAGTGCTCCAGTTCTTCGTGCTTTTCGTTGAATACCGGCATGGAGTGATTGTAGCGTGGGAAAGCAGCAATCAGCATTCAGCAATCAGCCTTCAGCCGCAGCGGGGCCTGCGGCCAACATTCAAGCAAAACAGACCCTCGTAGTTGCTATCCGCCGAGGCCAATGGATAGTCTAAGAACCTGCCCTCAGCATCGTCAGGACGGCGTACGCTCGCGGAACTGTCTTTGGCTGAATACTGAGTGCTGAATGCTAACTGCTCAAAGGAGAAACTCATGAAGCAACGCATTGCTCTTCTCACACTGGTTCTTCTCGCAGCAGCCACGTTTGCCCTCGCCCAGCAGGACAAGAGCAAGCGTCCCAGCCCTCCCGCCCAGGCACAGTGCAAGTTCGCCGACGGCAAAAGCATCACCGTGGACTATTCCAGTCCGCGCATGAAAGGCCGCAAGATTTACGGTGGCCTCGTGCCCTTTGGGGAAGTCTGGCGTACCGGCGCCAATGAAGCCACCACGTTCGTCACCACCGCAGACCTAACCGTCGACGGCAAGGAAGTGCCAGCGGGCAATTACACGATCTTCACCGTCCCCAACCAGGACAAGTGGACGTTGATCATCAACAAGAAGACTGGTGAGTGGGGTATCCCCTACAAGTATGAAGGTGACGAACTGGCGCGGGTGGACATGAGTGTCTCGAAGACGGCAGGCCCGGTCGAAGACTTCACCATATCGTTCCACGAGATGGGCACCGGCTGCCATATGTATCTGGACTGGGAGAACACCCGGGCCACGGTCGAGTTGACGGAGAAAAAGTAGAACTGCAAGACCCGACCGCCACAAAGGGCACAGGGATCCAGAAAGGCCTACATGAGTTCTTTCGTGTCCTTTGTGGTTAATTCTTTCCTGCCAGTCTAGCCACTGCCTCTGCTGCTTCTTTGAGATCGGGGTTGATTTTCAGCGCTTCTCGATAAGCGGTTAAGGCCTCGGCGCGCCTCTGTGACTCCTCCAGGGCGGTTCCGAGGTGAAGATACCCCTCATCGGTGGGATAAAGTTGGAGCGCGCGCTGGTAGTTCGCAATCGCGCCGCTCAGGTCGCCTTGCTTTTCCCGGAGCCGGCCAAGTCCAAAGTAGGCATTGAACTGGTTGGGATTCAACCGCAGGGCCTGGTCGTAACTCTCCTCCGCCTTTGCATTTTCTCCAAGGTCACGATATGCGCCGCCCAGGTTGGCGTAAGTCGAAGCCAGCAGCCCCGCATCGCTGGTGAGGCGGATGGTGGTCTGATATTGCTCTACTGCCTGGCGAAGCTGGCCGTGCTCCTGCAAATAGGCGCCGAGATTGGAATGACTCATCGGATCGTGGGGGTTGATCTCGGCGGCTGCCTGAAAGTGCGGATAGGCTTCGTCCGCCTGGCCCATCAGCACCAGCGCCCCGCCCAGGTTATCTTGCGCGATGAAATTGCTCTGGGTCACCGCCAGAGTATGTGCCCAGAGCTTGTAACTGCTCGACCAGTAGCCGAGTTGAATGTGGGTCATGAATCCTAGAACCACCAGCGCACAAGCTGCGGGCAGCACTCGCAGCGTCAAGCTCACCTTGCGTGAACGAGCCAGGTCGGAGAAACCGAAGGCGATCATGATGAAGATGCCTATCAGCGGGATGTAAGCATAGCGGTCGGCCATGGCGGCATCGCCTACCTGCACCAATCCAATCACAGGCACCAGCGTGCCCAGAAACCACAGCCAGCCCACCAGCAGATAGCGCTTGGAGCGGAACTTAATCCCGAGCACGGTGATGGCCAGCAACGCGAGTGCCGACAGCAACACCTGCCAGGCACGCACCGAGTTTCCGGGATGGGGATAAAGCGGAGCCAGGTGCATGGGCCAGAGCATCTTCCACAGGTACGTGGCGTATGCCACGATGGCGTTCTCCATACGCACCGGCAGGGAAAATTGCACAATAGAGCGTACGGCGCCACCTGCCTGCTGGGCCTTCACGGTGACCACAGCGCTGGCGGCCGACAGCGCGAGCAGTGGTAGCTTCTCGAGCACGAGCCGCGAGATGGGCGCCTGCGGGGCCCCTATCCTGCCAAGGGGCCAGTAATCCAGCAGCAGCAGCACGCACGGCAGCGTAATCACCATAGGCTTCGACATCAGTCCCAGGCTGAATAGCACAGCGACCAGCAGATATCGCCGCCAGCCTGGCTTCTGCGCATACCAGCCATAGGCGCCAATCGCCAGGAAAAAGAAAAGTGTGCACAGGACGTTCTTGCGCTCGGCGACCCATGCCACCGACTCAACGTTGATGGGATGAAGCGCGAACAGGGCGGCCACGAACAAGCTTGGGCCCGTGCGTCCCGTGCCGCGGACCAGCAGCAGGAAAAGGAGCGCAGCGCTTAGCGCGTGGATCAGGAGGCTGGTGAAATGATGGCCCGCGGCGTTCAGGTGGAAGAGCTGGTAGTCGAGCGCGTGCGAAATCCAGGTCAGTGGGTGCCAGTTAGCTTGCTCCGTCGAAGTTAGTGCCCAACTGATTGTTTCCCAACTCAGACCTCCGCGGATGTGGGGATTGTCGGTAATGTATCGATCGTCATCGTAATTGACGAAGGGGTGCCGATTCACCGGGTTGTAGAGAGCGAGAGTAACGACGACGAGGAGCAGACTGAGAACAAAAATTCGCTTCTCGGGAGAGGCGAATAGGCCCTCGGGCTGTTGGTTCTTCGGCAATAAAGGGATTTAACCACAGAGGACACGGGGGGATTGTTGATTTCTCGATTGTTGATTGAAGGTTGAAACCTGATAGTTAATGCCTTCAGGTTTTCCAATCAGCAATCAAAAATCATCAATCAACAATCAGGCTCCTGGCTTCCAGCGTAAGACCGGCTTTCGCGCGGCGGTAGTCTCGTCCAGGCGGGAGACGCGGGTGGAATGTGGGGCATCCAGCACCATCTGCGGATCCTCTTGCACTTCCTCGGCGATGGATTTCATAGCTTCCACGAACAAATCCATCTCTTCTTTGGACTCGCTCTCGGTGGGCTCGATCATGAGCGCCCCGTGCACAATCAACGGAAAAGAAACCGTGTAGGGGTGAAAACCGTAGTCGATCAAACGCTTAGCAATGTCGCCGGTCTTGACGCCCTTTTTCTGCTGCAGTTTGTCGCTGAAGACCACCTCGTGCATGGTAGGCGTGGAGTAGGGGAGATCATAAACGCCTTCCAGCCCCTTGCGAATGTAGTTGGCGTTGAGCACGGCGTCTTCGGTGGTCTGACGCAGGCCGTCGGGACCGTTGGCCAGGATGTAGGCCAGCGCGCGAACGAACATGCCGAAGTTGCCGTAGAAGGTGCGCACCCGGCCGACGGACATGGGACGGTTGTACTCGAAGGCCAGCGTGCCGTCCGGCTTGGTGATCACCACGGGCTTGGGCAGAAAGGGCTCCAGAACTTGCTTGACTGCCACCGGGCCCGAGCCGGGACCTCCACCCCCGTGCGGAGTGGAAAAGGTCTTGTGCAGGTTGAGGTGCATCACGTCCACGCCAAAATCCCCGGGCCGCACCTTGCCGACCAGCGCGTTCATATTGGCGCCGTCCATATAGAGCAGGCCACCCTTAGCGTGCATGATTTCGGCGATCTTGTGGATCTCCTGCTCAAACACGCCCAGCGTGTTCGGATTGGTGAGCATGAGCGCGGCAACGTCTTCGTCCATCTGGGCTGCGAGCGCCGCGACGTCCACCATGCCTTGGGGGTTTGATTTCAGGTTCTCGACCGAGTAGCCAACCATGGCTGCCGTGGCCGGATTGGTACCGTGCGCTGAGTCGGGGATCAGGACCTTCTTGCGCGGATTGCCCTTCGACTGATGGTAGGCGCGCGTGATCAGCAGGCCGGTAAGTTCACCATGCGCGCCCGCAGCGGGCTGCAGCGTGATCGCATCCATGCCGGTGATTTCCGTCAGGCAATCGCTGAGCGTCTTGATGATGCGCAGCGCGCCCTGAGAGATCTTCTCCGGCTGGTAGGGATGCCCGTTGGCCAGGCCCTCCAGGCGGGAGACCACCTCATTCACCCGCGGGTTGTACTTCATGGTGCACGAGCCCAGCGGGTACATGCCGAGATCTATCGCATAGTTCCAGGTCGAGAGCCGGGTGAAATGCCGGATGATCTCGATCTCGCTCACCTCGGGCATGTGGCCCAAGTCTTTGCGCGCGGCGGAGCCCAGAAGTTTGGCTGCGTCCACTTCGGGGACATCGAGCGGGGCCAGCTTCCAAGCGGCCTTGCCGGGCGACGACTTCTCGAAGATCAGGCCTTCGTTCTGGCTAACGTGGCGGGTGGCCTTGCGCGTCATATGCTTCATCGCGCCACCCCCTCGGTCTCCGGTTCTTTGCCGGCGAGCAACGAGCGCTCGCTCTCTGCGACCATCGCGACGGCGGTATCGATCGCGGTACGGGTAGTCATCTCTGTGCAACACCAGAGTGCGGCGTTGCCGAGTTCGGGATAGAACTTTTTCATCGGAAGCCCGCCCACGATCTTGTGGCCCAGCAGCCGGGCATTGATTGCGTAGGGATCTTCGCTGGTCTGCACCACAAATTCGTTGAAGCGCGGCGCGCCGGAGAACAGCACCCGGGCGTGCTTGTTGAAGTGCTCTGCCGCATAGGCGGTCTTTGCTAAATTCTGCCTGGCTAATTCACGCAGACCGATCTTGCCATAGATCGTCATGAAGATGTTGGCCATGAGTGCAACCAGCGCCTGGTTGGTGCAGATATTGGACGTCGCCTTCTCGCGGCGAATGTGCTGCTCGCGCGTAGCCAAGGTGAGCACAAAGCCGCGCTTGCCGCTCTTGTCGGTGGTCTGCCCGACCAGGCGGCCGGGCATCTGGCGCACGAACTGCTCGCGGGTGGCAATCACTCCGCAGTAAGGACCGCCGAATCCCAGGGGCACGCCGAACGATTGCGCCTCCATGGTGACGACATCGGACTGGCGCGGCGGCTCCACGATTCCCAGCGAAACGGCCTCCGCAATGGAGACCACCAGCAAGGCTCCGCTCCTGTGAGCAATTTCGGCGATGGCAGCTACGTCCTCAATGGTTCCGAAGAAGTTTGGCGATTGAATCAGGACGCACGCGGTATCGGCGGTGATTGCTTTCTCCAGCGCCTTCAAATCCAAGCGGCCGTTGTCGCCGAATCCGACGCTGCTCAGCGGCATGCCCTGGTGCGAGGCGTAGGTGGCCAGTACTTCCCGGTACTCCGGGTGCACGCTGCGAGCCACTGCCGCGGAGTGGCGGCCAGTCAGGCGCACCGCCATCATCACCCCTTCGGCGGCAGCGGTGGAACCGTCGTACATGGAAGCGTTGGCGACTTCCATCCCCGTCAGTTCGCAGATCATGGTCTGGAATTCGAAGATGGATTGCAGTGTGCCCTGAGAAATTTCGGCCTGGTAGGGGGTGTAGGCGGTCAAAAACTCGCCGCGCGAGATGAGCGCATCAATGATGACGGGCCGGTAGTGGTAGTAGGCGCCGGCGCCCAGAAAGGTGGCGTAGCCGTCTCCGTTTTCGCGCGAGCGCTCGCGGTACCAGTCCACGATCTCCGATTCCGCCATCTGGCGGGGAACCTTCAGATCGCGCTGCAGTCGGTATTCCGCCGGGATGGGAGCAAACAGGTCATCAATCGAGCGCGCGCCAATGGCTTTCAGCAAGGCTTCGCGGTCAGCGGGCGATTTGGGCAAGTAGCGCATGGAAACCCTGATTAGATGTAGATGCTGGTCAATTCGAACTTCCTAATGCCCGGCTTCCTCAGCGATGAACTTTTCGTAGTCGGCGGCGGAGAGCAGGGAACTCAGCTCGCCCGGGTTCTTCAGGGTGATTTTGATCATCCAGGCGCTGTGCGCGTCCTGATTGACCTTCTCGGGCGCTGTAGCCAGTTCGCCATTGACTTCCGTTACCGTGCCGGAGGCCGGGGCGTACAGGTCAGACACGGCCTTCACCGACTCTACCGTGCCGAAGCTCTTGCCCGCTGTGATCTCCGACCCAATTTTCGGCAACTCGACAAAAACGATGTCGCCGAGCGACTCCTGGGCGTAGGCCGTTATGCCGATGGTCGCATTCTTGCCGTCGGCCTTAATCCACTCGTGTTCTTTAGTGTATTTGTAGTCGGTAGGGTAGGGCATGATGGCTTCTGGCTCCTGGCTGTAAGCTTCTAGCAAGCAACTCCGTGTCCTCAGTGTCCTCGGTGGTGAAATCCAGCTCTGTGTCCCCAGTGTCCTCAGTGGTCAAGCTTTCTTGGGCCTTTTGTAAAACGGCGTCGGCACCACCCGCGCCTGCACCCCCTGCCCGCGGATCTCCACTTTCACCGTCGCCCCGATCGCGGAATACTGCGTCGGCACATAGGCCAGCGCAATGTTCTTCTTCAAGAACGGGGCGAACGAACCGCTGGTGACAAAACCGATCTCGCGGCCGGCGTCGTCCAACACCTTGTATCCGTCCCGAGCAATGCCGCGCTCCACCATCTCCAGTCCGACCAGGGTACGTTTCACTCCGTCAGCCTTGGCCTTCCCCAGCGCGGCGCGGCCAACAAACTCGGGCTTTTCCATCTTGCAAAAGCGGTCGAGGCCGGCTTCCCAGACGTTGATGGTGTCGGAGATCTCGTGGCCGTAGAGCGGGAGTTTACCCTCCAGGCGCAAAGTATTGCGCGCCCCCAGTCCGCAGGGAAGCGCACCAAACTCCTTGCCCGCTTCGAGGACCTTACGCCACACCATGGCACTGGTGGCTTCGTCGGCGGGGACGTAGATTTCGAAGCCGTCTTCGGCGGTGTAGCCGGTGCGAGCGATAAGAATGTTCTTCAGGCCGCAGACCGTGCCATGGGTCACCCAGTAGAACTTCACGGCGGAGAGATCGGCATCGGTCAGCTTCTGCAGCAGGTTGACGCCCTTCGGGCCCTGGATCGCAATCTGCGTGAAGTCGTCGGACAGGTTCTCCACTTTGCAGTTGAACTGGCGGGTGTTGTCGCGCACCCAGTTGAAATCCTTCTCGCGCGTGCCGGCGTTGATCACCAGCAGGTAGTCATTCTCGCCCAGGCGGTGGACGATCACGTCGTCCACAAACGTGCCCTGCGGATAAAGCATGGCCGAGTACTGCGCCTGGCCCACCGCCAGCTTCGCTGCGTCATTCATCGAAATGTGCTGAACAGCGGCCAGGGCGTCACGTCCGGCGAGTCGGATATCGCCCATGTGGCTGACATCGAAGATGCCGACGCCGGTGCGGACCGCATTGTGCTCGGCGATGATGCCGCCTGCGGAGGGGTACTCGACCGGCATGTCCCAGCCGTTGAATTCAACCATCTTTGCGCCCATCTGGCGATGGACGGCATTGAGCGCGGTCTTGCGGGTGGTGGGCGTCGTCGCCTCAACAGCGGGCAATGAGGACCTCGTTCAGAAGCAGTGGCTGAGCTGCCGGGATAGTGCGACTCATTACCCTACCATGCGGTTTTTCGCGTGGTCAAACGTGGAAAGCCCTGACGACTGGGATATGATGAGGCATGAGTCTGGGCCGCGCTGTTATTGCTTGCGGGATCGCAATTGGCCTGGTGCTCCCTGCCCTGGGACAGCGCACGTCCACCCACCACTACACCAGCCCGGACGGTTCCTTTACCTTCAAGTACTCCGATCCACTCATTCTGTGCAGGATGGGTACTCGTGAGGCGCCGCAAAATTGGGTTCCGCTGGACTCGTGTGAGAGTCAGCGGCCCCTTTGCGCCACCGCGGATATGACTGACGACGCGATCGCATGTGTCGCACATCCACACGCCAAGGAAGTCACGACTCTCTCGGGGGCGGTTTTCGCGGTAAGCGTCGTTTCAGATGCCAAGAGAGAAGATGCCTGCATGAGCGGGTTACCGCCGTCCGATCATCCGAACGACCCGACAACGAGGTCGATCCATGGGGTGACGTTCAAGGCAACGACGACCTCTGATGCAGCCATGATGCAGTCGTGGGATATTCATGCGTACCGTACGTTTCACGCAGGCAAGTGTTTTGAGCTGACCATTACGACTAACAACCTCAGCACTGGCCCCTATGATCCAGGACAGATCAAGATTACGACGTGGGCAGAACGGAGTGCGATTGAGGGGGAACTGGAGCAGACCTTAGAGTCGTTTCGATTTCTTAAATAGGCTCATCCTTCTGGAGTTATGATCTGGCCGTGAAATTCCAGCATGCCACGATCTTCATAATCCTGACCGGCCTGACGACGGCTGCGGGGGCGGGCGGCGGTTTGCTCCACACCCTTACCAGTCCCGACGGAGTGTTTGTTGTCAGTTATCACGATCCACTCGTGGCGTGCAGGAAGACAGCTCAGGCTTGGGAACCCGTCGAGTCGTGCGTGGCGCCTATTTGTGGAGAATCGGACATGGTATGCATCACCTATCCTCATGATGCATTTCCCGACAGTGATCTGGTATCGGCCACTTTTTCACTCCGCGCAGTCCCGGAAGAGCACGATGCGTCGGCGTGCTTGAAGCAATGGACACGCCGAGACTATCCCACTCCGACAAGTCGCAAGATTGCTGGAGTGATCTTTAAGGCCATTCATCGAGACGGAGTGGCCAGCGGCGTCGCGGCAGATACGTATGAGTACCGTGCCTTTCACAATGGCACGTGTTACGAACTGCACGTTAGCACCGCTTACGTGAATCCGGAGATGGCCGATCCGGGAGTCATCAAGCCCCTGCCGCAATCGGTACGTCGCAAGATTGACGCCAGCCTCGATCAAACGCTCAACTCGTTTCGATTTCTGAAGTAGTAGCAAGAGTGTTTTTCGAGTCCGGGCTTTGCCGAGACCCGACACCCGACACCCGACACCCGGTTACCAACGGCACTTTCCCCCATTCAGCGCAGGCGCGACAATCTGTCCATGGCCACGACCACCAAGCCCAAGTACCGCTGCGCGCAGTGCGACATGATCGAAGAGAAGTGCGAGTGCGAGAAGTACTGCTGCCTCTGCCAGGGGCAGATTGATGTGCGGCTCTGCCAGGATGGCTTGTTCTACTGTCCCCCGTGCCGCGAGGCCTGCGACTACAAAGTGGCGGACTAACGGTAGCTGTTTCTTGCCTTCGAATTGCGGTCGGCGAAACCCTGGAACTTATTCGCATGCGGGACGTCGGGCGGCGGCAGGTTCGCTGCGCGCGAGATCCCTCGCCCGGCGGACGCCGGGATTCGGGATGACGCCCCGTTGGGTTGGTGATGCGGAGAAGCCTGTGGTGGCCAGCCGGACGTCAGCGCCACGGCCGAACCGGTGACAGGACACCCGAGACCCGACACCCGACACCCGACACCTGAAACCTTGCTACTTCATCACGCCGCGCTGGGCGATGCCGATGTTGTCCCGCGTCGTGTTCTTGACCAGGTACATCATTTCGTCGGCCTGGCGGATGATGTCGTGCGGGGTCTTGGCGTCATGCGGGTAGGTTGCCACGCCAATCGAGGCGCGCACATTCAAATTCAAGCCCTCTTCCTGACAGAACATGCTCGTGCGCAGGTTGTCGCGCAGGCGCTTGGCGACGACCAATGCTGAATCCTTACCCGTCTGTGGCAGGAGAATTACGAACTCGTCTCCGCCATAGCGGAAGGCATAGTCAATCAAGCGCAGCTGCGCCTTGATCAGGTAGCCGATCTCGTTCAACAGCTTGCTTCCGATCAGGTGGCCGTGGGTGTCGTTGACCTGCTTGAAGTGGTCGAGGTCGATGAACAGCACGGTGAATTCGTAGCCGAAGCGCGCGGAGCGGTAAACCTCGGTTTCCAGCGTCTTATAGAGGTGCCGCGCGTTGAACAGGCCGGTGCAGTCGTCGGTGATGGTCAGTTCCTGAATCTTCTCGACCGCGCGGGCGTTCTCAATGGCAATGGCGGCATAGTCGCACAGGGACTGCAGGAAGAACAGCTCCGGGTCGGTGAATCCATCCATGTTGACGTTGACCAACTGAATGACGCCCAGCACGCGGTGTTTGGAGCGCAGAGGCACGCAGATGATGGAGCGCGTCTCCCACTTGGTCATCTCGTCAATACGCTTGGCAAAGCGCGGATCGGTGTAGACATCAGGAACCACCAGGCGCTCCCCGTGTTTGGCCACCCAGCCGGCGATCCCTTCCCCCACCTTGAGGCGGACATTCTTCAGGGCTTCGGCCGCACTGCCGACGGCGATGGCAAAGTAGAGTTCTTCCTTCTCTTCGTCCACCATGAGCAGCGACCAGGTGTCGGGGCGGAAATATTCCGCCATTTTCTCCATGATGGTCTGCAGGATGGAATCCAGGTCCAGCGAAGACGTGAGGGCCTTGGCCACATCGTGGAAGATGTTCAGTTCCTGGACTTGCCGGTTACGGTCGGCGTCGGTGGCCTTGGTCATTTACTGCGTCCTCAAGTGTGGGCGGAAGTTCTGAAATTATATGTTTCCCAAAGCAGTAGGGGCAATGAACCTAAGTAACCCGAACCCGCCAAGCCACGTGCCAGAAGGGCGAAAGCCGGAGGTCGACCCTCGGACCCCAGACCTCGGACTGGCTCAAATCCAAGTGGCTAAGGCGGTTAATCTCCCCGGCTCTCGCCAGCGTCAATTTTGATGGCCCCTAAGAGACACACTTAACATATATTTAGAGAAGCGGCCCGGCGGGAGGCAATTCCGCCGGGCAGGAGAACCGTCGAATGGAATCATTCGGCGCCCGCCTGAAGCGGGAGCGCGAGCGGCGCGGTATTTCGCTGGACGACATCTCGGTTTCCACCAAGATTGGCACCCGCATGCTGCGGGCCTTGGAGGAAGACCACTTCGACCAACTTCCCGGGGGAATCTTCAACCGGGGATTTGTTCGCGCCTACGCCCACCACCTCGGTTTGGACGAGGAACAAACCATCGTCGACTATCTGGCCGCCAGTGGTGACGCCGTTCCCGGAAGAATTCCCGAGTCTGAGGAAGAAGCCCCGGTCATTGAGGTCCGGGCCGAAGCGGACAGCGCCCGCGCCGGCAGCGTGCCGTGGGGCGTCTTCGCGATTGTGGTCCTGCTCGTGGCCATCGGCATAGCCATCTGGGGCTCCTACGCAAGAGAGAAGCGCAAGCAGGCGGAGCAAGTTGCTGCTCCCCAGTCCAGTCAGCCTGCGCCGCCTGCCCCGGTTGCATCCTCGGCCAGGCCGGTTTCCGCCAGGCCGGTTGTGCCTTCGACGAGCACGACGCCTAAGCCTCCCGCTCAGACTCCATCTCCGGCGCCGGGTTCTTTTGTAGTGCGGATCAATGCGCGCGAGGATTGCTGGGTGTCAGTTACCGCTGATGGCAAAGAGATCCTTAAAGACACGCTCTCGGCCGCGGCTGACAAGTCAGTGGAGGCCCGCCGGGAGATCGTGATCAGGGCGGGCAATGTTGGCGCCCTGGACTTCTTCTTCAACGGCAAACGGCTGCCCGCCCAGGGAGATTATGGGGAAGTGAAGACCCTGGCCTTCGACACACGCGGCTTGCAACCCCCACCGGTGAAGCCTCTTGACACGCAACCCGCACCGGAACAGCCACAGTAGCAACCTGCTCGGAGGCCGTGGGCCGTCCATTCGACGCGAACTCTAGGCCATTGGACTCCCCCTCCTCTCCACCCGGCGCAGCCAGGTTCCTTTCAGGGCCCGCTTCCCCCGCCCAGTCCAAAACAATTGCGCCCCGGTATCTTCTCTGATAGCTTTTTATCAACGCGAAGGCACTCATATGTGGCCGTTGCTGTTCTGATTTTCCCCCCAGACGGGACGTCCAGATCGCTACAAGGAGAGCTGCTTGACATCCAAGAATCGTTATCTTTTTACCTCCGAATCTGTGACTGAAGGCCATCCCGACAAGATCGCCGACCAGATTTCCGACTCTATTCTCGACGCCTGCCTGGCGGAGGATCCCGCCAGCCGGGTGGCCTGCGAAACCCTGATGACGACCGGCCTGGCCTTTATTGCCGGGGAGATCACCACCAAGGCGTATGTAGATTTCCCCGCCATCGTGCGGGGAACGGTGATGGCCGTGGGTTACACCGACGCCGCCTACGGTTTCGATCACGAGACCTGCGCGGTGATCTCCTCGATTCACGAGCAGTCACCCGACATCGCCATGGGTGTCGATCCCGGCGGCGCTGGCGACCAGGGCATGATGTTCGGCTTCGCCACGCGGGAAAATCCCGAACTGATGCCGACGCCCATCTTGCTGGCCCACCGCCTGACCATGCGGCTGGCCGAAGTCCGCAAGAGCGGCCAACTCGACTTCCTGCGTCCCGACGGCAAGTCGCAGGTCACGGTAGAATACGACGAGCACAAGAAGCCGGTGCGCGTGGATGCCGTAGTGGTTTCCACGCAGCACTCCGAAAATGTGGACAACAAGAAGCTGCGCGCCGAAGTTCTGCAGCATGTCATCCAGCACGCCATCCCCGCCCATATGCTCGACGCCGACACCAAGTACCACATCAACCCCACCGGCCGATTCGTGGTCGGCGGGCCCATGGGCGATACCGGACTGACCGGCCGCAAAATCATTGTGGACACCTACGGGGGCATGGGGCGGCACGGTGGCGGCTGCTTCAGCGGCAAAGATCCGACCAAGGTGGATCGCTCGGCGGCTTACATGGCCCGCTACGTGGCCAAGAACGTAGTGGCTGCCGGATTGGCCGACCGCTGCGAAGTCCAGCTGGCTTACGCCATCGGCGTGGCCGAGCCGGTGAGCGTGCTGGTGGATACCTTCGGCACCGCCAAGGTGGATCCCACGATCATCCCCGATCTGGTGCGCGCGCATTTCGCGCTGACCCCCAAGGGCATTATCGAGTCGTTAAACCTGCGGCGTCCCATCTACAAGAAAACTGCCGCCTACGGCCATTTCGGCCGGAACGACAAGGACTTTACCTGGGAGGCGACCGACAAGGCGGCCAAGCTGGCCAGCGATGCGGGTTTGCGCGAGCCGGTCGGCCACGCGGTCAAACGGTAAACACGAGCTCCCGCGGGCATTGGCAAAAGCGAGTTCCGGCGCCCGTTGCGTACTCCAGCCGCGTAGCGGCGGCACAGAAAAGCCCGGCACGGAAGTGCCGGGTAGCAGGAGCACACAGAACAGAATCGAGTCCCGTCAGGGACGGCACGATTATCCAAAGAATTCTTGAAAGAGAAACGCCACAGGAGAATATGTCAACCACACCGACACAAGTGAATTGTGACATCAAGAACATCGAACTGGCCGATCTGGGCAAGAAGCGGATTGACTGGGCCAACCAGTCCATGAAAGTCCTGCAGATCATCCGCAAGGAGTTCATCAAGAACCAGCCGCTGAAGGGCATTCGCGTGTCGGCCTGCCTGCACGTGACCGCCGAGACCGCCAACCTGGCCATCTGCCTGCGTGACGGCGGCGCCGATGTCGCGCTCTGCGCATCCAACCCGCTCTCGACGCAGGACGACGTCGCGGCCAGCCTGGTGCGAGACCACGGCGTGCCCGTGTTCGCCATCAAGGGCGAGGACAACGACACCTATTACAGCCACATCCTGGCGGCCATTGACCACAAGCCCCACATCACCATGGACGATGGCGCCGACTTGGTCACGGTCCTCCACACCAAGCGCACCGACGCTCTTACCGGCGTGATCGGCGGCACCGAAGAGACCACTACAGGCGTGATTCGCCTGCGCGCCATGGCGAAAGAGGGCGTGCTGCGCTACCCCATCGTGGCGGTCAACGACGCCGACACCAAGCACTTCTTCGACAACCGCTACGGTACTGGGCAGTCCACCATTGACGGCATTATTCGCGCCACCAACTTCCTGCTGGCAGGATCGAAATTCGTGATCGCTGGCTACGGCTGGTGCGGACGCGGCTTGGCCAGCCGGGCCCGCGGCGCCGGCGCGGAGGTCATCATCACGGAAGTGGATCCGACCAAGGCGCTGGAAGCGGTAATGGACGGCTTCCGCGTCATGGCGATGAATGACGCCGCAAAAATTGGCGACGTGTTCTGCACCGTGACCGGCAATAAGAACGTGCTGACCAAAGACCACTTCGACGTGATGAAAGATGGGGCCATCATCTCCAACTCCGGCCACTTCAACGTGGAGATTGATATTCCGGCGCTGGAGAAGATGTCTTCGTCGAAGCGCACCACGCGCAACTTCGTCGAGGAATACTCGCTAAAAGATGGCCGCAAGATCAATCTGCTGGGCGAAGGCCGTTTGATCAACCTGGCCGCCGCCGAAGGCCATCCTCCGTCCGTGATGGACATGAGCTTCGCCGACCAGGCGCTGTCAGTGGAGTACATGGTGAAGAACGCCAAGACACTCGAGAAGAGGGTGTACAAGGTCCCCGATGAACTCGACAAGCGGGTGGCCAAGCTGAAGCTGGAGTCTATGGGAATCAAAATTGACCGACTCACGCCGGAACAGGAGGAGTATCTGGCGGGGTGGAGCGAAGGGACGTAGTGTGGAGCGGACCTGCCCTGGGCCAAGTCGAAGGGGCCCCTCGTCCGCGGTTCTTGACCCAAAAGGGGCGGCGCAAGCCGCCCCGCGTCGGTACCGGTACCTAAGCCCAGAGGGCGGAACATTCTAGCCCAGCGCTTTAGCGCTGGGTGCGCTTACCCCAGCGCCTGGTCCGCGTCATGGTTGATTCCGTACCTAGTTAACAGAGAAATAAACTCCTGCTCAAAGCTACGCTGCTTGTGGTGCTCTGCCTGATTCTGGACGTATCGGACCACCTCCGGAGTCTGCGAAGCGCTCACGCTGAATGCGCCATAACCCTCTTGCCACGAAAACCGCTCTCCAGCATATCCCTGGTCGTTGATCCACTTGGAGGAGTTTCCTTTTAACAATTGGGCTGCTCTTGCGAGCGTCAAAGTTGCAGGCAACAGCGCGAAAACGTGCACGTGATTGTCGATGCCTCCGACCACCACGCTCTGCATCCCGATCTTGCGCGCGATCCCCGCCAGGTAGGCCCAGAGTTTTGGTTGGAATTCGTGACTGATGACCGGCTCGCGGTATTTGGTGCTAAAAACGATGTGGATACGATTGCTTGAATAGGCGTGAGGCATGTTTCCGTCCTCTCCCTCCGACCCCCGCACCCACCCACCGCTGAAGCGGTGGGCTAATTTGTGTTGCCCGTACGGGCAAGATGATTGCTGGTGCGTGTCGTTCTTTATCCGCCAAGGGTGGGAACGGAACGTAGCTGAGAAACGAGGGGCGGACGTCACCGCCCCTCGCTGGCTTCCAACTACTCCAGCACGAAGATGCTTTTCCGCGCGCACATCTCCTTCAGGATCTTCGGCCACACCGTAACGCTTACCTCGCCCAGGTGGGCTTTCCGCAGCAGCAGCATCAGTGTGCGCGACTGCCCGATGCCGCCGCCGATCGACAGCGGAATCTCATGGTTCAGGATGGCCTGGTGATAGGGCAGCTTCATGAAGTCGAGCTGGCGGGACATCTCCAGCTGCTTCTTCAGAGTCTCTGCCGTTACCCGGATGCCCATTGAGGTCAGTTCGTGGCGGCGGCGGGTCACGTGGTTCCATACCAGGATGTCGCCGTTGAGTCCATGCGTGTCCTTGCCGGTCTGATCGTGCGTGTCGGTCACCCAGTCGTCGTAGTCGGCGGCGCGCATCTCGTGCGGGTAGCCGTCTTTCAGCGGCCAGCCAATTCCGATGATGAAGATCGCCGGATGCTTCTGCAGGATCTGCGTCTCCCGCTGCTTGCGCGGCAGGTCGGGGTACATCTCGAGAATTTCTTCGGCGTGGAAGAACTCCAGCTTCTCCGGCAGGTCGGGATAGCGGAAGTCTTTCAACTGCGGGAACAGCGACTGCGCATAGCGCTCGGCGCCGACGATTACCTTCCAGATCTTGCTGATGATGCCCTTGAGGAAGTCGAGATTGCGCTGGTCGGCGGTAATCACCCGCTCCCAATCCCATTGGTCCACGTAAGCGGAGTGGTCGTGGTCGAGGAAGTAATCCTTGCGCACGGCGCGCATGTCGGTGCAGATGCCCTCTCCCAGCCGGCAATCGAACTGCTTCAGGGCGACTCTTTTCCACTTGGTCGCGGCCTGTACGACCTGAGCGTCAATGGGGTGCTTGTCGCGGTCGTTGGAAATGTGGAACTGGATCGGGGTGCGCGAGCCGTCGCGGTCCAGCATGTCGTTGACCCCGCTCTCCACGTCCACGATCAGCGGGACTTCCACCATGAACAGGTTGAGTTCCTTGCACAGATTGTCTTCGATGTAGCGCTTCACATGGAAGATGGCCTGCTGGGTCTCTTTCGGGGTCAGCAGGGAGCGGTAGTCCTTAGGGAGGATTTTTTCGAGTTCGAGGTAGTCGCCAATGCCCGGACCGGCCAGATCGGCCTTTTTATCCAGTACCAGAGTGCTCATGAATGTCTCCTTAAGCAGACGGAGGTCTGCGCACGATTGCCCAACTGTCTATTGGAGTCTGGGGATGGGCGCGGGGTCTGTGCGGTAGATCACAGGGAAGGGTGAGGGGTAGCCGTCATTCTTCAGCGTCAAGGATCACCTTTGAGGCCAGTTCTCGATTATGAACTGCAAGAGAAAGTCGGCCGTTCTCCGTGGCTCCGTGTCTCCGTGGTAGATTGAATCATCGGCCATGAAAGACATCGTCAATTGGGCCCTGAACCTAGTCTCCATCCGCGGTGCTTCTTACGCCGACGCCCGCGTGGCCGACGACCGCAGCCGCGCGCTTTCTACCAAGAACGGCAAGATCGGCAGCGCTTCGGATTCCGAGTCGTTGGGGATCGGCGTGCGGGTGATTGCCGACGGAGCCTGGGGATTTGCCGCCTCCGACGATCTCAGCAAGCAAGCGGTCGAGGCCACTGCCGCGCGCGCCGTGGACATCGCCAAAGCCTCAGCCCGCGTCAAGCAGCGCGACATCCGGCTTGCTCCGGAGAAGCCGGTCACCGCCGAATGGACTTCGCCCTTCCAGATTGATCCCTTCACCACCTCGGTCGAGCAGAATCTGGAACTGCTGCTGAAGATTGATTCCGAGCTGCGCTCCGTGGCCGGTGTGACCCTCGCGGAGACCAACATGAATTTCCGCCGCGAGGAGTCCTGGTTTGCGTCTTCTGAGGGCGCGAAGATTCACCAGACCAAATACACGACCGGCGTTGGCTACGCTGCCTACGCCTTTGCGGGAAACGAGATTCAGAAGCGGTCCTATCCCAGCTCTTATGGCGGGCAGTGGCAGAACAAGGGCTACGAACTGATCGGCGAACTAAAACTGATCGAGAATGCGCGGCGCGTGGGCGAAGAAGCGGTGGCGCTGCTCAAGGCCGAGCGTTGCCCGGAAGGGGTGTTCGACATCATTCTGGACGGCTCACAGCTTGGCCTGCAGATTCACGAGTCCGTCGGCCACCCCATCGAACTCGACCGCGTGCTGGGCATGGAGGCCAATTTTGCAGGGACGTCGTTCCTCACGCTCGACAAGCTGCGCACGCTGCGTTACGGCAGCGACTTGGTCAACATCGTGGCCGACGCGCGCCAGGAGCATGGCCCCGGCCTGGGCACGTTCGCCTTCGACGAAGAGGGCGTTCCCGCCCAGTGCACGCCGATCATTACCAACGGCCTGTTCACCGGATATCTGAGCTCGCGCGAAACCGCGCATGCCATTGGAGCCAAGCGCTCCGGCGGGACCCTGCGGGCCGAGGGCTGGAACCGCCTGCCCATCATCCGCATGACCAACGTGAGCATTCTTCCGGGCGAGAAGCCGCTTACCCGTGAGCAACTGATTGCGTCAACCGACTACGGCATTTACATGGAGACCAACCGCTCGTGGTCCATTGACGACAAGCGCTACAACTTCCAGTTCGGATGCGAGCTGGGATGGGAGATCAAGAGCGGAAAGCGGGTGCGGATGCTGAAGAACCCGTCGTATTCGGGGATTACGACCGAGTTCTGGAACTCAATGGACGCCATCTGCTCCCGCGACGAGTGGGTGCTGTGGGGCATTCCCCATTGCGGCAAAGGCCAGCCCCAGCAGGTGATGGGTACGGGGCACGGAGCCGCTCCGGCGAGATTTCTGAGGATTAAGGTGGGATCGGCTTACAGCGGAAATTAACCATCGAGAACACAGAAACCCAGAGACGATCTCCCGATTGCTAATCGCTAATTGCTGAATGCTGGACAAGAACCAAGCCGCTGATATCTTCCAGAAGATCAGGAAGCACTCGACCGCAGACGAAGTCGAGGCGCTCTTCTATGGCACCAATGCTGCTCTTACTCGCTTTGCCAACAACACCATTCATCAAAACGTGGCAGAAGAGAACTACGTGGTGTCGGTGCGCGCGGTGTTCGGCGGGCGCACGGCGCGGGCGACAACGAACAAGCTTGATGATGAAAGCCTGAAGCGGGTAGTGCAGGCCTCGGAGAATCTGGCGAAGGTGCAGGAGCCGGATCCCGACTTGTTGCCCATGGCGGAAGTGGACAAGAGTGTCCGCCCCACGCCCCCTTCGCGTTACTTTGAGCAGACCGCTGCGGTCACGCCGCGGCAGCGGGCCGACGTGGTCGGCAAGATCGTTGCCACTGCCGCAAAACACAAGCTCACGACCGCAGGCATTTTTTCAACCTCCCAATCGGTTGAAGGAATCTTTAGCTCGCGTGGAGTGGCCGAGTGGTACCAGCAAACCTCGTCGGAAATCTCCATCACCATGCTGGCGACCGATTCTTCCGGGTGGCAGAAAGCCAACTCACCGAACGTGGCCAATCTCGACCCCATCGCCCTGGCGGAGATTGCGGCCCGCAAGGCGCTGCACTCAGCCGCTCCGCGGGAGATTCCGGCGGGGAAGTACACCGTCATTCTGGAGCCAGCCGCCGTGCTCGACATGGTGGGATTCATGTTCTACGACTTCGGTGGGCTGGCCGTACTCGACCAGCGCTCGTTTCTGAACAATCGTGTGGGCACAAAGCTATTTGGCGAGAACATTGACATCTGGGACGATGTTAGCCATCCCTTGCAGTCGGGTGCCCCATTCGATGGCGAAGGAGTAGGCCGGCAACGGGTGCAGTTGGTGGACAAGGGCGTAGTCAAGCGCCTGGTCTATGCCCGCGGGACTGCCGCCAAGATGAAGACCTCAGAGCACAAGGACTCAGTCGGCCGGATTGCGCCGACCGGCCACGGATTTCCCTTGCCTAACGAAATGGGCGAAGCCCCCATGAACATCGTCTTCGGCACGCCTGCCGAGCCTAGGACCCTTGACCAGATGATTGCCTCGACCGAGCGCGGGGTGCTGGTCACGCGCCTGTGGTACATCCGCGAAGTGGATCCTTACGAGAAGATTCTTACCGGCATGACCCGCGATGGGACTTTTTCTGTCGAGGGCGGCAAGGTCCTGCACGGCATCCGCAACTTCCGCTTCAACGAAAGCCTGCTGCACATGCTCTCCAACGTGGAGGAGATGGGCATTCCGGTTCGCGCCAGCGGGGAGGAATCGTTCGACATGGTGGTGCCGGCGATGAAGGTGCGGGAGTTTAATTTTACGGAGGTGACTAAGTTCTAGGGGCAGCACTTCGCACTTGGCATTTAGCATTTGGCCATCGTGCGCTCGTGGTCGACTTTTTGCAAAAGGGATGTGAGCATTCTTCTTAAGTGCGACAACGAGCTAGTCATCTGCCGGTAATCAGCATCTGACAGAAAGTGCAACTCGCGTGCCAACAGCAAATGATAATCCAGTTCGCTGGCAGAGCCTGATGAGATCTGTAAGAAGCGCTGGAACTCGGCGTTTCCTTTCTTGCCACAGCCTTCGGGGATGTTCGCTCCAATTGACACGCTGCAGCGGCGCATCTGGCTCGTCCGACCAAACAGCTCCTCGCGCGGAAACCGCTGGGTTACCTTGTATACGTCCAGCGTCAATGCATGAGCTTTCTCCCAAACCTTCAAGTCCCTAAAAGTCTTTCACTCCAGCACCTCCCTCGACGACCAAATGCTAAGTGCCAAGTGCTCTGTGACGGCGCTCACGCACCTTAAAAACGTCCGCAATCTAATGATTCCCAAGCATTTAAGCCCTACTAGTTCCATGACTTCGGTAACTTTTCACTGCTGATTCCGGGGTGTAATCTGCGGGCGTAATGTCGAACAACTCTCGATCGACGGAAAACGGCAGTCCCAACGCGTCTTCTGAGAATCGGAAAGGCGCGGCCTCGCGGTCCAACGAACCGGCCACGGCGAAAGCGGGCGAGAGCAAAGCCCGGCGCGGCCGCTATCCCGACATGCAGAGCGCGGTGCGCTTTCCCATTCACCTGCCGGTATCGGTGAAGTCGAAAGCCGGCGAGAATCGCGCGGAAACCCAGAACATTTCCGCCAACGGCGTGCTCTTCCAGGTGGACTCGGAGATGCCGGTGGGTTCGATGGTGGACTTCACCATCTCCCTGCCTGCCGACGTAGTGGGGGCCGAGACCGATGTGCAGCTCGACTGCCGCGGCCGGGTGGTGCGCAACTCCGAAGCCGGTGGACGCCGCGGAGTGGGCGTGGTGATCGACGAGTACCATTTTGAGCGCCGCTGAGAGGCGGCGGGAAACTGATGGCAAGCATTCCGGTCAGCGTTGACGAGAACGTCGAGCAGCCGCATCAGGGTGAGGGCAACGGCCATTTCATCCGGGTGATCGTGGCTGACACGCAGGCCATCTTCCGCGCCGGATTGCGCAAGATTTTTGCCCTCGAAGATGACATTCGTGTGGTGGGCCAGGCGGAAACCCTCTCGCAGACCCTCTCAGCCGCCAAGAAATTCTCCGCCGACATTCTGATCTTCGAGGCCGCGCTGACCGCGAACCCCGCGGATGCGGTTTCAGATTTACTGCGCCAATCGCCGGCCCTAAAGCTGGTAGTCGTGACTCCCGAGCCCAACGAGGAACTCACCCTGGAACTGTTCCGGCGTGGCGCCCACGGCATCGTGTCGCGCGAGGTGGAGCCGGAGATGTTGGTGGACTGCCTGCGCAAAGTGTCGCAAGGCGAGCCCTGGCTCGACCGCCAGGGAATCAACTGGGTGCTGACCGCCTATCGCAGCCAAGGCGGGCGGCCATCCTCGCCGCGCGCCAAAGTGCAGTTGACTCCCAAGGAGTCGCTGATCGTCTCCTGCGTGACTCAGGGCATGAAGAACAAGGAGATTGCGCTGCGCGTTGGCACCACCGAGCAGGTGGTGAAGAACTACCTGCGCAAGGTCTACGACAAGCTGGGTGTGGCCGACCGGCTCGAACTAGCGCTCTTCTGCCTGCACAACCGGGTGCTCGATAGCGCCATCAAGCCGCCCGAACCGCCGCAGACCTCCACATCGCCGGCCAACGGCCACGCCCCGGAAGAGGCTGCCGCATCGGCCAATCCTGCAGAAGCCCCGGCCAAGACGTCCGAACCTGGCAACTGATCGGACGCCCGGCGGCCCAAACTGACCTCGGATGCTATATTCTTGCCTGGTAGCCCAGCATTCTTCATTCCCTCTGCCGTGAAGCCGGTCCTCGGGCCTTTGGAGCCGAATGCTGACTGCTGGGCGCTGACTGCCATTCTGAGAGGCGAACTGTGAAAGGCGATGCCAAAGTCATAGCCGTGCTCAACCAGGTGCTGAAAGCGGAGCTGACCGCCATCAACCAGTATTTTCTTCACGCCGAGATGTGCGAGAACTGGGGTTATCACAAGCTGGCCAAGCACACTCGCGGGGAGTCCATCGAGGAGATGCAGCATGCGGAGAAGTTGATGGAGCGCATCCTGCTGCTTGACGGCACTCCCAACATGAGTGACTACTTCAAGATCAACATTGGGGCGAATGTGAAGGCGCAGCTCGAGAACGATCTGCAGGTGGAATATGACGCGGTCAAGCGCCTCAACGCGGGCATCGAGACTTGCGTGACTGCCGGCGACAACGGCTCGCGCGACCTGCTGGAGGAGATCCTGACCGACGAGGAAGAGCACATCGATTACCTCGAGGCACAACTCCACGCCATCGAGGAGATGGGAATCGAGAATTACCTGGCCCAGCAGCTGGAGGAAAAATAGTACCGAGTACCTAGTACCGAGTTGCGAGTTGTGAGTTGCGGGCAGACGGTATTGGGCTAGCGAGCCACTGCTCGCAACTCGGTACTCGCAACTCGCAACTGAGCACGGAGAGATGGCCGAGTGGCTGAAGGCGCACGCTTGGAAAGCGTGTTTACTCGAAAGGGTAACGTGGGTTCGAATCCCACTCTCTCCGCCAACACCTTCGTAATCTAGCAGTTGCAGGCGGTGATACCTAGAATGATTCTAATTCTAGGAGTCACCTTGAATCGCACCGTCAATCTCACCAAACGAGTTCAAACTGCGAAAGGTCTGCGTTACTGCCCTGTCGTGCTTGCCATGAATGGGCGGGTGCGGGCCGATCTGGTCATTGTCAATGGGCAGGAAGAGCGTCATCCAGAAGGGGCCTATTATTTGGAGTGGTGGGAGGGAGCAAAGCGTATCCGCCTGTCGGTTGGCAAGGATGCAGGTGATGCGACTGCTCGTCGGCTGCAAAAAGAGGCGGAACTGAATGCGGTGAACCACGGGGTCGCCGTCAGCCCTCAGAGTGGGAATGGACACGAACACAGGTCGCTAAGCCTCGCGGTACAGGAATTCCTTGAC
>DATKLE010000044.1:0-5400 GCA_035542575.1 Terriglobales bacterium | reverse complement strand
GAGGTATCACACAGCGCCCCGCGCAGGCGCGCCACGGCGGTGTTCAGGTTGTTTTCAAAATCCACGAACACGTCGCCATGCCACAGCCGCCGCTGCAATTCCTCGCGAGTGACGACTTGGCCGGGGTGCTCCAGCAGCGTGGCCAGGACCTGGAAGGATTGATCGCGCAGGTTAATCCTCACTCCGCGCTTGCGGAGCTGGCGGGCGCTCAGATCGACTTCATAGGATCCGAAGCGGACGACGCCGGACATGGTCCTGCTCCTGGTCTTCTCAACCCAAGCTCACGCCTCGCGGATCGTCGCGCAGTTGCGGGCAAATGCCGCGCCTGGATAGGGTTGCGCGGCAAGGAAAAATTCAAGAAACAGTCAAGGCCGCGTCCATTGTTTCATACCCGAAAGCCGACAATCATGTTGGACGGAGGTGTGCTTCACACATTTCAAGTCTAGCGCCCAGGGTCCTCGCTTGGGGCGATTTTCAAATGCCCACAAGCCAATCTGGGTCCAATTCGGGACAAGCCCTGATGCGACAGCCTCAGCGCCGACCTGGAGAACAATAGCAACCGCCAAGACCATCTCTGTCTGAGGTGCAATTATGAAATTACGCATGCTGATCGTTATCTTGCTCGTTCTCACCTGCCGCGCGATGGCGGGCGGCAAGGGCTTCGCCCACATACCGCTGCCCGCCGATCTCACCGGCACGCTTAATGGAGCCGACTACGAAATCCGGGTACCGGCGAACTGGAACGGCACCTTGCTGGTTTTCGCCCACGGGGTCCAGAACGCGGGTATAAAACCCGAGCTTGCGCCCGCTACCTGGCCGCCGGTAACCCCGACCTTAGAGGACCAACTGCTGGGGCTCGGCTACGCACTGGCAGGTTCAGGCTTCCAGAATTTCGATAAAGACGGAGTACTGCAAACGCTGGCACTCACAGAGTATTTCAAGAAAAACGTAGGCCAACCCAAGCGAATCATCATCTGGGGCATTTCTCTCGGTGCCGGAATTACGCTGAAGTCGATTGAGAGATATCCCTGGATTTATGACGGTGCGGTGGCGAATTGCGCACCGGATGCCGGAACACCCGAGAACATGGACCAGGCGCTTGCGTTCGGTCTGGCGTACGCCGCTGCATTCGGATGGCACGACGACGTCTGGGGGCCCATAGAAGACGTTAAGGACACCTTGAACTTTAAAGCAGACGTGCTGCCCATTGTGCTCGCGGAGGCACCGCCAGGGCCCGCAACGTTTGGACGATGGGAATTCATTCGCTTGGTGATGCATCTGCCGCAGGAGGCGTTTTGGCTCAACGAGCCTTTGAACGCCGCTCCGTTCTTTATTTTGCAGATGTGGAAAGCGACCGAAAGAAGGGCAGGAATCGAGGCCGAGAATGGCGGCGTTGTCGCGAATAATATTGGAACGCAATATACCCTCACCGCTGATGAAAAAACGTACTTGGCTGGGCTCGGGGTGAATGCCGATGAATTGCTGGCGTTCATGAACGGCACCCATGTTAGGGCCGACTTCTGGGCCAGGCTTCTCGCGGCGTACTGGGGCGGATTCACCGGGTGGCTTTGGAGGCCTGTGCTAACCATGCACGCCAAGTTCGACGGACTGGTGTTTGTATCCAACGAGAGCTATTACGCGCAACTCGCCCGGACGGCACACTCCAGCAAGCGGCTTGTGCAGTCGTACGTAAACACTGTCGGCCACTGCTCCTTCACCGCCGATCAATACTTGTCTGGCATGGCGGCGATGAACAGTTGGCTTGATACAGGTGTACGCCCAGACGCTTCCCTGCTGCCACCGAGCCAAGGCTTCGATCTCGAATACGTGCCTCCGCCCTGGGTGTTCTGAACGGAGAATTGACCGATCGCAGGGACAGCTTCATTCGAGCCGCATCCGTCCGGGTGCGGCTTGCTCATTGCCTTGGGTAGCCCCCTCCCCTTGACAAGCCCAAGCATGGCTCGTATCCTATGCATTGGAATACGAGGTATTAGATGAACTTTAAAGGAACCCTCCCCACCCTGATCCTGGAAGCCCTGGCGCACGAGCCGTGCCACGGGTATCGTATCGCTCAGCAGATCAAGGAACGCTCCCAGGGCGTACTGGATTTCAAGGAGGGCACGCTCTACCCGGCGCTTCACAAGCTGCAAAACGAAGGCCTGGTGGAGTCGCATGAGGGCATGGAGAAGGGGCGTCCGCGGCGCTACTACCGCATCACCAAATCCGGACGGGCGGTGCTGAGCAAAGATCGGGCCGAGTGGCGTACGCTTTCACAGGCAGTCACGACAATTCTGGGGGAGGCATAAGCGATGAGCGGATTGGACAGTTGGTTGAAGCAAGCTACCCGGCATCTCTCGGAGTGCTCGGCTGCCCGGGTTCGACGCGAGATTCAGGAGCACTACGAGTCCGCGCGTGAGGCTGCCATGAGCGGCGGCGCAACCGCCAAGGAAGCGGACCGGATGGCCGTGGTTGCTCTGGGCGATGCCCGGACCGCGAACTGCCAGTATCGCAGCGTCCTGCTAACCGCTGCCGAAGCCCGAATGCTGCGCGAGGGCAATGTGGAAGCGCGGCTCGTCTGCTCCCAGCCGTGGCTCAAGTGGCTGCTACTCGCCGCGCCGGTGGGCATGCTGGTGGCATCCTCTGCATACTTCCTTGCCGGCGCCATGACAACCGCGCGCGTGCTGCTGGCCGGTGGAATCGCCCTGGGTGTTCTGCTGGCAGCGCCCTTCCTGCCGATCTACACGCCTTCGCGCAGCCGCGCGTACCGCGTTGTGAAGTGGGTAGTGCTCGCCGCTGGGCTCGGGCTGGCCTTCGGATCGGATATGCTCAAATGGTCCTGGCTACTGACGACCTGCCTGTGGATCCTGGGTTGGACCGAATGGACGCGGATTTCGATTCGGCGGAAGCTGCCGGTCGGAAAATGGCCCAAACAGCTGTACCTGTGAGGAGCTGAGTTCCACTCACCCTGCGGACATTCTTCCCGAAACTAGTTGGGTATAATCCGTCGCGACTACAGGGGGCCTTATGGACATCCGCTGCGTCGTGACTGGGCAGAACGAATCCGGCAAATCGGTGATTGTGCGCTGCGCGCCGGTTCAGCCCGTGAGCCTGGCTCTACTTCCGGGATACGAGTTTTATCGCCTTTGGGGAAGCGATTCCATCCCTGAACTTCCGTCGGACGGGACGCCGCCGCCGCATCCCCGCTATTTCCCTCCAAGAAACGGCTTCCGCTTCGGCTTTTTCACCATACCGCCGGATACGAAGACGAGCCTCGAGCAGGTTGACACAGCCTCTGCTTTTGCGGAAATTCAACAAAAATTGCCGGGGATGATTGAGGTATTGGAGCCGGATCATCCGGGTATGCACACGACCGACACGGTGGACTTCGATGTGGTTATCTCTGGCGAAGTGGTTCTCGAGGTGGATGACGGGACTGAAGTGCTTCTCAAAGCCGGGGATTGCGTGATTCAGAACGGAACGCGCCACGCCTGGCACAACCGGTCCTCGGAGAAGTGCGTGATCGCGGTAACGCTGGTGGGCGCGGAGCGCAAACACTAGGTGGGTTACCTGCCAGCGGGCCTCAGAAAATCTTGAAGTGGATGGTCAGGTATTTTTTGGGATTTTCCCGCACGGCCTTGACCAGATTGCGGGTCTCCACCAACATCTGGTCAGCGTTGTTGTAGAGAGCGGGATCCTTGAACAGCTTGCCGGCAGTGCCTTCTCCGGCCTCCAGGCGGTCGGTCAGGAGGGAGAGCTTGTTCATGGTGTTCTGCAGCTTGTCGGCGAATTCCTGGTCTTTGGCCAGCTTGCCCAAGGCGCCCTTGCCCGCGTTGACATCCGCGGTAAGGGTCTTGATGTTGGCGACGGTATCGTTGGCATTGTTGTAGAGGGCCGGGTCCTTGAGCAGCTTGCCAGCGGTCCCCTTGCCGGCGTTGAGGTCATCTATGATCGTGTTCAGCTTGTCCACGCTGGCGTTGACCTTGCGGTAGAGCTCGTCGTCTGCCACCAGCTTGCCGATGGTGCCCTTGCCCTGGCTTACCTCGTTCACCAGGTTCTGAAACTCGTTCACAGTCGAGGCCAAGCGGTTGTAGAGCGTGGGATCGTAGATCAGTTTGCCCACCGAGCCCTGCCCGCTTTCCACGAAGGCGATGATCCGGTCCACACGCTTCAGAAGGGCATCGAGGTTTTGCAGCGTGCCCTGGCTGGCGCGCACGACGTCCTGAAAGTCCGGATGTTCGCGAATCGGCAGGATAGCCCCGCTGCGCGCCTCGGGCCCCACGGCTTGGGAGCTGTCAATGTCGATGTAGGTTTCGCCCAAGACCCCGGCGGTGGAGAGCGAGGTCACGGAGTCAGTGCGCAGGGTCTCGCGATACTGCGTGCTGACCTTCATGGTGACTTCGACCGGGGTCAGCTTCTTGCTGGGATCAGAAACCACGCGGATGCGGGTGACATTGCCAATGTCCACTCCCGCGAGCCGCACCGGAGCGCCCTCGCGCAGGCCGCCGGCGTTGTCGAAATAGGATCTGACGATGATTTTTCGGGTGAACATGCCCCCGGTTCCGCTCATGAGGAAGATCAGAACGGCCAGGGTGATGCAGGCGACCAGCACGGTGAGCCCGACCTTCAGTTGAGACCACTTCAACTGCTTCTGGCTAGGCACGCGTTCTCCCAGTCACCATCATCGCAGAAAATCTCCGGGCGTCAAGAAAGTCCCGAGCCGCAGCATGATAGCAGACCGCCAGCCAGGCATTCACATCATGCGCTGCGGGGTTGCAGGGTTCCGGTCAATCCCCAGGCCAGCAGATACGCGACTGCCCCGCAGGCCAGGGTAACGTTCAAACCAAACTGAATGGCAATCACCATGGCCAGGACCGAGCCCAGGACGCTGGATGCGGCATTCATGGCCCAGGCCCATTCGACGGCATTTTCCCTGGCATCGCCGTTCCCGGTAGCAGGGAATTCGGGTGCAGGCAGGCTGGCCAGCGCCCGCAATCCCGTCGGGAATGGCATTCCCATGGCGAATCCCAGGGGAACCAGGATGACTCCGCTGACCAGCAGCTTGGCCGGGAACGGCAGCCCCACCAGCGCATAGAGGATTCCCGGGAGCAGAAACACGTATAGCAGCAGAGCGGCGGCGACGAGCGCAAGCGGCAGCCACCCGCGCGCGGTCTGGCTCATCCATTTCCGCGAAGCCAGGCTGCCAGCGCCGCTGGACAGCAGCAGCAGGAACACCACCACGGTGAGCGCGTAGGTGGGATGCCCGAGGAACAGCACGAAGCGCTGGATGAAGGCAATCTCCACCAGGATGTAACCTAGACCGACAGCAATGAAGTACAGCAGCCGAATGGGCTGCTGCTGGCCACCGCGCAGGGCCAGGGGGACGATCAAGAAGGCCAATAC
>DATKLE010000043.1:0-17488 GCA_035542575.1 Terriglobales bacterium | reverse complement strand
GCCCAGCGTGTCGGCGGCCACAATCATGATGCAGGTGCGGGTGCCGGTGCCCAGGTCCTGCGAACCCAGCTTGATGTCCACCGAACCATCGGGATGGATGGTGAAGTCGCAGTGGCTCTCGTGGCCGCGTCCGCCCCAGGTGTGCAGCGAGAGGCCGAGTCCGCGCGCTACATTGCCTGAGATGTCTTGTCCGCGGGGACGCCACTTTTGCTTCCATCCCATCAGGTCGGCGGCGATACCGAACTCTTCGCGATAGTTATCCTTGCGTGGCCCGGTGATGTCCAGGTTCTTGAGGAAGAAGTCGAGCGGATCCATGTTCAACTTGGCGGCCGCGTCCTCGAGCGCCCCCATGGTAATTAAGGCGGCTTGAGGGTGGTTGGGGGCCCGCCACGCCCGCGCCGGACCGATGTTGTTGCGGATGGCGGTGTGTTGCTTGCGCAGATTAGGAATCATGAAGACATAAGGAATCGGCGGCATGCCTCCGCCACCGGGGCCGCCGGTTCCCCAGGATTGCGATTGCCAACCGGTGATCGTTCCGTCTTTCTTCACCGCCAGCTTAACGCGGGCATAAGCGGACGGGCGGGCGCCGGCAACCTCCAGTTCCGCGTCGCGCTCCAACATCATGCGCACCGGCTTGCCGCCGGCTTTCTTGGAGATCTGGGCGGAAACGATGCCCCAGCGGTCGGGCGAGAACTTGCTGCCAAATCCACCCCCGATGTGGTCCTGATGCACGTGGATGTTGGCCGCCGGGAGCTTGAGGGGTTCCGCCATCTGACCGGCAATGCCGGAAACGTTCTGCGTGGAGATGTGCACGAAGAGGTGATCGTTGTCCGTCCACTCCGACGTGGCTCCGTGACTTTCGAGACAACAATGTGTAATGACGGGCGAGCCGTACACCCCCTCAGACACGACCTCCGCGTCGCGAAACGCCTGGTCTGGATCGCCCTGCGTTTGCTCGGCCGCTTTCTGATACGAGGAGCGCGCACCGCCGCCCGGCTGTTCGTGATAGGTCGCGTGGCGCGCTGCCTCAATGACCTCATCGGGGACCTGGTACTTCTTCATGTCATCGAGCAGGTCCTGGGTGACTTTGAAACTCACGCCGTACTGCTGCAACTGTTTGGCCACTGCGGCCGGGGGCATCTGGTCGAGTGCGTCCCAGATGTCGTCTTCGCCCAACGGCCCGGCGGCTTCGCCGGCGCCGGCGGGCGGCTCGGCGTCGCTGACCATGTGGGGCAGAGGCTGATACTTCACCTTGATGGCGCGGATGGCGTCTTCGGCAGTGGATTCATCCGCCGCGGCCACCGCCACCACCTCATCGCCCGCCCACTGAATGGTGCTGCCAGGCTCCTGGATGATGTGCACCGCCTTCACGCCCGGCATCTTTTCGGCGGCGCTGGTATCAATGCTCACGATGCGCGCTTTGGCGTAGGGCGAACGCAGAATTTTGCCAAACAGCATGCCGGGACGCGTGACGTCGTAGGTGTACTTGGCGCGTCCTGAAACCTTGGCCGGCGCATCCACACGCGAGATCCGCTTTCCGATCAGAGTGCGCTGCTCCGCGGCTGGCCAACTGTAGTCGGGCATGGCTCACGCTCCTTTCCGCGCCATCTGCGCGACGGCCTGCTGAATTCCGTGATAGGTGCCGCAGCGGCAGAAATTGCCGCTCAGGCCCCGGCGGATGTCGTCGCCGGTCGGATTCGGATGCTTGTCGAGGAAGGCCTTAGTGGCCACCACGAACCCCGGGGTGCAGAATCCGCACTGCGAAGCGTCGTTGTCCACGAACGCCTGCTGCACCGGATGAAGCGTCTCACCCTGCATCAGCGACTCAACGGTCGAGACCGGCTTTCCCTGCGCCTCGATCGCCAGGACTCCGCAGGCATAGACAGCCTTGTTGTCCATGAGCACCGTGCAGGAACCGCACTCGCCACGATCGCAGACCCGCTTGGCCCCGGTGATGTCCAAGTGATCGCGCAGCGCGTCCAGCAGGGTCACGCGCGGCTCCAGCTGCAGCGCGTGCTTCTTGCCGTTCACCGTGAGTTCTACCGGCACTTTGCCGGGGCCATAGACCTTTACCGGTTCGCCGGCCGCTTCGACCACGCGTGGCCCGGCCACCAGCGGAACGGCCACGGTGATGCCGCCAATTTTCAGGAATTCACGCCGCGAGACTCCGGAACTCTCTTGAGGTGTCCTTTTCGGATCGTCATCCTCACGCATGATTGACCTCCGCGTGGCGGGACTCATCCGGCCGCCACCGCCGGTTCATGCCTGTCCGATGAGATGGTTGGACAGGACGGAAGGGTTGCGGTTAGCAGACATTTGGGTGCAAAGCCGCTAATGGCAGATTCAGAATTTCTGCAGGCAGGAAAGTATACATCCCTGTAGCGCCGCCGGGAGAACCCGACCGGATGCCGGCGCTACAGGGGTGTGGAGTTACTTCTTGAGCGTCCGGATGTACTTCACCAGGTCCGCGATCTGTTCCTTGGTCAGCTTGCCCTCGTACTTGGGCATCTTGTCTTTGCCGTTGGTGATGGTCCCGTTAAGTTCGGCGTCCGACATCTTCTGCACCTCGGCCGAACCCAGGTCCTTCAAGCCGAACTTCTTACCCATGGCCGTGTCGCCCTTGCCGTCGGCCCCATGGCACATAGCGCACTTAGCTTTAAAGTCGGCGGCACCGTCGGCCAGCGACCAGGTGGAAAACACCATTGCGAATGCCAGAACCGCAAATGCTGCCTTCATGACGTTCTTCATTCGTATCGTCTCCTAGGAAAGTGGTGAGGCGTCCTGCCTCCTCCAATTAAGAAGAAGGGCACGCGCCTTGCCAGATGAGTTTGGTCTGCAAACCGCAACCCCATGAGCGAGATTCCGCCCATGTACCTCAAGCACTTACACCCTTGGGATGCAGCTAACATTAGACGGTTTGCCCTTGCGCTGCAAGCATTTCTGCAGAGGGAAAAGACCCGCAGCCGGGTGATTTGCCTCAACTGGGTCCCATGCCGGCCGCTGGGCGCGGCCACAAGCCACTGAAAATACAAGCTCATCAGCGCCCCGCGGCTATCCCCGGTTTTGGCATGGTGGGTGCCCTTCCACGGTTTGCAGCTGTGCTTGGGAGATCGCCGTGGAACCCAGCTTAATGGTCGTAGGCCTGAATCACCGCAGCGCGCCGGTCGCGGTGCGCGAGCGTTTCTGGATCAGCGAGACCCGCCGGGTGGAGGCCCTGACCCAGCTTTCGCGCGCCGAGGGCATTGAAGAGGTCATCGTCCTCGCTACCTGCAACCGCACGGAATTCCTGCTTTGGGCCAACGATGCCTCCCTGGCCGCCAACTCGGTCCTGCGCTACCTTTCCGCGGAATACGGATTGAAACTCTGCGAGTGGAAGCATTTCTACCGCCTCCTCGATGACGCAGCCCTCCTCCATATTTTCAGCGTGGCCTCCAGTTTGGATTCCATGGTCCTCGGGGAGCCACAGATCATCTCCCAAGTGAAGACCGCCTGGCAACAGGCGCAGAAGGTGGGCAGCACTGCCCGCTTCCTCGACGCGGTGATGCAGAAGGCGCTCACCGTTTCCAAGCGCGTGCGCAACGAGACCGCCATCGGGAACGCCGCGGTATCCGTGCCGTACGCCGCGGTTGAACTGGCCCGGCAGATTTTCGGATCGTTGGAAAACAAGAGCGTGCTTTTGCTGGGCGCGGGCAAGATGAGCGAACTCTCGGCCCGCTACCTGGTCAACAGCGGGGCTACATCGGTGCGCGTGATCAACCGGACCCTCGAACACGCTGCGGAACTAGCCGCCAAGCTGGGCGGAACCGCGATTCCCTTCGACGAGCGCTGGCAGCACTTGGTGAATGCCGACATCGTGATCAGCTCGACCTCATGCCCACACACCATTCTGAGCCGCGAAGAGGCTGAGATCATCGCCCGCGAACGCAAGCAGAAGCCACTGGTTCTGGTGGACATCGCCCTCCCCCGCGATATTGATCCCAGCGTGCGCGAAGTCCCAGGGGTCTTCCTCTATGACATCGACGACCTGGAAAAGGTCGTGCAGCACAACGCCGGAGAGCGCGAAACCGCCGCAGCCGAGGCACGAAAGATCGTGGCGGCCGAAGCCGAGGGCTTTCGCCGCAAGCTGCTGGCTGAGCGCGTCGTCCCCACCATCATTGCGCTTCGCACCCGGCTCGACCAACTTTGCCGGCAAGAACTGGAGTCCCTGAAAACCGAGTACGGGCCCTTTTCCAAGGACCAGGACCAGATGCTGAACGCGGTGACGTCCCGGATCACGCAAAGAATTGCCGGATCCCTGGCCCGCGAACTCAAGGAACTTCCAGAAAAGCTGGAGCAGGAGCAGATGACGGCCGCAGTGCAGCGGCTGTTCCACCTGGAAACGCCGGACACGGCGCTTGCCGGCACCAGAATCTGAGGATGGCCAAGGACGTGGAGGATTAGGCGCTGATCATACTTCATCTTTCATCGCGCCGCACAGGGGAAGCCCGCGGGCTTCCCCTTGTTCATCAGGCCCCCCAGCACCCTTCGATTGCTTTCCCAGTTCAGGCTGGAGGATAATTTAAGTCTCGCCGACGCCTGAGACGGCGATGCGTGTCCGCGGTGAATCTGCCCAATTCCATCACGCTCACCCGCATCTTCAGCATCCCGCTGCTGATCTGGATTCTGTCCACCAATCGCTTTGCCGCGACGGCGGGCGAGAAGGAACTGCTGGCTTCGGCCTTGTTTATCGCGGCCTCGATCACCGATGGCATTGACGGATACCTGGCGCGGCGGCGCGGGCAGATCACCACCATGGGCATGCTGCTCGACCCGCTGGCCGACAAGCTTCTGATCGCTGCCGCCTTTGTGACCCTGGTGCAGTTCAATCCCAGTCTGGTGCCGGCGTGGATGGCGGTAGTTATCATCGGACGCGAGTTCCTGGTGAGCGGCCTGCGTTCCATCGCGGCCTCCGAAGGCTTCACCATCGAAGCCAGCGAATTGGGCAAATTCAAGATGCTGGTGCAGATTGTTTCCGTGGTGGCCGCCATCCTCGACCATCGCTGGAAAGAGTGGCCGGTGTATGGGAACTACGTCTTCCCGGTGCACTGGATCGCACGCGTCGCTATTTGGTTTATGGTGTTTCTCTCGCTGGTATCGGCCATCGATTACTTTGCCGCCTTCTGGTCAAAGATCGACCGGCAGGTGGTCAAGCGTCGCCGCCGGGCCTTCGTCCTGAGCCGACGGAGGAAGCGCGATGTCCCCGTCACCTGAAGATCCCTCTCGCGATTCCCGCTCGGTGTGCAGCCCCAAGCCTGAAAATGCAGGCGGGGAAGCCCGGACCTCCACCGCCGCTCAGGAGTTCTCTTCGGAAGAACGCGCCCTGTTGTTGAAGCTGGCCCACGAAGCCATCGCGGCGGCCGTGGAGGGACGGCCACACTCTCCCACCCCTCCTTCGCCACACCTGGCCCAGCCGCGGGGCGCCTTCACCACCATTTACCACCGGGGCGATTTGCGCGGTTGCGTGGGATACGTGCTTCCTGTCCATCCGCTCTTTCAGACGGTGGCCGAAACCGCGCGGTCGGCCGCGCTGGAGGATACGCGCTTCTGGCCGGTCACTCGCGAAGAACTTCCGGAGCTGGCGGTCTCCCTCAGCATCCTCTCTCCCCTCAAACCGATCCAGCCGGAAGAAGTGGAGATAGGACGCCACGGATTGCTGGTAAGCCTGGGCTCCCATCGCGGCCTGCTCCTACCCCAGGTGCCGGCGGAGCACGGATGGGATCGCATCACCTTTCTCGAACATACCTGCCGCAAAGCCGGATTGCCGGTGAATGCCTGGCAGAAGGGCGCAAAGCTCGAGGCGTTCACCGCAGAAGTATTCGGAGATCAGGGAGCAGAAGGCTAGCGGCCGGGACCCAGCTGGTCGGCAGATGTGCAATCCTTTCTGGTCGCGAGCGCATCTCACCATGTGGGTCACAAGACAGGTTCGCGTGGCACATAAGTAATGTTGGTGTCGCGAAGAAACCTGTTGTATTGTTGCAAGACAGGTTCAGCGAGGGGGTGTTATGGAACTCGTGGTTCTGATCGTCGGGTTGCTGGTATTGGGCTCGCAGATTCCCGGGAATCCTCACATTCTCCTGCGGTGATCGTTTTACAGCCTGCCTTCACCCCGCTCACGGGTGCGTGGACCAGACGCAACGACTGTCTCAATTCAGCTGGACAAAAAATCAGGGAGAAGTTTTCACTCCTCCCCGAATAGGTCTGCTGCGTGGCGATGAAACCTATTGCTGTTCGTCGAGCTCCACTCCGTCGCCAACGTGCATGTCTTCCAGGGAAAAAACGATCATGCCGGTGGCGGTGTTTGGGGTGGTGCTGAGAATGACGATCTCACCCACAGCGCGGCGCGGCAGGTCAGCCACATGGATGGCCGGCCCTTTGCCGGTGGTCAGCATGGTGGGTTCGATGCTGGGCGGATTCTTTTGTGTGTCCTCCGCGGTAGAAGCCTTGAATGAGAGGGAATCAACCGGATCATTGAGCACGGCGCTGTAAGAGCGGACGGCGCGCACATAGTCGCCAACTTTCAGGCCCTGGTTGGCACCGATGTTCATGTACACCTTCGCCCCGGTACCCAACTCCGAATCGAAGTCCTTCGCCATCAGAATGCGGCCGCTGGCTTTTCCGTTGGGCGGCGCATAACGATCGAAGCGCAGCGGGGCATGGAACGCGATGGGAGGTTTCTCGGCATAAGGAATGGCGATGTCGCCCGGATTCACCGGATCACAACTGAATTCGACATTGGCAATGGCCATCTTGCTGCGAGTATCCACAATGCGCACCCGCGCCAACTCGGCGTACGGCTGACCACTGGCCCGCAGAAGCGCTCTCTGGCCGGGAAACAGCTCGTATTGGTTGGGATCGCGCAGTTCGCGAATGATGGCGTACTGTTGGCCAGTCTGATAGCCGCTGCCGGCCAGATACACGATGTCGCCATTGACGAACTTGGTGGAATAGGGACTCTCAAGCCCACCAGCTACATAATTGGCGTTCGGCATCGGCTGGCTGATGAAACCCGCGCAGTAGATATCGGCGTTGGTTGGGGTCTGGACCCGTTCGGTGGGAAAGCTCACGGTGGTGAAGGCCGTGCCCGAGGGCGTTTGGGCCTGGTCTGCTGAGTTGGCCGTGGCCATGGGATCGGTCTGCTGGGCATACGCGGCGACTGTCAGCCACAACAGCAGAAACAGTCCTGTTTTCTTCATGTTACCTCCGAGATGGGCCGGAAACCCGGCCGACTCCCCGCTAAGTGCAGCAAATAAAAGGCTTTCAGCCGGACAGTAACAAGAGGGTAAGGGTGGGTCAAGGTTACGCAGGTGTCATGCGCGATACGTTAAAAAGTTTCTCGCCTGGAAAATCATAATCCGTTGTTGCATCTGCAATTACGCGCCTGTAATATCGCGCCGACTCGCTCATGTCCATCCCCAGCGCGGTGAACAGTTACGCTTCCCGCCTGCTGCCCTTGCGGCTGCCGCGGGTGTGTGTGGCCGTCACCGGCGCCGATGCCGCCGACATGGTGGACAAGGCCGAGGCCTTGGTGCGCGATAACACCTTCCTGGAGTTTCGCTTGGACTACCTCGCCCGCCCGGCCCTGGCGTTGCCTCGGATCCGAAAGTTCACCGATTATCACCCCCATGTGGTGGCCATTGCCACCTGCCGCCGCGCCGCCAACGGGGGGAGGTTTCGGGGGTCCCTGAAGGCCCAACTGGAGGTACTGGCCAAGGCTGCGGCGGCGGGTTGTCAGTTGATTGACCTGGAGTTGCAGAGCGCGCAGCGATCGAAGCCGGAGCAAGTGCAACGCCTGCGCGCCGGCGCCGCGCTCATCCTTTCTTACCACGACTTCCGCGCCACCCGGAAACTGGAAGAGACGCTGGAGAAGATGGGCACCATTCCGGCGGACTTCTACAAGATCGTCTCCACCGCCACCACGCTCTACGACAACGTGGTGATGATGAAGTTTCTGGAGAAGCGCAGCGACCGGCACTCCCTGATCGGCGTCTGCATGGGCGAACAGGGCATTATCAGCCGCCTGCTGGGGGTGCGCGCGGGCAGCGTGTTCACCTTCGCGGCCGTCACCGCCGACGAGAGGACCGCTCCCGGCCAGGTCACCGCCCAGGACCTGCGCAGCACCTACCGCATCGAGCAGGTGGACGCAGCCACCCGTGTCTATGGCGTCGCCGGCGATCCGGTCGCTCACTCGCTTTCGCCCGCCATCATGAACGCCGCGCTGCGCCGCGAGAACGTGAACGGAGTTTATCTCGCCCTGCACGCCAAGACGCTCAAGGATCTGCTGGCCTGCGTGCGCGATATTCCCATTCACGGCCTCTCCGTCACCATGCCGTACAAGGAGGCCATCCTCAAGCATCTCGACAACACCGACTCGCACACCAGCAAGATCGGCGCCTGCAATACGGTGGTGCGCGCGCAGGATGGCAAGCTGTACGGCTTCAATACCGACACTGCGGGCGTGGTGCGTCCGCTGGAGCAGCGCCTCGCGCTGGAGCAGGCCAAGATCCTGGTGCTGGGCGCAGGCGGCGCTGCCCGCGCTGCGGTCTACGGTCTCAAAGAGCGCGGCGCGGAAGTTTACATCTTGAACCGCAGCCTGGGCCCTGCCCAGAAACTGGCTCGCTCCGCTCGCGCCCGCCTGATGAAGCGCGCCGACTTAAAGAAGATGCGCTTCGACGTCATCATCAACGCCACCCCGGTGGGCATGGGCAACACCCGCGAGACGCCGCTGAAGGAAAACGAGATCAATACCCGCTACCTATTCGACATGATTTACGACCCGCCGGAGACCCGCCTGATGAAGCTGGCCCGCGCCCGCGGTGCGGACATCATTCCCGGCATCGAGATGTTCGTCCACCAGGCCGCCCGCCAGTTCGAAATCTGGACCGGTAAGCCCGCCCCCTGGGACGACATGCTGCGGGTGGTGAACGTGGCCTTGCAGGAACGGGCCGCGAAGAAGTGAGTGTTCAGGCGGTGGTTGGTCTTCAAGCGTCAACCACAGCGCATCCTGCCCTGAACGAAGTCCTTGCGCCTTGCACTGCACCGTGTAAGACCTTCTTTGTCCACGCACCTTCCGACACAACCCTTCCGTCATTGTGGGAACGTAAGCGTCTGAAAACTAAGCCACCCCGCGCGGCATTCCGTTTGCACACCTAACCACGGAGGTATCCATGTACAAACGTTTGGCCGTCATGCTCGCCCTCATCGCCGCACTGGCTCTGGGCACACCCAACCTGATGGCGGACCATGGCAAGGATAAGGACAGAGGAAAAGGCAATCCCCACGCCAGCAAAAAATTTAATGATGACGATAAGTGGGAGCGTCGCGACGACGGCTACGAATACCGCGCCTATGGCGGAGGCCGTGACGTGCCCCCGGGCTGGAGCCACGGCAAGAAAACCGGATGGGGCAACTGCGGCATGCCTCCCGGGCAGGCCAAGAAGTACGGCTGCCGCTCCTACGTCTATCAGGGCCGCACTCACTACTACTATCGTGACGACCGTGGGCGGATCATCGTTCGCCGCCCGGTGATCTCGGTGCACGGCGGCGTGGACGTTCATCCTTAGAGTCTGAGCCGGTAAAGATCTCCAGCGGGTTGGCCAGATTCTTCGCCCCCTTCTTTTTTCGTGCTGCTCCCCCACGCAGCCGACCACTTGCTATATTCTCGCTTCTTCACGAAAGGAACCGAGAGCCATGGTCGCTTACTTTCTCGTTGACATTTTGGAAGTCACGGACGCCGTCAAGATGGAGGATTACAAGAAGCGGGTAGGAGCGGTCGTCGAAAAATTTGGCGGGCGATATCTGGTGGCAGGCGGCAAGGCCGAGGTGGCCGAGGGCACGTGGTGTCCTACGTTTCCCGTGGTCATCCAGTTTCCCAGCTTCGAACAGGCACAGCGTTGGTATAACTCAGAGGACTATCGCGAGCTTAAAGCGCTGCGCCTGGCAGCATCGCGGGGGAACGCAGTCTTCTTGGAGGGGCTCTAAGTCCTGTCCGGGTTCTAGGTATTTCTAAGGGACATGTGTATTGGGATCACACACGTGCTGTCCCAGGGGGTGATCGCACAAGAGCGCCTGACCAGCAAGAGTCGCCTGGTGTGACCTCACGCTCCTCTTATGACCTTCGGTCACAACAACCTTCCCGCCCCCCGCACGATGCCCTCTGCCACGAAATGGTTGCATTTTTCCTGCAGCCCGGGTTAAGATGCAAAGTGGACGCGACAGTTAGCGTCCGATCTCAGTGGTACCGCCCTTTCTTCCACAGGTTCAAGAGCCGTAGCCAACTGTCACGACTACCGGGCCTAGTTTTTGCCCTGGGCTGGTTCGGAGAGAGACCGATATGGCGTGGTACGCTTACTGCCTCACTGAGCAACAAACCCTCACCAATGGAGCCCGCACCCGCCGCCCCTTTCTTCTGGATGGCATTCAGGGGGTAAATGGAGCCGCCGTTTTCAGTTATCCCAGCGGAGAATTCGCGGTGGTGGTCAGCGAATACGACCACAACGGTGGGGGCAGCCTGGAAGAGAAGAATGTCTTGGAGCACGCTCGGGTGGTAAGCGTGTGCTTCCGTAATGGGACGGTCCTGCCGTTCCGCTTTGGTACCATCTTTGAGACCGACGAGGCTCTGCGCCAGGCGGTGCGGGCCAACCGGCGGGCCTTCGGGCAGAGCGTGGCCCGGCTGCGGGGCAAAGCCGAGATGCACCTCAAGGTGCTGGTGCGTGGTGATGGCACGCTCAGCAGTGCCGTGAGCGACGTCACTTTGCCCGACACCGTCGGCAGCGAGTACCTAGCCAAGCTGCGGGAGAAAGCGTCCAAAGACCGCGAGCGCCAGACCAAGGCGCGGGCGCTGTCGGTGCAGGTCCACAAGCTCTTCAATCCCCTCGAGGAAGAGGTCAGCTGCAAGCGGGTGGATGCCAACGGCATGCTGATTGACATTGCCCACCTGATCGATTCCAAGCATGTGGAGAAGTATCAGAACCGTTACAACAGCGCCGCCAAGCAGTTAAAGAATTGTGAACTGCTGATCAGTGGGCCGTGGCCGCCCTATCACTTCCTGCCCGGGAAGCTGCGCACGGTAGCGGGGAATTCCTGAACCGGGCTTCGCACCTCGGACTTCAGACCCGGAACTTCGAACTCCTGCGGCACGGCGGAGATGCAGGAGGGTGGTTCGCTGCCTGCATTCAATGTGCAGGATTGTGCATGTGGCAGGGGCCGGGTTAGTAGCACGGGCTGTGCAGCCAGCCGCCCCGGACCCCAATAAATCTTTACTTTCCATATAGTTATACGACTGCTTGTCACACCGGCATGTGACGCCGTCCTTTGGCTGCGCAAGTGCTCCTTTGCCTGAGTAAGAAAAAGAGGCCGCCGTAGAAGGACGCAACATGACCTTCACTCTCTTCCAATGTTCTCGACATCTCCCGTTAAGCCGTTCCGGCTGGCGGAACGGCGCCTTGCATCGCCTTCCCTGAGTTTCCCATCCAACCCTCGCCTCTTTTTGAATGGTGGCCCCAGAAATGGGGCCGCTTTTTTTCACCTGAGTCTGGTATGTTCGGGATCACCCATGATGCGCTCAAACCTGATCATCCTTCTCGTTCTTCTATGCGCGATGACCGCAGCTAGTTCTCAGGACCAACCACAAACATCCGCGGCCCAGGCTGTGAATAAGGCCTATTCGCCGCAATTGCTGCGGGAGTTGGCTGCGCTGCGCGAGGCGGCGTTGGGCGACGACTATGCCTACCAGCAGGTGGCTCACTTGACGGAGAACATCGGCCCACGGCCGCCGGGCTCTCCGCAGGCCGCGGCCGCGGTGAACTACGTGGCGGAGGAGCTTCGCCACCTGGGGCTGGAAGTGCGGCTGGAAGAAGTCCGGGTCCGTCGCTGGGAGCGGGGCTTGGAAACGGCCGAACTGGTGGAGTATCCCGGGCAAGCTCCCGGGACCACACAGAAGATTGTGCTGACGGCGCTGGGACGCAATACTCCGACTTCGGCGGAAGGGTTGACTGCGGAAGTCGTGGTGGTCAGGAGTTTCCAGGAACTGAAGGCGCTGGGGCGAGAGAAGGTCGCGGGTAAAATCGTGCTCTTCAATGTGCCCTTCGACAAGCAGAAGGCCAGCGATGGCTTTTGGGGAGAGGCCTACGGAGAAGCTGTGGCGTACCGCGGGGACGGGGCAAAAGCCGCGGCGGATCTGGGCGCGATCGCCTCGCTGGTGCGTTCTGTAGGTGGCGCCGACTATCGCATTCCCCATACGGGCTGGAACCAGGCGGCGGGCATCCCGGCCGGGGCCGTCACCAGCGAGGATGCTGAGTTGATTGCCCATCTTGCGACCCAGGGCCGTGTGCGTATGCACCTGGTGCTCACCTCACAGAATGGGCCGGAGGTGATGAGCTACAACGTGGTGGGAGATGTGAAAGGGTCGGAGCATCCCGAGCAGGTGGTCGTGGTCTCAGGACATCTGGACTCATGGGACCTGGGAACCGGGGCCATCGATGACGCGGCGGGGGTGGCGGTCGCTATGGAAACGGCGCAGTTGGTGCAGCGCCTGCACCTGCGTCCGAAGCGCACCATCCGGGTGATTGCCTGGATGGACGAGGAGAATGGCGGGCGCGGGCACGAGGCTTACGCCAAGGCGCACGCGGCGGAATTCGGCAATCACGTGGCGGCGATCGAGAGCGACCTGGGTGCGGGGCACCCCCTGGGGTTCTGGTCTAAGGTCAATCCCGATGCTTTGCCTCTGTTACAGCCGGTGCAGGACATCCTGCGCCCGCAAGGAGCGAATCTTGTCAAGATGGTGGACGAAAGTCCGGGCGCGGACATTGCGCCCTTGTCCAAAGCAGGTGTGCCCGCCTTTGGCGTGCTCCAGGATGGGCGGACGTACTTTAACTATCACCACACCGCCGCCGACACACTGGACAAGATTGTGCCGCAGGAGCTGCGCGAGAATGCCGCCGCGACGGCGGTGCTGGGATATGCCCTGGCAAACATGACAGACCCACTGCCGCGTTAAGGCCGTTCCCATTTTGGATTGGGTGTTCTTGGCTGGAGAGCCTGAGCCCTTGGCGGCAGTTGACGCATCTCAATTTGAGCGCATATCATCTGTCTTTGACCACAACGCGAGGAAGCAAAGGAACGCGGCCTTCGGGCCGCGAAGTTATTCGCATGGAAAAGAAGAAGCTGGAACAATTTAAGAAGAGACTGGAGACGCGGCAGGTGGAACTGCGGCGCATGGTCTCGCGGACTGAGCAGGACGGTCGCGCCGCCGACGAGGAAGCCACCCAGGATATTGCGGATCGCGCCGCCAGCTCCTACAACAAGGAATTTCTCTTCCACCAGAGCAACAATGACCGCCAGCTGCTGAACATGGTGGAGAGCGCGCTGGACCGCATCCGCCAGGGCAGCTTTGGAGAGTGCATCTCCTGCGGAAAAGAGATCAACCCCAAACGCCTGGAGGCGGTGCCGTGGACCCGGCACTGCATCGAGTGTCAGGAGAAGCTGGAGCAGGGGATCCTGGAAGAAACGCAGAAATAAGCAGCAATCCGAGCCGGGAATGCAAGGCCGCCAGATTGTGGCGGCCTTTGTTCTGCTCCTAAATATAACTTGCACTTTACAAGTTATCTTGATAAGCTGCGCCACGTGTCCAGAAGACCCAGGTCGAAACCCCGCTCCGGCTGCCCTGTAAGTATTTCCCTGGAGAGGTTCGGAGACCGCTGGTCGTTGCTCGTGATCCGCGATCTGATGGTCCGGGGGTACCGCACCTTCCACGAATTTGAAAAATCAGGCGAAGGAATTGCGACCAATATCCTGGCGGACCGTCTAAGAAACCTTGAGGCGGCGGGAATCATCACCGCCGAGGCCGAGGCGACGGATGGGCGCAGGGTGAACTACCGGTTGACCGAGAAGGGGATTGACCTAGCTCCGGCAATGCTGGAATTGCTCATCTGGGGAGCGAAGCACGAGGAATCGGGAGCATCCTGTGCTTTGATCGCGAATTTGGAGAAGAACCGCCAGGAAATCCTGGTGGAAACGCGGCGGCGCTGGCAGGAGCGGGATTCGACCCCGCTCATTCCGAGATTCGACGCCGACATTGGCCGGAACCTGTCACGTACCCGGCGGCGGGGCTGAGCCGAGTGTAGGGCGGACACTCCTGTCCGCCTTGTGTGGGGAGCAGCAGAGTGCGAGTGAATGTCCGAAGGCAAAGTGTAACAACGCGACCGTCACAGTCAGCCACTTCATAACCAATCACATCAAAGGAGAACCGCACTATGGATTCAAAACCGACGCACGAACAAGCACAACTTCATCTCCAGGTTTACGAACAGCGCCGCGAGGCCCGGCTGCGCCAGGCGCGCGACTGGTACTTCAAGAACTACCTGGTGGAGACCCTGGAGGACGCGATGCGTCTTGCGCCTCCTGGCTCCGAGAACGGCGCTTTCGTGGGCATGGTGCTCAGCTATTGGGAACAGGCCTGCGCCCTGCTGAACTACGGACTGCTGCACGAGGACTTGTTCTTCGAGACCAGCGGTGAGTTCTTCGGGGTGTGGGAGATGGCGAAGGCCATCGTCCCCCAGGCGAGGGAGAAGTTCAAGATGAACGGCTACCTTGCCAACCTGGAGAAGGCCGCCAAGCGCTACGAAGCCTGGTCGGAGAAGCGTTCGCCGGGCCACATCGCGGCCATGCGCGAGTTCATGCAGCAGATGCGCGCGCAGCAGAAGAAAGCGGCATAACCGCAGTCGTCAGTCTTCAGTAGTCGGTAGCCGGCATCCTGGCTACTGACTACTGAGTCTCGCGCACACATCTGCTGAATACCGCCTGCCGTCTACTGGCTATGGAAAGGACAATTCATGAGCAAAGTCCGTGTTCTCGTGGGTACCCGTAAAGGCGCATTCCTTCTGACTTCCGACGGCAAACGCCAAAACTGGGACATCTCCGGACCGCACTTCGCGGGCTGGGAGATGTATCACCTGAAGGGGTCGCCGGCCGATCCCAATCGCATCTATGCTTCGCAGACCAGCGGCTGGTTCGGGCAGATCATCCAGCGCTCGGACGATGGCGGCCAGACCTGGCACCAGCCGGGGACGCCTCCGGGGGAACAATTGAAAGACGAACACGGCTTCCCCAAAGGAGAGAGCAACAAGTTCGTGTATGACACCGCGGCAGCGCCGATGACCACGCACCAGTTCTACGACGGCAAACCGCATCCCTGGGAGTTCAAGCGGGTGTGGCATCTCGAGCCGTCGCTCACCGACG
Organism: Terriglobales bacterium; assembly: GCA_035542575.1. Lineage (GTDB taxonomy): Bacteria > Acidobacteriota > Terriglobia > Terriglobales > Acidobacteriaceae > JAIQET01. Next base: position 2,215 of record DATKLE010000043.1, on the reverse strand, counting down.
CCGACACGGTGTACGCCGGCGTGGAAGACGCCGCCATTTTCCGCTCCACCGACGGCGGCAAGACCTGGCACGAGCTCGCCGGCCTGCGCGGACACGGCACCGGCCCCCACTGGCAGCCGGGCGCGGGCGGCATGTGCCTGCACAGCATCATTCTTGATCCCAGCAATCAGCAAAGAATGTGGATCGCCATCTCTTCGGCTGGCGCTTTCCACACCGACGACGGTGGCAAAACCTGGAAACCGATCAACCGCGGCCTGAAGTCGCAATACATTCCCGACCCCGACGCCGAAGTCGGACACTGCGTGCACCACATCGCCATGCACCCCAAGCGCCCGGGCACGCTCTTTATGCAGAAGCACTGGGACGTGATGCGCTCGGACGATGCCGGTGACAACTGGAAAGAAGTCAGCGGCAACCTGCCGACCGACTTCGGTTTTGTGATTGACGTCAACTCGAACGACCCGGAGACGATTTACGTGGTTCCCATCAAGAGCGACAGCGAGCACTATGTGATGGACGGCAAGCTGCGCGTATATAGGAGCAGGACCGGCGGGAATGAGTGGGAGGCGTTGACTCGCGGGTTGCCGCAGAAAGACTGCTACGTGAACGTCCTGCGCGATGCCATGGCCGTGGACACTCTGGATAAGTGCGGCATTTATTTCGGGACGACCGGCGGGCAGGTGTACTGCTCGGCGGATGCGGGCGACAGCTGGAACGCGATTGTGCGGGATCTGCCGGCGGTGCTGAGCGTTGAGGTGCAGACGATTGGGTGAGCGGGCGATAGTCGAGCGCCGCAGCGCACAATCTGTGATCCGAGGAGGAACAGCATGCAGGGAATTACGCCCTTTCTGTGGTTTGACGGCCAGGCCGAAGAGGCCATGAACTTCTATCTTTCCATCTTCAAGGACGGGAAGGTCCTGAACGTCGGCCGGGTTCATGGGCAGGTGATGTCGGTTACGTTCGAGTTGCTGGGACAGAGATTTATGGGACTGAATGGCGGCCCGCAGTACAAGTTCACAGAAGCGGTTTCGCTGTTTGTGAGCTGCGACACCCAGGCGGAAGTTGACGAGTTGTGGGAGAAGCTCTCCGCCGGCGGCGCGCCGGGGCGGTGCGGCTGGCTGAAGGACAAGTACGGCCTGTCCTGGCAGATCATTCCCACCGCGCTGAGCAAGCTGATGGGCGATCCCGATCCGGCCAAGGCGCAGGCGGTGATGCAGGCCATGTTCAAGATGAGCAAGATTGTGATCGACGACCTGCAGAAGGCCTATGAGGGAAAGGCGGCGTGAGGGGTGGCGGGCGGCGACTCCCCTTTGAGAGCGTCGGGGGAGCGCAGCAACCGAGGTTCGCGGAGCCTGATCCGAGCATCTGGTCGTTGATGCCACTGCGGATAATGTGCCTCTTGACCGATGATATACAATTGCTATGTAGATCATAGGTCGAATTGGAGGCCTGATGCAGGTTTCAAAGTGGGGAAACAGCCTGGCGGTGCGGTTACCCTCTGAGGTCGTGGATGCGCTCGACTTGAAAGAGGGAGACCAGATCGAGATTCGTATCGCCAATACCCGGGAATTTGAAGTGCGCCGCGATCCTGCCCGGCAGCGCGCGCTGGCTCGCCTGCGCCGTCTGCGTCGTCCCTTGCCTGCCGGGTTTGTATTTGACCGGGAAGAGGCTCATGCTCGCTAGGGATTTCCTCGACACCAACGTGTTGATCTACGCGGTTGCGAAGAACGATCCTCGCGCCGCCAAGGCCGAGGCGTTGCTTACGAGTGGCGGCATGGTTAGCGTTCAATCACTGAACGAGCTGGCTTCGGTGGCGCGTCGCAAGTTAGGTATGGCCTGGAAAGAGATACGAGAGTTGGTGGACTTGATTTGCGTCCTCTGCCCAGAGCCACTTCCGATATCACTCGGTACCCACCAGGCGGCTCTGGCCATCGCAGAAAAGTACGGATACAACATTTACGATGCACTGATAGCCTCGGCAGCGCTCGAGGCCGGATGCAGGACGCTCTATTCTGAGGATTTGCAGGACGGGCAGGTTATCAATCGGCAACTCACGATTCGAAATCCCTTTCGGTAAAAGCTTATGATCCGCGTCATTCTTCCCTTCCATCTCCGCAACCTGGCACAGGTTGGCAATGAGGTGACACTGGCCGTCGAAGGCGCGGTCACGCAACGCTCGGTGATGGATGCGCTGGAGGCGCGCTATCCCATGCTG
>DATKLE010000042.1:0-11130 GCA_035542575.1 Terriglobales bacterium | reverse complement strand
TGCCGCTGGCCCGCATGCCCTCGACCCTGGCCGAGCCGGAGTTCGCCACCGTCCTGGGCCTGGCTTACTACGGACACCGCGCCCGCACCGCCCGCGGCATCCAGGACGACCGCTGGAGTTCGCGCTTGATGGCGTTGTTTGCCAAGAGGGGTGCATGAGTACCGAGACCCAGTACCGAGTGCCGAGTACCGAGAAACACCGAAGTTAGCCAGTAGCTAGAAGTCCGAAGCCAGAAGCCAGGGGCCAAAGCCAGACGTTCGAAAATTTGTTTATCAGGTGACGTACATGAAAAAAGACGAGACCGACATCCGCATCAGCTTTAACGAAGAAGCCCGCAACGACGCCCGCATCAAGGTCATCGGCGTGGGCGGCGGCGGCGGCAACGCCGTCAACCGCATGATCGACTCCGGCATGGAGAGCATCGAATTCATCACCGCTAACACCGATCTGCAGGCGCTGCGCATGTCGCGCGCCCCCATGAAAATCCAGCTCGGCGTCAAGCTCACCAACGGTCTCGGTGCGGGCGCCAATCCCGAAGTCGGCCGCAAAGCCGCGCTCGAAGACTCCGACAAGATCATCGAAGCCCTCGAGGGCGCCGACATGGTCTTCGTTACCACCGGCCTAGGCGGCGGCACCGGCACCGGCGCCGCTCCCATCATCGCCTCGCTGGCCACCGAGATGGGCGCGCTCACCGTCGCCGTCGTCACCAAGCCCTTCGCCTTCGAAGGCAAGCGCCGCATGCAGCAGGCCGAGCGCGGCATCGCCGAGCTCATGGACTCGGTGGACACCACCATCGTGATCCCCAACGAGAAGCTGCTCGCCGTCGCTCAGGACGCCGGCTTCTTCGAGTCCTTCCGCGTCGCCGACGACATCCTCCGTCAGGGCGTGCAGGGCATCTCCGACATCATCACCATCCCGGGGATCATCAACCGCGACTTCGCCGACGTGAAAGCCATCATGGCCGGCATGGGCTACGCGGTCATGGGCGCCGCCACCGCCAGCGGCGCGCGCCGCGCCACCGAGGCCGCCCAGAAAGCCATCGCCTCCCCGCTGCTCGAAGCCGGCGCCATTGACGGCGCCCGCGGCATCCTCATCAACATCACCGGCTCCAACTCGCTCAAGCTCGCCGAGGTCCAGGAGGCCTGCACCATCATCCAAAGCGCCGCCCACGAAGACGCCAACATCATCTTCGGCGCGGTCATGGACGAGAAGATGAAAGACGCGGTCAAGATCACCGTCATTGCCACCGGATTCAAAGACGGCGAGCCCCGCCGCCGCCGCGAAACCACCCCCAGCTTCGTGGTCTCGCACCGCCACGATGACTTCCGCGAGCCCGATCCCGACTTCGATCCCGAGCCGCCTCCCCCACCACCCATGGTGATGGAGCAGGCCACGCCACAGGGCGGAGGCGCCGCCGCCGAGGTCGTCTCCCTCGACAGCATGCGCACCGCCATGATCGCCAACTTCGAGCCGGAAGACCTGGACGTCCCCGCCTTCCTGAGAAAGAGAAGCGAACCGATCTAGCCACGCCCGCGTAGGGACAGCCGCCGTAGCCTGCCCTGAGCCGAGCCGAAGGGGCTGTCCTCCGAGCGAAGCGAGGATTCACCGCCGAGCCAGCCGTAGCGCGGTACAACGAAGCCTGGTGCTGCTGACTTTGGGTGGCGCAGCGCTTCAGCGCTGCGGCTACCTCTCTCCCATTGAAGGCGTCATCCTGAGCCCGAAAGGGCGAAGGATCCTGCGCGGACCAGCAGCGGCCCCGGTGAAAGAATCCCCTCGGCGATCCCGGCGGTGAGAGCGCCCTTACTTCCCCCGCTCCGCCGCGTCCACTCGCCGCTGCATCTGGTCAATCACCGCCTGCCACATGTCAATGTCCAGCTCAAACTGATGCTTGAGCGGATTGGTGGTCGTGGTCACAAACGCCAGGTTGGTCCGCATCTGGTTGAGGACCACTCGCATTCTGGCGATGTCCGCCTTTGCGGCCTGCAACTCCGCCGCATCGGACGCCGCAGGCGCGGCTTCGGCGCGCGCACTCGGTTCCGCGGTCTGCGGCGAAACCGCACTCCGCACCGCGCCTGCCGTCGCCAGGCACACAACGAGAATCAAGCCACCGGTCAATCTCCGCATGGGCCCTCCACAGTTCTACTAACCTAATTCTAGAAGCAACCGGGCACGTAATCCGCGCACACGATCTCCACCCATTGTCATCGCGACCGTAGCCTGCACCCGCTTTTCAAGAATGCGACAAATTGCTGCAGGCTGGTACGGGTGTCCTCCTTCTCTTGACAAGCTTGGGGGGGCAGGGGCAAACTCTCATGACGCTTCATTGACCTGAAGTGGTACCCATCCCCCGATTGGATCCCTATGCGAACGAGACTCCTTGCTGTGGCCGCTATGGCTGTCCCCTTGGTTCTGCCGAACACCTATTCCAGGGCCCAAGTCGTCGGCTTTTCGTCGCCCCCTAGCATCGTTCTGCCGTTCGTTCCGATTGACTGCCCGGACGCGTTCAGTACGGAACCAACCCACATTAACAACGCCGGAAAAGTGGTTGGCTTCTGCACCGATACTTCTGGCCACGGGCACGGCTTTGAATGGGCGCACGGGAAATTGCAATTGCTGGACTTTCCCGGAGCGGTTTCGAGCGGTGCCATCGGCGTGAATTCAACCAATGCGATCGTGGGCTTCTACTATGACGATCACGGTCTGTTAAATGGGTTTCGCTATACGGGAGGAGCATTCACGACGTTCGATGTACCGGCCAAACTCGGGAACAACACCTTTCTCACTGGAATCAACGACGTGGGAGATGTGGTGGGAACTTACGAGGACGCGAGTTCTAACTCTCAGTCCTTCCGGATCCGCCGTCGCAAGGCCAGGAAAGTCACCTTCCCTGGAAGCACGGATACGGTGGTTTGCGATATCAATAATAGCGGGGACATGGTTGGGTATTACTTCACGCCTCAGAATGACATGTTGGGGTTCCTTTTCCAGGGAGGTGTCTTCACCACGATACAATCCCCGGTCGGCGGCTTGGCGCTCCCCACCGGCATCAATAACCAAGGGGAGATTGTGGGTTATCTGTATGAGGGTAGCCAGACCCAAATTTTCACTTACAGCGGCGATGTTTTCCAGACCTACGACCTGCAGGGTGGAACGATCACCATTCTCCATTTCGAACTGTTCGGCATCAATGATTCGCGGCAGATCACAGGACCATACGTAGACAACCTCGGTATTACACACGGGTTTCTCGCGCAGTTGCCTGACTAGCTGGCCGGGTCACCCGTCCGTGGGCACTCGGTTCCTTGGAGAGACAGAGCGGAGTTTTCGTCGGAGCGAGGGAAAAACTTTTCCACATCTTTGTGGAGGGGAACCCCATCTGACCCCCGAAATTACGAAAGTTCTATGAACTCCGCCAAACTGGGGTTAAGATCCCTCGCCGCATGGGGTTACACAGCTTGGTGCGGGCCGGACGGAAAGCCAGTTTTTCGTTGCCCTGCCGACGGTAAGTCTCTTATTATCGAAAAGTTGCGCGAATCTGGCGGGTGAGCAGCAATCACTGGCACGATTCTTGCATCTTGTAAGCTATTGTGATCTCCGGGGACGGGTACAGGGAAGTGATAGAAAACAGAAGTTCCGCGCTCATTCGTCTGGTCATCCTCTTCACTCTGGCGCTGCTGCTCTCCGAGAGCGGCTTGGCCGCCACCGTCAGTACGCGCTCGCTCACCTCCAGCAAGAAGTCGCAAAAGGTCAGTGAAGGGTCGCACGCGCGCAGGCGCATGACGCGGCTGGCGCGCAGCCGCGGCACCGTCCGTTCGCGGAGAGCAACTCTGGTGCGCACCAGCCATCGTCGGCGCCGCTATTACGAGCGCTTCAAGGCCAGTTCCTTCGCCGAGGATGTGACCGAGGGCGATGTCACCACCGGGGAAGATCCGGTAGTGCGGCAGGCCGCGGTGGACGCGCTGGGCAACATGAACGGCACGGTGCTGGCCATCGAGCCCACCAGCGGACGCATGCTGGCCATGGTGAATCAGAAGCTGGCCCTGTCCAGCGGAGCGCAACCGTGCTCGACCATCAAGCTTTCGGTGGCACTCGCGGCGTTGAGTGAAGGCCTGGTCACCAAGGACACCGAGATCAAGCTGGGGCGGCGCAGCCACATCAACATGACCGAGGCGCTCGCCCACTCCAATAACGCCTATTTCGAGGCGGTGGGTCGCCAGCTGGGATTCGAGCGCGTCAGCTACTACGCGCACCAATACGGGCTGGGCGAACTGGCGGGCTACGACATTCCAGGCGAGCAGCTGGGGACCTATCCCGACGAAGTCATTCCGTCGAAGCTGGGCGGCGTAGGCAAGATGTGCTCGTTCGGCGAGGGCATCTCCATGACCCCGCTGCAGCTGGGGGCGCTGGTTTCGGCTATCGCCAACGGCGGCACGCTCTATTATCTGCAGCATCCGGCCACGGCGGAGGACGTCGCAGACTTCCAACCGCGGGTGAAGCGGCATCTGGATATCGCTCCGCTGATCCCGGAGATCTCTGACGGCATGGCGGGGGCGGTGGCCTACGGCACTGCGCGCAGCGTCAAGCTGAATTTTAACGAAGAAGAGATTCTGGGTAAGACCGGCACCTGCTCTCGCGCCGGGACCCGCTTCGGGTGGTTCGCTTCCTACGCCAACACCGACGTGGGCCGCATCGTAGTTGTCGTATTCCTCCAGGGCGGGCGTCCAACCTACGGGCCCAAGGCGGCGGAGATTGCCGGACGCATGTACAAGAACCTCTACGACCACCAGTTCTTCGCCAGCCGCCCGCTGATGCCGACCGACACCGCAGGCGTGAAGACGGTGGGGACCTCCCAATAGAAAAAATTCGCAGTTCTTAAAAGGAAAAGCCTCTCGCGAGAGAGGCTTTTGATTTTTCGCCTGGCTAGCGGCGGGCTTTGCGTTCGTCGCCGGCGATCACGCCGTCTTTGATGTGAATCACGCGGTGAGCGTACTCCGCGATGTCGTGCTCGTGAGTGACCAGCACGATGGTGTTGCCTTCGGCGTGCAGGCGATCGAACAAGGCCATGATTTCGAGGCCGGTTTGGGAGTCCAGGTTGCCGGTCGGTTCGTCGGCCAGGATGATCGACGGCTTATTGACCAGCGCGCGGGCGATCGCGACCCGTTGCCGCTGCCCGCCGGAGAGCTCGTTGGGCTTGTGCAGCATGCGGGATTCCATGCCTACGGCGATCAACGCATCCTTGGCCCGTCCAATGCGCTCGTCGGTCGGCATCCCCGCATAGATGAGAGGCAGCTCCACATTGTGCAGCGCGGTGGCGCGGGCCAACAGATTGAAGGTCTGGAAGACGAAGCCAATCTCCTTGTTGCGGATGCGGGCGAGTTCGTCGTCGTCGAGCTCGCTGACCAGCTGGGCGTTGAGCCAGTACTGGCCTTTGGTGGGAGTATCCAGGCATCCGATGAGATTCATCAAGGTAGACTTGCCGGAGCCGGACGGGCCCATGATGGCGACGTACTCGTTGCGCTGGATGCGCAGGTCAACGCCGCGCAGGGCATGGACCTGCTGCTCGGAGTCCATGTCGTAGGTCTTCCACAGGTCCACCGTGCAGATCATGCACGAGTCGGGAGGGGCCGACACTAAGGGTTGCGCGATGTTGATGACTTCTGCGGTTGCCATCCTCTTCTCCTCTTCGGACACCTGCCCGCTCCGATCCTTGCCGGCTCTCTATTGGACGAGCCGTTCCGGGGAAAGTTATGAGCCTTCTTCCTCTTCCTTCTTGGGCGCCGTGTTGTCCACCCTGACGCCGGCTCCCGGGCGCAAGGTGCGCAGTACCTTGTAGCTGCCGGTCACGATCTCGTCGCCTTCTTTCAGGCCGCCCAGTACCTCGATGTCGGTGGTGCCGGCGATGCCGGTATTGACCGGCACGAACTCGGCTTTGTGGTTGCGAATGACAAAGACGCCTTGAATCTCTTCCTTGTCTCGATCCTTGTCCTTGGATGCGGCTTTCTCCGGCGCCGCGGCCTGGACGGATCCCTTCTCATTACTCTTTGGTTCCAGCTCCGATTGGCGGCGAACGGTCAGGGCCTGGATGGGGACGGTGAGCGCATTGCTGCGGGTCGCCGTGGTGATCTTGGCAGTGGCCGAAAGCCCGGGGCGCAGGTTGTCCGGAGGATTCTGCAGGGTCACCACGACCTTAAAGTCCTTGGCTTCCTGGCTGGCCGTGGTCTGCTGCGAGGTGGCCAGCCCGGTGGAGCGCACGATGGCGTTGTTGCCAATCTCGGTGACGACGCCGGGGAAGCTCTTCTTGGGGATGGCATCGATGGTGACATCGGCAGGCTGGCCAAGTTTGACGTTGACGATGTCGGTCTCATCCACCTGGACTTCGGCGGTGATCACCGACATGTCCGCAATCGACATCAGGGTGCTGCCCGGGGAATTTTGGATGCCGATGACCACGGTCTCGCCTTCCCGCACGGGCAAGTTCGTGATGGTGCCATCGAAGGGGGCCTCATAAGCGGTTTTCTGGAGGACGTCGGAGACCCGGGTCAGATTCGCGCGAGCCTGCGCAACCCGGCGGTCCGCGGATTCCTTTTGCGCTTTGGCTTGCGCGATGCGGGCCTGGGCTTGGGCCAAACCGGCATCGGCCGATTCCCAGGCATTCTTGCGGCTGTCATACTCGGACTTGGCGATCAGGGCGTCCTGGTAAAGGCCCTGAGCGCGGTCCCAGTCGAGTTTCATGCGCTCGGCATCGGCCTTGGCGCGGTTCAAGTCGGCCAGCGCAGTCTTGAGGGCAGCGTCAGCGGCGATGGCGTCGGTCTGGGCCGCTTCCAGGGCGGCACGGGTGGCGTTGACGTCTGCCGCCGATTGCACGTTCTCCAACTGCGCCAGCATCTGGCCCTTCCTTACGCGATCGCCCTCTTTCACAAACAACCTGGTGATCTTGCCAAAAGCGTTAGCGCCGATATTGACGTAGGTCTTGGGCTTAATTTCACCCGAGGCGCTTACTACCGCGGTCAAATCTAATCTCTGGACTTTACCGGTCTGAACCGTGACCACATTCTTGTGGCTCTGGTAGACGGTAAAGGCAACGATGGCAGCCAGCAAAACCACCGCTCCACTGCCGAGTGCAACCTTTTTCCAAGTGCTCATCGCGTCCCTGTCAATCCCTGAAACCCAGCCACATTACCATCATGTTTTCGGCCTGCGGGTGACGGGGGTGCACGTCCACAGATACGGCACCACCAGGTAAAAAGTTCCCGTCAGACCCGGGGGCCCAATGGGCAGGCGGTCAAGCAAGCACTTCACCGCACGACCTTTGATTATAGCGTGGCAGTACCCCATAAAGCCGGGCACTCTGTGACGGGCCTGTCGGCCCCAGTATGGCCGCCGGAGACACTGGACAACCTCTCACAATTTGTTTACATCGCATGACTTAGCCTTGCTTTGGCGTGCCTAAAGACATAAAATGTCGCTACGACTACGTGAGGAGTGCCCCATCATGTTCCGCCTAGGTCTACGTAGACGCATTCTTCCTTTTCTGCTGGTGTCGTTGCTGGGACTCGGGCCCATGGCGTTGGCACAGGCGAGCAAGTCAGAAAACGATCAAGCCGAGGCCGCCTCTCAGGGGCAGGGAAGTCGGGAAGATCAGCAAACCGACCCCCTTAAACGTCCCATCAGCGAGAAGCAGAGGAAGCAGAATGCGAGGTCGCTGAAGCAGGAGTTAAGCAAGACCTATCGGAAGTGGCTGGACGAGGACGTGCGCTGGATCATCACGGACGAAGAGCGGGCGGCTTTCAAGCAGCTCTCGAACGACGAGGAGCGCGACAACTTCATCGAAGCCTTCTGGCAACGCCGTGATCCCACGCCGGATACGGTGGAGAACGAGTTCAAAGAGGAGCACTACCGGCGCATCGAATACGCCAATGAGCACTTTGCCGCCGGCATCCCCGGGTGGAAGACCGACCGCGGCAAGATGTACATCATGTACGGACCGCCGGACGAGATTGATGCCCACCCCTCCGGTGGAACCTATGACCGCCCCTTCGAAGAAGGCGGGGGAAGCACATCCACATTTCCCTTTGAAGACTGGCGTTATCGCTATATCGAGGGTATCGGTCAGGAAGTGATCATTGAGTTCGTGGACACCTGCATGTGCGGCGACTATCACATGACGATGGACCGCTCGGAGAAAGATGCGTTGAAGTACACCCCGAACGGTGGCTTGACGCTGTACGAATCCATGGGCCTGGCGAGCAAGGTGGACCGGTTCAACCACGGAGGAATTGAGCAGATAGGAAACGGCCCCATCAATGGCGCCGACGTTCAAACCAAAGAGTTTGATCGCTTGCAGCAGTTCTACGCGCTGCAGAAACCACCGGCAGTGAAGTTCAAGGACCTGGAGGAAGTGGTCAGCCACAAGATCAGCGTCAACTTGATGCCCTTCGATGTGCGGGCCGACTTCGTGAGGGTGACCGGCGATACGGTGCTGGTTCCGATTACCGTGCAGGTGAAGAATCGCGACGTAACGTTCGTGAACAAGGACGGAGTGCAGCGCGGAACCGTCAACATTTTTGGCCGGGTCACGACGTTGAGCGGCCGCATCGCGCAAACCTTCGAAGACACCGTGCAACAGGACATTCCGGCGGAGCTGCTGCCTAAGGTCACCGAGAACTCTTCAGTGTACTGGAAGGCGCTCCCGCTGCGACCCGGACGCTACCGTTTCGACATTGTGGTCAAAGATGTGAACGGAGATCGCGTAGGCACCTGGAGCCGGGGGGTCGTGGTGCCGGACTTTGCCGACGACAAGTTGGAGGCCTCTTCGCTGATCCTGGCGGACCAGATGGAGCCGGTGGCGGCCAAGAATGTGGGCACGGGGAGTTTTGTGATTGGCACTACGAAAGTGCGGCCCCGCGTGGCGCCCTCGGATGGCAAGCCCGTGGTCTTCAAGCGCAACCAGAAATTGAATTTCTGGATGCAGGTTTACAACCTCAGCGTGGACGACAAGACGCACAAACCCTCGGCGACGGTGGAATACGACGTATTCAATGCAGCTACCAATAAGACGGTGATTCACACCGTGGAATCCACGGATCAGATGGGGAATATCGGCGACCAGGTAACTTTGCAGAAGACCTTGTCGGCCGCTAATCTTGATCCCGGAGTGTATCGTATCCAGATTAAGGTGAACGACAACATTTCCAAGCAGACGGTGGATCCGTCGGCAACGTTTGCCGTGGAATAGCCCACGTGCTTGGTTCTCCCACGAGGTGGTGGAGTGATGCTCCGTAAGCTCGGGTTCTTGCTGGTAGGGTTGGGCCTGGTGCTTCCGGTGTCGGCTGCAGAGCGACCGGGCTCCATTAAGGGATACGTGCGCAGCGCCAGCGGCGTCCCGCAAATGGGCGCCATGGTAGAAGTCCTGGGCTCGGCGGTGCAGTCGCTGCGAGTGTTTACCGACGAGAACGGCTTCTATTCGGCGGCGGGGCTCCATCCCGGCACGTACAGCATAAAAGTCTCTGCTCCTTCCTTTCTTCCCGCCCTTCGGGAACAAATCGGTTTGCGCCCCGGCGCAAATGCTGTGGTGAACGTCACTCTCAATACTCTGTTCGAAGCATTACAGTTGACCCCAGCGAGCAACCCGGCCGAGGAAGACGACTGGAAGTGGGTCCTGCGGTCGGTCTCCAATCGTCCCATCTTGCGCATGCTGGATGACGGCTCGGTGGTGCTGGCGTCGAAGGCAGAGCAAGACGATCACGACCTCAGAGCCACGCTTTCGCTCTTAGCGGGCTCCGAGTCCGGAGGGTTTGGAAGCACGTCGGATGTGACTACCGGCTTCTCCGTGGAGAAGTCGATCTTCTCCACAGGCACGGTGGCGGTAGCGGGAAATGTGGGTTACAACAGCGGGTCGCCCAACGCAGTACTGCGGGCGTCCTACAGCCACCGGATGCCCAACGGATCGGAGCCGCAGGTGGCTATCACCATGCGCCGGCTGGCGGGGCCGGATGTCAACTTGCGCAGCACCGATCTGCAAGCTTTGTCGCTTACCACCTCCGACGATTTCACGCTGGGGAATGTTCTGGAATTGCGCTTCGGCAGCGAGCTGCAGACCATTCAGTTCATGGGCCGGGTGAACGCGTTCCGTCCGTTTGGTTCGGCCGACCTTCATGTGTCGCCCAACACCGTGATTGAGTACGCTTACGCGACTTCGCAACCCGATGGCCGTATAGAAAAAGGATTTGAGACGGCTCCCGCTGACCTGAGCGAGTCCGGGCCGCACATGAGCATGGCCGGTTTCACTCCCGCGCTGGAGCGGGCCCATCACCAGGAGCTCTCGCTTTCCCGCCGCATCGGCAAGACCAACCTGCAGTTTGCGGTATACGCCGATCGTATTGCCGACCCAGCCTTGACCGGAGTCGGCGAACCCTCCGGGGATAGCGGGGAGGTGCTCCCGGACATCTACTCAGGGACATTCACCTACCAAGGCACAAATCTGGATACGCGAGGGCTGCGGGTGGTCCTGCAACGCAAGGTGACGTCGGACATCACAGCCACTCTGGACTACGGCTACGGCGGCGTGCTCGATCTGGCCAGGCCCGATGTGAGTTTGGAGGATGCACGGGAGTGGACGGCGACCCGAAACCGGCACACGATTGCGGCGAAGGTCAGCGGCAAGGTACCCTGCTCCAAGACGCGCTGGATCGCTTCCTATCGTTGGGTGAACGGTCAGGCGCTTACCCCCGTGGACATGTTCAACGCATCCCCCGGGCAGGCTGATCCCTATCTCAATATCTTCTTCCGCCAACCCATTCCCCGAACCGGCTTTCTGCCCGGCCGCATGGAGGCGATGATTGACGTGCGCAACCTGCTGGCGCAGGGCTACGTGCCAGTGCTGGGACAGGATGGGCGCACGGTGTACTTGGTGCAATCGGCCAGAGCGGTGCGCGGCGGAGTGTCGTTCACCTTCTGAGCTGCTAACCACCAGCCGCTGGCTCCCAGCTGCCCAAGTCATCAGGCAACCTCCTGCCTTACGTCAAAGACGTATTCCCAAAATGGACCGGGGCTCGCGTGGAGTTGTTTTTCTTGTTCCCAATCAGCGACTTCGGGCCTAAACTGCCGGGCAACAAGATATAATCCCCCGAT
>DATKLE010000041.1:0-50554 GCA_035542575.1 Terriglobales bacterium | reverse complement strand
ACCTGGGGCGGACGCGGCCACGAGAGCCACTGCGACTTCACCATCCATCCCGATGGTTCGGTGGACATCAAGCTGGGTTCGCAGGACCTGGGCACCGGCACCCGCACCTGCATCATGATTGTGGCCGCCGACACGCTGGGCGTTCCCCTGGATACCATCCACCTCTACATCGGCGATAACCAGTACCCGTCCTCCGGCGGTTCGGGAGGCTCGACCACGATTGGCGGTGTGAGTTCATCCACCCGCCGCGCAGCGGTGGACGCTCGCGATGCGTTCTTTGCCAAAGTCGCACCGGCTTTGAATGCTCAGCCCGCAGACCTGGAATGTGTGGACGGAACGGTTCGCGTGAAGGGCGACCCAAGCCGGTCTCTGGGCTGGAAGCAGGCCTGCGCCAGGCTGGGTGCCATGCCCCTCACCGTGCGTGGCAACAATCCCGACAAGAACAAGCCTCCCGATCTCACCAACAGTGGCGTTGGCGGGGTGCAGATGGCCGAGGTCGAGGTGGACACCGACACCGGCATCGTAAAGGTCAAGAAGATGGTCGCGGTCCAGGATTGCGGCCTGATCATTGACCTCAAGACCGCCGAGAGCCAGTGCTACGGCGCCCTCATCATGGGCATCAGTTACGCGCTATATGAAGAGAAGGTGATGGACAACATCACGGGACGAATGCTGAATCCCGACATGCAGTTCTACCGACTCGCCGGGCTCAGCGACATTCCGGAACTGGTGGTCCACATGATGGCCGGCAAGGGCTACGACGAGCGCGGCGTGATCGGCCTGGGTGAGCCACCGGTGATCTCCCCCGGAGCGGCCATTTCTAATGCCGTCGCCAATGCCATCGGAGTGCGGGTGCCGTTCCTCCCGTTGACCCCAGACCGTGTGCTGGCGGCGTTGAGCCAGAAGGCAGGTGCGTAATGAGAGCTTTCGAATATGCAACCCCGGAAACCCAAGGGCAGGCGGTGAGCTTGCTGGGCTCGAGCTGGGGCCACACAGAAATTCTCGCCGGTGGTACCGACCTGCTCGCACTCATGAAAGATGATGTCGTGGCCCCCAAGCGCCTGGTCAATATTAAAGAGATCAAGGATCTGAAGGGGGTGGCCTCGAGCGCGCAGGGACTGCGCATTGGCTCCCTCACCACGCTGGGCGATTTGGCGGACAACGCCAATGTACTGAAAGGGTATCCCGCGCTGGCGGAGGCTCTGAATGAGGCGGCCAGCCCGCAAGTCCGCAATCTGGCGACCTTGGGCGGGAATCTCTGCCAGCGTCCGCGTTGCTGGTATTTCCGCAATGGCCTGGGACTGCTGCCTAAGAGCGAGGACGGCAAGGACCTGGTGACGGAGGGCGAAAACCGCTACCACGCGATTCTTGGTAACGATGGTCCCGCGAAGTTTGTCAGTCCCTCGACCATCGTGCCCATACTGATAGCATACGGCGCGACGGTGCGGCTGGCTGGGCCGAAAGGACGGCGCGAACTGCCGCTGGAAAAGTTCTACGTCATTCCTAGGGCCGATGGCGAGCGCGAGCACAATCTCCAACCGAATGAGATCCTGAGTGAAATTGTGATTCCCGCAGCAGGCGGAGTGAACGCAGCACACTACGAAATCCGCCAGAAGGAAGCCTTCGACTGGCCGCTGGCCGTTGCGGCCGTCGCACTGAAGATGGACGGTAGCACGGTGCAGTCGGCCCGCGTGGTGATGGGCTATGTTGCACCTGTACCCTGGCCCTCACCCGAGGCCGAGCAGGCGCTGGTGGAACAACCCATAAACCCCGAGACCGCGCAGAAGGCGGCAGACGCAGCCCTCAAAGATGCCAAGCCGCTTTCGCAGAACGCCTACAAGGTGCAACTCGCGCGCGTGGCCCTTAAGCGCGCGATTCTCAAAGCCGGAGGTGCGGCATGATCCGCGAATCCGATCGCTTCAACACCAATCATCCCAACCTTTGCTCTGCGCTCCGCTGGAAGGGACAGTTCATCCTCGCCGAGCACGACCCCACGGTGCCGGCGTCCAACGATGGCTTGTTCTGGTGCATGCACACCCAGACGTGTATTGGTCCAGACGGCGAACTGGCGGAACCGGGTAACTGCGCCTCGACGGAACGCGCATGCCACGGCACGGGAAAGTGCGGTTAAGTATGGAAGTCCGTGTCTTGCTAGTCCGCTGTTTGGGTCCTTTGTTGGTTGCGGGGTTGGCAGCGCCTGTGGGCGCGGGCCAGTCGGCCCCGGGAACTGCTGCAGTTTCGTCGCAGGACTTTCATTTCACCATCTCAGCCACCCAGCCGTGGACCGATACCGGCGTGGACTTGAGTCCGGGCGATGTGCTGGAGATCGCCGCGAAGATACCTTCATCTGCTGCAGGAGGTATCTCGGAGAAAGGTGGCTCTGCCCCAGGGTGCAATCCACAGGGTACAAGTGCTTCTGCCCCCAGCAGCAATCTTCCGGTTCCGAGCGCGCCACCCGGCGCGCTGATCGCGCGGTTCCAACCTGAAGGAAGCCCTTTGGCAGTGGGGACTGGCAAGCAGATGAGAATGAACACACCCGGCCATCTTTACTTCGGCGTGAATGGGCCAGCGACGCCGCCCTGCGCGGGCAGTTTCTCGGTCACCGTGCATCTCGTCTCTGCAGGGGCCGAGAGCGGGGCTGCGACTGAGGCTGCAACGGCCGTGACCCCGTCAAAGGCACAAACGCCTGCGACGAAAGCAGAGACGAATCAGGCTACACCGCAGGATGTCAAGTCCAGGCTGGAGGCAGCGGCGCGAGTGTGGCTTGCCGGGCAGTTTGGCAAGAACAGCGCAACGCAGCCCAGTTCATCCGCTGCTCCGGGTAACGCTGTGATCGCGGGCGACGCCACCGCCGTTCCAGCGCTCAAGGTTTCGGATGCGGGGCTGGATTCGGCCCTGACCAAAGAGCTCGATAGCCTGCCCCGGCGAGTTCACGATCACTTCAATAATGCCGGCGACATGGTGAACTTCGTAATTGTGGGGTCGGAGCAGCAGGTGCAGACCGCGCTCTCGGCTGCCGAGTGGCACATTGCCGACCGCGATGACAAGCAAGCGGTGCTGAATGCCATCGTTCAAACCTACGGGAAGAAAGATTACCTGGCGATGCCAATGAGCACGCTGTACCTGTTTGGGCGACCGCAGGATTTTGGCTACGAGCAGGCTGAAGCCTACTCGGTAGTCGCCAGCCGCCATCATTTCCGTTTGTGGAAGGCGCCGTTTACGTGGGATGGACAGACAGTGTGGGTCGGCGCCGGGACCCATGACGTCGGTTTTGAAAAAGATCAGCGCAACGGCAAAGTAACCCATAAGATCGATCCCGCGGTGGATGGCGAGCGTGACAATATCGGCGCCAGCTTGCAGAAGGCGGGCAAGGTCAAGGGCCTGTCCTACTACCTGCCTCCAAACCCGGTGCAGGAAGCCAGAAACGCCACGGGCGGTGGCTATCATTCCGACGGTCGGCTGCTGGTGATCTTTCTCCAGTAGGTTTTATGTGGAGAAGCAGTGCTTTCTTTCCTGGTTCCCGGAATCAGCTAAGCCGTGTCGTTCGAAACAGTGAGACCCCGACGCGTTAGCCACTGAGGGTTGCTATCGGGAGAGGTATCTACGAGACCCGACCTAGTTAGCAGACTGGATTTTGGCATACTCCGCCCTGGCTTCGCGCAGCAGCGGAAGGTCAGGGTCAGCATCCTTCCAGAGGGCGAAAAAGTCCTGATAAGCCGTGCGGCTCCGCGCCTTATCGCCTTGCAGAGCATAAGCCCGGGCCAGGCCGACGTGGGCGGCGGGGATGACCGGGTCAAGCAGGGCATAGGTGCGAAGATCAAGGACTCTCTGGAATGCCTGAGCCGCTTCGGCACTCTTTCCTAATTTCAGATAAGCCAGGCCGCGCACGTAGAGAACGCCGGTGTTGGTGCGGGCGTATACCATGGCGCCGTCGAGTTCGTCAATGACCTTGGCGGCATCGCCGCGATGCAGGTCAGCGCCGGCGCGCACCAGCGGCACGGCCACGAACTGGACCATGGTGTCGTAGGGCCGGCGGCTGGAAACTTCTTGCGTCAGTTCCAGGGCCTGCCTGTCTTCGCCAAGGTACGCCATGACGGAGGCCGCGTTGAGCACAATACCCGGTGAGCTGGAAAGCTTGAGCGCCTGGTGGGCATCATCCAAGCCGCGTTGCTTTTCTCCCACGATGGCTTCCACTACTCCTTCCTGGTTGTAGTTACCTGCCACTCTATCCTTAAGATTCAATCGCTGGGCCGCGTCTCTGAACTTCTTTCCCAGCTCGCGGGCGACCTGCAGCTGGCCTCGGCAGGCAGCGACGGCCTGGCGTACGCCGGTGACATTCATCTCGCCATCGGGTCCGGTGTTGGCCAGCTGCAGCTCCCGTTCGAAGGTGACAGGGTCGTTCTGCGCCCAGGCGATGGCAGCGAGGTAGGCGTGCAGGCTGCCGCCCCCCAGCTTGCGCTGGACGGCCTGATTGATCGTGGACTTGGCCTCCTCCAGCCGGCCCAGACCAGCATAGGCGTTGGCCACTGCGCCGTACCCCATGACTGTGTCAGGATCCAACTGCACCGCCTGGCGGGCATTGCCCAGGGCATTCTCGAACTGCCCCAGTTCCATATAGATGACCGACACATTGACGTAGGGAGTCATGTCCCGCGGATATGTCTGCTTGTAAAGCTCCAGCGCCGTGATCCCCTTCTCCAACTGTCCCGAGTCCGCGTAGTAATGCGACATGATGTACAGCTTCTCGTGCTCGCTGGCGCGGTCGCGCAACTCAAAAGCCTTCTGCCGGTTCTGCTCCGCGGCCTGCTCCTGGCCGAGATTGAAATAGACCGTTCCCAGGCGGGCATAGGCCATGGCGAAATTCGGATCCAGTTCTATGGCGTGCTGGTAGAAGGGCAGCGCCCCCAGATCATCCCCCACCTGGTGCTTGGCGTCGCCCAGCGACAACGCCTTCAGCGCTTCCAGCGATGAGGTGGTCGCCTCCGCCAGCGGCTTGTCATACTTCTGCACCGACGCCAGCGATTCCCCCAGCTCCCGCCGCAGGCTGGAGCCGGCCTTGTGCAGCGCCGTCAGTACGTCTTCTTTGCTGTTGGCTTGAACATCCTCGCGCGCCAGGGACTCTCCGTTTGTCGCATTCACTGCTTCCAGCGTGATCACGTACTGATTTCCCAGATTCGAGATGGAACCGTTCAACATGGCCTTGATGCCATCGCGTTGGCAGATCTCGCGGCCGACTTCACTGGTGACGCGTTCCTCCGGGGAGCGGCCCATGAACTTCAGTGTCTGCCGCACCTTCTGCTCGGGGAAGACGTTGAGATAGGGGGATTGCTCCAAGTCAACGGCCACGGCTTTCTTGAGTGTGCCGTCGAAGACGGGATCCGCCGTGGTGTTGACAAAGTCGGTGAGCAGGATGGCGTCTTTCTCGGTCAGGGCGCGCCCGCGCTTGACAAAGAATATGACCGCCAGTGCGGCAATCAGCAGGGCTGCGACCGCGGCAATCGCCAGATAGCGCAGGGTGTGCGAACCCTTCTGACGCGAAATGCCGGAAGGCGCGCGCAGGTTGCGCGACGAACTGGTTACCGCTGCGATGGTTCCCGACTCGGTATCGCGCTTCAGGCGCTTGAGGTCGGCACGAACCTCGGCGGCACTCTGGTAGCGCAGGTCCCGGTCTTTCTCCAGCAGCTTGGCAATGATGTCCTCCAGTTGCTGGGGAACGTCCGGATTCAGGCGCACCGGCGGCACTGGCGGACGATTCAGGATCGCTTCGAAGATGACCGCGGAGGTATCGCCGCGAAAAGGGATGGACCCGGTCGCCATCTCGTAAAGCACAGCGCCGAAGGAAAACAGGTCGGTGCGCGCGTCCAGGTCCTTGCCTCGGGCCTGCTCCGGTGACATGTATGCCACCGTGCCAACCGTAGAACCGGGACTGGTGAGGAAATCCTGGTCCACTGTCACCGCTGACCCCAGGGTCACCCCGCCCAGCACCGCTTCGGACGAGAGCGACTGCTTGGCCAGGCCAAAGTCAAGCACCTTGGCCTGGCCGCGGCTGGTGACAAAAATATTGGCTGGTTTGACATCGCGGTGAATGATGCCTTTGGCGTGCGCAGCTTCCAGAGCGTCCGCAATCTGAATGGACAGATCCAGCAGCCGGTCCATCTCCATGGCGTGGTGGCCGATGGACTGCTTCAAAGTCTGGCCTTCCAGCAGCTCCATGGCGATGAAGTGCCGGCCGTCGGTCTGCGCGATTTCGTAGATGGTGCAGATGTTGGGATGGTTCAGGGCCGACGCGGCGCGGGCCTCGCGCTGAAAACGTTCGAGCGCGCTGGGGTTCTTCTCCAGTTCTTCCGGAAGGAATTTCAGGGCGACGTGCCGCCCGAGGTTCAAGTCCTCCGCCGCGTACACCACTCCCATTCCGCCACCGCCGAGCTGATGCAGGATGCGGTAATGGGAGATGGTTTCGCCAACCATTGGAGGCTTTGCTCCTGGGGATGGCTCGATGGTAGGCTGCGCGGACAAGCAAGTCAACGCCGCGTTGATCGAGCCAGCGCGCTCACTCTGTCCTCGAAGTTGCGGCGAGCTTAGCTTTCAACGATAGCGATTGCAGCTTGAGATTCTCCGCAAGCCGCAGGATTTCGAGTTCGAGTACCTCGCCGGGTTTATGCGCGCTGATCACCTGGTGCAACATCGCCGGGCTGTCAATGTCTTGCCCGCCAGCGCTGACGATTAGGTCATGCAACTCCACCCCGGCCTGCTGCGCAGGACCGTCCTGGGCAAGGCTCACTACCAGAGCGCCCGACGGGTTGTTGAGTCCATAGTTGGAGGCGTCCTCAGCCGCCAGATCGGCGACCTCGAGGCCAAGAGTTGGCTTGGGCTCGTCGGTTGGCCTGGGCGTGGCCAGCAGGCCGAAACTGTGCTCGATCTGCGCCAGCGTAGCCTGTACTTTGGGTAACTCGCTCTTGGGAGCGCCAGTGACCAGCACATAGGCAGTGTCATTGACACTCACCCCGGTCAATGTGAGGACAGCCTCCAAACCCTGGGCGTTCTCCCCGGAAAAAGAAAGTGTGCTCGCCCGCAAACCTGCCAGGGTTGATTCTCCGCGGCCAACGCGCTCGAAGTGTTTCCACTTCTTCCCCATGTTCTGGCCGAGTTGCTCGATCAGGGCATCCGGATCGGCATTGTGATCGAACAGCAGAACGCTGGCGTAGCAATCTCCGCGCACAATCTGCACACTGTCGCCGAGCGGGCGTATCTTCCAGCCAGCGGGCACAGCTATCACAAAGCGGTTTGCCGGGTCGCGATACGTGGTGGCGGGGGTCTCCGCAGAGCGCATCAGCGTGGCGCTGATCAGCACACCGGCGGCGAGGCAAAGGACCCGGGTTGCCCAACCACGGCTGGCGCAACTCATGGAACGTCTCAAGAGAAAAGTGTAACCCACGACCCCGGCTCTTCCCTCCAGTCGCCGGTTGGAGGACAATAGAAGCAGACTTTTCGGGGTGAGGTGCAGTATGCATGGTCGCATGTGGGTGTTGATTGCCGCGGTTGTTCTGGCATTGACTGGTTCCCTTGTCGCGCAGCAGATTCGTGGCGACTACGTGGAAACGCGCAGCGCCGATGTCTACACCGGACAATGTTTCGCCAACGGCGAAGTCAACCTGGTGGGCAATGAAGCTCTCCTGGCCTGGCACGTGCAGAGTGGAAGCTGGAATGGCGTGCCCCTCGAGGGCCTGACCGTGGCGGCGGCGGTTCGCGCCAACGGCACCCTGGGCGATCCCTATGAAAATCCCTATCCCGCCCGCGCGGTCCTTCTGGTAGATGAGCAGGCGAATCCCCAGCAGCGCGCCGCTCTGGTCGCCTTTGCGCAACGCATGGGAGGCGAACTCCTGCGTGACGTGCAGCAGATCATTTCCGCGCCGATGGAACTGGTGGTCAACCACGAGCAACACGGAGCGGCATGGCTGCGCGCCGGCCAGTTTGCCACGGTGCAGACTCGCGGCATCAACGACAAAGACCACCTCTGCGGCAACGAAGTGACCTTTTATCCGCCGTTGACCGAGTTGGCCCACTCCATGCCGGCCGTAGCACTGACCGACGCGTATCACGGCCCTGGCCTGGGCGTGGACTGGGAGTCGCACGGCAAGCGCAGCGCATTTGTGGGCACGTTCGCCCGCTGAGGATTGATTGCGTTTTCATGCTCGGAGATGAGAAGAGAGCTTTCGCCCACTTCACGGTTTTACTGGTTGTCTTGCCGGGCCTCTGCGCGGCGCAAGCCGGCAGAGTGGAGCCGGTTGAGTTGCCGTCCGATTCCAGTGTTCCGCAGGCGGTCCGCAACGTGCTCAACCCCAAGGGCTATCGCGTCCTGCTCGACGACGGCAGCACGGCTTGCGACATCTGGTTGCGCAAGAGCATCCCCGGACCAGTGAAGAATACAGAGTCCAGCGTGCTTTATCCACAGCTGGCCGAATCCACCCTGGTCGGGGTGATCTCCTTCCTGCAAGCCACAACTGATTACCGCGGCGAGCCGGTGAAGGCGGGCGCCTATACCATGCGCTACGAACTCATGCCCAACGATGGCAACCATCTGGGAGTCGCTCCCAATCGCGACTTCCTGCTGCTGGTTCCAGCCGATTCTGATCCAGATCCGAACGCAGTGATGAAGTTTGAGCAGTTGGTGAGCCTAAGCCGGAAGGCAACCGGCACACAGCACCCAGCGCCGCTGAGCCTGGTGCAGGCGACAGGTGGCACAGCGGCGGTGTCCAAAAACGACGAAGAACACTGGCTCTTCTCGGCAAGTTTCAAGCTCGCCTCGGGCGAGGATCTGCCCTTTTCTATGGTCGTGAAAGGCACGGCGCCCCAGTAGGAGAGATGTCTCAGCGCAGCCAGTGCAGCGCCGCGACAACGCTGCCCACCAGCAGCAGCGCTCCAATCCAATACTTTCCCGACATAAACCAGCCACGTTGGTTTTCCGCAGAGCTGTACTCCGAGAGGAACCCCGGGGCTTCGCCGGCCCGGCTTAGCACAACTTTCTCGGCAGGACTCTGGGCTGCCTCACAATCCAGACACAGGGTGCGCTCCTGCGAAACCGGAAATCCGCAGGCCGCGCACTTGTGAATGCTGCCCGGTTCGCCCTGGAGGACGACGGGGGTAGAGTCCGCCTCGGGCCGAACGATGCGTTCCGAAGCAGGCGACTGCGGGCCGGGTTGGGGCGTTGCGTTGGGAAGGGCTGCGCTTTGCTCCCGGCCGGAAGGCTCTGCCTCGGGACCGGTCTGGGGCTTGTTGCCTGCATCGTCCACAAGGAGGATGTCCTCTTCCTGTTCGCCGGCGATCTGTTTCTCTCCCTGCTTCACGGCTTCCGCGTGTTCGACGGCGGTCTGGATCATCTCCGCTATACGCTGCAGCGCGGTAAGGTCGCGCTCGTCGAAGGCGTAGGTCCTGCCGGAGAACAGCTCGAAGACCCCATTCACCTCGCGCTCGCTGATCAGCGGCATGACGACTACCGAAGCGATGCCGAGAGCGCGGCAACTCTCGCGATTTACGCGGGCATCGGTTGCAGCGTCGTCACAACGCAGGATCTTCTGAGTCAGCACGCTCTCACCGGAAAGTCCTGAGTTCACCTGCAGGCGCGCACCCAGTTCCGGCGCGGACGGGCCGGCCGTAGCGCGGCAAATCATGTGCGCGCCTTCCCGCAAGGCGATGGCCGCGCCCGATGCGCCGGTGATGTATTGCGCCCGTTCCGCCAGCAACCGCAGCGCAGCCCACAAGTCACGTTGCGCCATTTCGCTCAGCGACTTTCCGCCATCGTCGCCGGGAAAGCGCAGGGGTTCGCGTCCCCCTGGCGGCTGAGCAACCGGCTCGCCGGGCGGGTTGCCGGAAGCGGAGTCCGCCGCCAGCGGGGAGGAACTCCAGCTCAAGATGGGATGGCGATTCATGCAGAAATCCCAACAGCGCGCTTTTACCAGATTAAGCTTGTGATGGTCGGAGTTTGGCGCAGGAATTGTCGTCTGTCAACGACAAACAACCACCCGGGTCGTGCACCAAAGGTCATGGAGAAACATCAGAATCCTGGACTCAGCCGCTCTTAGTTCTCGCTTTGCCGGCAAATACTTCGTCTCGTCACAACGTTGGTCTGAGCCCGGGAGTGCCTCCTTCTTTCTTAGCCGTGTCTGAGCGCGAGGCCGACGGTGGCCGCGATCAGGATGATCACAGGCTCCGGCACCCTCCATTTCAGCAGCACCGCCAGGCTCAGACCAGCAATCAGCACGGTCGGAAGATCGTAAATCGAACGCCGCGCCAGCACAATGACGGCGCCGGCGATGGCGCCGGTGGCCGCGGCAGTGACCCCGCGCACGAAGGCATTCAGTTGGGGATTTCGGGCCCATCGTTTGTAGGACGGCGCCAGAACGATGACCACCAGATAAACGGGAAGAAACACTCCCAGCGCGGCAGCCGTCCCGCCGGCGACGCCGGCCACGAGATATCCGATGAAGGCCACGGTGATCACCACGGGACCAGGCGTGATCATGGCCACAGCCACGGCGTCCACAAACTGGCGGTCGGTGAGCCAGTGGTGGCCTTGCACCACCCCGCCGTAAAGAAACGGAACAATGGCCAGCCCACTGCCAAAGACAAACAGCCCGGCTTGGGCGAAGTATCCGAAGATTTGCCACAGCGTGCCATTCAGCGGCAGGGCAATTCCCGCCCACAGCAGGTTCGCTGCGCCCGGCGCCCGGGCCCCGGCTGGCCACGCCTTCACGATCACGGCGACCACGCCGCCCGCAAGAAACAGCCAAATGATCTCCTGCGAGGTCCACGCGGTGGAGACCGCAAGCGCCAGAAAAATCGCCCAGAGGAGTTTGTCTTTGCCTAAAGTGAGCCGGGTAAGCTTGAAAGCGGAGCGCGCGATGATTCCGATCACCGCCGCGCCGATTCCGTAGAACATGCCCTGCATCCAGCTCAGGCCGCCAAAGCGCACATAGGCCGCAGAGAGAGCCAGAACCATGAGAAAGGAGGGCAGCACGAATGCGATGCCAACCAGCGTAGCGCCCAGAATTCCCGCCCGGACATATCCGAGATATATCGCCAGTTGCGCCGCCAGCGGACCCGGAGCCAGTTGTGCCAACGCGAGGCCTTCCACGTAATCTTCTTTCGTGATCCAACCCCGGTTGTCCACCAGGTCCTGCTGCATGTGTCCGGCGAGCGCGATGGGTCCGCCGAAGCCCACCGTGCCCAGCCAGAGGAAGTAGGCGACAAATCGCGGCAGCGAGACTTGCGCGCTGGCCAAGACAGGTTTGGTCTGAGTAGCCACGCTCAGTAGGGTTGAATCGTGTTGCTTTCGCTCGGTGCCGTGACCTGCCGCGCATACGCGAGAAGGGCGTCGTACAGCGGGAATTGTTTAGCCAAACGTTCCCCATCCGGCAAACCCAGAGCCTGAAATCCCTCAGCAATAGCGCGCAGGCCCGCTCCCTCAGGAGCCGCCTGCTGTTGGCCTTTGACATCGGCGGCGCGGATGATAAGGCCCAGTCTCTGGAGCGCGGGGTCGTGCAGACTATAGTCCTCCAGGATCGCTTCGAAGGTACAGCGCTCGCCTCGGTGGTTCAGCCTGATCTGGGCTAGCCGCGGAGCATCAAATGGGATCGCCTGCTCCCGCTCCGCGGTTGCCATCAACTGGCTTTCTTCCACGAACAGGAACTCCGCCTTGGGATCGATACACCGGCGAATCAGCCAGGGACAGGCCACCCGGTCCACCTTCACGTTGCTTCGCGTGATCCATTTCATGTGTGCCTCGCGGTCTGCGTCGGCTACGCAGCAAGATCCAGCCTGGTGCCGTGCCCGTTGGCCACCGCCTTCTCGTAAGCGACGGCCGCAGCAGCCACATCCTGCAGCGCCATGCCGGTGCTGTCGAAGATGACAATTTCCTGATCGGAAGTCCGTCCCGCTTTCCTGCTGGCGGCGACTTCGCCAAGTTCGGCGTGGACGTCAGCCTTTGTCATCGCGCCGGCGGCGATGGCGTGATGCAGGTCGCCTATCGTGGCGCATTGCTCGACCAGGTCGGCCACGACCTTGCTGCGGGCCATCAGCGCCGGGTGCAGTTCCTGCTTCTCAGCATTGTCGGCGCCTACGGCTGCGATGAATGTGCCCGGCGACACGTAGTCGGCCGTGAGCAGAGGCTGGCAGGAGGTTGTGCAGGTCACGCAGACATCACTCTGCCGAACGGCGGGGCCGAGACCGGTCACAGCCGCCACTTCAATGCCCAACTCTGAAGACACTTCGGCAGCAAACTGCCGGGCCTGCTCTGGCCTGACGTCGTAGACGTATGCCTTTTTCAGAGGGAGAACCTGCGCCAGAGCACGCAACTGGTATCGTCCCTGGTTCCCGCAGCCACAGATCGTGACGGCCCGCGAATCGCCCCTTGCCAGGTATTTCGCCGCCACTGCTGTGGCGGCGCCGGTTCGGCGTGCGGTGATTTCCATCGAGTCCATCAGGGCGAGCAGACGTCCATTAACGGCATCGCACAGCACGATGGCTCCCTGGATGGTGGGTAGCCCGAAGCGCTTGCGGTTCTCAGGGAAATTCGCGTTGACCTTGGCTGCAAAGTAATTCTGCTGCAGTGTAAGCACGCCTGCTTTGATGTGAAATCCGCCGCCCTCGACGTGTATGCCGAGCACTCCGGGGGGAGTGGCTTTGCCTTCGCCATACAAGCGGAATGCCTCTTCGACGGCCACAATGCAGTCTTCCATGGATAGAAGGCTGGCAATCTCGCCTTGCCGCAGCAGCAGCGTTCCAGCTGACATCACGCTTCCGCTCCCACCGGATAGTGCAGTAGGCCAGTCAAATCCGTCCCCGGAGACATTTCCGCCGGCGGTTCTCCCCGGCGGAAGATGCGAGCTCCGGCCGATCCTCTTAATGTGACCGCGTCATTTTCTACGCACAGCATCGCGCCTTCGCGCAACCCAGCCACTGGCGATTCGTTCTCCTCGAGAAACTGCAGGATGCGCTCCTCCTGCGTCTCGCCCATGTGAGTAGAAGCAGGATCCGGATCGAGGTAATGCGGGCTGATCTGAAAACTCACCAGGCCCAGCGCCTCGAACGACGGCGGTTGCACGATCGGCATGTCTTTGGTCGTCTTCAGGGTGGGACAGGCGACGATCGAGCCAGCACTGGAGCCGATGTAGGGCATGCCCCCGTTCACTCGTTCACGAATCGCGTCGAGAAGGTCCCAGTCATACAGCCACTTCAGCAAGCGGAAGGTGTTCCCTCCGCCAATGAAGACGACGTTGGCATCGGCCAGCGCGCGGCGCGGATTAGAGACATCATGCAAGGAAACCAAGGTGCATCCGAACGCGCGAAACCGCTCTCGCGCCTGGCTGGCGTACCGGTTCCGGTCGTGAAGCGCGAAGGGGACGAAGGCGATTCTCGTAGCGGCACCGAGGAAGTCCCGGATCTGGTCGGCGGCGTGGTCAAGGTATTCGCTGCCATAAAGAGTTGAATTACTGATTAGCAAGAGACGTCTCATGCGATGCGCTGTCCGCGGAAGCCCGGCCTCGATTGCGGTCTCATTCGACCGTCAACCATCGAGCGTCAGTGATGTCTGGTCCCAGTCCGTAATACAGTCCGTCAATCAATTCCATGCCACGGCGGAGCAGTTCATCGTCGGGTACATCCTGCTGCGCCCAGCCAATCAGCACCTGATCGAGGCCGCGTCCTTCGATGCGGCCGAATTTCTCGTCTCCCAAGTCCGCGTCGTGGATGATTTGCGCGATACGCCTGGCTTTGGGGTCACGAATGGCGAATTCCTTGCACAGGGTCTCGAAGGTGCAGTCGTCGCCGCGATGTCCGAAGCCTTCGGGAACAAACATGTCAAACGGGACCGCGTTGGGCTGGGCGCCGGGGTCATCGCTGAAGACAAAACGGGCCTTGGGATCGATGAACCGGCGGATCAGCCAGGCGGAAGAAACGCGGTCAATTCCCGGGCGAGGACGCGTCACCCAGACACGCCCTGCATATTGGGAAGCCTTCGATTTGGCGGACACCCTTGGCGATTCGGCTTCATCTGCCCGTGCCAGCAGGGTCTCGACCCGGCTCCGCAGTGGATTCTCAAAGAAATCAATCACCGTAATCTCCTGGAACTGGCGGCGCAGGCGGGCCAGCCGCTTGGCGGGACGCCGGGCGTGAGGCAGGGCGAGGACCTTCTTCAACTCGCGCAGCAGATTCTCGTAATCGCGGGAGCGGGCATCGAGGAAGAGCTGCCGCAGGCGCTTGTCGGGAAGATCGTCGAAGGCCTGCACCTGCACTACGGAGGCCTGGCCTTTGTAGTTGCGAATCGCGGCGGCGAGCCATTCCAGTTTTTCCTGGCTGGCAGGCAGGTTGGGCAGGACATATCCCGAGGAACGCAGGGCCAGGGCGCCGCAGCGCTGCAGCTTGCGCCAGACCTCCACCCGCTGGCTGGCGCGCGACGATGGCAGGCTGAAGACCAGCAACAACCATGGAGAGCGATTCTTTATATCGGTTACATCCATTACAATAACGTTACATGTATAACGCATCACTTCGAAATGGTCAAATGCGGGAGGGGCCAGTTCAGGGCGGTATGACGGCAGGAGGTGCGACTACTTCACGGTGGCCAGCCAGAGCCACCCCACCAGTAAGGTTGCCACAGTGATAGGCACGCCCGCCCGGAGATAATCGCGAAAGCTGATTTCCACCTCGGGCTTGGCCGTCTCCACCACAATGATGTTGGCCACGCTCCCGGTGATCGTGAGATTTCCTGCGAGTGTGGAGGCCATGGCCAGCGCCAGCCAGGCGGTGCGTGGATCGGCGAAACCGGGAACCAGCGATTTCAGCAACATGACCGCCGGCACGTTGCTCACCAGGTTGCTGAGCAGACCCACGGCGACCGTGAATACGCCAAGCCGCTGCAAATTCCAGCGTTGGGCGAAGTCGAGCAGGGCCTGTACGATCCCGGCATTCTCCGCTCCACCCACGATCAGAAATAGCCCGACGAAAAATACCAGCAATCCCCAGTCCACTTCCTTGTAGAGCTTCTGCGGCTCGAGCGTGCGCGTGATCAGCAGCATCGCCGCGCCCAGAGCGGCCATCATGGCCGGCGGGACGCCCAGGAAGAATCCGATCACCACCGCGGTCACGACAATGGCCGGCTTGGTCAGCCGCGAAAGGTCCAGAGCCGGCAAGGGAATTGTCGTGTCCTCGGTCGGCAGATGCACGACGTGGCGCAGGTGAATCCAGTGCAACACCGCCCAGTCGAGAAACAGTCCTATGAACGCAATCGGGCCCAGGTGCCACAAGAACTCGCGATAGCGAATTCCCGAAAACGACCCGATCAGCATGTTCTGAGGGTTCCCGGTGATGGTGGCGACGCTGCCGATATTGGACGCGGTGGCCACCGCCAGCAGATAGGGCAATGGCTGCAGGCGCATGCGGCGCGTGATCTCCAGCACAAAGGGCACCATCACCAGGCAGACGATGTCGTTCACAAAAAACGCAGAGAGGAATCCGCAAGTGAAGATCACGGCAGGCAGCAGGTAAGCGGGCTTCAACCGGCGCAGCACCACTTCCGCATTCCACTCGAAAAATCCCACCAGGTGCAGGTTGCCCACGATCAGCATCATGGAGAACAGCAGCACCAGGGTGGAGAAATCGATGAAGCGCAAAGCTTCGCGCGGCTGGACGATCCGTGCCGCGACCATGGCGACTGCGCCGATAATGGCGGCGCCTGGGCGGTCAATCTTCAGCCCGGGAAATTTTCCCAGCGCGAACACCAGATAGCTGGCGATAAAGATAAGGTAGGCGGCAGCGAGGCGAGCGTCCGAGAGAGCGGCAGGGGAGATCAGCGGCATCGCCGCTGCAGGATAGCAGGGCCGTGAGGCAGGGGAAAAGCGGCGGCGCGCCACCGTCGTGGGGCTTAGCACGACCTGGGTCGGCGCAGCCGCTTAACATGAGCGTTCTCTTGCCGTTAAAGTATTGTTCCCAGAGAACGGTCCTTATGTTGACCGACGTTCTAATCGACCGATACTTACGCGCCTTGGGCGTCGCGAAGCGGGAGCCCTGCGTGCCGGCCCTGGCCGAACTGGTTTCGGCCCACGTCATGCGCGTGCCCTTTGAGAATGTTTCCAAGCTTTACCGTCGAAAGCACCTCGGCCTGGCCGGCCTGCCCGGTATCGAACTGTTTCTGGAGGGAATCGAGCGATACCACTTCGGCGGGACCTGCTATTCCAACAACTTTCACCTCTACACGCTGCTGGCGAGCCTGGGCTATAGGGCAAGACTGTGCGGGGCGGACATGAGCAATCCCGACGTTCACATGGTGATCATGGTGAACGTGGATGGGCGCGAGTACCTGGTGGACGGGGGTTATGCCGCTCCCTTCCTTTCCCCCCTGCCGCGCGATCTGAAGGAAGACTATGTCGTCGCGCTGGGACGCGACCGCTACGTGCTCAGGCCGCAGGACACGACCGGCTGCTAACCCGCAATCTCGCAACACTTGAAAGTGCTCGAAGATGCGGGACTCATTGTTCGCCGGGTAGAGGGGACCAGGCGTCCTCGCAGGCTGGCGAAGGCTGGTATCGAGGCAATGGATCGGTGGCTTGCGATGCTGCGAAACGCACTGGAGGAGAACTACGACCGGCTCGACAATGTCTTGGCCTCGATGGAACGGCACAAGAAAGGAAGACCCCAATGAGCAAAATGACCCTGAAGACCGAAGGCGACACACACGTCGTTGTGACCAGGCGCTTCGCTGCTCCTCCCGAAGCCGTGTACCGCGCGCATACGGACCCAAACCTGATTCAGAAGTGGTTGCTCGGCCCAGAAGGCTGGACAATGCCCGTCTGCATCAGTGAGGCGAAGCCTGGCGGCAGAATCCGTTACGAGTGGACGAGGGGGAAAGGTGAAGGATTTTACCTGACGGGAGAGTATCTGGAACTCGTCCCTTATAGCAGAATCGTTCACGTGGAGCGGATGTTCTTGCCGGAACGCACGCCCGACAACCGCGTCGAAACGCGGTTCGATCCCGATGGCTCAGGCACATTGATGACAATGCGGATGACTCTTCCTGACGCTCAGACCCGCGCGGCCATGCTTGCGACCAACATGGAGCGTGGAATGGAAGCGAGCTACGTGCGACTGGAGGGGATGATCTAGGCTGCTTGGTATCAGGCGAAGTCCTTTCTTGAAGAGCAACTGCTCTGGAGAGCCGAATGAGCAAAGCGGCGACAACACCACTTCTCGGCAGGACGAATCCGTCACAGGTTTCTGAGTGGGCAGCCTGGCTGGCCATTCTTATGACCATGGGGACAATTCTGTTTCTGGCTGCCCTGCACGTATTGAGCCCCGAATTCTCGCCCTCCTGGCGCGTAGTCAGCGAATATGCATTCGGACACTATGCTTGGGTGCTCTCGCTGAT
The DNA here is from genome assembly GCA_035542575.1 of Terriglobales bacterium. Taxonomy (GTDB): domain Bacteria; phylum Acidobacteriota; class Terriglobia; order Terriglobales; family Acidobacteriaceae; genus JAIQET01. The sequence goes on along the minus strand of DATKLE010000041.1, from coordinate 33,138 downwards.
GTTTCTATCCTGGGGCGTCAGCTCGTGGGCATTGGTAGTTGCAATCTGGTCCGAGGTTCGCACCACTGCAGGAAAGGTCGGCTTGTGGTTTCTGATCATCGCTGGCATTGGCGAGGCGATGGCATCCGTTTTTGACATCAGGCACGAAATAGGGCATGGGATCGCCGGTCTGCTTGGGGTCATCGGCTTCCCCATCGCAGCCTTGCTGCTGAGTGTTGCCCTGGGTCGCAACGAAACCTGGAGCTCAGCACGGAGAGCTCTCCTCTCGATCGCGAACCTAAGCTGGATCAGTGTCGTCCTGCTCATGGCGACCCTGGCGATCATGACAATGCAAATGGCACGGATCAATGGAGGCCATCTGCCTCAACATGCGCCAAAATCGCTGCCGCCTGGAGTGCTTGCTCTGGATGGGTGGGCGGACCGCCTAATCGTGTTGTCCAACTGTACGTGGGTTCTGCTTGCTGCCTGGCATGCAATTCGGGTGCGCCACAAGCAGACAGGCGGAAACTAGGCGCCGGCGGTCCGACTTTGACCGCAGGTAGAACCTGAACTGGCATTCACACCGAAGGAGAGTAGCCCATGACGAGCATAACCCTACGAAACACATCAGAGGTGATTTCCACCAGAGCAGCGCGGCTGGCGATAGCCACGATCGTTTCCTATCAAATCCTGCTCATCGCTCTGATTTTTCTCAGACGGGACCTCGTTCTGTCCTGGCACACCATCAGCGAATGGGCGATCGGGCCTTACGGTTGGATCATGTCCGGGGCGTTCCTCATTTCGGCGCTGAGCTATGCCGCGTTATTCGTGATGCTGAAATCGCAGCTGCCTGGCATTCTGGGTCGTGTCGGTCTGGGCATACTCCTGATCTGCGTGATTGGCGCTTTCGGTGTGGGCATCTTCACGACAGATCCCATGCCCCTTCGTTTTCCCTTGTCGACCAGAGGCACCCTTCACGTCATATTTGGAACCAGTCAGCTGGTGCTGCTTCCATTTGCGGCGCTGCTTATCAACCTGGGCCTCGCTCGCAAAGGCGAGACTTGGGCAAGGTCGCGCCGAGTATTGCTCTGGACCGCCGGGCTGCCGCTGTTCGGCTTCGGCGGTTTTGTGCTGTATAGTGCCATCTTCGTGTTTCCCATGGGGCCGCAGGCTTACGGTCCCGGGGTGAATATCGGCTGGCCCCCGCGGTTCGCATTTTTTACTTACATGCTTTGGGTCGTAAGCTTGGCTTGGCAAGGAATCAAGTGCAGCCGTCTGGAGCGTGCAACTGCCCATCCAGTTCGCGATGGCCAGTACCATTTCAAAACGCTGACTCTGGGCGTATAGGTGGCCATCCGCGAATGCCCGTCTGAACCTGCAGGTCACTTCAACGGCGCCATGAACGGCGACACCAGCGTTAAGGAGCCGCCCCCCAGACACCCATTCTGACTCCTGCAAAACGCAGCGGTTACCTGCAGAATGCAAGGGTCGGCTACGGCCCTTCGTGCTATCCCATTCTTCTAAGTCCTTTGCCAGCAACAGAATTGCTGTCCCCTCGGTTTTGACCTCCGCGTGCACTTAACACGGTCGGAAGCGGGTGCGACAGAAGCGTGGTCGCAGCTGCGAGGAGGTTTCATGTCGATCCTATTTGTCCTCCTGATGTTCCTGTTGATCATGAGCATCAGCTACTTTCGCAGCATGAAGGTGCAGCCGGCGGTCAGGCCGGAGTTGCGGGCTGGTCCACCCGCCCCGCGCATGGAGCGTGAGTACGGCTTTGCCATTCCACAGGATTATTGCTTCCATCCCGGACACACCTGGGTCTCGAGGGAGGCGCCGGAGACGGCGCGGGTAGGGTTGGACAGCTTCGCCACCAACCTTATGGGAAAGATTGACCACATCGAAGTGATCGGACCAAACCGCTGGGTGCGCCAGGGACAGAAGCTGATGACGGTGCACGGCGGGGGGGCAGCGATCGAGCTGCTTTCGCCGGTTGAGGGTGTGGTCATGGCGATCAACCACGATGCCCTGCAGGATCCCAGCCTGATCACGCGTGATCCCTACAAGGACGGTTGGATTGCCATGGTGAAGTCGCCCGACCTCGCGGTCAACCAGAAGAACCTGGTGCAGGGCCCGATGGTGGCGCCGTGGATGCAGAACAATGTGACCCGGCTGAACGGCATGCTGGCGCAGGTTTCGCCGGCGCTGGCGCAGGACGGTGGGTTGCCCATCCGCGGGCTGCTGGCGCGGGTTACTCCCGAGTTGCGGCAGAAGCTGGTGAAGGAATTCTTCCTGTCGTAGCCCGGTAGTGCGGCAGAGGAGAGGAGAAGACCATGGAAACCACGAAAGCCATCCTGGTGGACATCACGAAGTGCATCGGCTGCCGCAGTTGCGAGCAGGCCTGCAAGGAGATTCACGGGTTCCCGATGGAGGCGGAGTCCAAGCTCTCGGTCACGGCGCTGACGGTGATCGAGGAGCGCGGTGACAAGTTCGTGCGCCGCATGTGCATGCACTGCCAGGACCCGGCATGCGCTTCGGCCTGCCTGGTGGGGGCGCTGAAGAAGACGGCTGCCGGGCCGGTTACCTACGACGCCTCGAAGTGCATCGGCTGCCGCTACTGCCTGGTGGCCTGCCCGTTCAGCGTGCCGCGCTACGAGTGGTCGAAGCTGGTGCCCTATGTGAAGAAGTGCGACATGTGCGCGGAGCGCCAGGCCAGGGGGCAGCAGCCCGCCTGCGTTGAGGCCTGCCCGACCGGTGCTTCCATTGTGGGCAACCGCGACGAGATTCTAGAGGAAGCGGAACGGCGGATCCTGAAAGACTCCAAGTACGTGAAGCACATCTACGGCAGCGAGGAGGCGGGAGGGACATCCGTGTTTTTCCTCTCCGATGTGCCGTTCGAGAAGCTGGGGTTTGTAGCGGCGCCAGGACAGCCACTGCCCACGTTAACCGCCAACGCGCTGGGAGATACGCCTACGGTGATCCTGGTGGGTGGGGCGCTGCTTTCGGGCTTGTACTGGATCACACAACGCCGCGCGGAGGTCGCAATGGCGGCGGCGCGGGAGAAATCGGCGGCCGTGCCGGCGCGGCCGATCGACAAGGAAAGGAGTTGAGCCATGACAACGACCCGGTTTCCAAGAATCACTCTGTGGCGCGTGATTGTGGGCGTGATTTTCGCGGCGGGTCTTTACGCCACCTACGCGCGCTTTGCGCTCGGCTTTGCCCAGTCCACGCACCTCACCGATCCCCAGCCCTGGGGGCTGTGGGTCGGATTGGGGACGTTGTGCGGAGTCGGACTCTCCGCCGGCGGATTCGCTATCGCTGCGGCTGTGTACCTGCTGGGCTTTGAGCGCTACCGGCCGGTGCTGCGGGCCTCTGTGCTCATCTCCTTTCTCGGCTACTCGACGGTCATCGCGGGCATGATGTACGAACTGGGATTGCCGTGGAGGATCTGGCATCCCATCGTGATGTGGAACCGCAGCTCAGTCCTGTTTGAAGTCTCGTGGTGCGTGATGCTGTACAGCACCGTGCTGGCACTGGAGTTCTCGCCGGCTCTGGTGGAAAAGATCCCGTTGGTGCGCCTCCGTACCTTCTATCTGAAGTGGCATCACGAGATTCTGATTGGCCTGGTGATGGCCGGCACCCTGCTCTCCTCGATGCACCAGTCATTCCTGGGCGGGCTCTACTTGATTGCCAAAGGCAAGTTGTATCCCCTGTGGTACAGCCCGTATCTGACCACCGAGTTCTACCTGTCAGCGATTCCGGCGGGATTGGCGGTGACCATCATGGCTTTGTACCTGTGCGTGCGTTCCTTGAACGTGCGCCTGGATGTGAGCATTTTGAGCGATGTCAGCAAGGTCATCGCGCCCTTGCTCGCCTTGTGGGGCCTGTTCCGCGCGGTGGACCTCGTCACCCACAATGCCACACCCTACCTCTTCATGTGGCGGGAGGAAACCCTTTCCTTCTGGCTCGAGATGGGGTTGTTCGTTGTCGCACCCGTCGTGCTCCTGAGTCGTGACAAGGTGCGGAACAATCCACAAACCCTGTACTGGACCTGCTCCCTGGTTGTGATGGGATTCATGGCTAACCGGCTGAACGTATCCATCACTGGGCTGCAGGCCAGTGCAGGGGTATATTACGTGCCCAAATGGACGGAATTCGCGGCCACGCTGGCGGTGCTGACCGCAGCGGTGCTGGCGTTCCGCTATGCCGTGATCTACTTGGACATTCTGCCTAAGAACGCGCCCCGGCCGCGGTGGATGGTCACCAACGCCGCAGCAAAAGCTTAGACCTCCTGAATCTTCCACTCGCCCCGGGGGCCGGAAGGCTCCCGGGGCTTCTGTTCGCCCTCGCTCAGTTGAGGTCGGAAAGGGTAACCAAGCTGTATCCCCCCAGTTGGTCGCTCACCACCACAAAGGTTCGGTTTTCTCCGGCGCTGAAAGTGAGCGGGCCGGCGTCGATGTAGGCGAAGGTCGTGCCCGCAATGGTGACGAAGATGTCATAGGTTCCAGCCGTCAACGACTGATAGCCGGATGCGGACTCGAACGTCAGGCTGCCGATGGTGGGGGGAACCCCGCCGGGGACGATGCCCGGCTGAACCACATAGATGTCCACATCCCCCGCCGCCAAGCCGGCGTTTACAAAGCGCAGCTGGACGTCGCCCGAAGAGGGTGCGGTGGTATTGTCCGTCAGCAGGATGGGCGTGATGCTGACCGCGGCGTTGGCGGTAATCAAGGTGGAATTGGTGCCACGGTTGAACGTAACCGTCTCGTCGATGACCGGGGTTGTGGAGCCCACGGGCTCGACCTGAAGGTGGCGTGACCCGTCGCTTACCGATGCATAATTGGTCGGAGTCGCATAACCCACATCGCCGACTAGTGTCTTGCCATCGATCAGCACGTTTATGGCGGTTTCGTCGGGCGAGGCTTGCAGCACCCGGAGTTGGGTGCGGCCGCCGCTTGAGCAGCCGACAGCGACGAACATCGTGGTCAGAATCAAGCATCCTGCAATGCACTGAACAAATCGGCTCACCATTCCCCTATCCTTCCCTTCTGAGCGGAGACGACACTTCCTTAGTTTTGCCCTGCGCACGGCGATCTGGCGGCGCCGGTCCTGATGGATCTGGCTTTCGCTGGATGGAGCACCAATATCTAACCACTTGCCTCTGTGAAGATGCGTAAAGAGTCTGTCAAGTTGGGTAAAGGCTGTGGACACCGGCTGCGGGATGTGGGGACGGGCGACTCCAAAGAAGATGTGTGGGCCTTTAGCGGCTCGGCCGCGGACTACCTCATTGCCTGGCTCTCCATCCAGCTCTGCAGGATCAACACCGCGGCCAGGCGGTCTACAACTTCGCCCCGGCGCTTGATGGAAAGCTCGGTCTCGCGCAGCAGACGGTTGGCTTGAGCGGAGGTCAGGCGCTCGTCCCAGAGATGCACCGGCAGCCGAAAACGCCGGCGCAGCTCTTCGGCAAAAGCCCGCATCTTCTCCGCTTGCGCGCCTTCGGCCCCGCTCATGCGCAGGGGGTAGCCGACCACAATCTCTGCGACGTGGTATTGGCTGATGACCTTTTCCAGCGACTCGAAATCCCCCCGCTTGTTCTGGCGGCGCAGGGTTTCCAGGCCCTGGGCGGTGACACCGAGCGGGTCGGAAACTGCCATGCCGATGGTTCTGGAACCAACATCCAGGCCGAGGACTCGCGGGCGTTGCCCTTCGGCATCGGTTGAATCGGAAGGCACGGGAGGATTATATGTCGGACGCGCGGACAGCGAATTAGACTACGATAACGCCATGGCGACTGAGCAAGCACCCGTGCCGGTTCCGCAGCCCGCAGTGGCGGTCTCCCGCCCCGAGGTTCGCGGGCGTCACTGGGCGCTGAACGTGATCGGGATCGCCGTCATTCTGGGCCTCTGTTATTGGGGTGAACTGGTGTTGTCGGTCGTGCTGGTCTCGGTGCTGCTGGCGTTCATCCTGGCGCCGGCGGTCGATCTGCTGATGCGGGCCCGATTGCCGCGCAGCATTGCCTCGGCGATCGCGGTCTTGGTGCTGCTCTTGGTGGTGATGGGTGTCATCTACTATTCCTATAACCAGGCCTCGGCGCTGCTGCAGGATCTGCCCAAATACGCCAGCAAGATTCGCGAAGAAATGATGAGCTTCCGCAAGCAGGCGGAGTCCTTGGAAGCGCTGAACGCGGAACAGGAGAAGGACGTCGTTCATGTTCGCACCAGCACCAACTGGACGGAAATCCTGACCCGGGGTTTCGGGTCGGTCAGCCAGGCGATCCTGGCGGCGTCGTTCGTGCCGTTTCTGGTGTACTTCATGCTCACCTGGCTGCAGCACGTGCGCTCGGCGACGGTGATGTTATTTCCCCTGCAGCACCGCCACACGGCTTATGTCACGCTGGGCCTGATCTCGGCCATGATTCGCAGCTTCATGGTGGGAAACCTGCTGATCGGTCTGTTCATCGGGACGGTCAGCACGTTGGTCTTCTGGGCGCTGCATGTGCCCTTCTTCTACTTCGTGGGATTCATCAGCGGATTCCTAAGCCTGGTTCCGTACATGGGGGTGCTTCTGGCCATGATGCCACCTATTTTTGTGGGCATCGGGCATAACTCCTCTCAGGAGTTTCTCTACATCGTGCTGACGGTGATAGGGCTACACGTGATCGCCATCAACGTGCTCTATCCGAAGTTTCTGGGCAACCGCCTGCAGTTGAATCCCCTGGCGGTGACCATGTCGATCCTGCTCTGGGCCTGGCTCTGGGGGGCGATTGGGCTGGTTCTGGCCATCCCGATTACGGCCGCCATGAAGATTGTCTTCGACCATGTGGATTCGTTGAGGCGGTACGGGGCGTGGATGGGGGAGTAAGTACCGAGTGGCGAGTGGCGAGTACCGAGTACCGAGAGGGACCCGCTTCTAGGCTTCGAATTCCGAGGCTTCCGGGAACCGCAGCTTGCTCTTGGCCAGGGCCTTGGAGAGCAGATCCTCGATCTGCACCTCTTCGCAGTTCTTGGCCATGGCCAGTTCACTTACGAGCAGGTAGCGGGCCCGTTCGAGCATCTTCTTTTCGCGGAAGGAGAGGGGTTTGGACTGGTTTAGCAGGAGCAGGCCCTTGAGTACGGCAGCCACCTCCAGCAGGGAGCCGGTGCGCATGCGTTCGGAGTTTTCCTTGAAGCGGTATTTCCAGTCGGCGTTATTGTCACACAGGCCATCTGCAAGAAAATCAACCACTTTCTGGATCTCGCCGTTCTTTACCACCCGCCGCAGCCCGACCGTAGCCACGTTGTGGAAAGGCACCATCACCTTCAGGCTGCTGGACTTGATCTTGAGCAGGTAGAACTTCTCCACCGTCTCACCCATGGTGCGACTGCTGATTTGTTCAATGATTCCAACACCATGGTTCGGGTACACGACCTTGTCGCCTATGTGGAAATTGCCATCGCTGATCATCAGAGGATACCCACGAGCGCAGGGGAACCGAGGAACAACACCCGGCAATTTTATCCCAAAACGGTCCTAAAGGCAATCCCAGCGGCTCTTTGGCCAGTGTCCTAGGGATAGTACCGCGCTCTGCTGGACTTCGCCGAGGGGCGAAACTCGAGGTCCGAGGTCCAGGGTCTGAAGTCCGGGGTCTCGACGCCCGCCGTCCGGTTTATAATCCCCTCCAGAACATGCCCGAGCACATCAAAAAGAAGCTCCAGGAAGAGATCGCCGCCCTCGAACACGAGCTAAGTCACGAGCTTCCCAAGGAACTCAAGCGCGCCATTGCCCTCGGCGACCTCAGTGAAAATGCCGAATACCACATGGCCAAGCAGCGGCAGGAGTTCGTCAAGGCCCGCCTGCGCCAGCTCGGACGCCGCCTCGCCGACCTCTCCCTCATTAACATGAACAACATCCCCAAGGACAAGGTCGGTCTCGGCTCGACTGTCAAGGTCTATGACAACGACAAGGGCGAGGAGATCGAGTACAAGCTGGTCACCAGCGAGGAATCCGACGTCGCCGCCGGCAAGATTTCCACCACCTCGCCCATCGGCCGCGCCCTGCTCAACAAGAAGGTCGGAGACACCGCTATGGTCGTCACCCCCACCGGCAAGCGCGAACTTGAGGTCCTCAGCCTGACCACCATCCACGACGAGGCCGAAGCTGTATGACCTGGACCAGCGCCTTCGGACGCGGCTGCGGCGTCGTGCTCGATGCTATCGTCCGCTGGCTGGCCCTGGCCCGCATCAATCCCAACGTCCTGACTTTCATGGGGCTGGTGGTCAACACCATCGCCGCGATCCTGTTCGGCTACGCCAATGCCGAAAACCAGGCGCGGCTGTTTCGTTACGCCGGCCTGGTCATCATCGCCTCCGGCTTTTTTGACCTGGTGGACGGCCAAGTGGCACGGGCCACCAACCGCGTCACCCGCTTCGGGGCATTCTTCGATTCGGTGATTGACCGCTACAGCGACGCCTCCCAGTTCTTCGGTCTGCTGGTGTTTTACGCCCGCGGCGACCGCTTTCTCTACGTCGTGCTCAGCGCCTTTGTCATGGTCAGCGCCATCATGGTGAGTTACAGCCGGGCGCGCGCCGAGTCGCTGATTGGTTCCTGCCGAGTGGGTTTCATGGAGCGCCCCGAGCGCCTGGTGCTGATCATCATCGGAGCCCTGTTCAACCGCATGGCCCCAGTCCTCTGGCTGATTGCCGTGCTTTCCACCATCACGGTCATCCACCGCATCCGGTATACCTGGACGAGAACCAGCGGAATAGAAGCAGTGCCGGCCACTCCCGGCCAAGCCGCCTAACCCCCCGTCATCCCGGGCAAGGTCCGCTACCGGGGGGCTGATTAGAATTAGCGTTCCGTCCTACGTAATCTTGAAACCACTCCAGGTTCTTTGCGAAACTGCAGACATGCGGATCACTGAACCATGCTTGCCGCATCGGCAAGTCTATGACAGGCTGTTAGATCGCAGCAAAATCCGAAACAGGAATCTTTTTTGCTAGCAATTCACAGTTGCATCCCATGAACGCACAGCGTAATGAAGTACAGGTCCCCGTGAAAATAAAGAGCAATGGCACTTCGGCATACGCGCCCCTGAGCAGTATTTGGGAAGGAAGCGACGGCGCACTCCTGGAGGCAATATTCGAGTTCTACTCAACCGTTCCGCCCGAACCGATCTTGGACGCAACGTATAACGCAGGGCGATTCTGGAAAGGGTCTACACGGCGCGTTGTTTCGATGGATATAGACCCCCGGTATAAGCCAGACATCGTTGGCGACAATCGCACCATGACAGGCGTGGAGTCCGCGCAATTCGGTGTAGTCGTGTACGACCCCCCGCACGTTGGGCCACAAGGCCGCGACAAAAGCAGGAAGCGATTCGACGTGGATTTCGGGGCGACGGTGGAGTGTGGCAAGGAGCACGATTGGAACCTGAGTTATCTGTATCCGCCGTTCTTGCAACAGGCCAAACGAGTGCTAAAACCGGATGGCCTGTTGCTTGCGAAGATCACGGACATGGTGAATAACCACAAATCGAAGTGGCCACACTGTGACTTCATGCGGATGGCCGAAGAAGCAGGTTTTACGGTGTGCGATCTCATCATCAAGATCAGGAACGGGCCGATGGTTTCAACCAAGTGGAAGCAGGCTCACCACGCACGGAAGCGGCATTGCTTTTGGATTATTTGCCGTAACGGTGATGAGTGTGAACGGCGGACAGCGGTTACTTCTCCGGAAAAGACTCATTCCACCGGCTTATTCGATGCGTCCCAGGACGACCAATGCCCGGAACCTTGCTACCAAACCCGCTCTCGTTCCATTCCGGTCGATAATGGGTCATGAGAGCAAATTCGGCGGCGAACACCCACCATTCACTATCGAAAGTTAGGTAGCGGCATTTCATGTCGGCCAAAGTAATGTTTTTCCGCCCACTGATCTTGCTGACATGCTCATCCAGCCGAGCCCGCAACGTCCGCTTGCTCTTGGTGGTTCCCTTCGACGCCTTGCCGATGTAAACGAGCTGGTCCTTAAAGTAGAGGGCATAGATACCACTGGCGTGCGGTCCCGCGCCCTTTGTTAACGGCAAAAGCGGGCTCGCCTCTGGCTTCTCCACAGCCTGAGCACGAATACCTCGATCCAGATCAAACTCAAAATGATGTGGATCGTTGCCAGCATTGTTTGGCATAGTTGATGCCGCGATTAACCACCGAAAGTCCTAGTTCCGCCTGCCGTGGTCTTCTTCTTCCGTCCCCCTAGGCTGTTGTGTCCAAGCAGCGACTCGTTGATTTCTCGCTGAAGAAGCTCGGCCCTTTCTTTGGCGGTTGGCTCCCGCTGTGGGAACTCCTTTTCGAGTTCTGCCCGGAGGGTATTGAATCTGGCCACGGCAGAACGCTGGGACTTCGTACACAGGATTTTCTGACCGCACATGGTCACGACGAAAAGACCAGACTCGTTCCTTGAGAGGTGCAGATCGCCTGGTAGAAATGACAGATTCATGCCTATTTCGGGAAAAGTTCGCCTCATAGCCTACCACGCCGCCAGAGGTGATGCTTCATCTAGATTAGTACCCCCTGCCGCGCCCGCCCCGTGTCCCCGCGCCCCGCATGCTATCCTGTCCGCTTATTCCTCGTGGGGGAGCTTCTTGCCGAAGAATCCCGTCCTTCTAGTCCATGGCGGCGCCTGGGCCATTCCCGATGACATGGTGGAGGCCCATCTCAACGGCGTGCGTAAGGCAGTGGCGGCCGGCTGGCGCGTGCTGAGCAAAGGCGGCGCCGCTCTCGACGCGGTCGAAGAGGCGGTCGTCATCATGGAGGACGACGAGACCTTCGACGCCGGACGCGGCAGCTTCCTCAACCGCGACGGCAAAGTCCAGATGGATGCTCTCATCATGGACGGCGCCACCCTCCGCGCCGGGGGCGTGGGCTGCGTCGAGCACATCGCCAATCCGGTGCGCGCGGCGCGCAAGATCCTCAGCGAGAGCCCGCACGTGTATTTCGTCGGGGAAGGCGCCGAGCGCTTCGCCGCCGAACATGGCATCCCGCTGTGTAAGAACGGAGATTTGATCGTCCCGCGCGAAGTCGAGCGCCTGCGGGAGTTCCAGGCGCACGCGGAAGAGCATCGCGCCGACCTGTTCGCGCCCACCATCTCCCACGACACCGTCGGAGCGGTTGCCCTCGACGTGGACGGCAACATCGCCGCCGCCACCTCGACCGGCGGCACCCTGAACAAAGCGCCGGGACGCTTGGGGGACTCGTCGCTGATCGGATGCGGCTGCTTCGCCGACAACCACACCGCCGCCGCTTCGACTACCGGCTGGGGCGAGCCCATCATGAAGCTGGTCCTGGCCAAGTGGGCCGCCGACCGCGTCGCCAGCGGTAACGCGCCCGAGTGGGCCGCCGCCGAAGCCATTGACTACCTCAAGACCCGCGTGAACGGCCACGGCGGCATGATCCTGCTGGACGCGCGCGGGCGGTTTGGCATCGCCCACAACACTCCCCGCATGGCTTGGGCCTACCGCACCAACCAAGAAGAGGACTGCGGGATAGAGCGGTAGTCCAGTTGCGAGTACCGAGTTGCGGTTGCCACAACTAGGAGCTGCTAACCATCCGGTCATCAACTCGATACTCGGCACTCGGTACTTTGCTCCTTGCTTTCCTGCGCCTGCTGATGTACAAACCTGCGGACATCCGCCTGGCAAATATGCGCGCCTTCTGCATGCCGGCTCAACGGAGGAGTGGCTGCTGGTCGCCGCCTTCGCTTTGTCTGATTTCTCGGGAGACCCTATGAAAATGCACACGCCCGTCTTACTTGCAGTCGTACTTCTTCTACTGGCCACACTCAGCTTCGCTCAGGCAGTCGCCACTGGCGACCTGCACATCACGGTAAAGGACCAGGCAGGGAACCTAGTCACCAATGCGACGGTCACGGCTCGCGAGGAGGCCAAGGGCTTAGAGCGCAGCACCAACCAGAATTCCACGGGAGAGTACCGCCTGGTGGCGCTGCCTCCGGGGGTGTACGTGATCACGGTGCAGGCGCCGGGCTTCGCCAAGGTCGAAGCAGAGAACCAGATCGTCACGGTGGGCCAGGTACGGGACCTGGCTATCACGCTCAGCGTAGCGGGCGCGCGGGAGGTGGTGACCGTGAGCTCGGAGGCCGAACTGGTGGAGACCTCGCGCACTTCCACGACCGACACAGTGGACCAGCGGCGGATTGACAACCTTCCCATTAACGGACGCAACTACATCAACTTCACGCTGACCGACTCGCAGGTATTGCGGGACAACGCACCTTCAATCGGAGCGGCGCCGACGTCCGGGTTGAACATCAGCGGCCAACGCGCGCGTTCGAACCTGGTGAACGTAGACGGGGCGGATGCGATTGACAATTCGATCAACGGGGTGCGCTCCACGGTCTCGCAGGAAGCGGTGCAGGAGTTTCAAATCCAGACCAACAGCTATGCCGCGGAATACGGACGGGCCTCGGGCGGGGTGGTCAATATTGTCACCCGCTCCGGATCGAACGACTTCCATGGCACCGTTTTCGGCTATCTGCGCAACCGCGATTTTCAGGCGGTGAACCCGTTCTCGACCACCTCAAACCCGGCGTACACGAGGGTGCAGGCCGGAGCGGCGTTCGGCGGACCAATCAAGAAAGACAAGACATACTACTATTTCTCCTATGAGGTCACGCGGCGGCATGAAACCGGTTTTTCCAGCGTCGGCCAGAACAATTTCGGGCTGATCCCCAACCTGGACTTGTCTTCTGTGTTTGGCTTGCCGGACGGCTTCATTACCGGCGTGTCAGCGACTCCCGACCAGGCGGTGTTTTTCCAGCAAACGCTGCCGGCGGCGCTGGCGCAGCTGAACATCATCGATCCCACCGGCCAGTTGGCAGCCGGCTACGCCCAGGAAGCCGCCGCCTATGCGACCTTTGTCGGCGGATCGTCCGGAATCGCACAATTCGGCACGTATCCGGCTTCTTTCGCGTTCCTGGAAGGCTCCGCCATTCCCATCCCGGCCAATGGCAGCAATCCCCTTACGCAGTTTCCTACCTCGTGCAACGTCGGCGCACCCAACTTCACCTGCAACGGACTTCCCAGCCAGTTCCTGGGGTTGCAGCCGCAGGCCGGAAACTACCCGATCTTTGAAGGCACCAGCCTGTACTCGCTGCGCCTTGACCACAACCTGAGCAACAACAATCGCATCATGCTGCGGGGTAACGTCAGCCCCAGCACGGTCACCGGCATCCAGGTGAACGGCGAAAACCAGACGTTTGGCCAGAACTCGTTTTCGCGCACCTCGCAGCAGACCTACCGTGATGTAGCGGGCGTGTTTCAGGACACGTGGACGATCGGCAACAACAAAGTCAACGAATTCCGTTTCCAGTACGCGCGCCGCGGGCTGCTGTACGACTTTTCCAGCGCCCCGGGGGGAGGGCTGGTGGCGTCGAACATCGCGGGCTTTGGCTTTGTCGGCCGCGAACCCTACTCCTACATCAAGCGTACCGAGCAGCGCTACCAGTTCTCCGACAATTTTTCGTGGACGCGCGGGGCGCACGACCTGAAGTTCGGCGTCGACCTCAACTACATCCCGGTCACCGCGACGTTCACGGTGAACTATGGCGGCGTGTACGACTTTGGCGCGCTCGATTCCGCGACGGTCGGCTTCACGGATATGGTGTGCGAACCCAATGGAGTGCCGAGCGAGTTCTGTCCGCCTTTCCCGGGCTTCAATGCCGTGCAGTCCTTCGGGCTGGGGCTTCCCTCCACCCTGGTGCAAGGGTTCGGCAATCCGCATGACTCGTTCCGCAATATCCCGCTGGGACTTTACATACAGGACTCGTGGAGATTTCGGCACAACCTGACGATCAACGCCGGGTTGCGATACGACGTCGAGTTCCCACCCCAGTTCGCTCCGCCAACCGGGCTGGCCGCTTCGGCTTACAACCAGTTGGGCATCCAGAAGGGGATTCAGACCGACACCAACAACATTCAGCCGCGCATCGGGATTGCGTGGGACCCCAGGGGGGATGGCAAGTCGGTATTCCGCGCCTCCTACGGGATCTTCTACGATCATCCGCTGTTGGGGTTGTATTTCCTGGGTGATGCCTCGGATGGCTCGAAGAGCGGGCAACTGGTGTTCGCCGGGGGCGCGCCCTGCGACGGCAACGCGCCTGCGAGCTTCGGCGATCTGAACGCGGCCAATCTGTTTCAAGGGACTTTGGGCACGGCGGGATGTTTGCCGGGCATCCAGGACATTACCGGCTACGGGCTCACCTCGGCCGATGGGACAACTAACCCCCAGCGTTTCGATCCGTTCTTCCCCAATTCGGTGTTTCTCAACCAGAACTACCTGAATCCGGCGACCTTCTTCCCGCTGGCGTTTCAGCCGTTCGGGTATCCGCAGGGAAAGAATTTTGTGTACGCGTATTCGCAGCAGGTGAATTTCACGTTCGAGCAGGACCTGGGACATGACTTCGCGCTCAGTCTGGCCTACAACTTCAACGGCGGACGTCACCTGAACCGTCCGATCAATGCCAACACCACACGGGGAGATTTCCTGGTGAGGAACTGGCAGAGAGCGATCGCGGCGGGTGGGGCTTCGCCGACGGATAATCCCTTGAGCGTTGCGGCCTGCGGCGTCGGCGCGAGTGGACCGTACGTTCCAGCAGCGCTGGTCAACTTCTTCCGTCCTTCTGGTCTGAATCCTGCAATCGCCCTAGCGCTGTTGAACTCTGGCGATCCGGCGCAAGCGGCGTGCGTCCAGATCGTGGCCCCGTTGGTTCTACAGGAAGACGGGTTCAACACCCGGTGCGATCTGACTTCGCCCATGCTGGAAGGCTGCGTTCCGTTCAGCGACATGGACGCCAACTTTTCCAACGGCAGCTCGGTGTATCACGGGTTCACCGCCAACCTGCGCAAGCGGTTCGGAAATCACTATGAGTTCCTGACCTCCTACACCTGGTCGCATGCGATTGACGATTCGACCGACCTGCAATCGCCGCTAGCACCGCAGGACAGCTTCTTCCCCAGCGCCGAACGCTCGAACTCGCTGTTCGATCAGCGGCATCGTCTGGTGTTCAGCGGCGTGTTTCAGAGCGGCAAATTGGGCGGCAGTGGCTTTGCGCGGAAATTCTTCAGCAACTGGACAGTGGCTCCCATCCTCGAAGTCTCCTCCGGACGGCCGTTTAACATCCTCACCGGGAATCCGGACAATTTCCAGTTCTCGCCCTTTACGGGACGCCCGAACGTGGTTACCGCCAGTACGGCGGCCCCGCTGCCTTGCCCGGCACCCGTCGCCTCAAGGTTCTCGCCGACCGGATTCTTGCAGGAACCGTGCTACGCCGTGTTCGCTCTAGGAGGCACACCTACGCTGGCGGCCCTGGACGGGAATCTGGGCCGGAATGCCGGAGTGCGGCCGTGGACCGTGTTCAACGATCTGCGCATCGCGCGGCGGATTCCTATCGGCGAGCGCTTCAATGTGGATGCGATTGTGGACATGTTCAACATCGCCAACCGCTTCAACGTGGCTGACATCAATCCGCTGTTCACGGCGGCGGGCCAGCCCACAGCCGCGTATGATCCGCGGCAGTTCCAGTTCGCACTGAAGGTGACCTGGTAGAAGAAGCCTAAGGCCGAGTTTTTGATTGATGAACTTGGGGCGGGCCTGATGCCTGCCCCTTTCTGCCCGCTCCGGGCTCTGATGCTCACCTGTTACACTTTCTTCACTCTTCGCGAATGCCAGGAGCTTGTTTCCAATGTCCGAACCCTCAAGCCCACGTACCCGCGTGGTCCGCGAACCGGAGCGCGGCGTCTATGATCGGGCCGCGGCGTATCAGATTCTTGATGAAGGTTTCATCTGCCATGTTGGTTTCGTGGCGGATGGCCAGCCGTTCGTGATTCCCACCGGCTATGGCCGGGCAGGCGACAACCTGTACATCCATGGGTCAGCGGCAAGCCGGATGCTGCGGCGCATGGACCAGGGTGTACCGGTCTGTGTGACGGTTACGCTTCTGGATGGACTGGTGCTGGCGCGGTCCATCTTCAATCACTCCATGAATTACCGTTCGGTGGTGGTGCTGGGGACGGCGGTGGCCGTAGAGGAGCCCAAGGAGAAGCTGGAGGCGCTGCGCTTGCTGGCGGAGCACATACTGCCCGGACGCTGGGCCGAATCGCGGCAGCCGAACGAGCGAGAGATCAAGGCCACGCTGGTCATGCGTCTGCCCATTACGGAATTCTCCGCCAAGGTACGGCAGGGGCCGCCACTCGATGACGAGGCGGACTACGGCTTTCCGACTTGGGCGGGAGTGATTCCGCTGCAAACGGTGGCGGGGAGGCCGATTAACGATCCGCGACTTGATTCCAGGATCCCGACGCCCGATTATGCTCTGGCGTATTCGCGCAAGCGTTGAGGGTGGGGACAGCCTGGGGGAGGTTTCTGTCAAGAAAACCGTTCTCAGTTCTCTGTTCTCCGGTTCTCAGCGCAAGAGTTTCTTGCCTGGGTCGGAACCCGGGGGTAACATACCCGACCGGTTCCAAAGGTAACCTGAACCAACCTGGTTCAGGATTGACCCGTCAAATCTGGAGATAGTACGATTTGGGCATCCCCGAGCTGTCGGAAAGGCCAGGGGTTGCGGTAAGTTATAGAGAAATAATGCGGATCACGAGACCCTATCTTCTGATCGCGCCGCTTATCGCCCTGGTTTTGGCGGGCACGGCTTGTCAGACGAACCAGCGGGCGACGGCACTGCTGCCAGCGGCGCAGGCCAACGCTCCGGCGCTGACGGAAGTCAGCAAGTCTGCCGCGCAAGTTCCAGCCGACCCCGAGAAGACCAAGCCCGCAGAGCAAGCACCCCCCCAGCCCCAGCCCGATCCGGTTGCTGATCTGATTGCGAAGGTCGAGAAGGAATACCAGGCTGGGCAGGACAACTACAAAGCCGGGCATCTGGAAGCCGCCAAGCAGAATTTCGATCGGGCATTCGACCTGTTGTTGGGGAGTTCGCTGAACGTGCGCTCCGATGAGCGCCTGCAGGAGGAGTTTGACCGAATTCTGGATGGGGTGAACGGACTGGAGCTGCAGGCCTTACAGGAGGGCGACGGCTTCACTGAGCAGAAATCCGAGCCGGCGCCGATCGACGAGGCCAACGAAGTCACTTTCCCGGCGGACCCCAATGTCAGGGCGAAAGCGGCGGAAGAGGTAAAGGCTACACATTCCGACCTGCCGCTGATGCTGACCGATCCGGTAGTCAGCTACATCAACTATTTTTCCACGCGGGGACGCGGGACGCTGGAGCGCGCGCTGGAGCGCAGCGGCCGCTACCGCGACATGATCCAGAGCATTCTGAAGGACGAGGGCGTGCCCCAGGACCTGATTTACCTGGCGCAGGCGGAATCCGGGTTCCATCCGCTGGCAGTTTCGCGGGCGGGAGCTCGCGGCATCTGGCAGTTCATGGGGAGCCGGGCCAGGGGCTATGGATTGGAGCGCAGTTGGTGGGTGGACGACCGGCAGGATCCGGAGAAGGCCACGCGTGCCGCGGCGCGGCACCTGAAAGACCTCTACAACCAGTTCGGCGACTGGTATTTGGCGATGGCGGCCTACAACTCGGGTCCGGGGACCGTGCAGAACGCGGTGAAGCGCACCGGGTATGCGGACTTCTGGGAACTCTACAAGCGCAACGTGCTGCCCCGGGAGACGCGCAATTACGTGCCGATCATTGTGGCCGTGACCATCATGGCCAAGAATCCGGGGCAGTATGGTCTTGACACCGTCGTGCCGGACAAGCCGGTTCCGTACGATACGGTCAAGATCGATTATCCCGTCGACATCCGGCTGGTGGCGGAGTGCGTGGACGCGTCAGCGAGCGATCTTCTAGACCTGAATCCGAGCCTGTTGCGGCTGACGACGCCCAAGGACCAGGAGTTTGAACTGCACTTGCCCGCAGGCAGCAAGGACCGGTACTTGAATGCGATCGCTTCCATCCCGCCAGACATGCGGGTGTGGTGGCGATTCCACAAAGTAGCGCCGGGCGAAACGCTGGCATCGATTGCGCGGGCCTACCGTACCACTTCCCAAGCCATCTCTGAGGCGAACAATCTGGATGGCAGCGAGTTGGAGGTCGAGAGCAAGCTGATCATTCCGGTGGCGCCGGGAAAAGGCAGGTCTGCCGAAGGGACGGGGAGCTACGCGCGGAGAGCGACGCGCTACAAGGTGCGCAAGGGGGATACGGTGCAGACGGTGGCGGACAACTTCGGAGTGCCGCCTGCCATGGTCCGACGCTGGAACCACTTAAAGGGTAACAGCGTACGCGGCCGGCGTGTCTTGTACGTGCACCTTCCCCTGTCTCCGACGGCTCGCGAACTGCAGCGCATGGGCGCGTCTAAGTCGAAATCAGCGAAGAGCTTAGAGGTGGCCAGCGACCAGACAGTGGTACACCACAAGGTGAAGAAGGGCGAGACTCTGACATCGATTGCCAGCACCCACCACACCACGGTCGCGGCGCTCAAGCGGGACAATGGCGACATCGCTACCCTGCGACCGGGCATGATCCTCCTGATCCGGGCTGCAAAGTAGGCTGCTCCCCCGCGTTCCGGTTTAATCCACTCAACTTCGCGCGCAAATCCGTGCCCGGCTGACCAAGCCAATTCCATGGACGACCTTGACATGGGCTTAGGTGTAAGATGCAAGTGCGGCACCGCAGCCAGCGGGTGTTACTGCGCGGCGAAAAAGCGCTGTGCTATAATCGCCGCCCGTTCCGCGAAAAGAGTTGGAGTAGTCTTTTTATTTCCTTAGCGCAGGCGGCTGTTGCAGCGTGCCGGCTCCGAATGCAGCCGGAAATCAGGAGGAGAAATGAGCTTGGACGAAACCCTCTACGGACGAGACGACGAAATGGATGAGTACGGTGACAGCGGCGCTTATGGCGATTCGCTAGAAGAAGATTACGAGGAAGAAGAAGAGGAAGAAGAAGCGGAAATGCCGGCCATGGGTGAGCCGGAACCGGAGCCGATGATGCCCGTTCCGCCCGCCCCGGAGCCCATGGGTGGGGGTGGCGCGCCCAAGCCCGCAAAGAAGAAACCAGCTAAGAAGAAGCCGGCAAGAAAGAAACCGGCAAAGAAAAAGCCTGCGAAGAAGAAGCCCGCCAGGAAGAAGACCGCAAAGAGAAAACCAGCCAAGAAGAAGGCGGCGCGCAAGAAGGGCGGACGTCGCCGGCGCTAGTGCTTCACACGAAGACGATCCTCAGGATGTCCTCGGTTGCAGAATCACGCCGCGTCCTTAGGGACGCGGCGTTTTATTTCGTAGGCCGGGGGCAGCCACGCGTCTCGGTGTTATTGCTTGCCGTGTACCACCTCGAGGCAGCGCGCATAGAGCTCGAGCAGGTGATTGGCATATTCCTCCGGCTTGGCGGCGGCGCCGCTGCCCTGGAAGCCGACTCCCGAGGAACTAGTGCGGCCGTAGCCGGTAGTCATGGCGATGAATTTCATAAGATCCAGGGCGATGTCTTCGTTGCGGCGCGCCGCGGTGCCGGTGGCGGGTACTTCCTCCATGAATGCCTCCGTTGGAACCCGAATGCTGGGGATATTGACTTCGTCGTCCATACGTCTTTGGAATGATGGGCCGCGGAATTAGATCTAGCTCTATTCTACAACCTGGCCAGCGCTAGGCTGATTGTTGCAACAGCTTGGCGATCTCCGCATGTCCGTTCTTGATGGCCAAGTCGACGGGCCGGATGCCCTGATCATTGGCCAGAGAAGGGTCGGCGCCATGCTTGAGCAGCAACTCGACCATGGTTTTATCGCCGTTCTGCGCAGCCTCATGGATTGCGGTCCATCCCTGCTCCTGGCGGGCATTGGGCGGGGCGCCGTGCTCCAACAGGGCCCGGATGATGGCCAGGTTATGAGCCGCGGCCGCACTGTGCAGGGGCATGACCTTCATGGGATTTCTCGCCTGAGCCGCCGCGTCGCCGCCATGTGCCAAAAGGAGGGTAGCGACGGCCTCCTGGCCGAAGAAGGCGGCGAAGTGCAGCGCGGTGAATCCGTCGGCGGACCAGGCGGCGGCCAGAGTGCGATCCCGGCGGAGGAGTTCGCTCACGCGTTCACGGCGACCCGCGCTAGTGGCTTCAAATATGTCGAGGTCAGGGCGGGCGGTGAGCAGCAGATCGAGCGCGTCGTTGCGCCGGCGATACAGCGCGTGCATGATGGCCGACACTCCGTTGGCATCGCGAGCCGTGGCGAGGGAGGGGGATTGCGTCAACAGAGCGCGAAGTTTGTCCAGATCCCCGGTTTGGACCGCGTTGATGACTTCTGCTTGTTTATCCATAGGGTGCGACTCCACATTGAAGTGATATTACTTAGCACTGCTAACTAATTATAATGGGTGGCGGTCCGATGTCAAGCCACGCCACGGTAGAATTCTTTGCCGGGAGCGAAGTGGAGAGCCGATGAAGCAGGGGACTCGACAGCGCGCGCCGCGGCACCGGTGGGCGGAGCAAATCGCCGATCGGCTGCACTCGGCCGCCATTCATTTACTGCGGCGAGTGCGGAAACAGGACACGGCCATGGGCGAGGGCCCGGCGCGGTTGTCAGCGTTGTCGGTGCTGGTGTTTGGCGGCCCCATGAGTTTGGGGCAACTCGCCGCCGCCGAGCAGGTGAGGCCGCCGACTATGACGCGCATTGTCAGCGGGCTGGAAAGGGGCGGGCTGGCTGAGCGGGTGACCGATCCAGGGGATGCGCGCCGGGTGCAGATTCGCGCGACTCCCAGGGGAGTACGACTGATGCAGCGCGGACGGAAGGCGCGGACCGCATACCTGGCCCGGCACCTTAGGCCGCTGACCAAAGAGGAGCTGGCAAAGCTGGGCGAGGCGGTAGAGATTCTGCACCGGATGCTGCAGCGCTGGAGGTGACGGGGATCTCGCTAAGTTTCGATGCCCACGTAGCAGACCCGGCCGACGATGTAGTCAGAGGCATCCTTGCCTTCTTCCAGAGGCAGCACCTCGACGGGATAGGCCTGGTTGTGCGGTCGCAAGATCAAGTGTTTCCCTCCGGGCTCCACGTATTTCACCGTACAAGCGCCATACTTGTTCACGGCATACATATTGGACTCCCCCTTGCGGTAAGGCTTGAGAGAATTGTAGTGGCGGTCGAGGAGCACGGTGGCGCCGGGCAGCAGCCGGGGATACATGCTCATGCCCTCGCGGGCATCGGCCTTGATGAGGACGAACCGCTCCCAGCCCTCGCGGTGGCCTTCCATCTCAGGACGCAGCTTGCGCAGGAAACTCTTCTTGAACTTGAGAATCTCCTTGACACTCATGTTCATGATGAGAGGTTCGACGGCGGCGACCGCACCCTCGACAAGCAGGACGTTCTGAAACTCATCGTCGGGAGGCGGGAGGATGCTGGCCCGCTTGTTAATCTCGTTGGGATCGAGCAGATCGAGCACGGAGAGGCGCTGGACGCTGAGCACCTTGTCCATGCCTTCGAGGCTCAAGCCCCGCTTGCGGTTGAGGAAGTTGGAGATGTGGGCCTGCTTGAACCCGGTCTGCTCGGCCAGGCGGAGGCCGGTCAGGTTGCCGTCTTCAATGCGCCGCCACAAAGCCTTGCGCAGGTTGTCCTGCAGGGTGCGGAATTTCATGGCCCAAGTATAGCACGGCACTATAGCTCGCAGCTATTATATAGGTAAACAAAACATCTAGAAGGGAATAAAGTTCTTGACGATATTCATCGCAGAGCTATACGATGAGCCACTTATATAACTCATACTGGAGTCCGAAAAAGCATGACCACCAACCCACAACCAGAAAACGAGGCGGGAAACTTCGTGGAGTTTCGCCGGAAGGTGCGCTCTGCGGAAGTGCTGTCTTCGGCCATGGAGCAGCTGTTGTGGTTGCTCCACTTTACCGGCCGGGTCAGCGTCGTGGTGCAGAACGGCCGCGTGCTGAAGTCCGGCTACGAGGAGGGATACTTTCGCCGCAGGCAGTAGCTGCCGGCGGGTAACCTTGGAAACGCAATCATAACTAAATAGCTGCAACAGGTCATCGTAAGAGAAACGAGCCCTGTGACCGAGCCATCGGCACAGGGCTTTTTTCTTTCAGTCGCCGGCCGTCAGTTGTGCGTCGTCCGCGGAGTCGACGAAGCCGGCGAAGGCAGAGCTGATTAGTGCGGCAAGCATGATCCGGATTCGCAAAGCAAGGAGGCAATTATGGAAGTGGATGAAGTCGAAGTGATCGAGTTGGAGCTGAAGTACTGCGAACGGTGTGGGGGGCTGTGGCTGCGGCGACGGGGGGCGGAGCAGGTGTACTGCCCGCCGTGCGTCCCCAAGATGCTGGAGTTCGCGATCTCAGGCAAGAGGAAAGGGAAAGTGCGCCTGCCGGGGAGTGGCGACGGGGAGATCCAGGGGCGGTGTGCCGAACTGGCTGCTCTGTGCGTAGAAGGAGGCCACGCATGATAGCGGCCGTGATTGCCTGCGTGAGCGCGGAGGCGGTGGCGTTGGAGGAGCCGGTTGCAGATCTAATCCCCGCACGGGTGGGCAAGGGTGGACGGCCTCCGGACCGTGGCCCCAACTACACGAGCGATTCCGGCAGTGATCCCGACTTGTGGCTGTACCGGGACCGCACAGTGGCGCTGCTCAGACGCTATCTGCGGCTCTCAGTGGAGGTGGGTCGGCTTCCGTCTCTGCTGGGGCGGGAGTCTTTCCGCGCGCGCGTGACTTCGTACCGAGTGTCGACGTTCGAGGACGCTGTGATTTTTGTGCACGACGTGGAGCGCAGCCTGGAAAGACTGGACCGGTTCGACCAGGAACTGATTGCGAAGATTGCGCTGCAGGAATACTCACATGAAGAGACGGCGCAGATGTTGGGCTGCTGGCGGCGCACCGTTGGCCGCCGTTACCCGGAGGCGTTGGATGAACTGAGCCGAGTTTTCCTGGAAGGGGGGCTCTTAAACCGTCTGGCAGATGCAGAGCCGAGGGGAACCGAAAGTTGTCAAGGGGGCAAAAGCGGAGAAATCGGCGTAAGTGACTGGGAGGATGCGGAATAAAAAGTTGGAAGGCATGTCCCATTTTCCCCATCGTGGATGGTATTCTGAATTTAAAGAGTCAGAAGAAAAGAGCGATTTAGTTCGGCAGCAATCATGCAAGGGGCGCACGGAAGAAGCGCCCCTTTTATTATTTCTGCGCGTGGCCAGTGGACTCCATGAGAAAAGGGCGAAACAAGACAGAACGGGAGGGCCCAGGAACGATCTCCGGGCGGGGAATCGGGCGAGAACCTGTCGACCTGACAGCGATTCGGAACGAAATCAGTCAGCTGGTAGGCGCGGAAGCAGTCCGGATGGTACAGCGCATCATTGACGAAGCCGACATCCGGCATTACGCCGCGATGAAGTATTTGTTCGAGATGGCCGGACTGTACCCTGCCGTCACGCAGGAAGAGAACGCCGATGCTGATTCGCTGGCGAAGACGCTGTTGGATCGTCTGGGCTTAGATGGGGATCCTCTGGTGGGATCCGAGGTTACGAAAGATCGTGAAATGGCAGCCGTGGCGAGTCCGCGTGATGCCGTAGAATGACAGCTAGTCATTGGTCGGTGGTCGCGAGCCGCTGGCCGACGAGAAGGGCGTCCAGTTCGGCAACCAGCACTTCATCAAGGGCGCAGAGTCACGGCATGGACATGACATGGGTGACCGGCCGGATGGCGGTCGGGGGCGGGATCTGGACAGCGGACAACATGGCGGCGGTGGCGCGGGCGGGAGTGACGCACATCATCGACATGCAGATCGAATTTGATGACACGCGGCTGGCATCCCCGCACGGGATCAAAGTGCTCTGGAACCCGATCGATGATGATTTCCAGGCAAAGCCCCCTGCCGTATTTCAGCGTGGCGTGGAGTTTGCGCTGGCAGCCCTAGAGGAAGACAGCACCAAGCTGTTCGTACATTGCGCAGCGGGCGTACACCGTGCCCCGATGATGGCGTTGGCGATCCTATGCTCGCTGGGCTGGAGATTGCCGGATGCGATCGACTTGATCGAGCTGAGGCGACCGGTGGTGGATTTTGCCGATGTTTACGTGCGCAGCGTGGAGAGATTTTTGGAGCAGCAGGTGCAGGCGGGAAAATAGACAGTCTCAAGTTCTTAGGTTTCAGGTTGCAAACCCCGTTCTCAGTTCTCGGTTCTCAGTTCCCGGTCCGCGTTGCGGATCTGTGGTAACGGAGGGATTATGTGGGATGCGCGCCGCCCAACTGGGCGGCTTTTCTACTTGCTGCTGATGGTGCTGTGGGCGGTGGGGATATCGCGCTCGTCTACACCAGCGACGACGACCATCCAGGATGTGGTGTATCGCGCAGACGGAACACCAGCGGGCGGAACCCTGTTGATCTCATGGCCGGCATTCAGCACCGCGGACGGTAACGCGGTAGCGGCGGGGACGAAAAGCGTCGTGCTGGGGCCACAGGGCGCGCTGTCGGTAGACTTGGTTCCAAACGTTGGGGCGAGTCCGGCGGGAACGTATTACACGGTCGTCTTCCAGCTTGACGATGGGACAGTGAAGACTGAGTACTGGGCGGTGCCGACAAGTTCGCCGACGACGATTGCTGCAGTAAGGACCACTCCGGGCGCCACGAGTTCAGCATCGCAGATGGCTACACGGCAGTACGTGGATGCGGCGGTGGCCGCCAAGGCGAGTGATGCATCCGTGGTGCACGTGAGCGGGGCCGAAACGATAGCGGGAACGAAGCAGTTTTCGGTGTCTCCCAGTGTACCCACGCCGGCTTCTGCGACCGACGCTGTCAACAAGGCATACGTGGACACAATGGTCGCGAACGTGGGGGCTGGGTCGTATGTGAGCAAGGCGGGAGATACCATGACAGGCCCGCTGATGCTGAGTGGGGATCCGACTGCGCCCAATCACGCCGCGACCCGGCATTACGTGGACACCGGTTTGGCGACAAAGGCGAGCCTGGTGGGCGGTGTGGTTCCACCTGGGCAACTGGGCAGCGGCAGCGCGGACGGGGCCACTTGTTTGAAGGGTGATTCGAGCTGGGGTGCCTGCGGCACGAGCAGCAATGCAATCTCGCTGCAAAATGTTCCCCTGGACCCGGTCGCGCCTACCGATGGCCAGGTCATTACTTACGAAGCAGCCAGCGGCAAGTACAAGCCCAAGGCGGGCGGCAACAGCAGCAATGCCACGTCCATTCAGAACATAGCAGTTGACACCACGCCGCCAAGCGACAACCAAGTCATCACCTATGAGGCGGCGAGCGGGAAATACAAGCCGAAACCCGGCGGCGGTGTATCGGCGGGGATGCAGGCGGTAAAGTACGCGACGGACTTCAACTGGTCGCAATCGCCGACGACCGACTTGGGCACACCTGGGAACAAGACGGTGAGCTTGTCCGCCTGTGGTGCGGGGGTGAAAGGCACAGAAGCCGAATACTACGTGTATGTCGCCGGCACGGGCACGCCGGAGGCGGCGAAAGTCACGGGCGGAACCTGCAATGGAGATGGACAACCCGGCACCCTGCAGTTCACCACGGCGAACGCTCATCCTGCGGGATACACGATTGGTTCGGCCTCCGGAGGATTGCAGGAGGCCTCGATCGCCGCACGGGTGCTGCCCAATGGAGCGACAGCGTGGCAGGCCGGCAAGGTGATTGCGCCTCCAGGAGACTTCAAAGCCTACGCCAGAGTCTCCATCCGCAGCTCCAACCAGACGATCGACTTCTCGGGTTCGGTGATTGAGTGCTACATGGCTGATACCTGCCTGTTCGTGGGTGATCCCAGCAATGTTGGATCCTTCACCAACATCACTCTCATCAACCCGCGGGGCCGACCCATGGTGGTGGGAGGATCAAAGCCTTTCATTGAAGTAAATGGACAGAAGACCCGTCTCTTCAATGTGGCCACGCGGGTGGCGGCGACGGGCGCCTACTTCAGCAGCTACGTGCAGGTGGACGGAGACGAGGCTTTCCTGCTGGACGGGCTGGACACTACCTTGGGCGCGTCCGTCGGGAACTACGGGGTGCGTTGCGACGCAACGGTGTGTAACCCGGTGGTCTATGCGCCAGGGCCGTTTGGGGCAAACGGAGATGCGGTCGGCTGGCTGAAGAACCTGAACATCTCCATGCAGTGTAGTGGCAACGGAATAGATTGGCAGAGCGGCAATACCCTGAAGGTTTCTGACAGCGTGATCGAGGGTTTCTCCCAATATGGGGTGCGGGCGGGCACAAGGCGCGGGGGGTATGGCGGATTCGAATTGGACAACGTGTACCAGGAGGTTGGAAATTGCACGAATCCTGCGGGAAACATCGGAGAAGCAGGCGTCATTGCC
This sequence comes from Terriglobales bacterium, assembly GCA_035542575.1. Classification (GTDB taxonomy): domain Bacteria; phylum Acidobacteriota; class Terriglobia; order Terriglobales; family Acidobacteriaceae; genus JAIQET01. Next base: position 6,877 of record DATKLE010000041.1, on the reverse strand, counting down.
CAGGGCAAGTGGGTCAAGGTGGGAGGGGGAGAGTCTCCCGCCGGAAAGGTTCCCCAGTTTGCCAATACCGGGAGCACGGATTATCGCTACTACATAGTGGCCCATCACGCCACCTACGGCGCTTCCAACCCGCTGTATGCAGGAAAGGCGTTGACCAACGGGTCCGGCAGCATCACAGTGACCGCGCCGGACATTGCAGGGGCGAGCACGTTCGACCTGCTGCGGGTTACCCCGGCCGCGAACAGCCGGGAACAGGCACCCTATGGTACCGGCAACTATGCCGTAGTGGCTGGGGTCTCGCGGGCGGCGACATGCACAAGTGGGGTCTGCACGTTCACCGATACCCAAGCGGCGCTGCAGTCCTACACCGTGGCGGTGCCCTCCTACTTTCCGCTGTTGGACTTCTGGCCAGGAAACCTGGTTTTGAGTTCGAATCAGGACAGCAACAGCCCCCTGTCTGCAGCGATTGCCTACCTGGACACGGCCGGCAGCAGCATAGTCTCGGTACAGGGGAGCCAAGCTCCAGCTGTGTCCGCCGGCACCTGTGATCCGGTGGCGCTATGGACACCCACCTGGCTCAGTTGCTTTGCTTCTTCCTATCCGCCGAGTACGTTTTATGAGCAGGGTGGCATGATCCTGGCAGTAAAGCCGAATGCGGACGGCGGACAGAAGACCAATCTTAAGGGGAGGCTGAATTTTTCCACGCTGGGCACCGGGCCGGGGCACATCCTCACGCTGTCGGATTCCAACTTTCAGAAGACCATTGCCACGGCGAACAACCGTCCCACCAACGATGCCAATGACGCGTACATCGGCTATGACCAGGGAGATGGCAATCCGGCCAACGTCGGAATCAGCTTTGGGGCGCCGAAATCGCTGAGCAGCTACATCGGCAATGTGGGCGATGGGATGAACTGGAAAGAGCGCCTGACCTCGAGCCTCAAAGAGTTCAAGACCGATGTGCAGATTGATGGCAACCTCATAGTCGCCGGCACGTTGCAGTCCACGGGCGCGGGGCCGTGGAGCGTGGAAGGGTCGTACGGAACGATGACCCCGGCGGCCTCCGGCAAGTCGAAGCTGGGGTTCGGCCCCAACGGGAGGCTTTCCGTCTCGGAGAACGCGGGGCCGGTGACCGAAGTGGCCAAGAAGCTGCCCCAGGAGTTCACCTACACGTTCTTCGATCCGAATAATCCGCTGACCACGTCGCTGCAGGTGCCGTCGGTGTATGTGAACCGGGCGGCGGCGTTTCATATCGTCGAGGTGTACTGCGAAATTGACGCCGGCAGCGCCAGCATCAACCTGCAGACATCGGGGGCGAACATTCTGAGTTCAGACTTGGCGTGCTCGACGAGCGGAGCCACTTCGAGCAGCTTTGCCAGCGGCAAGGACGCTATTGCGGTGGGACAGAAGATCAACCACGTGACGGTTTCGACGGGATCGGGGTTGCATCGGATGAACGTGGTGGTGAAGTACACGGTGGACTGAGGAGTCAGGGTTGATTCCGGACTGCGGAATGGGAAGCCTCTTGAAGACATAGTTCCTTCTTCCAACCAGCAATCACAACAACCGAGGCACAAGAAATGAAGATACCGCGTATATGGGCGGCGGGGGCGCTGGTGTGTGTCCTGGCGGGCATGGCGAGCGCCGCCACCTACTATGTGGACGCGACGGGCGGCGATGACACGAAGGACGGGCTGAGTCCGGCGACGGCGTGGAAGACGATCGCCAAGGTGAATGGCTCGTCCTTTGTGGCGGGGGACCAGGTTCTGTTCAAGCGCGGGGAAGTGTGGCGGGAGAGCCTGGTGCCGCCGTCCAGCGGCACGCCCGGCAACCCGGTCCGATTCGATGCTTACGGTGCAGGGGATGCCCCGACGATTACGGGAGCCCTCGATCTGCCGTCCGCGAATTGGACGCTGGATTCGGGCAATGTCTGGAAGGCACCGGTCACTGCAACGGGCATGAACTACGTGTTGTTCACGGGAAGCGTCTGGGGCCTCAAGCACACGACATCAAAGACAGAATGCGTTGCTCCTTACGACTTCTTTTTCATGTCGAACACCCTCTACGTGTTCTCCGCGGGAAATCCTGCTGCGTACTACGGAAGCGTGGCCGCGATGCTGATGACCAATGGCCAGCTGGTCTACTTGAACAACAAGTCCTGGGTCAACGTGCAGCATTTCAAACTGACGTATTACGACGCCTATGGGATGCGAATCACGGGCGCGTCGGACCATCTGAACATTGCCAATGTGTATGCCGATGGAATTATTCCCGCGGGCACCTTGCCACATGGGTTTTATGTGAGCGCCAGCCCGGGCCCGACCGACATCAACTTCTACAACGTAGATGCGCACCGTAACTACAACGGCCTGCGGTTCGACGGCTCGGCCACAGGTATCCACGTGAAGAATTGCCGGGCCTATGCTAACCGGAACAAAGGGCTCGAGGACAATACCGGGGGCGCGACCTATTCCTACTGCCACTTCTATGCCAACGGTGTCGGGGTGCTGCTGTCGACGGATGTGACTGGCAGCGGGGATGGCGGGAACAACCTGTACAGCTGGCCCGCGGTGAGCGGTTTTCAGAGGTACGCATCACGAATCACGGTCACGATTGACGATCCAGGCCTGGTGTCGGGGGAAGAAAACTACGTCAACAGCATGTTGCCGCTGTTTGATGCGCGCGGGCTGAAGCTGAGCATAGCAGTGGTGGCGGGCTAACCGGGCCGCATGAAGCTGGCCGAGGACCGCCTCACTGTTTTGGAACGCAACGACATTCGCCGCAGCGTTTACGACCGACTGGTCAACGCCGCCATCGCCGTGGCCGTCAGCGCCGCCATCGCCCTGCACGACCACCTCGGTCTGAAGTAATTCCACAATCTGTCATCCCGACCGAGGACGCGTGAGCGTAGTGAACGCGCCGCAGTGGAGGGACCTCGCGTTCCTCGCACAACCCGACTCAAGGAGCAACCATGAACTTCCTTTCCAAGCTGCTGCAGGGGATCGCTTTCATTCCGGCAGTGGTCAACGCTATCGAAGGCCTGTTCGCCTCCCGTTCAGGCGCCGAAAAGAAAGACGCCGCCCTGTCCTTCGTGCAAGCCGCCCTCGGCTTGAGCGAAGCCCTTACCAACCGGCAGATTCTGGACGAAGCCAAATTCAAAGCCGGTCTCAGCCAAATCATCGACGGCACGGTGGACTGCCTGAATGCCTCGATCTGGGCGAAAGCCAGCCAGCCGTAGTTTTTCTCGGCAGCAAAGAATCACCAGACTCCTGCTGGCCAAATGCCAATTGCTAATCGCTAACCTTGGAGAACCCATGAAACTAAGAATCACTCTCGCCATCCTGCTGACGGCCATTGCCACCGCCTGCATTCACAAGCAATCCGGCCCGATATCGCCGTGGGAGCGGGTCAACGTCAACCTCGCGGCCCTGGCGCAGATCAATGCCGACGTCGCCAAAGGCCTCATCGCCGTGCAGCAGGCTGGAGTCGTCCCGGCCCAGCAAGCCGCGCCTATTTTGAATTACCAGGAGATGGTCGCCAAGGACCACATGGCGATCGAGAACATCCTCGCGGCCGGTTCGACGCAGGCCGCCAGCCAATCAGCCCAGATTCAGGCGTTGCTGAACGAGATCAGGAATCAGGGGACAGCCTTGATTCAGTCCGGTGGACTGGGTGTGAAGAATCCAAAAAGCCAGCAGACGTTCACCCAGGATCTGCAGGGCATCATCAACCTGGCCGAGGTCGTCCTGGCTGACTATCAACAGGTGGAGGGTAAGTAACGTGGCAAAGCTAGACGCACAAGGAATCGCAACGCTGATCGAGCAACTGCTGGCCAGCATCACCGCCGTGGGGCCGGCGGGAATTGAGCTCTTCCTCAAACTGCAATCCCTATTCACTCTCGGGCCCGACGAACAGGCCAACGTGGCTGCGGCAATCAAGGCGGGCCTGGCGGCGGACACCGACACCATTGCGGCGGTGGAGGCCTGGAAGCAGCAGGTGGGACTCTGAGTCCGGCCTAGCCTACGTCTTCACTCCACCCCTCCAGTGTCTTCTTCACATACGCCATGAACTGGTCGGCCACCGCGCCGTCAATCAGCCGGTGATCATAGCCGAGCGTCAAATGCACCAACGACCGGATGGCGATGGAATCCGTGCCATCCTTGTCCGTGATCACGACAGGTGCCTTGGTGATTCCACCCACTCCCATGATTGCCGAGTTCGGCTGGTTGATGATGGGCAGGCCGAAGACCGCGCCAAACTGCCCGGGGTTGGTCACGGTGAAAGTGGATCCTTCCACCTCCTGCGGCATCAGCTTCTTGTTGCGGGCGCGCTCGCCCAGGTCGGTGATGCCCCTCTGCAGGCCGAGGAAGTTGAGTTCATCAGCGTTCTTCAGCACGGGCACGATCAATCCCCAATCCAGCGCCACCGCAATGCCGACGTTGACGTGGCCATGGTAGTGAATGTTGTCACCCTCGAGGTTGGCGTTGACGATGGGAAACTGCTGCAGCGCGATGATGGCCGCGCGCACGAAGAACGGCATGAAGGTCAGGCGCACGCCATTGCGCTGCTCGAAGCTGCCCTTGGCCTTGTTGCGCAAATTCACAATGCGGGTGAAGTCCACTTCAAACATGCAGTGGACATGAGCGCTGGTGCGCCGCGACTCCACCATGCGCTGCGCAATGATCTTGCGCATCTGGCTCATGGGTACGAACTCGCCCGGAATGGCGGCCGGCGCAGGTGCGGCAGCCGGCGCCAGAACCGGCGCAGTTGCACCCGTCGTCGCCGCAGGCGCCTGGCTCCTCTCCAGGAACGCCATGATGTCCTGCTTGGTAATGCGACCACCCAGGCCGCTGCCCTGAACCTGAGACAAATTGACGTTGTGCTCACGCGCGATTTTGCGCACCAGCGGCGACGAGCGGGCACGCTCGCCTTCTGCTTCCTCCTGCGGAAACTGGATAACTTCCCGGGGCGCGGGAGCAGGCGCGGGCGCGGGTGGCTTGGCTGGAGCCGCTTCTTTCTTCGCCGGTGCCGCTGCCGGTGCCGCCGGCTGGACCGCAGCCTTGGCCGCCGCTTCGCCATCCGCAGCAATCGTGCCCACCACGGCGTTCACCTGGACAGTGGTCCCTTCGGCCACTTTGATTTCCTGCAGCACGCCGGAAACGGGCGAGGGAATCTCCGCGTCCACCTTGTCGGTCGAAATCTCGAACAGCGGTTCGTCCCGCTGCACTTTGTCACCGGGCTTCTTCAGCCACTTGGTGATGGTGCCTTCGACAATGGACTCGCCCATCTGTGGCATGACGATATCAGTCGGCATAATTCCCTTTCGCGCGCTCCCTATGGGGAATTTCAGGCTCAACCCAATTGTTCATTATATAAAACTGCTTCGGGGCTCAGTCCATGTGCCCCATGTCGTGCCCGGCACCTTCGGTTGGCGGAGCGGTGCCAAACGACTTCTTCCAGTAATCCTGCACTCCCGGCGGCAGTTTCTCGATGCGCGACAGAAACGCCGTCACCTTCCACATGTCCTGCTCGCTCAAGGTCCTGCCCCAAGCGGGCATGCCGGTGTAGCGGACCCCGGTGCGCACGGCGTAGAAGATGTGCCACTCGGGGTCATCGAGCGGATCGAGAATCAGTTGCGGAGGCGGCGGGTAGAAGGAGTGCTCCAGCGCGCTCGGCTTGTTGTCGAGTCCGCCGTGACACAGCGCGCAATTCATGGTGTAGATCTTGATCCCGTCTATCAGGTTGTCATCCGTGGGCGGCAGCGGACTGTTCACTCGCGGCGCGTGACGCTCCATGGAAGCATCGAGTGCCGGCGCTGCGATGCGGCGCTCCAGCGCGGGCGGCGTCGCGTCCGCATTGGTGGGCATGAAACCCAAGAAGGCACAAGCCAGTCCGCCGAGAACCAGGACCAGCAGTGTAATGATGACCCCCAGACAAAAACTACGCATTTGTCCTCCCGCAAGCGTTTAACCCTTTTGAAGATTACCCCAAGTTAGGGATTGGTGCCGCCCAACGCAAGGCGCGACCGCCCCTAATACGCCCTCAGCTTGCGCGCCTCGCGCACCACATCACTGACCTTCGGTAAGAAGTACTCTTCCTGCGGCGGCGAGAATGGCACCGGAGAATCCTGGGCGGTAATGCGCACGATAGGCCCGTCGAGATCGTCAAATGCATCTTCGTTGATGATGGCGGCAATTTCTCCCGCGATGCCGCCGGTGCGCACGTCCTCATGCAGCAGGATGACCTTATTGGTCTTGCGTACAGTTTGGGCGATGGCTTCGCGGTCGAGTGGCGCGAGCGTGCGCAGATCGAGGATCTCCAGGTCAATTCCTTCCTTTGCCAGCATCTCCGCCGCCTCCAGCGCCACATGCACCATGGCCGCATAAGTAATGATGCTCAAGTCCCGCCCTTCGCGAGCAATACGCGCTTTGCCCAGGGGCACGATGTAGTCTTCGACCGGCACCTCTTCTTTGATGCGCCGGTAAAGATACTTGTGCTCGAAAAAGATGACGGGATTGTTGTCGCGAATGGCCGCCTTGATTAATCCTTTGGCATCATACGCACTGGCCGGACACACCACCTTCAGCCCCGGTGCATGCACGAACCACATCTCCGGGTTCTGCGAATGGAATGGCCCGCCATGGACATTGCCGCCGCTCGGCCCACGAATCACCAGCGGCGCCGGCGCGCCCCAGCGGTAGTGCGCCTTGGCCACCATGTTGACGATCTGGTTGAAGGCGCAGCCGATGAAATCCATGAACTGGAACTCGGCCACCGGACGCATGCCCGTGAGCGCCGCCCCGAACGCCGCACCCACGATCGCCGACTCGGCGATGGGCGTATCAATTACGCGCTCCGGCCCGAAGCGGTCAATGAA
>DATKLE010000040.1:0-49943 GCA_035542575.1 Terriglobales bacterium | reverse complement strand
GTCTTCCTTGTTGCCGGAGGTCGTGATCGAATCTACCGACGCGGGATGGGCGAGCACTTTGTTTTCGCTGACCAGAGCAGCAGCGGTGACCTGGGCCATCATGAATCCGGAATTAAGGCCGGCGCCGGGAGCGAGAAACGGCGGCAAACCTTCGTTCAGGGCGGGATTCACCAGGCGCTCCAGCCGGCGTTCAGAAATGCCAGCCAGGGCGCTCAGGGCGATGGCGAGGAAGTCCAGGACAAACGCGACCGGCTCGCCGTGAAAATTGCCGCCAGAGAGGATGTCGCTCTTGCCATCGCTCTGCCTGTGGTTCTCAACGAACACCAGGGGATTGTCCACCGCGGAGTTGACTTCGGTCTCCATCACCGCGCGGCAATGGGCCAGCGTGTCGCGTACCGCGCCGTGGACCTGTGGCATGCAGCGCAGCGAGTAAGCGTCCTGCACCCGGTCGCAATCGCGATGCGATTCGCGGATCTGGCTCCCTTCGAGCAGGCGGCGCAGGTTCTCGGCGGTCTTCAACTGTCCGGCGTGCGGGCGCGCCTGGTGAATGCGAGCATCGAACGCGACGTCGGTGCCCTTCAGCGCATCGAGGGTCATGGCGCCGACCACATCGCCGGAGTCTACGAGCGTCTCCGCCGCCAGCAGCGCCAGAATCCCGACCGCGAGCATGCCCTGTGTGCCGTTAATCAGCGAAACAGCTTCTTTTGCTTCGAGCACCAGAGGCTTGACCTGCGCGCGTTTCATTGCCTCCGCGGTCGAGATGCGCGCGCCCGTGTCATCCAGGCATTCGCCTTCCCCAATCAGCGCGAGCGCGAGATGAGAGAGTGGCGCCAGGTCTCCGCTTGCTCCCACGCTGCCCTGCGAAGGTACCATGGGCGTCACGCCGCGGTTGAGCATCTCGCAGATCGTGTCGAGGACCGCAGCCCGCACGCCGGAGTGTCCCTTGGAGAGCGAGTTGGCGCGCAGCAGCATCATGGCGCGGGTCTCGGCGACGGACAGCGGTTCGCCGACACCCGCAGCGTGCGAGCGCACCAGGTTGACCTGCATTTCGCGGATCTGATCGCCGCCGATGCGAACATCACTCAGCTTGCCCACGCCGGTGGTGATGGCGTAGGAAACCTGGTCGTTGGCAACCAGGTTGTCCACCACCGCGCGGGCCCGGTCAACGGCCGCGCGAGCGTCGGGATCGAGCAGCACCGGGCGGCGTTCCGTCGCCACTTCGCGGACCGCTTCCAGCGTCAGATCATTGCCGTTGATGTGGAGAGCTTTCAAGCGAGTCTTCCGGTTTCAACTAGATTGACCGCGCTGCGGTCACATCAGCATCCATGTTCACGGCAGCACCACGCGGAAAGGAAACAGCGTGGCGCTCATCACGGAACTCTTCACCGCGGGGTCATTGTTCATGATCTCCCGGGCGGCCGCCTCCGACTCTGCGCGAAACACAGCGAGGCCCATCGTGGTCTCATCTGTGTTCAGGGTGCGACCCACGAGGATAATCCGGCCCTTGGCCGCCAGCTCCTTCAGGTACCGCGAGTGTTCTTCCACGACCGCGGCTTCCTGCGGCGTTGGCCCGACCCGCAGCATGTCCGGCCTCGCCAGATGCAATTTGTAAAGAAAGCACTCCTCCATGATTTTTCCTCTGGAGCTTCCAGCTAATGGCCCGCCGCCGCGCGAAACACCCTGAGGTACTTCGGCGGCATCGGCGTGACCTTCATTTCGCGATCGATCACGATGTGCGTGGTTTCACCTTCGGCCAGCAGCGTACCATCCTCGGCGCGCAGCAATTCGTAGCCAAAGTGAATCAACGACTCACGAATGTTCTTCAAATGGGTGCGCACGATGATCTCTTCGTCGTAGCGCGCCGGCGCCTTGTAGCGGCAGCGCGCGTCCACCACCGCGATGTGGCAGCCGTCCTCGCGTTCCATCTCCTTGTACGTGAATCCCAGCTGGCGCAGCAATTCTACGCGACCGACCTCGAACCAGATGAAATGATTGGAATGATAAACGATCCCCATCTGGTCGGTCTCGGCGTAGCGCACCCGCAGGCGGGTTTCATTGACGGTTGTGTTCACGCTGGCTCCTGATAGTTTCCCCGGCGACGGGTTCTCCGCAGCCAACCTTCTTTGCGTTGGCAATGTAATCTACAAATTGTGCAGGCAGTCCTTCGCCAGCCGCCAACACCGGGGCCGTCTGCAGATGATAATGGAGGTGGGCCTCGCTGGAATGCCCGCTGTTGCCGCACTCCCCGATCATGTCACCGGCGTGCACCCTATCCCCGGTTCGTACCCGTACGCTGCCCCCTTTCAAGTGCACCAGGAAAGAAAATTCACCGTTGCCGTGGTCCAGGATTACGTGGTTGCCAAGAAGCTGCCTGGCGTTCAGGATTCCCGGGAGGTTGTCGGGGACGTCATCTTCAGCCTGTACGACGGTTCCGTCGCCCGGCGCATAGACCGGCAGACCGAAGCAATAGTAATCGGTGTTGGCCTCGCCTGATCCGCCGGACGACTTGCCTTGCCGCAGAACCAGGAAATCATAGGCAAAGCGCTGGCATTGGACTTTCGCATGCCGATTCTGGCCCACCGTGCGTCCGCCCCAAAACACATACCATTCGCCGTCGAATGGCAGAAACAATTTCGTCTTGGTGCGGTATTCCGCAAACCTCGTATCAACCGGACGCTGGCTGAGGGTCAGCATCATGCGCAGAAACCGATTCAGCCATCCCACCTTGGGGACACGCCGCTGCATGCGGGCGCGATTCACCGACCGCTCCAGCGTGGCTTGCGCTTCTCCAGGAACGACGTGATGCCCTCGCGGAAATCGGCGGTGGTGCGAATGCGGGCGTTGTCCTCGACTGCAACGGCGATCTGCTGATCGAGTTGGCTGGCGATGAAGCTGTTGATCAGCTTCTTGGTGGCGCGGACGGAGGACGGGCTGTTCTCCAGGATCTGGGCAGCCAGTCCGCGGGCACGGGTCATCAGTTGCTCGAGCGGGAGCACTTCGTTCACCAGACCGTAGCGATAGGCCTCGGCAGCATCGAACAGGCGTCCTGTCAGCAACAGGTCACGGGCAATCTTGTGGCCCACTTGCCAGACCAAGATCGAGGAAACGATGGCGGGGACGAATCCGATGCGCACCTCGGTATAGCCGAACTTGGCTTCCGGAACGGCAAGAGTGAAATCACACATCGTGGCCAAGCCGGTGCCGCCGGCGATGGCTGCGCCATTTACCGCGGCGATGGTGGCGCGCGGAAATTCGTAAAGCCGGCGGAAAATCCCCGCCATGCGCGCGGAATCCTTCACGTTTTCCTCGTGCGTCTTGCCCAGCAGGGACTTCAATTCGTCCAGGTCGAGTCCCGCGCAGAAAGCCTTGCCCGCTCCGGTGAGGATAACGACTTGTGCCGGCGATTGCTCAACCTCATCCAGCGCCGCCAGAAGTTCGTCCAGCAACTGGAAGCTGATGGCGTTGCGCTTCTCGGGACGGTTGAGGGTAATGGTGGCAACGCCGGCGTCGAAGGCGAGTTGAACGGTCTGGTAAGTCATGTTAAGTACGCTTGTCATCCTTCTGAGCGGAGCGGACTGCCGCGCCGAGCGTGGCAGCCCGCGGAGTCGAAGGATCCCTACAGCCAGATCACTGCCGGGGAATAGGGATGCTTCGACTGTGCAGGAGCCTCGCTTCCAGCGATGCTCCTGCTCCGCTCAGCATGACAAATTCAATCGGCGGCCGACGAATTCGTGTACCTCGCGCCAATCTCGCCAGTTGCCCGCAGCAGCGTATCCAGCGGCTTCAGTGGTGGCAAGCTGGCACCACGCTGCTGCAGGGCTTCGAGCACCTTTTCGGTCGGGATGTTCCCCACCAGCGCGTCCTGCGCGAAGGGGCATCCGCCCAGGCCGCCGAGCGCAGAATCGAAGCGGCGGCAGCCGGCGTCGTAAGCAGCGAGAATCTTCTCGACCGCCTGCTCGGGACGGCTGTGGAGGTGCACGCCAATCTCCAGATAATCGTACTTTGCCAGCACGGCGGAAACCAGATTGCTAATTTGCTCCGGTCCGGCCAAACCTACGGTGTCGGCAAGCGAAATCATCTTGATGCCGAGCGATTCCAGCAGATCAACCGCGTCCACCACTTCGCCCACACTCCAGGGATCGCCATACGGGTTCCCGAAGGCCATCGAGATGTAAACCACGATGCCTAGTCCTGCTTCGTCGGCCTTCTTTTCGATCCTCTCCAGTTCGTCCACGGCTTCTTCGAGTGTCTGGTGCTGGTTGTTGCGTAGGAAAGTCGGCGAGACGGAATAGGGAAACCCCAGCGTGCGGACGGCCTGCGTATTAATCGCCCGCTGTGCGCCTTTTTCGTTCACTACAATCCCGATGATCTCAACGTCATCGGGAGGGTCGATTTCCTTCAGAACATCTTCTGAATCGGCCATCTGCGGCACGGCCTTGGGCGAGACGAACGAGATCGCATCAATGTGCTTGAATCCCGCGCTGATCAAGGCTTTCAGGTAGTCCACCTTGATGTAGGTCGGGACCTGTCCCTTGAGCCCTTGCCAGGCGTCGCGGGGACATTCGACGAGTTTGATCGGCGAGGACATGTTCACCACGGAGACACGGAGGCACGGAGAGAAATCACAGAATTCTTCTCACAATGCCACCACGGACGAGGTTGGCAACATGGAAGTTGATAATCAATCCCACTCTCATGCCCGTCATCTTAAGATATGTGAGCAATTGCGCCTCATGCACCGGCAAAATGTGTTCAAGGCACTTCAATTCAAGAATGAGTTCGTCGGCGACCACAATGTCCAAACGGTACCCACAGTCCAGGCTGATTCCTTTGTACCGCACCGGCAACGGGACTTGTCTCCGAAAACTCAACCCCCGAAGATTCAGCTCGTGGCAAAGACACTCCTCGTAAGCAGATTCAAGCAAACCGGGGCCGAGGGCGCGATGAACCTCGATAGCCGCCCCAATGACTTCCTCGGTGAGTTTTTCATTGAGAAGCTTGCTCCGTGTCTCCGTGCCTCCGTGGTTAATCATCATGTTTGCAGCACCCCCACCTTGAACTCCGCCACATCCGGATTCAGCGCTGCCGCCTCCAGCGCCTGGGTGATCGCGTCCCGCGTCTCGATGGGGTCAATGATCTTGTCAATCCACAGCCGTGCTGCGCCGTAGCGCGGATCAGTCTGCTCGTCGTAGGTACGCTTCACCGACTCGTACAGCTCTTTCTTCTCTTCATCGCTCAACTTCTTCCCGCCGCGCTCCAGTTGCTTGACTTTGATTTCGACTAGCGTTCCTGCGGCTGAATCGCCGCTCATCACCGCGTAGCGCGCGGTCGGCCATGCGAACACAAACCGGGGATCGTACGCTTTGCCGCACATGGCGTAGTGGCCAGCGCCGAACGAGCCTCCGACGATCACCGTGATCTTTGGCACTACGGAATTCGACACCGCATTCACCATCTTGGCGCCGGCTTTGATGATGCCGCTCCACTCGGCGTCGCGTCCCACCATAAAGCCGTTTACGTCGTGGAAGAAGACCAGGGGGATCAGGTTCTGGTTGCAGTCCATGATGAAGCGGGCGGCCTTCTCGGCGGACTCGGTGTAGATCACGCCGCCGAACTCGATGCGCTTGTGGCCTTCGTGATCGGTCTGTTGCGCGTGCATCTTCTGGTTGGCGACGAGGCCGACGGCGAAGCCGCCGATCCGGGCGTAGCCGCACAGCACGGTCTTGCCGTACTCCGGCTTGTATTCATCGAAGCGGCTGCCGTCCACGATGCGGGCCAGGATTTCCTTCATGTCATACGGGCGCGCGGGCGAAGAATCATAGATACCGTAAATTTCTTCCGCCGCCAGCGTAGGATTCTCCGGCTTCTTGCGGTCCCAGGGCGACTGCCGGCGGTATCCCCATTTCTCGACCATGGAGCGAATGCGGGCGATGCAGGCCTCGTCGTTGGGCTCGTGAAAGTCAATCGTACCGCTGATGGCGGAGTGCATGGCCGCGCCGCCCAGTTCCTCGGCTGAAACCTTCTGTCCGATGGCGGCCTGCACCAGTGCCGGGCCGGCCAGAAACAACCCGCTGCCATCGGTCATGAGCACGTTGTCGCACATGACGGGGAGATATCCGCCTCCGGCCACGCACATGCCCATAATGGCCGCGATCTGCGAGATGCCCATGGCCGACATCACAGCGTTGTTGCGAAACACGCGCCCGAAGTCGTCGGTGTCGGGGAAGACATCTTCCTGCAGCGGCAGGAACACGCCCGCCGAGTCCACCAGGTAGATGGTCGGAATGCGGTTCTCGATGGCGATGTTCTGGGCGCGGATGACCTTCTTTGAGGTCATCGGAAAGAACGCGCCAGCCTTCACCGTGGCGTCGTTGGCGATGATCATCACCAGGCGGGTGTGGATGCGGGCCAGCCCGCTAATAACTCCGGCGGCAGGCGCGCCTCCCCACTCTTCGTACATGCCGTACGCGGCATAGCTCCCCAGTTCAAAGAAGCTTCCGGGATCGGCCAGGAGATTGATGCGCTCGCGCGCCGTCAGCCTGCCCTGCGCGTGCTGCCTCTCGATCGCTTTGGGTCCGCCACCCTCGCGGGTCTTTTCCTCCTCATTGTGGATTTGCGAGACCAGGTCGGCCATGAAGCGCATGTTGGCTTCAAAGCGCGCGGAGGTCGGGTCCACCCGCGAGGTGAGGACGTTCGACACGGGGAGCGTGCTGGATTCGTTACGGTCAGCCATAGGTGGTTGGGCCCGAAGCTATTTACGGTATATCAGCGATGTGGGGAAGGGCAAACTGCCCGCGTCATCCAGCTGCCGGGACACCGCGCGGCTTCACGTTGGCGCGAATGAATTGCACGATGTCGTCCATGGCGGTGCCGGGCTGGAAGATCGCCGCTACACCGGCTTTCTTGAGCGCATCCACATCTTGGTCAGGAATGATGCCGCCGACCAGCACCAACATGTCGTCGACATTGTGCTGCTTGAGCAGGTCCATGACACGAGGGACGATGGCATTGTGCGCGCCGGACAGAATCGATAGCCCGATGACGTTGACGTCTTCCTGCAGGGCGGCGTTGACGATCATCTCCGGGGTCTGGCGCAGGCCGGTGTAGATGACCTCCATGCCGGCATCGCGGAGGGCACGCGCGATCACCTTGGCGCCGCGGTCGTGGCCGTCGAGGCCGGGTTTGGCCACCAGCACGCGGATTTTGGCCTCATTCGCCATGCCCTCATTTAACCACAAAGGACACCCTTCGACCATGCTCAGGCGAGCTCCGAGAGACGAAGGCTATGGCCAATCTTCGATTGGAAATTGCCGATTTGGAAGCGTGCCTGCGTTCACATTCAATCGGCAGTCGGAAATTGGCAATCGAAAATCGCAGTTACAGGGTTTTGATATCCATGCTGCGCCACAGATACCAGCAGGCCACGGTGCGGTAGGGCTCCCACGGGCGGGCGATCTTCTCCATCTGCGCCGGCTTGGGCAGCTTGCGCTTGCGGTAGTGCTTGCGGATGGCCATCTGGATACCCAGATCGCCCGTGGGCAGCACGTTGGGGCGGCGCAGGGAGAACATTAAGAACATGTGGGCCGTCCACACCCCAATGCCCTTGATCTTGGTCAGTTCTTTGACGACTTTGTCGTCGGGAAGCGCGGGAAGGCTCGCAAAATCAACCTCGCCCGACTGCGCCTTGGCCGCCAGGTCGCGCAGATAGCTCAGCTTCTGCTTGGAGAGACCGACGCCGCGCATTTGCGCCTCGGAGAGCTTGAGAATTCCCTGAGGCGTGAGCGGCAAGCCGGCCAGGTCGGTCAGGCGCCTGAAGATGGTCGCTGCCGCCTTGCCATGCAGTTGCTGGTACACGATGGCCTCCGCCAGGCTGGCGAAGGAGGGCTCGTCGTAGTTGATCTTGTACGGCCCCACATGCTCGATGATTGCTGACAAGACAGGGTCGGCTTGTTGGAGATGCCGAATGGCTTTGCGCATGGCGGTATTGGATTCACCTCGGGGGCACGGAGACGCAGAGAAAGTTCCTACGACGTAGGGACAGCCGCCTCGGCTGTGCAGCGAGCGAAGGGAGGTCCCGGGCCAGTGGGCGTTAAGCAATAACGCGGCCGCCCGTTTGAGATCACAATTTGTGACCTCAAAACGCAGCCCTGCTACCCCAACTCCACGCGAAATGTTTATACTGCACGGTTCCAACCAAAGGACTCATGATCACCATTGTTTCTGGCCTTCCCCGCTCCGGCACCTCCCTGATGATGCAGATGCTCGCTGCCGGCGGCATGCCTGTTCTCTCCGACGGCGAACGCCAGGCCGACACCGACAATCCCAAGGGCTATCTGGAGTGGGAGCGCATCAAGCAGCTTCCCAAAGAGCCGGCCATCATGGCTGAGGCGGAAGGCAAGGTGGTCAAAGTCATCTCGCAGCTTCTCCTCTCGCTTCCCGCCGGCCACGACTACCGCGTGATCTTCATGCAGCGGCCGCTGCCCGAGGTCATGGCTTCGCAGGACGAAATGCTGCGTCGCCGCGGGACCTACGATGCCGCCGTGGACACTTCGGCAGTGACCCGCGCCTTCCGCGACCACCTGTACGATGTCCATACGTGGCTCAATGGCAAACCGCACATCGCCGTGCTGCGCCTGAACTACCACCAGGTCCTGCGCGAGCCGCGAGAGACGGCGGAAAGCGTGGCGAAGTTCCTCGGAGTCACGTTGGATGTGGACGCCATGGCGCGGCAGGTGGACCAGGCGCTGTACCGGCAAAGGCAGAAGCAGGAGGGGTAGAACAATGTGGCGCGGGCGCTCTCGCCCGCGTGTGAGCAGTGGCAGGGGCCACGTAGGGACAGCCGCCCCGGCTGTCCGGCCCTGTGGTCAGACCCGGTGGGCCGTGTCAGCGTCGACGCCGACCCTTTCTCGCTGTCTTCACCGCCTTGGCCACGGCGAGCTCGATTTCCTGCCTGGAAACCCCACGATTCGCAGCCTGCACTTCGGCAATCGACTTCCAGGGATTGACCTTCCGCAGCGCCCGCCGCACAGCCAGCGCCTGGGCAAAGATCCCGCTGATGGAGGTTCCTTTCTCGAAGGCTTCTTTGGCAACCTCTTCGTGGACCCTCGAGGGAAGGCGCACGTGAATGTGGCCGTTGAAGGGTCGGAGCATAACGGAACCGTTAAACCTTTATACCAGTAATACCACGGTACAAGCGCGATGCCGGTGTGGTGCGGTGCCCTCGCCCATGGCCTTCCAGGATGGCTGCCACCCATGACAGCACGCCCTGGCGTCTTTCTTGTTAACACGTATACATATATGTGTAATCATAGCCGCAATGCCCAACAAGACTATTTACGTTCGCGAAAGCGACCTCCGACTGCTGCAGGGCGTGCAGGCCGAGTCGGGACAGAGTATTTCGTCGTTGTTCGCGGAATTCTTACGCGAAAGGATGGACAAGATGGACGCCTTTGTGCACGTCTTGCATTCCAAACCTCCACGGTCCGGAGGTGAGCCTGAATTTGTGGTATTTATTGCCCCTGTGGGACCTACCGGTAGCGGCGGTTCTAGGAAACCCAATTACGTGCGTGGCGGAACGAAACTGGTGGCGTTCTTGGAGGAAATCGGTCTAACGCCTGTTACCGCCTTGGAGATTGCCTCGAAGTTGAGGAGAGCGCCCAGCGTTTCGGAGCGAGTGTATCTATCCAGGTTGGCCGTCCAGCAGTTCTGACATGTCAGTATCTTGCCGTTGCTCTCGTCGTCAGCTTGTAGTATCTCGCACGGCGTCCTTGCATCACTGGTAGTTGGGTGGGAAAATACAGTGACGTTCCTCCCACGCCTGCTGCAAAGGCTTATAGGAACAATCTGTGACCCGATTTTTTCTTATTTCCCCAGTCATGGGTCTGACGCTTCTGCTGTCAGCCCTCCCTTTGCTACATGCTCAGAACCTAGAACAAACCGTCACGGGGATAGTGAAGAAGAGTTCTGATGCTGTAGTGCTGATCGTCATCGCTGACTCGAAGGGCAAGGAAACCTCGATTGGGAGCGGTTTCTTGGTTTCTAGCGATGGAAAAATCCTGACAAATTATCACGTCATACAAGGAGCACACTCGGCGGTCGCCAAACTGTCAAACGGTGCGTTTTTCGGGGTCGACACGGTGCTGGCATATGACAAGGATAAGGACCTAGCCCTCCTGAAAGTCTCGGGGAAAGGCCTACCGTTTCTTCAGCTGGGTGACTCAGACAAGCTGGAAATCGGAGAACATGTGGTCGCAATCGGCAGTCCTCTCGGCCTCGAGAACAGTGTCTCCGATGGGATAATAAGTGGCATCCGAGAATCAGAGGGCAAGTCCTGGATTCAAACTACTGTCCCAGTTTCGCACGGAAACAGCGGCGGACCGCTGCTCCAGACTTCCGATGGGACTGTCATAGGCGTGATTGAATGGCAAGTCAACCCTAGCGTTAGCCAGAATCTGAATTTCGCTATACCCATCAACCAAAGCAAACCACTGGTCTCATCTTCGCAGGCGCCGGTTTCTTTTGAGAGTCTCCAATCCACAGACTCCGGGGAGCAAACACCGGGCAGCAAGATGGAGCCTCCGCATCGCGCCCAAACGCGCTCCGTTGAAGAAGTCATGGTCAGCGCTAAAACGATATATGTTTGGATGCGAAACGGCAGCCCCGTACTCAGAAGCGAGATAAGCAAGAAGCTGCTCAAGTGGGGACGATTGACGGTGGTGACCTCTCCAGAGCAAGCGGACTTGGTCTTGGAAGTTGTACAGACTGGTCAGCTCGACGTGGCAACCGGCGCGGGTAATCAAGCCACTGCGACGCTGAAGGACCATCAGTCAGAGGTTGAACTCTGGTCAGACACTAAAGGGGGGAGCTGGGCGATGAGCGGATGGAGCAATGCTTGGGTTGGAAGAGCTATCGCCGGTGACCTAATCAAGTTCTTCGACTCAGTCTCGAAAAAGAAGAAGTAGCGTCCGCCTACGTAATGCTCGCCTCCGTGTACGTCCCATACACCTCGCGCAGCGCCTCACAGATCTCGCCCACGGTGGCGTAGGCGCGGACCGCGTCAATGATGTAGGGCATGGTGTTGGCCTGCGAGATGTTGCCGTTATTCCCGGCCGCCGGCGTCCCGCCAGCGGCTTTCTTCAGTGCATCCAGGCAGCGGCGAACATCGTCGTTTGACCGCCGCGCGCGCAGGGCCTTCAGCTTGGCGGTTTGGGCGTGGGCCACGCTTTCGTCAATGTAGAGAATTTCCGGCGGCTCCTCTTCGATGGTGAAGTCGTTCACCCCGACGATAAGCTTTTCCCGGGCTTCGACTGCGCGCTGGTACTGATAGGCGGACTCGGCGATCTCCTTCTGCGGATAGCCACGTTCGATGGCCTTGACCATGCCTCCCATGGCGTCGAGCTTGCCGAAGTAGTCGAAGGCGCCTTTTTCCATTTGCAGCGTCAGGTTTTCCAAAAAATACGAGCCGCCCAGCGGATCAATCGTCTGGGCCACCCCAGATTCATAGCCAATGATCTGCTGGGTGCGCAGGGCGATGCGGGCGGCAGCTTCAGTCGGTAGCGCCAGCGCCTCATCGTAACCGTCACAGTGCAGCGACTGGGTGCCTCCCAATACCGCGGCCAGGGCCTGGATCGCGACCCGGGCGATGTTATTCATCGGTTGCTGGGCCGGGAGCGAGACTCCGGCAGTCTGCGAATGGAAGCGCAACAGCCAGGTACGCTCCTTTTTCGCATGGAAGCGTTCCTTCATCAGGCGATACCAGACTTTGCGGGCGGCGCGGTACTTGGCAATCTCCTCAAAGAAATCGTTGTGGGCGTTGAAAAAGAAGCTCAGGCGCGGGCCGAACTCGTCCACATCCAGGCCGCGGCGACGAGCCCATTCGACGTACTCGACTCCGTCATAGACGGTGAACGCCAACTCCTGGAGCGCGGTCGAGCCGGCTTCGCGGATGTGGTATCCACTGATGGAAATGGTGTTGAATCGCGGCGTGAACTTCGATCCAAACTCGAAGGTGTCAATCACCAGGCGCATCGAGGGCGCGGGTGGATAGATGTATTCTTTCTGCGCGATGTATTCCTTGAGGATGTCGTTCTGAATCGTTCCGGAAATCTTCTTCCAGTCCGCGCCCTGCTTCTCCGCGACCACTAGGTACATGGCCCACAGCACGGATGCAGGCGAGTTGATGGTCATCGAGGTGGTGGTCTTTTCCAGGTCAATTCCGTTGAAAAGAATTTCCATGTCCTCGAGCGAATCAATGGCCACGCCGCACTTGCCGACCTCGCCTTCACTGGCGGGGTGGTCGGAGTCGTAGCCCATCAGCGTAGGCAGGTCGAAAGCAACCGACAAACCTCCGCCGCCGTGTTCGAGCAGATACTTGTAGCGCTGGTTGGTCTCCTCCGGCGAGGCGAAGCCGGAGAACTGGCGCATGGTGAAAAGCTTGCCGCGGTAGCCCGAGGCGTGAATGCCGCGGGTAAAGGGTGGCTGCCCGGGAAAGCCGAGATATTGGTCGTAGCTCCAATCTTCCGGCAGGTCGGCCTGGGTGTAGAGGCGGCGCACGGGAACGCCGGAAATCGTTGTGTAACGGGCATGACCCTGCTCGTCCCGGTTCACGCCGGTCGGCGCGCCGATCGACTTTTCGGGAGCCTTATCCAACGTGGGCGCGAGCGTTTTTTCCGCCCAGTGTTTTTCGCTGGCGGATGGATGGCGGTCCTCAAAGACGTCGGAGATTGGGCTATCGGCGACAGTAGGCTTCGGCTTGTTTTCCGGCATGGTCACCCCATCGATCTAACCTGTAATGATAAGGCATATTCACCACGGAGTCACAGAGACACGGAGATGAAAAGGGGGTATTCACAGAGCCTTTAGAATGACGGCATGACTCCCGCTGCCATCAAGCCGGTCATATCGCTTGACGTCCTCAACCAGGTGGATATTCGGGTAGGCACCATTCGCTCCGTGGCAGATGTACCAGGTTCTGACAAACTGATGCAGTTGCGAGTCAGTTTCGGCGACCACGAGCGGACCATCATCGCCGGGATGAAGCAGGAACGTTCCGATCCTCGAGAGATCGAGGGCCGCCAGGCGCTGTTTGTGGTGAACCTGGAGCCGCGCAAGATGCGCGGCGTGGTGTCCGAAGGGATGCTGTTCGACATTGGCTATGCCGACGGGCTGCGGCCGGTGCTAGCGGTGCCAGAAACGCCAGTGCCGGACGGGACAAGAGCCGGATAGCTCCCCAACTTTGTCATCCCGAGCGGAGCGGGAGATTCGCGCAGCGAAGATCCCGCGGAGTCGAGGGACCTTGTGTTCTGCCTGCCCGGGTCGGATGCCCGGCCTGGAAACACAAGGTCCCCTTCGGCAGGCTCAGGGCAGGCTCTCGACTCGCTCTCGCCGCGCTGGGGTGCGGTTCGAGCTTCGCTCGGGACGACAGAGTTCAGCTGATTACTTCTGTCGTCCCAGCTCCCACGCTTTCGCGTATTTCCAGGAGACATAAACCGCGTGGTAGAGGTGCAGCAGCAGGCCTTCGCGGCCGTCGAGGAAACCGAGGCGGAAGAAATAGTTGTAGATAAAAGTGAGCCAGGGCCGCAAAACGATGTTGATCACGCTGAAGCGCGCCGGGCCCTTAGCTACCACCATCTCGGCGCCGAGCGAGGAGTAGCGGTTCATGTGGTCGAGAAAATCTGAGAGCGTGGGGTAGGAGTGATGGACGATCGGTGCGTGTAGATTTTCCGATCTTCCGTCGATGTGTGCCGTCTCGTGGACAGGTCGCATCCCAAACCGACCTTTACCCCGTAGAAAGAGTCTGACCTTGCGATCCGGATAGAAACCCCCATGCTTAATCCATCGATGCATGAAGAAGTTCTTTCGCGGGATTGCAAATCCGTCCACAAATTGTGGGCTGTCACTCGGAGCTTTAAAACGCAACCCGTCCTGATGCGCTATAGCCTTCCTAATCTCTTGAACCAACTCTGGACTCAAAGCCTCATCCGCATCCAGGCTTAGAATCCAGCGGCCACTGGCTCTCTCAATCGCGCAATTCTTTTGTGCCGCATAGCCTTTCCAGTCCTCGACGAAAACCCTCGCGCCGAAAGACGTTGCGATATCCACGGTGCGATCCGTGGAACCTGAATCGACGACAATGACATCATCCCCACCAGGATCTCCCCGAGGGTCATGGAGCAGAGGCTGGACGCTCTCCAGCGTTCGCCCGATATTGGCTTCCTCGTTGTAGGTGATGATGACGACCGAGAGAGTCACGGGAGAGAGGATAAACCCGGAGAGGACATTGCCAAAATGACGTTCAAGGTTTCAGGTCTGGGGTCTCAGGTGCCAAGGCACCAGGAAGCGCCGGCACCGCGGCTAAATCCCCGCCCCGTCCGTCACCGAATCCCAATCCTTGTCGATTTCGAGATCCGGCTCGGGAGCCAACACAGCCTGGGTGTGCTCCTGCAGCTTCTCGCGGAGTTCGTGGACCTCGGCGGCCAGCTTGATGAATACGTCCGACAGTGGATCGCTGATGTCTTTGGGATCGGTAATGACCACGCGCTTCCCGTGGCGCAAAACAATGTGTCCGGGGACGCCGACAATGGTCGAGTTGTCGGGCACGGAGCGCAGCAGCACCGAGCCCGCGCCCACACGGCAGTTCTCGCCGATGGTGATATTGCCCAGAATTCTAGCCCCGGCGCCAACCGTGACATTGTTCGCGAGCGTCGGGTGCCGCTTGCCGTGCTCTTTGCCGGTGCCGCCGAGGGTCACACCCTGGAACAGGGTGACGTCATCCCCGATGATCGTGGTTTCGCCGATCACCACTCCCATACCGTGATCGATGAACAGGCGACGACCGATCTGGGCGCCGGGATGGATTTCGATCCCAGTAAGAAGGCGGGCGCACTGGGAGAAGAATCTTGCCAGGAAGCGCATCCCATGCCGCCACAGCCAGTGGTTTACCCGGTGAAACCAGAGGGCATGCAGCCCCGGGTAACAAAGCAGGACTTCCAAATAGGAACGGGCGGCGGGGTCGCGTTCAAAGACTGCAGCGATGTCCTCGCGGACCGACTTGAAGAAACCAATCATACCGGCACGGCAGCGGTGGCCATCTGTTGGGCCTCAGTGCGCAGGCCCTCAAAAAGTATAGTGCTCAGGTAGCGCTCGCCAAAGTCGGGCAGCACCACGACGATCAGTTTCCCGGCATTTTCGGGGCGCTTCGCGACTTCGATGGCTGCGTGAGCCGCGGCTCCGCAGGAAATCCCCACCAGCAAACCTTCTTCGCGAGCCAGGCGGCGCGCCATGTTCACCGAGTCGTCGGTCGTCACCGTAATCACCTCGTCAATGAAATCGGTACGCAGAACCTCCGGCACAAAACCGGCGCCGATGCCCTGAATCTTGTGCGGACTGGGCTGGCCTCCGGAGAGCACGGGGCTGTCGGTGGGCTCGACGGCCACCACTCTAAAGCTCGGCTTCTTGGGGCGGATGTACTCCGTCACGCCGGTCAACGTGCCCCCGGTGCCGACCCCCGACACGAGAATGTCAACTTTGCCGTCGGTGTCCTCCCAGATTTCCGGGCCCGTGGTCTCGCGATGAATCTTGGGATTGGCCGGATTGGCAAACTGCTGCAGGATGACCGCGCCGGGCGTTTCCGCTTGCAGCTCTTGCGCCTTGGCGATCGCCGCCTTCATGCCCTTGGGGCCGGGGGTCAGCACGATCTCTGCTCCCAGCGCCATCAGCAACACGCGGCGCTCCATGCTCATGGTGTCGGGCATGGTGAGAATCAGGCGATAACCCTTGACCGCTGCCGTGAATGCCAGGCCGATTCCCGTGTTGCCGCTGGTGGGCTCGATCAGCACGGTCTTGCCGGGTTGAATTTTTCCCGCGCGCTCGGCTTCAACAATCATGCTGACGCCGATGCGGTCTTTCACGCTGTTGCAGGGATTGAAGCTCTCCAGCTTGGCGGCCACCTTAGCCGGACAGCCAGCTGCAACCTTGTTCAAATAAACCAGCGGGGTGCGGCCGATGAGTTCGGTGACGTCCTGGGCGATGTTCACGGGTTGCTCCTTAAGTCTTGTTCGTCAATTGGCGCGCGTCAGTTGTCAGCGAATCCTCTGCGAAATCGCTTTGAAACGCCTTATGACTTCGATTCTATCCGTGCGCGCGCAGCTTCAAAAGCAACAAGAGCCCTGCTGTCCGGAAAAGAGCAGCAGGGCAAATTGTAAGTGAACCAAGGCTAGTTAGTCTCCGGCTGGTCCGCCTGGGGCGGCTGCGGCGGATTGGGCGCGGTCTGGGGCTGCACCTCCTGCCGTGGGGCCGCGTAGGGCACGTTGGGCATCTGCGTGACCTGGCCGCTGATGGCATCGTTCAGCAGGATGCCGTTGTGGGTAAGGGTGAGGCCGGTAGTGCGGTCCAGTTCCACACGCGATTTTTCGTAAGCGGCCTTAGCGTTGACCAGGTTTGATTGTGCCTGAGTCAGATCGCGCTGCGCTTGCAGCACGAGCGTCGTGGTGGACGCGCCCAGAGCGTATTTCTTCTGCTCCGCGTCCAGCGACTGCTTGGCCAGTTCGACCGCCGCCTGGGCTGCTTCCACACTGGCCCGGTTCTGCTGCACGGAGAAACTCGCGTTGCGGACCTCAATGCGCACTTGGTTCTCCAGTTGCTGCAGGCGCATCTGGGCCTGGCGGTATTCCAGCTCGGCGCGCACCTGGGTGGCTTGCGCGGCGCGGTTGCGAAGCGGAATGTTTAACTGCAAGCCGATGCCCTTGTCGGGGGCGCTGGAGTCGAAGAGCTGTCCGACCGTTCCCCCATAGCTTATGCGGGGCGGAATATCGGAGGGCTGGATACAGAACTGCTGGTCGGGTGAGGTGCAGACCCGGGCCTGGGGATTGAGGCTGCCGCCCAGGCCGGTCCCTCCGTAATAGGCGAACAGGCTGAGGCTGGGCAGCAGGGCGTTCTTGGTGGTCTTGTTGGTCAAGTCCCGGTTGGTGAGGTCAATGCGGGACTCGGCGAGCTCGGCGCGATGGTTCAGGGCGTCATTGATCAAGTCTTGGATCGGCTCGACGGGCTCATTCGAGGGAATGACCATCGTCGACGTGGGGATGACTTCAGCCTCGGCCAGTACGGGATCCACCAAAGTGCGGCTGAGTGCGTTCTTGATAAGCAATTGCTGCAACTGCAGGTTCGTCTGAGCCACGATCAAAGCCTGCTGGTCGGTGGCCACAACACTTTGGGCCCGCACTACTTCAATGGGGGCAAGAGTGCCGATCTGGACCTGTTTCTTGTTGTCGTCCAACGTTTTTTGGGCGAGGGCGAGTGAATCCTGCTGCACCTTCACGTTCTCGTAGGCGCTGACCAGGTCCCAGTAGATGTTCTCGATCTGGCCCACGCTGGTGATGACCTGTAAGCGGAAGGCGACATCGGAAATCTCGCGGTTGTTCTTGGCAATGCGGATGAAGCGAGTGTTGGACGCGAATCCCAACCCCTGCAATAACGGCTGGCTGATAGTAGCCCGGAAGTTGGAGTTGATGGTCGGACTCAGTGTGGTGAAGGGTTGGTTCGTGGTCACCCGATTGTTATTGAAGGCAACATTCAGGTTCATGCCCCAATGGAAGCCCTGGTTATAAGCGAAATTCACTGTGCCGGTATTCTGCTGGATCACAGGCACGCCGGCGAATGCGCTCGCGGAGGGTGAATTGGCATGATCAATCTGCAGGGTGCCGCTGAGTATGGGATCGAAAGAGGGAATGGTGGCTCCCGAACCCACCGTGGAGGTTACCAGTCCCGCGCTTCCGGTGCCGGCCCCACCCGCGCCAGCCGTGGTTCCGCCCGCGCCTCCTCCCTGGGAACCCGTCGTCGTGGTCCCACCGATGCCGCCCACACCGCCCCCGGGCGTGCCCTGCACGACGCCCGTGTTGACGCCGCGGATGGATTGGCCGGCTTTGGAGAGCAGGATGTCGGTGTCGGCAATCGGCAGGTTGTAGCGCGCAATCGCGATGTCCAGGTTATTCTCCAGAGCCAGCGCGATGGCGTCGTCCAGCGAGACGTACAACTTTCCGTCACGCATGAGCTGGTCAATGCGCGCCGTATTGGCCAGGTTGGGCGGCGAAACCGTACGTGGAGAATAGGGCGCAACGGGATTGGGGAAATGGGTCCGCGGCTTGGAGTAGTCGCTGAACGGATAGGACGTCTTTTGCGTCTGGGCCTGCGGCGCCGGGGCCAGCGGGGGCTGCGCGGAGGTTTGTGCCCATCCGGTGATACACAGAGCGCCCGCCAGCACAACCAGGTCCATGAAACGGGCAAAGCACTTCAAACGAGGCAAAGACATTCGCTCATCTCCATGCGATAAGGGCTGTTCTCGGTCAAAAAGACTGCAATCGCTGCGGGGTCACCCATGTGGTACGCACGCGGCCCGCAGCAGGTTTCACTTTTCTGGCGCGCACGCGGCCGAACCACGGCTCATCCGACCTGCGCAATACGGGAAGTGCAATAGTATAGCTGACACGCCGCTTGCTTTCTGCGACGGCGGGCAGCGCCGAGGGTAAAAGTTTGTAAAGATTGCAAACCATTTAGATGAGCGGCGGCGGGTTGAGGACTCGAAGGAATCGGCATGCGAAACATCAAATTGGTCCTGGCGTATGATGGCTCGGAATTCTCCGGTTGGCAGGTGCAGCCGGAAGCCGCCACCATCCAGGGCACCCTGGCCTCGGCTATTGGACGAGTGACGGGCGAAAAGGTCTTGCCCCAGGGCTCAGGCCGCACCGATGCCGGCGTGCATGCGCTCGCGCAAGTGGCCACCTTCACCACAGAGTCACCAATCCCGGCGGATAACTTGGGCAAGGCCCTGAATGACATTCTGCCGGCTGCCATTCGGGTGCTCGAGGCGGGCGAGGTCCGCGCGGATTTTCATGCCCGCAGATCGGCGCGGGCAAAAACTTATCGCTATCGCCTGTATCGCGGGGCCATCTGCCCGCCGTTTCTGGCACGCTACGTGTGGCACTACCCGTATCCTCTGGACGAACCTTCGATGCAGGCAGCGGCCACTTTGGTTGCGGGAGAACATGATTTCACCTCGTTTGCGGCGGTCGATCCGGAGCGCAGCAAGGAAGATGAAGAGGTCAGCAACGTCCGGCGGATATTTTCTTCCGGTTGGCAGCGTGACGGGGAGGAGTTGGCCTACACCGTCCGGGGCAGCGGATTTCTCCACCACATGGTGCGCAACCTGGTGGGCACGTTCGTGCTGGTAGGAAAGGGCACTTTACAGCCTTTGGAGATCACGCGGATTTTGCAAACCCGGAACCGCTCAGCCGCTGGGGCGACCGCTCCGGCGTCCGGACTGTATCTGGTGAACGTGGAGTACTAGTTGCCGTGTGGCGCGGGCGGCCCCGCCCGCGTAAACTCTGTACAGATATGGCCACAGATGTTCAAATCGCAGTTCGCAAGGTAGTTTCCGTCAACCCCGCCACCGGCACGGTTTTGCGCGAGATCGAGTGTGCCGACGACGGCGAGGTTCAGGCCGCAGTAGCCCGAGCACGCGCCGGGCAGGGACAATGGCAGGAGATCGGCATTCCCAGGCGGGTCGCCATCTTGCGCCGGTTCCAGCATCTGCTGCACGAGAAGAAATCCGAGATTGCCAGGCTCATTACTCAGGAAGCGGGCAAGCCCTACGTCGAGGCCCTGCTGACCGAAGTGCTGGTGGTGCTGGATGCCGCCGGTTTTCTGGTGAAAAGTGCCTATGGTCTGCTGCGAGACGAAGGAGTCCCGCACGGCAACCTGGCGATGAAAACCAAGGCGGGCCGCATCGTGCGCGAGCCCTACGGGGTCATCGGGATTATCTCGCCGTGGAATTATCCCTTCTCGATACCCGCGACCGAAAGTCTGGCTGCTCTGGTTGCCGGCAACGCCGTAGTGCTGAAGCCCTCGGAACTGACCTCGCTGGTGGCACTCGAACTGGCGTCCATGATGCATGCAGCAGGTGTTCCCAAGGACATCTTTCAGGTTGTGCTGGGCGATGGCGCGACGGGCGCGGCTCTGATCCACTCCGAGATTGACAAGCTGATCTTTACCGGCAGTGTGCAGACAGGGAAGCGCATTGCCCAAGCCGCGGCGGCGCGGCTGCTTCCCGTGGTGCTCGAGCTCGGCGGCAAGGATCCCATGCTGGTGCTCGACGATGCCGACGTCGAGGTAGCATCCAGCGGGGCGGTTTGGGGGGCGTTCGTGAATGCGGGGCAGGCTTGCCTGTCGGTGGAACGCTGTTACGTACACCGCAGCCTGTACGAACCCTTCCTGGAAGCTTGTGTGAACAAGGCCAAACAACTTCGGGTCGGCGATGGGATGGAGGCCGAGACCGATGTCGGGCCCATGATCCATGAGCGCCAGGTGCGCAACGTCGAAGCGCAGATGGACGACGCCCTTGCACGCGGGGCCCGACTGCTTTGCGGTGGTGCCCGAGTGGGGCAAGGCACGTCTAACTTCTATGCGCCCACGGTGGTGGCCGACGTCACCCACGAAATGCGCATCATGCGCGAGGAAACGTTCGGGCCAGTGCTCCCGGTGATGGCGGTTGACTCTGACGACGAAGCCGTCCGCCTGGCCAACGATTCTGAGTATGGCCTGGCGGCCAGCGTATGGACACGCGACCGCGCCCGGGGTGAGGCGCTGGCGGCGCGGATTCACGCCGGCACGGTGATGGTGAACGATACCGTGTCCTGCTTCGGCATCAGCGAAGCCCCGCACGGCGGCGTGAAAGCCAGCGGCATGGGACGCACCCATGGGCGCTTCGGCCTGGAAGAGATGGTGCGGATTAAGTATCTGGGCTCGGACCGTTTGCCGGGCATCAAGAAAATCTGGTGGTACGGATACGGCGCGGCTTTTGTCCGGCAGATGGAAGGCTTCCTCGATCTGCAGTTCGGGCGAGGGCTGGGACGTCGCGTGCGCGGCGCCATGCGCTCTGCGGGCGTCTATGTGCGCAAGGGAAGGGTGTAGGCCCTAGGTTTTAACCTTCGAGTACCGTCCGCGCGGGGAGGAAAATCGTGAGCAAGGATCCCGGTCGAGAGATGCTGCGCCATACTTTGGCCACACTGGCCTACCGCGGCGGGAAGGCGGTGCGCCATGCACCCGCGACCTTCGCGGATTTTCAGGCCGGCAAGGGAACCAGAACGCCGGGACAGATCCTGGCGCACATCGGCGACCTGATGGATTGGGCATTGTCGATTGCCAAGGGCCAGCAGAAGTGGCAGAACTCCGAGCCTCTGCCCTGGAATCTGGAGGTCGAGCGCTTCTTTGCTGCGCTCAAGGCGTTCGACGATTTTCTGGCCTCCAGCCAGCCGCTCGGGGCGCCGGCCGAAAGGTTGTTTCAGGGACCGATCGCGGACGCCCTGAATCACGTGGGCCAGATCAACATGCTGCGCCGCCAGGCGGGCGCGCCCGTGCGGGGGGAGAACTACTTTGTGGCGGACATCGCGGCAGGCCGGGTGGGGCCGGACCAGGCCGCGCCAAAACGCGAATTCGACTGATCGCGGTGGGCCGCGAAATCCGGCTAGGTATGGAGTACCCCGGCTGCGACAAACCGGCAGCTGGCGCTCAACATCATGCACTGGCTCTCCGGACCCACCAATTGAACCAGGTTCCTGCTAATCTTCGAGTAAAATAAGGCGTTTGAATCCGACTCTGGCGGCCTATTCGTCGCCGCGGCGAGGACTATCGAATTGGCTACAACTGAAAGCGCCACCATGCCGACCCTGACCCAGCTTCCCCATCACAAAGTGAAGATCAAGAAGGTGGGACAGCGCTCCTGCAACGAGAAAGACGAGAAGGGCAAGTTCTGCGGCGGTCACCTGAAGCGCTGGTACTACATGAGCGACGCGGTGGAGAAGGCATGCGGTGATGTGGAGAAGGCCTGGGGGCCGAACGCCGAAGTCTATCGTTGCGAGTTCTGCAAGACGCTGTATCTGCCCAACCCGGAGGATGTGCGCGGCATCAACGTGGCGGGAAAGGGGCGGACTTCGGTGTTCGGATTGACTGTGCCGCCGAAGGAGAAGTAGGGCGTCGGCTGGACATGTGGGGGACGGCGCGTGGGGCGCCATTACTGACTAGTAAATCCCGGCAGCTTTGCTCGCGATTGGGCGGGATAAACATCTGCTCGTACGGACTGTGAAAGCTTCTGAGCTCATCTACGACTGGAACCGCATACACCCTGCATCGCTGCGGCCGTCGGGGCACGTGCTGCTCAACGACGAGACGTTGCGAGACGGGCTGCAGTCGCCTTCGGTGCGGGATCCCGCCATTGAAGAAAAGATCCACATCCTGCATCTGATGGAGGCGCTGGGCATCAACTCGCTCGATCTGGGATTGCCGGGAGCAGGCCCGCGCGCGGTGGAGCACACCGAGGCCCTGGCGCGGGAGATCGTGCGGCACAAAATGAAAATTCGCGGCAACTGCGCCGCCCGCACCCACCAGAACGATATCCGGCCGATTGCTGAAATCGTGCAGCGCGCCGGACTGAACATCGAGGCGGCCACCTTTCTCGGTTCGAGCCCCATCCGCCGCTACACCGAAGGCTGGACCGACGACTTCCTCTTGCAGACCACGGAAAGCGCGGTGAAATATGCCGTGTCCCTCGGCCTGGAGGTGATGTACGTGACCGAGGACACGACCCGCTGCGATCCGGAGATGGTGAAGCGGTTGTACTCGACGGCCATCAACTGCGGAGCGCGGGCAATCGTGATCTGCGACACCGCTGGCCACGCGACGCCGATGGGCACCTTCGCTTTAGTGCGATTCATCCTGGACGAGGTGGTGAAGCCTTCGGGGGAGAAAATCCGGGTGGATTGGCACGGTCACTGCGATCGCGGCCTGGCGATCGCGAATTCCATGGCGGCGCTGGTGGCAGGAGCGGAGTGCGTGCACGCCTGCGCGCTGGGCCTCGGCGAACGCGTGGGCAATACCCAGATGGACCAGATGCTGGTCAATCTCAGGTTGATGAGCATTCCCCCGTGGGGCGAGCAGGACCTGACCAAGCTGAAAGACTACTGTCAGGCGGTGTCGCGGGCCACGGGAGTGCCCATTCCGGCGAACTACCCGGTGGTGGGCGAAGACGCTTTCCGCACCGCTACGGGAGTGCATGCCGCGGCAGTCATCAAAGCATACAAGAAGAACGATATCGAGCTGGCGAATACCGTCTATTCCGGCGTGCCATCGCACGTGTTCGGTCTGGAGCAGGTGATTGACATCGGTCCCATGAGCGGAAAGTCGAACGTACTGTTTTGGTTGGAGCGCCACGGCCTGCCCGTGGCCGACGATGTGGTGGAGCGCATCTACAAGCGCGCCAAAGCATCCAACCACACACTGAGCCATGCCGAGATCCTGGAGTGCGTACAGCCCGCGGGGGCCACGTCCGACTGACGGGCTGAGACCAGTCTGCTGCCTCTCTACGGGCATATTGGGCAACTCTCTTTCCGCCACCTGACCTCGGGGTAATCGTTACCGCCCTCCCGTAATCCGCGGTTCCCGTCAAAGCCAACCCCAAGGACTACATTGCGTTGTAATATGACGAAATTAACTTCCATGGCCTTGAGCCCGCGTGCCGAAGTGTCGGAAGTATTTCCCAACGTGCAACAGGAGGTGGCACGGCTGGCGGTGCTGGCGGAAGTCCGCTCGGCGTTTGCCTGGCTGCGCGCCCGGGAGGCGCAATTCGCCCATTGGCAAGTGGAGTTGGCGCGCATTGCGGCGCCCCCTTTTGCGGAAGCCGCCCGTGCAACCTGGCTGGCGGAGAAATTCCGCGAGCTGGGGCTGGACAATGTGCACAGTGACGACGTGGGCAATGTTTTCGGCATTCATCCCGGTTTCGGAAAAACGTATGTCGCCCTCAGCGCCCACCTGGACACGGTCTTTCCCGCGGGCACACCCCTGAACATTCGCCAGCAAGGCGGACGCCTCTATGGGCCGGGGGTGTCCGACAATGCGGCGGGGGTGACCGCCATGCTGGCCATCGCGGCCCTGCTGCAGGCGGTCCGGGTTCGTCATGCCCTGCCTCTTCTGTTTATCGGAAATGTCGGTGAGGAAGGCGAGGGTGATTTGCGCGGTATGCGGCACATTTTTTCTACGCCTCGCTGGAGGGAGTCGATTCTCTACAGCGTGGTGCTGGATGGCGCCGGGTCGGACACCATTGTGGCGGAGGCCCTGGGCAGCCGCCGCTTCGAAGTCATTGTGCGCGGTCCCGGAGGACACTCCTGGAGCGATTTTGGCGCTCCCAATCCCATCCTCGTGCTGGCCCGTGCCATTCACAGCTTTGGCCAGACACCGGTGCCCTCCTCACCCAAGACCACCTTCAACATTGGCGTGATCCGCGGGGGGACTTCGGTGAACTCCATCCCGGAGTCAGCCAGCATGCGGGTGGATATCCGCTCCACGTCGACGGCGGAGATGGAACGGTTGGAAAGCGCCCTGCGCCTGGCGCTGGACCGCGCGATGGAGGAGGAAACGCTGGTCGCGGAAGCGCGGGCCCCTTTGCAGCAGCGGCGGCCTTTCGGACTGAGCACGGAAGTCGTCGCCATCGGCAATCGCCCGGCAGGCGAACTGGATCCCAACGCCCGCATCCTGCAGGTGATTCGGGCCGTGGACGCGCAGCTGGGGAACTCCGCCCAGGTGCAGCGCGCCTCCACCGACGCCAACATCCCCTTGTCGCTGGGCCGCGAAGCCATTGCCATCGGCGGCGGCGGCATCGGCGGGGGAGCGCACACGTTGCAGGAGTGGTTCGACTGCGGCGGACGCGAGCTCGGGCTGAAGCGCATCCTGCTTACCCTGCTCGCTCTGGCGGGGGTCAACGCATAAACCCATGAGGACGATCCTGTTTGTGGTATTCACGATGTCCATCGTGCAGGCGCAGAATCAGCCAGTCCAACCGAAGGCCGATCTCATTCTTCTTCACGCCAATATTTACACCGGGGTGGCGGTGACTTCGTCCTTCCACGAAATCAAGCGTGCTCAGGCCATGGCGGTCCGTGGCGAGCGGATTGAGGCTGTCGGCGAGGACGCCGACATTCTCAAGCTAAAGGGGCCTGAGACCCAGGTCATTGACCTGGGCGGGCACTTTGTCATGCCGGGATTCAACGATGCTCACGTGCATCTGGCGGAGGCCGGCTTCGAGCGGCTGACCGTGGATTTGACGGGGGTGAGATCGCTCAGCGAATTTCGCGAGCGCATTCGCGCGCGCGTGGAAACCGCCGCGCCGGGCGAGTGGATCGTGGGCGGGGGTTGGGACCAGACCCGCTGGCCGGTGCAGGAACTCCCCAGCCGCTGGGACGTCGACGAGGTGACCAAAGAGCACCCGGTCCTTTTGCAGCGCGTGGACGGGCACATCGCCGTGGCCAATACCCGGGCGTTGCAATTGGCCAGCATCACCATCGCCAGCAAGAATCCGGAGGGTGGCCGGATTGATCGCGATTCCACCGGCGAGCCCAACGGAATTCTGCGCGAAACCGCCCGCGAGGCAGTCTTCGCCGTCATCCCGCAGCCCACTCACGAGAAGCGGCGGGAGGCACTCGAGGCCTCACTGCGGGAGGCGGCGCAGTTGGGCATCACCTCGGTGCAGGACAACTCCGACGCCGAAGGCCCCGCATCGTGGGAAGACTTCCAGATCCTGGAGGAAATCGAGCGCGATGGCAAACTGACCGCCCGGATTAGCGAATGGCTGCCCTTCAACGCTCCGTTGGACACCCTGCAGGCGCACCGCGCGGCCCATTCCCAGTCCGACAATATGCTGCATACCGGCATGCTGAAGGCGTTCATGGACGGTTCGCTGGGTTCCCGTACGGCTGCCTTGCTTGAGCCCTATGCGGATGAACCCAAGGACTCCGGATTGCCGCGTTACGACCAGGCTAAGCTGCTCGATATGGCGAAGGAGCGCGCCGAAGCCGGGTTCCAGTTGGGGTTCCATGCGATTGGGGACAAAGGCGTGCAGATGGCCTTGGACACCTTTGCGGCAGTCGAAAAGGACGCGCGTGAGAGGACGGTGAAGGCGGCAAACGGGGGCACCGACTATCGTCTGCGCATCGAGCACGCGCAAGTAACGACTCCGCTGCAGATCGCGAAATTCAAGGAGCTAAAAGTGGTGGCTTCCATGCAGCCAGGCCATGTTTTGAGTGACATGAATTGGGCCGAGGACCGCCTCGGGCCCAAGCGCGCCGCCCATTCCTACGCCTGGGCAGAATTTCAGAAGAGAGGGGTGAAGCTGGCATTTGGCAGCGACTATCCCTTCGACCAACTGTCACCGTTCCGCGGACTATACGCGGCCGTGACCCGTACCAGCGAAGACGGCAAGAAGGAATACTTTCCAGAGCAGAAGCTGACCATGGAGCAGGCCATCGCCGCCTATACCACGGGTTCGGCGTTCGCGGAGTTCGCCGAGAAAGAAAAAGGAACGCTGGCGCCGGGCATGCTGGCAGACTTCATCGTGCTGGATCGCGACATCACCGCGGTGCCCCCGGCAAAAGTCCTCGGGACCAAGGTGCTGCGCACTGTGGTCGGCGGCAAGACGGTGTACGAGGCGAAGTAAGCCGGCCATTCCGCAGGCCGGGCTCTGTTACCCTACCCGGGTGTCCCGCTCGCTCAAGGCGCACATCCTGCTGGTGTTCATCACCCTGATCTGGGGCGCTACTTTCGTCGTCATCAAGAATGCGCTGGTAGACGCGTCGCCGCTGTTCTTCAACGCGGTGCGTATGAGCCTGGCGGCGTTGGTGGTAGCGGCCGTATTTCATCGCGAGCTGTCATGCATCACGGCAGGGGCGTTAGGCTCCGGAGTCCTGGTCGGTGCCTTTCTGTGCCTGGGAAACGAACTCCAGACGGCCGGGCTGAGGTACACCACGCCTTCGAAGTCGGCTTTCCTGACCGGAGTCTCGGTGGTGCTGGTGCCCGTCTTTCTGACCTTGTTTTGGAAGCGTGGCATCAGCCGCTGGAGCGCCGCGGGTGTTGGGATGGCGTTTGTCGGCTTGTACCTGCTCACCGTGCCGGCTTCGAGCGGTGGTGGGCTGAACCTCCAAAGCATCAATCGCGGCGACCTCTATACGCTGGCCGCGGCCGTAGTGTTTGCGTTTCACATCATCTTCATCGGGCACGTGACCAGGGAACACCGCTGGCAGCAGATTACGGTGATCCAGGTAGCGGTTACGGCGACGCTGATGATCCTGACCGTTCCCTTGGCAGAAAAGGTGCAGGTGATATGGTCGTCGCGCGTGATATGGGGGGTTGCGCTTACCGGGTTCCTCAGCCTGGCGCTGGCATTTTCGGTGCAGGCCTGGGCCCAGCAGTTCACCCCGCCCACCCATACTGCCCTCATCTTTTCTCTGGAACCGGTGTTCGCATGGGTCACTTCGTTCCTGTTCCTGGGGGAGCGGCTGGGCGGGCGAGCGGGGATAGGAGCGCTGTGCATCCTGGCGGGAGTCCTGATCTCGGAAGAGAAGGGAAGTACCGAGTCCAGGGCGGTTTGCCCCGATCATGCCGGTGTGCCTGCTTCCGAGGCGCCGAGGGCCGAGTTCAGCATCAAAGCCGAGGAAGCTTGAATCCCACAACGCTTTTCCGCGGTTTCTGCGTCTAACAGGAAGGAGAGTACGGGTCTGTTCGGGCAGGATGGTGCCTGCGTTTGGCGAAAAGGTATAATCTCAATGTTCTGATATTGCTGGAGAAAGGTGACATATGGAGCCGCGCGCAAGCGCCTTTTGGGTGCGCCTGAGAGCTAACCGGATGGCCTACACCCTGACGATCCTGGCCACATTGGCTGTCGGTATTCTGATCGGAACTGTGATCTCCGCCGGAGTGAAGGGGCAGGACAAGAAAAGCGCCTCGGACGCGACGCCGTTGACCGTGCCGTCACCGCAGCAACTCTCTAACCAGTTTGCGCAGATTTCCAAGCAACTGGAGCCCAGTGTGGTCAATATCAACACCGAGTCGACCATCAAGAACCCCCATCGCCGCCGTGGATCTCCCAGCGGACCCGATGACGACAATCCCTTTGATGATTTCTTTGACCGCTTTTTCGGCGGCCCGGGCCAGGGGCCAGGGGGCGGGACCATCCGCGAGCGCTCGCTGGGTTCGGGAGTGATTGTGGATGGCAAGGGTTACATCGTCACCAACCGGCACGTGGTGGAGAAGGCCGACCGAGTTCGCGTGCAGCTTCAGGACGATCCGCCCGGCGTGCAGCATGACGCCAAAGTCATCGGGAGCGACCAGGAAACGGATTTGGCGGTGATCAAGATTGATGTTGATCATCCCCTGCCCGCGGCCAAGCTGGGCAACTCCGATGGCATGCAGGTGGGCGATTGGGTGCTGGCGATCGGCAGCCCCTTCAGTCTGCGGGAGACGGTCACGGCGGGCATTGTCTCGGCCAAAGGCCGCAATATTGTGCCCAATCGCCAATTCCAGTCCTTCATTCAGACCGATGCCGCCATTAACCCGGGAAACTCCGGCGGGCCGCTGGTGAACATGCTGGGAGAGGTGATCGGCATTAACACCGCGATCCTCACCGACACCAACGCCTATGCAGGCGTGGGATTTGCCTTGCCTTCGAACACCGTGGCGCAGGTATACAACCAGCTGATCGGTCCCGAACACCGGGTGGCGCGCGGCTCGATTGGCATCGAATTCAATGCCCAGGAGAATCCCGCGATCGCGCGAGTTTACGGAGTAGGCCAGGGAGTGACCATTTCCAATGTGGTGGCGGGCAGTCCGGCAGACCAGGCCGGCCTCAAGGTGGGCGATACCATCATCTCGGTGGACGGCAAGCAGGTCAAGAACGGCGACGAACTGGTGGCGGAGATCGCCAGCCGCCGGCCGGGCAGCAAAGTCAATCTGGGCTTCATTCGCAACGGCAAGAAGCAGGAAAATGCGGTTACGGTGGCGGACCGGGCCAAATTATTTGCCGCCCGCCTGGGCCAGGAAGAGGAGGGCAGCGACGAAACCCAACCCAAGGAGAGCAAGCTGGGTTTGAGCGTGCGCGCCCTGAGCCAGAACATGGCCGACCAGTTGGATGTGCCGGTAAAGGGCGTGATCGCTCAGGAAGTGAAGCCGAATTCCTTCGCCGATGATGTGGGCTTGGCTCGCGGCGATGTCATCCTGGAGATCAACAAGCAGCCCGTGGACAGCGAGGACGATTTCAACCGCGTCGCTGCCTCCCTGAAGAGCGGGCAGGACGTGGTGTTCCTGGTGCGGCAGCGCGGCACCGGGCGTCAGGACGGAACGGTCTTCCTGGCGGGTACACTTCCGTAACCTGGGAATGACACCACTGGGATTGGCAGTTAGGCCCCGAATGGGGGATGATTCCCACAAGGCCGGTCCCAGTGGGCGGTTCGTGGTGCATGGTCCCTCCCACTTCGCCGGGAGAGGATTTCCCGAAAGCCAGCCGTTGAGTTCGGATCATTTGAGGTGCTGTTTGGGTCTCTGGCCGCAAAAAGTCGTAATTGTGTCGTGCTCTCTGCTCCTGGCGGGCATGCTAGCCCACGCTCAGGCGGGTACGGCGACGACGAAATCCGCGAAGGCGCCTGCCTCCGCCGCGGCCAAGCCCCACGCCTCGAGCAGCGCCAAGGCGGCGAAGACTTCAAGTTCACGAAAGAAGAAGCGGTCAAAGAAGGCCGCCAGTTGGCGAAGACGCGGTCAGCAGAAGATCGACGGGCAGCGCGCCCGGGAGATCCAGGAAGCCCTGATTCGGGAACATTATCTGGATGGCAAAGCTTCCGGAGTCTGGGACAGCAAGTCGCAAGAGGCCATGGAGCGCTACCAGGCCGATAATGGCTGGCAGAGCAAGACGGTTCCGGATTCGCGAGCGCTCATCAAACTGGGTCTCGGACCCGATCACGAGCACTTATTGAACCCGGAAAGTGCCATGACGACGGCGCCTGCGTCCGACGCCCCCAAGGACCCCGCCAGCAGCAACCCGCCGCAGAAATAGGCCATCAGGCGCTAGGCCTTTAGGCCTCTCCTTGACCGAAGCGCTACGAGGGCCTAAACGACTAGAGCCTAGAGCCTGGAGTCCGGGCTCTTCACTACCGGATCAGGAAAGTAGGGCAAGGGCTGCCCGCTGACAATGGCGCGGGGATTGTGGTCTACCAGGGCGCGCGCAACTTGCGGGCCGCAGAATTCTTCGGCGGCAGCGCGGGCCGCGGACAGCAGCGGCTTGCGGTGCTGAGTGTCATGGGCGTCGCTCGCTAACACGTGCACCGCATCCCGTTCGAGAAGCCATTTCGCGGTGCGCCACACCCGCTCGCCCCACGACCCGGTGAGCGCTGATGCGGTAACCTGCACCACACAACCCAGTTCCACCCATTGCAGCACCCGCTGGGGAGTTTGCTGGAGGATGGAATTACGCTCAGGATGGGTGATTACCGGGGTAATGCCTTTATCTCCCAGCCGGGTAAAGCAGTCGTTGATCTGCACCGGAATGCTGTAGTTGCTCAATTCCACCAGCAGATACCGGCTGCCCTCTATGGTGTAGCGCTCTGGGCAGGCCAGCACATCCTGCAGATTGTCGTAGGAGAAGTGAAAGTCACAGCCCAGGCTCAGCCGCGGAGCGCCCCCCACCAGTTGCCGCAGATGTTCGAGGGCTCCGACAAGATACTCCCGGTCGTAACGGTAGCGGTCGTTGGCGTGCGGGGTGGCGACGATATGTTCAATGCCATCGGCGACCGCCATGCGGCACATCGCCTGCGATACGTCCCAGGATTTGGGGCCGTCGTCC
The DNA here is from genome assembly GCA_035542575.1 of Terriglobales bacterium. Lineage (GTDB taxonomy): Bacteria > Acidobacteriota > Terriglobia > Terriglobales > Acidobacteriaceae > JAIQET01. The sequence goes on along the minus strand of DATKLE010000040.1, from coordinate 19,243 downwards.
ACTTCGGGGAGGATGTGGCAATGAATGTCAATCACGGTTGGCTCTGCGATTCCGAATCACAATCTATCGGTAGCGTATACGCATGAACTCCCCGATGGCCGCGTAGGCGCTGGCCAGAGTCTTCTCGTCCGGTAGGAAGACGATGCGGAAGTGCTTTGTCCCCGGCTTTTGCCCGAAGCCGGAGCCGTGGACTACCAGCACGTGCTTCTGTAGGAGGAGTTCCTTCACAAAAACGTCATCGCCTTCGGGGATATCCAGGCGCGGATAAGCGTAGAAAGCCCCGCGCGGCGAAACACAACTCACTCGTGGAATCGAGTTACAAGCCTTCACCGTCAGATCGCGCCGGGAGCGCAGCTTGCGCCGGACCTCGATCAGATGGTCTTGCGGGCCTTCCAGCGCGGGCTTGATCGCGTACTGCTCAGGATGGTTGGCGCACAGGCGCGCCCGCAGCAACTTGTTGATGCCCTCCACATAGGGCTTCACGGCCGCCGCATCGCCGCTGACCACGCCCCATCCCACGCGCCATCCGGGAGCGAGGTAATTCTTGGACAATCCGCCAAAGGTCACTACCGGCACGTCGGGAGCTACCGCCGCCAGCGAGATGTGCTGGTCGTCATCGAGGATCAACTTGTCGTAGATTTCGTCGGCGAAGATCACCAGGTTGTGCCGCCGGGCCAACTCCGCAATGTCCTCCAGCATCTTGCGCGAGCACACCGAACCGGTCGGATTGTTGGGATTGATCAGCACAATTCCGCGGGTGCGTGGAGTGATCTTGCCCTTGATGTCGTCGAGGTCGGGCTGCCAGCCGTCGTCTTCGTTCAGGTAGTAAGTGTTGAGGGGGATGTCCAGCTTGGCCAGCACCGCCGAGTACAGCGGGTAGTCGGGGCAGGGAGTCAGTAGGTCCTCGCCGGGGTTGAGCAGCGCGGTTAGACAGATATCCACGCTCTCGCTGACGCCCGAGGTCACGAATACGTCCCGGATGGTTGTGATGCCCTTGCGCGCGGCCTCGCCGCGAATGGCTTCCAGCGCCTCTTTGATTCCCGACGACGGCGCGTATCCGTTCTTGCCGTCCTTCATGGCCTTATACACCGCCTCGATCAAGTGAGGTGGGGTCACAAAATCAAAGACGTTGGGATCGCCGATATTGAGCGGCAGGATCTTGTGGCCTTGCATGGCCACTTCGTCAGCTACGCACGCAAGATCACGAATGGCGTAGCGGACGTTCTCCAGCCGGGAGGCAGCAGTGATTTCGCGGGTTTGAGTGAGGGGCATAAAGACCTCTAACCGCAGAGATCGCAGAGCACGCCGAGGAATCAATTCCCACAGTCTCTGCGCTCTCGGCGTGCTCTGCGGTTCAAGCGTTTGCTTTGACTAACGACCACCGACCAACGACTAGCGGCTGTGGTCTAGTCCACCCGATCAATCTGCGCCTTCTGCAGCTTGTCCGAATAATCCACGTAGATCGACTTCCACTCGGTGTAGAAGTCGATCGCACCAAATCCGCCTTCGCGGTGGCCGTTGCCTGTGGCCTTCACCCCACCGAACGGCAAATGCACCTCGGCGCCAATCGTAGGCGCGTTGATGTAGGTGATCCCGGCATGCAGGTCGCGCATGGCGGCGAACGCCTTGTTCACGTCCCTCGTGTACAGCGCCGACGACAGGCCGTACTCGATGTTGTTGGCGATTTCTATGGCATTCTCCAGGTTGTCGCACGGGATGATGGAAACCACCGGCCCGAAGATCTCTTCCTGGGCGATGCGCATCTTGGGATCAACATCCACAAACACCGTTGGCTCCAGGAACCAGCCATACTGGTAATCGCCCTTGTCGAGGCGATGGCCGCCGCACTTCATCTTGGCGCCCTCGGACTGGCCGATCTGGATGTAGTCCAGGTCGGTCTTGAGTTGGGCTTCGTTGATCGCCGGACCCATCTCCACGCTCTCGTCCAGGCCGTTGCCGATTTTCAGCGCCTTGGCACGCTCGACGTAGCGCTCCACGAACTCGCTGTAGATGCCCTTCTGCACAATGATGCGGCTGGTGGCGGTGCAACGCTGTCCGGTCGTGCCGAAGCCGCCCCACAGGCCGCCTTCGATGGCCAGGTCGAGGTTGGCATCGTCGAGCACGATCATAGGGTTCTTGCCGCCCAGTTCGAGCGAGCAGTGCTTGAAGCTCTTCGCTGCGGTCGTGCCTACGATGCGGCCTACGTCGGTCGAACCGGTCAGCGAAATCGCCCGCACCTCGGGATGCTCCATCAGGGGCGCGCCGATGCGCGAACCGAAACCGGAAACGATATTCAGCACACCCTTGGGCACGCCGGCATCAGTCAACGTCCGCACCAGGTTGAACGTCGAAAGCGGGGTGTCCTGGGCCGGCTTGATCACACAGGTGTTGCCGCACACGATGGCGGGCAGAAGCTTCCATGATGGAATCGCCATGGGGAAGTTCCATGGCGTAATCATGGCGCACACGCCCAAGGGCTGGCGCACCGCCATGGCGAACTTGTTGGGCAGTTCCGAAGGCGTGGTCGGGCCGAACATGCGTCGGCCTTCCCCGGCCATGTAGTAGGCGGTATCTATGGCTTCCTGCACGTCACCGCGGGTTTCCTTGATGATCTTGCCCATCTCGCGGGTCATGTCGCGGGCGTACTCTTCTTTGCGCTCCATAAGCATCTCGCCGGCGCGATACACGATCTCGGCGCGCTTGGGGGCGGGCACCAGGCGCCATTTGGCGAAAGCGCGCTTGGCCGCCTCGATGGCGGCGTCCACGTCCTGCTTTCCGGACTTCTGGAAGATGCCGACCACGTCACGAGTGTCGGCGGGATTGCGGTCTTCGAAGGTCTCTCCGGTCGAGGACTCGACCCACTCGCCGTCGATGAAGTTCTTGAAAACGCGGGTGCGGGTGGCGGTGCCCAGGATGGTCGGGCCGGTGAGAGTATCCGTAGCCATAAGGCCTCCTAAGGAGTGCTGCGAACTACCCATGCTACAGGCTGGGTGGAAGCCCGGCAAGTGAGGGAGATCACAGTCGGAAGTGCCCGCGCGGGCAGCAACATGACGCGCAACGGCTGTCAGCCACCAATCCTCGCGATGCCAGGAAAAGCCTTGACCCTGGAGCGAGTTCCAGGGTCTAGACTGTGGGGGTGGGTGTGAAGGGCAAACCTGGGCTGCGTTCCGGAGAACTGGCCAAACTGGTTGGGGTCAGTTCTGACACATTGCGGTTTTACGAGCGTAAACGCCCGCCCACCCCGCTCCGCGAACGGCTATCGCTGTTATCCCCCCGGGGTGGTGGACCGCATCCGCCTGATTCGCGCCGCACTTTCGACCGGTTTCACCATCGAAGAACTGGCCCGCATCCTTGCCTTGCGTGATGACGGCGGTGCTCCCTGCATGCACGTGCGCAAGCTGGCGGGCGCCAAACTGAAGAATCTCGAGCGGCACATTCAGGAACTGGTCGGGTTGAAGGAACAACTGCGCAGGGTAATCAAGCAGTGGGACAAGGCACTCAAGAAGGCCCATCCCAGACAGCGCGCCAGGCTGTTGGAAATTCTGGCCGCCGCTCCTGCGGCGCGCCGCCACGACCCAACCTACCCATCTCTAGTCAGCAGGTTTGCTACCGAGGAGGCACAGCAGCCATGAAAAATCACAAGCGGCATCTTCACTTGATCCTGGCAATGGCAGTATGGGTGAGCTTGGCCGGCGCACACCAGGCCCGGGGCGAGGATCCCCATCAGCATGGCTCCATGATGGGCGCCAAGGAGCGAGCCGACCAGGGAATGGGCTTTGACCAGGCAAGGACCACGCACCATTTCCTGCTGAAGCCCGATGGCGGCGTGATCAGTGTCGAGGCCAATGACGGCAAGGACACGGAAAGCCGGGACCAAGTCCGGATGCATCTGCCGCACATCGCCAAAGCCTTTGCCGCCGGGGACTTTGATATCCCCATGTTCGTGCATGACCAAGTGCCGCCCGGGGTGGCGGTGATGAAAGCGAAGAAAGCCCAGATCGAGTATCGGTTCGAGGAGACCGAAAAGGGAGGGCGGGTCATTATCGCCAGCCACGACGCCGGCGCCCTGGCTGCCATCCACGACTTTCTCGCCTTTCAGATTCGCGAGCACAAAACCGGAGACAGCCTGACCGTCCATTAACTAGGACGTCCCGCCCCGCGGGAACGAGAGGCGGGTCTGGGGCAGGGAAGCCAAGCCTATATTGTTAATTTCCTGCTGTGTCGTATAGTTCTGGGCAGACGCTGATATGCGACTATCGGCCCCGATGCGCCTTCTGCTCTACGTTCCTCTTGGGGTAGCTGCAGCCTACCCGCAGAGCGCCTTAGACCTGAAGGCCGCACTGCAGTTGGCAGAATCGGATAATCTGGAACTCCGGGCGGCGCGCCAGCAACGAGCCATCGCGCTGGCCGGCCTGACGGTTGCCGGGCAACTCCCCAATCCGATCATCACTTTCTCGGCCTCGCGCGATGCGCCGCATGAAAGCACCCTCTGGGACCAGCCCATCGAACTCGGAGGCAAGCGCGGCAAGCGTCTGGCCCTCGCGCAGGAAGAGCAGAAGGCCACCGAGATTGATATTGTGGTTCTGTCGCGCCAGATTCGGCAGCGGACACGTGAGGCGTTCTACCGCGCGCTCTGGTCACGGGCCCAGGCCGAGCAGTCCAAGGCGGCGCTGGACCTGGCAACTCGCATCAGGGATATTGTGCAGCAGCGCTTCGAGGCCGGAGATGTTGCCCAGCTGGAGGTAATCCAGGCGGAGGTCGAGAGGGGGCGCGCCAGCACGGAGTACGAGGTTGCCTTGCAGGCGCAGAAGACAGCAGACGCACAACTTTCCGCCCTGCTCAATGGACCGCTCGACAAGGCTTGGGATCTCCAGGGACGTTTGTCCGATATTCCTGGCGCGGCTTCCTTGCAGGCGTTAACGGACACAGCCCTGGGATCGAACGCCGAGGTACGCCGCGCCACACAGGAAATGGAAGTGGAGCAACGCCGCCTGGCGCTGGCCAAGGCGGAGCGCATTCCCAATCTTGATCTCCAGGCGGGAGTGGATCTAAACGCGCCCCACGACTACAGTGTAGGTCCGCGTGGGCAGGTTGGAATTTCGTTGCCAATCTTTTACCACGGACAGGGTGAGGTGGCGCAATCCACCGCCCGGCTGGAGTTCCTGCGCCTGGCGTTGCAGGCGCAGAAGACCAACGTGTCGGTCCAGGTGCTGGCTGCCTATTTCGACTACACGGCCAAGACACGCCAGGCGGAGGAGTACGCCCAGAAGATCGTTCCCCAGACCGTTCAGCTCGAAGATATGGCGGAGGAGAGCTATCGCGCCGGCAAAAGCAACCTGCTGACCTTGATTGACGCTCAGAGGAAACTGAACGAAACCCGCAAAGCCTATCTGGACAGCCTGTTTGCCGTGCAGGGTTCTTTTGCCGCGCTGGAGGAAGTGGTTGGAACACCTCTTGATTAGACCGCGGGTCAATTCGCGGCTGTGGGCTTGCCTGGTTGCGGTGAGCGTGGGTTGCGTTTGGCTGGCTGGTTGCGGCAAGACCAAAGACGATGAAGAGGCAGCCGCTGTCCCAGAAGTCACCGTGGCCACCGTGGAACGAAAGATGCTGGACGACAGCTTGCTGATCAGCGGCAACCTGGTTGCGTTGCCGAACCGCGATGCCAAGGTCGCAGCTTTGGTTCCCGGCAGGATCCAAACCGTTCTGGTGACCGAAGGCGACCGGGTTGCCGCCCGGCAGCCGCTGGCGCAACTCGATCCCGCATCGCTGGCGGATCAAGCGCGCCAGGCCGAGGCCGCGGTTGCCCAGGCGGAAGCCAACCTGAAGAATGCAAGAATTACCGCGCAGAGAAACGAGGGGCTGCTGCAACGGGGAATCGCCGCCCGCAAGGACGTGGAAGATGCGCGCACCCAAGTTTCTGTGGACGAAGCAGCGTTGCAGCAGGCCGAGGCAGCGCGCTCGGCGGCGCGCACCCAGCTTGCCCGCACCGTCGTGCATTCACCCTTCGCCGGCACCGTAGTGCATCGTTTTCTGGGGGCTGGAGAGCAGGTGGATGGCAGCGCCAGCCAGCCGATCGTCGAAGTCGCGGATATCGACACCCTGGAACTGCTCGGGACCGTTCCGGCGTCGCGTCTGCCCGAGATTCACGTTGGCCAGACATTCGGTTTCCAGACCGACTCCTTTCCTGGTACTTCGTTCAACGCACGTATTGTCGCCGTGTTTCCGGCAGTAGATCCGGCCACCAACAATGGCACGGCTCGCATACGAGTCGACAATCGCAATCGCATGATGAAGCTGGGGATGTTTGTAACCGTCGAGCTGCCCCTGCGGTACCAGACCAGGCGCTTGGTAGTGCCCCGCCAGGCGGTCTATCCGGACGAATCCGGAGAGCCGCGCGTTTATAAAGTCACCGGGGACGAGGCGGAATCCGTGGCCGTACAGCTCGGGATCCAAACCAAGGACATGGCGGAAATCTTGTCGGGAGTGCGGGAAGGAGACAAAGTCATCCTGGCGGGCGGCTACGGCCTCCCCGACAAAGCGAAAGTGCGCATCAAACCATGAACTTGGTTCGCTTCTGCCGCCGCAACAGCCGCGCCGTCTTCCTGATTGCCGCCGCACTGACCGTGGCCGGACTGGTCTCCCTGTTCCGGCTGCCCAGCAACATCTATCCCGAACTGACCTTCCCGCGCGTCGTGATCCTGGTTCATGCCGGGGATCTCTCGCCGGACACCATGTTGCTCACCGTGACCCGCCCGATTGAACAGCAGGCGAGCACCGTTCTCGGCGTGCGCCGCGTGCGTTCGCGAACCATCCGGGGCGCAGCGGAAATCTCGGTGCTTTTCAGTCCCGGCACGGACATGCAGCAGGCCCTGCAAATGGTACAGGCCAGCGTGAATGAGGCACGAACGGCGCTGCCCGCCGACACCGAGATTGACGTAGAGCGCCTGACTCCGACAGTCTTTCCCATCCTGAGCCTGATCTTGAATGGCAATGTCCCGGACGCCGACCTGCGGGACTACGCGGTCTATAATCTGCGGCCCACCTTCAGCCGCGTTCCGGGAGTAGCCCGCGTCGAGGTGGATGCTGCCGACACTCGCGAGGTCTCGGTGATTATCGATCCGCAAAAGGCGCTGGCCCACCGCTTGAGCCTGCCGGCAATTGCCGATCGGCTCCGCGCCACCAACACCGTGGCCAGCGTCGGCCGCCTGGACAGCAACTATCAGCGCTTTCTGGTACTGACCAATACCCAGTTCAAGAGCATCCAGGAGATTGGAGATACGGTGGTCGGCAGCGACCAGCTGAGCCCGGTCCGTTTGCGCGAAATCGCGACCATCCGCGAAGGAATCGAGGATCGGAAAATCCTGGTGACCGGCAATGGCCATCCGGCTGCCATTATCAACATCACCCGCCAGATCGGCGGCAATATCATCGCCGTCTCCCAGCAGATCAAGGACATCGCTCTTCACAGCGGCAACATCATCCCGCCCAGCTTGCACCTTTCCATCGTGTACGACCTGGCGGAGTTCGTGCGCGAGTCCATCGCGAGCGTTCGCGACGCGATTCTCATCGGCGGCTTCCTGGCCGTCGTCATTCTCTTTGTCTTTCTGCGGCAAGCGCGAATCACTTTGGTGGCGGCGATCAGCCTGCCGTTAACCGTCATCGCCACCTTCTTTTTTGTGGAGATTTTCGGCGGCACTCTCAACCTTATGTCCCTGGGTGGCCTGGCCATTGCCATTGGCCTGGTGATCGATGACTCGGTGGTGGTAGTGGAGAACATCTACCGCCACCTGGGCGCGGGTGAGACGGCCGAAACTGCTGCGGAGAAGGGCGCCGGCGAGCTGATCGGCCCGGTGCTGGGATCCACCTTGACGACGGTCGTGGTATTTCTGCCCCTGGGGTTGCTCAAAGGAGTAGTCGGGGATTTCTTCTCCGCGCTCTCCCTGACCCTGGCCGCCTCCGTCTTGTTATCGCTCGTCTACTCCCTCACTCTCGTTCCTCTGCTTGCCGAGTACCTGCTGACCAAGTCGCAGTTCCGGGAATCGTCCTCTCGATTCATGGAGCCCGCTAATCGTCTGTACGAGAAGGGAATCCGATGGGCAATTGCCCACAGAAGACTGGTGGGAATTGCAGCGGGGACTCTCATTGTGCTGGGCGGGCTGGCCTACTTCCACCTGGGAAGCGGTTTCTTGCCGGAGATGGACGAAGGAGGCTTTGTCATCGATTACCTTACGCCGCCCGGTACGTCTTTGGCGGAAACCGACAGCCTGGTCAAGCAGATGGAGCAGAAAGTCGCTCAGGTGCCCGAGGTGTCGGCTTTTTCGCGCCGCACCGGCGCCGAACTGGGACTTTTCGCCACCGAACAGAACAAAGGCGACATCCTGGTTAAACTGAAGCCGCGCAGCCAGCGCCAGCGGAGTGCCCAGGAAGTCATAGAAGACCTGCGCGGGCAGATCACCAGGAGCGTCGCCGGGGTCAACGTCGAGTTCGTGCAGCTGCTGCAGGACATGCTGGGAGACCTGGAAGGCTCGCCCGAGCCGGTTGAGGTCAAGATATTCGGTAACAGCAGCGACGAGCTTGCCCGGATCGCGGACGAGCTGCGGCCAAAGATCGAAAAGATTCCCGGAATTGTGGACTTTAAGGGTCCACAGCGCGGCAACCCGGAGTTGCTGATCCACGTTGATCCCGCATTGGCAGCCCATGTTGGACTGACCGTAGACCAGGTTTCCCAGCAAGTCGCGGACGGATTGCTGGGCAATTCCTCCACGGACCTGCGCAAGGCAGACCGCCTGGTCCCTATCCGCATTCGCTATCCCGACAGTTTCCGCTTTCAGGAACAAAACATACGCCAGTACCCAATCATCAACCCAAATGGACAGCTCGTGCGCTTGGAGTCTCTAGCCACCATCAGCAAGGAGCGGGGACAGAATGAGCTGCTGCGGGAGAACCAGCGGCTGATGGTGACGCTGACCGCGAGATTGGAAAACCGCGACCTGGGAAGCGCCATCGAGGACGTGAAGAAAGTGCTCGCCTCGACGCACCTTCCCGTGGGCTGTACCTTCGAGATTGGTGGACAATACGAGAGCCAGCGGAGTTCCTTCCACGATCTCCTGTCTGTGCTGGGGCTTGCCCTGGCGGCTGTGTTCACCGTGCTGGTCTTGCAGTTCCGGGCGTTCCTGCCGGCTCTGGTTATCATGTCGGCGGCGCCTCTCTCGCTGATCGGTGTGTTTTTCCTGCTGCTGGTGACCTCAACCCCGCTCAACGTCTCTTCCTTTATGGGCATCATCCTGATGGTGGGGTTGGTCGTGAAGAATGGCATCATCCTGTTCGAATACTACGAACGTTTGCACGGCAAGCTGTCGGTGGTGGATGCTCTGGTCCAGGCGGGACGAATACGGCTGCGCCCGATCCTCATGACGACCCTGTGCACCCTCTTCGGCTTACTCCCGCTGGCCCTCGGGATCGGCTCCGGCGCGGAACTTCAGCAGCCCTTGGCCATCGCGGTGATTGGCGGCCTGTGCGTCTCCATGGGGGTGACCCTGGTCATCATGCCCGTGCTCTACGCAACCGTGCGGAGTCAGCGGTAGGAGCGCATTTATGGGCACGGTTTGCCACGTTCCTGTGCCGGAACGGGTCCCTTCGGCTTCCCGCGGACTGCACTGGGGCTCTTCGGTGCGACGCACTGTTGGACATGCACCCCCGGGTAACTGACTCAAGTTGATTACCTGTATCCGCCCGGTTAAGCTTGTGATAGGGTTGAAATTACCCCATATTCTCTAAGTTTGGCTGGTTTTCATTGGGTTCCGTGCCCTCGAGACGCAAGTCGGAAATCCACATTGCGTGGAAGACCGTCACCTACCGCAGTGTGGCCTTGGTGATTCTGGGCGTGCTGCTGGTCTTCTTAGCCGGCATGCATTTTGCGTTTCCGCAGTTCACTGAGAACGAGATCAAGGCGGCCAATAGTCTGGCCGGACACGTGTTGGAGGCAGTCGCGGGAGCGGCGGGAACCCCGGCCAAGTCCGGTCCGATGAGCTCGCAGCAGGCGCACATCACCGCCTTGGACGGCACGGTGCGGGTCAAGAAGGCGAACAGCAACAGTTGGGTAACCGCCGACTACAATGTGCCCTTGGAAAAAGGCGATGTGGTGCAGACGGGCTCGGAGGGCATGGCCAAGATCGTATTCAATGACGGCACCAACTATACAGTGAAGCAGGATTCCCTGATCGTAATTGAAGAGAACTCGGCCAACGAGCAGCAGCAGACTAATGTGGCGGTGGCGGTGAGCACGGGTACGGTGGACCTGGCCACGGCTACCTATGTGCAGGGCTCGAGATCGCAGGTCATCGTGGCCGGGGCGACCGCCTCGCTGGCGCCGGAAAGCGCGGCCATGGTGCGCAACGACCCCAAGGCCGACCAGCACGAGATTCTCTTGAAAAAAGGTACGGGTGAGGTGAGCCGTAACGGCGAAGTGGTCAGTCTGTCCGACTGGGAGAAGGTGAGCTTTGCAACCGAGGCTCCCAAGATGGAGAAACTGAAGGAGATCGGGCCGCCGACCCCGATTTCCCCGGCTAATATGATGCCCATCTTCACCTCCGATGACAGCAAAGCGATCGAATTTTCCTGGACCAAGATGCCCAATGCCGTGGGCTACCGCCTGCGCATTTCGCGCAACCCGTATTTCAGTTCGACCATCGTCGACCGCAAGGTGGACACGGCGGACGTTGAGGTGTCCGGCTTGCCGGAAGGGGCCTATTACTGGCTGGTGCAGTCCTACGATGCCCAGGGCAAAGGGTCCGTGGAGAGTGAAAAGAACCGGTTTACCTTGATTCCCAAGGAGGGCAACACGGAGGCCATCAACCTCGAACTGGATCCCTTTATCCAGCACGGGCATGTGTTGGAGTTGACGGGCAAAACCGAGGTCGGAGCCCGGGTGATGGTCAACGGCCGGGAAGTGCCGGTGATCGGCGCCGACGGCAGGTTTCATTACTTCATGCCTCCGTTGCCCACCGGGGAAAGCGTGATCACCATTACGGCGCAGAATGCCAAGGGCGGAGTCAACACGCTGCAAAAAAAAGTGGTGATCCAGTAGTAAGCCACCGAGGGGCACGGACTTTCGTTTACAGTAGAGGCTGGGCTTATCTCATAGAATAAAGACAGGCCCCTTTGTCACACGAATTGTTTGAGCGGGCGCGTTGCGCAGCACGCAGCCCGGGAGACCAGAGAGAGAAGTAAGGCTATGTCATCGAACGGCTTTCACTCCAGCGCCACACACCTGCACAACCTGCGGTCGCTGTTCAGCATTTTTTCCAGCGACCTCGCCATCGACCTGGGCACCGCCAACACGCTGGTGTATGCCCGCGGCAAGGGCATCGTGGTCAACGAGCCTTCGATTGTGGCCTTGAACAAGAACACCAATGAAGTGGAAGCGGTGGGCAAGGAAGCCAAGGAGATGCTGGGGCGTACGCCGGGCAACATCGTGGCCATCAAGCCCATGAAGGATGGCGTCATCGCCGACTTCAAAGTCACCGAGAAGATGCTGAACTATTTCATTCAGAAGGCGCACAACCGCAAGATGCTGGTGCATCCCCGCATCGTGATCGGCGTGCCTTCCGAAATCACCCAGGTGGAAAAGCGCGCGGTCATGGACTCCGCCTACCGCGCCAAAGCCAGCGAAGTGCACCTGGTTGAGCAGGCCATGGTGGCCGCCATCGGCGCCGGTTTGCCCATCACCGAACCCAGCGGCAATATGGTCGTGGACATCGGGGGCGGCACCACCGACATCGCGGTGATTTCACTCAGTGGCATTGTCTATTCGCGTTCCGTGCGCATGGCCGGCAACCAGATGGACGAAGCCATCATGAACTATCTGAAGCGGAAATATAACCTGCTGATCGGCGAGCGCACCGCGGAGCAGATCAAGATTGAGATTGGCAGCGCCTACCCGCTGGACAAGCCGCTGACCATGGAAATCAAGGGCCGCAACCTGATCGAAGGCGTGCCCAAGACCATCACCGTGGATGACAGCGAAATTCGCGAGGCGCTGAGCGAATGCGTTTCGACCATCATGAACGCGATCCGCGTGGCCCTGGAACGCACGCCGCCGGAACTCTCGGCCGACATCAGCGACCGCGGCATCGTGCTCACCGGAGGCGGCGCGCTGCTGAAGAATCTGGATAAGCGCATCCGGGAAGAAACCGGGTTGCCGGTTTCCATCGCCGATGATCCGCTGTGCAGCGTGGTGCTGGGCACGGGCAAGATGCTCAGTGACTTCAAGCTGCTGCGGAAGATTTCGATCGAGTAGGAAAGCAGTCGCTGGTCGTTGGTTCTCCCGCTAACGGCGAACGACCAACGACAAACGACGCGCTAACTAGACCGCTCCGACCTGTGGCGCCACGGAAGTGGGAAACTGCAAACTCGGGTTCGCGGATTAAAGTCGGCGTTGGCTCACTAATGGCCAACGACTAACGACGGTTTTGGTGCCATGGAAAACCTCATCACCCGCTACCGCAATGTGACCATCCTGGTGGCCGTGTTGTTCGTGCAGGTCCTGGGGTTGGCCATGCAGGTGAAACGCAACGCGGAAAATGAGCCAACCCGGCTCATTCGCATCTGGGCGGTCGATGCGGTCACCCCTTTCGAGAAAGTCATCGTGTGGTGTCAGCATGGCGCTGCCGGTCTTTGGCACAACTACTTCTACCTGCGCGGCGTGCGGCAAGAAAACCGCGATTTGAAAGCTGAGATCCAGCGCCTCCGCCTCGAGCAAGTGCGGCTGAGCGAGGACGCGGAGCAGGCGCGCCGCCTGCAGGTGCTGCTGGGCTTCAAAGAACAGTTCATCTCCAGGACGGTGGCCGCCCAGGTGATTGGTTCGAGCGGAAGCGAGCAATCGCGCTCGGTCTACATCGACAAGGGGGCGGCGGACGGCATCAAGCCGGACATGGCGGTCATCACCACCAACGGGGTGGTAGGCAAAGTGTTGCGCGTGTACAACGACAGCACGTCGCAGGTGCTGCTGATCGATGACCAGACCAGCGGCGTGGGAGCGATTCTGGAAAAGTCGCGGCTGCAGGGAGTGTTGCGGGGCACGCCGGCGGGCGAGATGGTGTTGGAGAAGGTGATGTCCGACGAACCAGTGCAGCCCGGCGAGGCGGTCCTGACCAGTGGCGGCGACCGCATCTTTCCCAAGGGCTTGCCGGTGGGTATCGTCAGCAAGGTATCGCCCGGGGCGGATTTCTTTCTCAATATCCGGGTAAAGCCGACGGCGAATCTGAACAAGCTCGAAGAGGTGCTGGTGGTGACCAGTGTGGAGGAGAAGGAGCCCACGCTGAATGAGGCTGGACCGGTACGCGCGGCCGATATTCTGTCGCAGCGCCTACCCTCGGTGCCGGAGAAGCCCGCACCGGTCGCCGGCAAGCCGGGAGGGGCGACCGGAACAGCCACGACCACGCCGCCTCCCACCAAACCGGCCAAGCCGGAGACCGCAGCAGCCACCAAGCCCAAGCCAATTGTGGCAGGTGGGGCCCATAGGCAGGCCGGGACCGCCGAGCCTGGCACGGGCGCGGCTACCGCCCCAGCCAAACCAGCCACTCCAATAACCGCCACGCCAGCTAACGGCACAGCTCCCAAGCCAGAAAACGGTCTGGCCACGATCAAGCCAGCTACGGAGCAGAGGCCTGCTCCCCCGGCGGTGAAGGTATCAGACCAGTTAAAGGGCGCCGCGAGTGAGGCGAAGCCGCCCGCGGCCAAACCCAAGCCACAACCGGCCGAGCCCCAGCCCCAGCCTGCCCCACCGGAGGACAAGCCCCAATAGCGTGCCCATCACTTACACATCACAGGAGCAGGTGGAGGTCTACCGGTTCAGCATCCCGACCGCGATCCTGATTCCGGTGGGCGCAGTCTTTCTGCAGGCCTTCGTGCCGCTGCGCTTGCCCTTCTTCTCCATCTTCGATCTGCCGCTGCTGGTGGTGATCTTCTTCGCCGTGGCCCGGCGCAGCCAGGTGACGGGACTGCTGACCGGGGCCGCCATCGGCCTGTTGCAGGATGCCCTGACCCACCAGCCCATCGGGGTGTACGGCATCGCCAAGACCGTGGTGGGCTATGGCGCGTCTTCGCTGGGGGTGAAGCTGGACGTGGAAAACGCCGGCTCGCGCTTCCTGGTGACACTGTTCTTCTACATCGTGCACGAGATCGTGTATTTCCTGGTAGCCCGGGGGCTGGTAGGGCTGACGCTGCAGTGGAGTTGGCTGCATGAGCTGGGTTCCGCCCTGGCCAACGCCCTGTTAGCCGTGGCGCTGTTTGCCGCGCTGGACCGGTTCAAGCAGCGGACGTGAAAGTCGCTGTCAGGTCTCAGGGCAGCCTTAGTCCGCACACATGCAGACCGGTTTTTGCTCCAGGAGGTCCTTCCAGGGACACTGCTCGGACTTGAGCTTGTGCACGGCCACCTGGATCTTTCGATCCGTGCCCGAGTCGCGCACCCACACCACGCGGTACCGGGCTTGGCGGTCGCCGTAGCCGACGCCAATCAGATCGTGAATTCTGAGGCTCTGCTCAATCCCGTAGAGCAATGCCCCACTGCCACTGATGTTGCGAGCGACAGCCTCTTGCGCAAAGAGCGCGCCTTTGGCATCAATGCCCCAGACGCGCACCGGAAGATCGACTTGGGTTCGCGGTTCTTTACGACGCTCATTCATGGACACAGGTATCAACCCGAAGAAAGCGAGAATGTGAAACTTTCTCATTATTCGAGAATAGGGTTGAGAGACTCTGTGATGTGGCCCGCTTTCTCGCAAGCGAAGGTAACTCAGTCGAATTACAGGGGTCATCGCCCGGGCGGGAGAAGAGGAACAAGGGGGCGCGGTAGTGTACCCGGGAAGAGTCAGGCTCTTCACCGGCAACCGATTGTGACGGTAGCATCCACGGGGCTATGTCCCGGGGTTACCTCGGGGAGTCATTCCGCGCCGGCTCGCCTGGGTTTACAATGCAGTTAACTTCGAGGTCTGTTCCCGGCGATGTGCCTCTTTGTCGCGAAGGTCCCGCGCGCGATCATAGCGGCTGACGACCGACGACGGATGACCGACGACTAAGCCATGTTTGGCCGCGACGAAAAAGTATCGCCCATCCGCCTGACCGCGGTGCAGTACATCATTCTGGGCATCTTCCTTATTCTGGCCTACGGACTGTGGCGGCTGCAGGTGGCACAGAGCGACCTGTACGCCACTCTGGCAGAGAAGAACCGGATTCGCAACGCGCCTATTCTGGCGCCCCGCGGCAAGATTCTGGATCGCGAAGGCCGCACCATCGTGGACAACTATCCTTCCTTCACCGCGCTGCTGCTGCGGGATTCCTCGCGCGATCTGATGGCCGATGCCGACCTCATCGCGCAGGGCCTGCACATGGAACCGAAAGATGTGCGCGAGCGCATCCAGAAGTTCGCCTCCGTGCCGCAGTACCAGCCGATTTATCTGAAGGACGACATCACCCCGGATGAACTGGCCTTTGTGGAAGCTCACCGCAATGAGTTGCCGGAACTGGACACCATCATGGCGCACCGCCGCCTTTATCCGCGCAACGGTTTCATGGCGAATCTTATCGGCTACGTGGGTGAAGTCAGCGAAGAGATGCTCAACTCGCCGCGCTGGGAGCTGTACAACCCCGGCGATGTCGTAGGCCAGTCGGGTGTGGAGCTGGAATACAACCAGATTCTCATGGGTAGGAACGGCTTCCGCCGGGCGGTGGTCAACAGCCACGGCAAGGAGGTCGGCCGCCTGGACGAAACCCCGGCCGAGCCCGGCAAGCAGCTCAAGCTCACGGTTGATATTGATCTGCAGATTGCTGCTGAACAGGCGATGGAAGGGAAGAACGGAGCTATCGTTGCCATGGATCCGCGTACAGGTGAGATCCTGGCCATGGTGAGCCGGCCCACCTTTGATCCCAATCAGTTTGCCGTACGCATCTCGCGCGACGACTGGAACAAGCTGGTAAACGACGAAAATCACCCGTTGCTGAACAAGGCGATCCAGGCCCAGTTGGCGCCGGGTTCGGTGTTCAAGATCATTATGGCCACCGCCGGGCTGCAGGAAGGCATCGCGCAGAACATGCATGTGATCTGCAACGGGGGCGCGGTGTTTTACGGCCGGTACTTCAAGTGTTGGGTGGTCGAGCAGCATCGCGTCCACGGCCTGGTGGACATCCGCAAGGCCATATACCAGTCGTGTGATGTTTTCTTCTACACCCTGGCGGAAAAGCTGGGCATCGAACGCATCGCCAAGTACGCGACCATGCTGGGACTGGGGCAGAAGACGGGCATTGACCTGCCGCAGGAGGTCACCGGGGTCATGCCTTCGGAAGAATGGAAGATCCGCAACTTCAAGCAGAAATGGTACGCGGGGGAAACCATTTCCGTCGGCATCGGACAGGGGGCGGTAACGGCCACCCCTATTCAGTTGGCCCGCGCCATCGGCGGGATTGCCAGCGGGGGCCTATTGCGGCGGCCGCATGTGGCGTTCCCGGAGCAATTGCCGGCCAATATCCGGCCGGTGTCCACCGTACCTGACGAAGTGAGGGTCCCACTCGATCCCAACAACTGGGAGTTGATCACCGACGCCATGGCCGACGTAGTGAACCCCATAGGGACCGCTCCCAGCGCCCACTTGCAGGGTATCGACTTTGCCGGCAAGACCGGGAGCGCGCAGACCATCAGCAATTTGGCCAAAGCACGTTTGGTGAATGGCAAGTCAAAATTCAAGGACAACGGCTGGTTCGTCGGTGTGGAGCCGCGGCGCAATCCGGAGATCGTGGTATGCGCGCTGCTGGAAGAAGGTGAACACGGATACCTCGCGGCACGCGTGGCCTCGCAGGTAATCAAAGCCTATGTGGACAAGCAGCGCCGGCAGCCAACCAAAATCGCAAAAGGGAACGGCAAAGTGGAAGTGGGAGCGGTGTGGAGTGCGGCCGACGAAGATGCTCAGCAAACTGTCCGCGGCGGGCACTTCCTGATGAGCCTGTCGGGGAAGGAGCCAACACTGGCGACTGCCGCTCCCGGGATCAACTCGGTACTCGGTACTCGGTACTAAAGACTCGTGTCACGCTACGTTTCATTCCGCGACTTCGACTGGCTGTTGCTGGTCTTTGTGCTGCTGATTTGCGCCCTGGGCGTAGTCGAGATCCGCAGCGCCACCGCCCACACCAAATTCGCCGGCGCCCACATCAAGCAGATCTACTGGATCATCGGCGGCCTGGGCGGTATGTTTCTGATGAGCCTGGTCAACTACCAGGTCCTGCTCGACCGGGTGCACTGGTTTTATATTGCTGCGATCACGTCCCTGATTGCCGTGATGGTCTTTGGGCAGAGGTATCTGGGCGCGCGGCGCTGGATCAAGATGCCCGGCGGGGTGCACTTCCAGCCATCGGAGTGGGTAAAGCTGATCCTGATCATTGCGGTCGCCAAATACTTCGCCGACCTGCAGCAGAGGGAATTGTCTTGGGGGGACTTCGTCAAGGCCGGAGCCATTGTGGGCGTGCCCCTGCTCCTGGTTCTGGCTCAGCCCGACCTGGGAACGGCGCTGACCTACATCCCGATTGCGGTGATGGGTTTGTTTCTCGGGGGCCTGCGGACCAAGCAGGCCCTGACCGTGCTCGTCTTGGCGGGGGTCATGATGCCGGTGGCCTGGCACGTCCTCAAGCCCTATCAACGTGATCGGCTGACCAGTTTCCTCGAACCGGAGGCCGATAGCCAGGGATCAGGCTACCAGGTCATTCAGTCCAAGATCGCGGTCGGGTCGGGGGGCCTGTGGGGTAGCGAGGCCGGTTCACAGACCCACCTTTCCTTTCTTCCCGTCCCCCAGACCGACTTCATCTTCGCCGCTCTCTCGGAAGAGCATGGATTTGTAGGCGCATTGGGGGCCTTGCTGTTATACTTTATTGTGCTGATGCGTTTGACCCAGAACGCGCAAACGGCGCCCGACCGCGCCGGCACGTTCGTCGTCATGGGGGTGGTTGCGGTGCTTAGCTTCCACGTCCTGGTCAACGTCGGCATGGTCGTCGGCTTTATGCCGGTTACCGGAATACCCTTGCCGTTAATGAGTTATGGCGGGTCTTCCGTCCTGTTTATGTTTCTGGCGTTGGGCATTGTAATGAATATCCGTATGCGCCGATTCGTAAACTGAGGCAGGCAGGAAGATTGGCAGGGATGAAGATGCTGCGAGCGCCATGCGCAGCCTGAGAACAAGATTACGAGCGCCCTCGCGTAAAGAGGGCAACCACCGGCTACAGAGGATGGAAAGCCGGGCAGGATTCGAGCCAAAACTCCGCAGGCGGGTAACGGCCCCCTCAGTGCGCTGAGAGAGACGGTCACAAACCTGGCGGAGTGATAGTGCGATAAGTGCGAAAAGGTTTCCAAGCAATTTCACGGATTCGGTTCCGGAGGCAACTCCGAGGCCCAAGAAGTGTCTTGTGTCGGCCGATTCCAATCGCGAAGCTCGATTCCTCCCGTTCGAACCTGCCTCGGTTCCGGTGACCTCTGTCGCTCTGCGGCAGAACCGGAGTTTGCATGACAAGAGAATTGTTTGTGTCTTCCACCCCTCACGAGACCAAAGTGGGGTTGGTCGAAGACGATCAACTTGCTGAAATTTACCTGGAACGGGAAAACGAATACACCTTAGCCGGTTCGATTTATAAGGGCCGGGTCACCCGTGTGCTACCTGGCATGCAGTCGGCCTTTGTTGACATCGGATTAGAACGCGACGCCTTCCTTTACGTCTCCGATTTCATGGAGCTGGAAGATTCCGAAGAAGTCGAAGACGTTCCAGCGGGCCGTCCGGTGTTCAACCACAGTCAACCCCAAAGTGCAGAAGGGCAGACGGCTGCTGCCGTGGCCCCCGCTCCCATCCGCGAAACTGAACCGATGCCGCAGGAGAGCGCCGGGGAGGCTCCGGAGCCACAGGCGGAGCCACGCGAGCCACTCGATGTTTCGGAGGGTCAGCAACGGGACCCGCGCGGCTGGCGAGGGCGCCGGCGTCGTCGCGGCCGGCGCGGCGAACGTATGCCGGAGTCCAAGTTTGCCCGGCCGTCGCCGGATCAGTCGAGGGAAGCGCCCCGGGAATCGCCGCGGGGCGAGTACGGTCCGCCACCAGGCTATCAGCCGATATTGCTTCCAGGAGAGTCCATCTCGAAGTACCAGCGCTATGCCCGGCCTCAGCCGCCGGCTCAGATGCAGGCCGCCAGCGCTTCGCCCGAGAGGCCCGAAATGCCA
>DATKLE010000039.1:0-29441 GCA_035542575.1 Terriglobales bacterium | reverse complement strand
CCGCGCTTTCGTGCCCGCCACATACCCCACTGCCTCGTGGAACATGCCGTCGCCCTTTGCCAGGAGCACGCTGACGTTCTTGCCTGCACGAGTTGTTACCGCAAGATCCGGCTTGCCGTCGCCATCGAAGTCGCCGACCGCTATGAAGTATGGGCTCTTGCCCACAGCGTAGTTCGCCGCGGTCTGAAAGGTTCCGTCGCCTTTACCCAGCAGTACGGTTACATTGTTGCTCCCGGCATTCGCTACGGCCACGTCAAGTGCACCGTCGCTATTGAAGTCACCCAATGCCAGGGATTGCGGACCCGTGCCAAAGCGGTAATTCTGCGCGGATTGGAAGGTGGCGTCCCCATTTCCCAACAGCACGCTCAGGCCGTTGCTGCCGGAGGTCGCTACTGCCAGGTCCATCTTGCCGTCGCCGTTGAAGTCAGCTGCTGCCACGAACTGCGGGCGCATGCCGACGTCACAGTTGAGCGCCCTTCGGAACGTGCCGTCCCCTTTGCCAAGTAGCACGCTCAGGTTGTTGCTCCCAGAGTTTGCCACCGCTAGGTCCAACTTGCCGTCGGCATCAAAATCCCCCACAGTGATGGATTTCGGCCCGACGCCAACGCGGTAGTTCTGCGGCTCGCGGAGAGTACCGTCTCCGTTGCCTAGAAGCACGCTGACGTTGTCGCTCCCGAAGTTGGCCACCACCGCGTCCAGCTTGCCATCGCCGTCAAAGTCTCCGACCGCTACCGCAGCAGGATCTTTGCCCACAACGGAGCTCCCGGCCGCACTAAAATCTGCCGCAGCGGCCGGCAGGCGGAATGAAAACAGGAGAAGGAGAATCGGAGCGTACTTAACCAATGAAACTTGATCTCGCATGGCAGGACCTCCTCAAAGACGGCTGACTTTTGCGAACGCGCAATTCGGCAACCGGGAAGGTATCCCGGCAAGACTTCTCACAACCGAAATGAACGGCAAAACTAGCCCCGGAGAAACGGTTGGATATTTTTCGCTTGGGTCAGGACAACCCAGAGAATTCGGTCGTCATTATCTGACCGATCACGAGATGGTGGCGGATTTTGCCTCAGTTCAGTTCGCAAGTCAACATGTTTTGCAAAGGGCGCCCCCTGTATATCCGCAGGCCCTTGAAGGAGACTTTTGTCTCATACGGTGGAGGTGGTCGGGACGCCAAATTTGAACTGCCAATTCGATGGTGTAAGTTGAGCCGTTCAGTGGGCGTGAGCGAAGCGGGAGCCCGCTGGCGAAATCCTGAGCGGAGCGAAGGAGCTGGATGGGGACGGGTGGATTTGGTCGGGGCGCGCGGATTTGAACCGCGGACCCCCTGCGCCCAAGGCAGGTGCGCTACCAGGCTGCGCTACGCCCCGACTCTGTGAGAGGTCGCTTCGATTATAGCCGAGTGCCAGGGGAGTGGCATGGCACCGGCAGAACACGCCTCGGGTCCGACGCGGTATAATCGCAGGCGACCATGCAGAATCCCCGCTATGCCCTGGTGGCCTATGTGAGGAATCCGGTCGGGGAGTTTGTTGAGCGCCTCCGGCAGGAACTGCATCCCGATCTCCCCCATCTGGCAGCCCACCTGACCATCCTCCCTCCCCGTCTGCTGCGGGGCAGCGAGTTCTCGGCCCTGGAGCTTCTGGAAGACGTCTGCGCCCAGGTCAATCCCTTCGAGATCACCCTGGGTGACGTGGAAACCTTTGTGCCGGCGACCCCGACCGTCTTCATTCGCGTGGCCCAGGACGCCGATCGCCTGCACCAACTACATGACCGGCTGGGAACCAAGGTGCTGGCTTCCGCCGAGGAGTGGCCCTATATGCCGCACCTGACCATCGTGAAGATGAGCACCGAAGCCCAAGCCGAGCAGGCCTACATCTTCTCCCGCGATCGCTGGGCCCGCTTCGATGGCAGCCGGCAGGTGCGGATCACACACCTCACGTTTGTCCGCGAAGAAGTGGAGAATCGCTGGGTGGATCTGGCCGGCGTCCCGCTGGGCCGCACCCTGGTCTCGCCGCACAATCGGTGATCGCTCCTTCTTTGGCTCCTCCCCAGATGTCATTCATCCAGAGCGTGTTAGACCTCTACACGAAGGTCCCTGTCCGGAAGTACATGTGCCTCTCGTGCGTTGCCAAGGCCCGCATCCCGGCGTAGATAAAGAAGTGGGGGGTTGGGCAATGCGGTGGAAAGCCCCTTCCCCGGCGGGTTTCCGGGGTCTGTAGGCGGTCGGGGGGCCTTATGCAGATCGGGGTTTACGGGTCAGGATACCTGGGCACGGTGATCTCAGCTTGCTTGGCGGACTTCGGTACCCCCGTAACTTGCTGCCACCCTGACAGTTCGCGCATGGTGGCGATGGCCCAGGGCAATGTCCCCTTCTTTGAGAAGAATCTGACCGAAGTCATCAAGCGCAACGTGCGCTCCGGGCGGCTGGCCTATTCCACCGATATCGAAGCATTTGCCCGCAAGGCGCGGGTGATTTTCCTGGCTGAGGATTCTCCGCAGCACTTGGCTGATCTGGCCCTGCGCATCGCTCGCCTGGCGACGAAGCCTCCAGTCCTCTCCGTGGTCACCCCGGTTTCAGTGGGGACAGCTTCCAGACTCGACCGCCAGCTGCGCGAAGCCGGGCTCCACGCCATCCTGGTTTCGCAGCCTATGTTCTTTACCCCGGGATGCGCGGTCGAAGACTTCAACTGGCCGGATCGCATCATCCTGGGGACGGCCTCCAATGACGCCGTGCTGGCCATCAAGCAGATCTTCCATCCCCTGGTGATGCGGGGAGTGCCGGTCATCGTCACCAACCATGAAACGGCTGAACTGATTCGCGAAGCCGCCACTGCCTTCGTGGCTACCAAGATTTCCTTCATCAACGAGGTCGCCAGCCTGTGCGAGCGCGTCAATGCCGATGCGGTCAATCTCTCGCTGGCCCTGGGATTGGACAAGAAAATCGCCCCGCGCTGCCTGCAACCCGGGGCCGGGATGGGCGGATTGTTCGCCGAATCGGATATGGACTCTTTGGCCGAACTCGCCCTGGAGAACGGAATTTCCCTCAAGGTGCTGGGCGCCGCGCGCGAAGTAAACCACAACCTGGCCGAGCGGCTGGTGGACAAGATTTCTCATGTAGTCTCTTCCGTGCAGAACAAAGACGTCGGCATCCTGGGCCTGGCGTTCAAGCCGAACACCAATTCGGTGGCTGGTTCTTCGTCGGTGCGGCTGGCGCAGAACCTGATCGCGAAGGGCGCGCGCGTCCGCGCCTACGATCCCGTGGCCATCCCGGAAGCGCGCATGGAATTGGACGGAACAATTCACTACTGCGAATCTGCCTATGCCGCCGCCGAGGGCGTGGACGCGCTGGTGGTGGGCACGGGTTGGCCGGAATTTCGCGCGCTCGACTTCGACCGCATCAAACACCTGCTCAAACGTCCCGTCATTGTGGACACCAAAAACCTGCTCGACGCCGTCCGCCTGCGCGCCATGGGATTCGAATACGTAGGCGTGGGACGGACGTAAACCCGGACCTCGGACTTCTCGGGCACGAGTCTAAGCTATAATCAAAAACATCCGGTGGGAGTAGCTCAACTGGCAGAGCACCGGACTGTGGCTCCGGTTGTTGCGGGTTCGATTCCCGTCTCCCACCCCATACTCCCCGCTCATTCCACAGAGGCCCCCTGGCGACCGCCTAAATCCGCTCCTGTGGAGGCTGTTAACCGCGCAATGCCCCCGGATTTCCCGCTCCCGCACAGGCCATGGTGACATGACTCACTGCATGAGGGTGCAGGGATTGGTAAGTTGAGAAAGGACACCTCGGTGGGGCCGATGAGGCCAGGAGGTGGTTATGTTGCTCGCCTTTTACGTCCTGATGTTCCTGGTCAGTGCCTGCCTGGTTCTTCTGATGCCGGTTCTCTGGGGATGGGATCTCTACCAGCGCTATCGGGGAAGCCGCGCTGTGACCTGTCCGGAAACCCATCGCCAGGTGGCAGTGAACTTCGATGCCCTGCATGCGGCGGTAACCGGGATGAGCGCGCGGCCCGATTTGCGCCTCGCCGACTGCACGCACTGGCCCGAGCGGGCGGATTGCGGGCAGGACTGCATCCCGGAAGCACGCCGAACCCCAGAGTACACGCTGGGCGAGCTCGCTCCGCCGCGAGCGAAGAAGATATACCACCTTCCGGTGCTCATCGCTGTTTCCGCAGCCTGGGTCCTGGGACTGGTCTGGCACTCGGAGTACTTGTTCCGTGGCAGATGGGCGGCAGCACTGAACATCGACGACAGGCAAGTGCGCGAGGTCGTTGAGTGGTTCTCTCCCCACCTGCTGAGTGTGGGAGTCCTCCTTCTGTTTGCTTATGGTGTGGCGTGGCTCCTCGCGCTGGCCGGAAAGAAAGGCGCAGGGTGGGGAATTGTCACGGCGGCTTTGTTCTGGGCCGCGACCCTGGTCGCCAGCCTGCTGGCCACGGGAGTGGCGGGAGTGCCGGAGGGCTTGCTGTGGGTCGAGGCCGCATACATGTTGTTGGCGAGCGTGGCCATCGGAGCCATCATTGGTGGGCTGAACGGGAAACTGATTAGACAAAGATTCCACGAAGCCTAGGGCGCCGCGAATTGCGAGAAGGGAAGAACTTGCGTATGCCCACTTCAGCTCCTATGTCTTCAGTGGGAGGGCCTATGAAAAAAAGCATTGTTCTGCTGGTGCTGCTGGCTGCAGCCTTGGTGCTGTGGGCCCAAGAGAAGTCTGCAATCACGGTCAAGTCGAGCACGGTTACCACGGGAGTGGTCATCATCAGCGCGGAAACAGCCGGCAAGCCGCTGGAGTTGCAGTGCAACCAGTCGATGGCGGACTGCACCGTGCTGAAGCCGGGGGATTACTGGATGGTACGCCTTCCCAAAAACTATGGGATGTATGACTGCGCCAACGTCGATCTGTTCCCGAAGTCGGCGGATCCGGAGAGCAGCCAGAAGATCGGTGAATACTGCCTGATCCAGAAGTAGGCACAGCCAGGGCAGATTTGGCGGCGTGCTCGAGAACCGGAGACCCGTTGTATCCCGCTAACCAGGGCTTGGGCCGCGCCCGCTATCGGCTACAGCATCCCCGCGGTTTTTACCGTCAGAATGCTGAGCGCAAGTTCCAACTCGGTGATGGCCTCGGCGAGTTCGGGATGTGTGCCAATCTTCTCCTGCAGGGCCTTCAAAAGGTGATGCGCACCGGCAACATGCTCCAAGGCGGGGACGTGCTCGGTGGTGCGATCGGCTTCGGGTTGGTTTGACGACGGCATGCTAGCTCCACTCCAATTATAGCCGTCGATCTGAACAAAACCGAGCGCGGGTAAGCCGTGGCCTGGCTCCTCGCCCTGGCTCTGGAACCACGCCAGCAGATCATCACCCTCGCTGGTGACTCAACTCACTTACAAGCTGCCAGCATGCGAAAACAATGGTGGTGTCGAACTCTCCGGACGAGGCGTGTGCAACTGTCATTCCGTGGGAGAGGCATAGTGATGCCCCTGCCCAAGGGGTGACGAGAATATGTAGCTGGCTGGTTGGCGGCATTCCTGGAGGAGACCCAGCGGCTGTTCGTCAGTTTTTTCTCTCGTTGCAGCCGCAAATGTTTCCTGCTCGGTGCCTCCAAAGCGAACACGCCTAAAGAAGGAAGCATGCCGCGGCAATTTAGTTTCGGTTTACCACCTGACTGGGGAGCTCAAACGACCAATCATGATGGAGCGGGAGGACGCAACCATGCCTATTTCTAAACAGGAAGCCCTCGATTATCACTATGGAGCCAGACCGGGGAAGATCGAAGTCACCCCCATTAAGCCCTGCCGCACGCAACGCGATCTGAGCCTGGCCTACACGCCGGGAGTGGCCGAGCCTTGCCTGGAAATCGAAAAGAACCCCCACGACGCCTTCAAATACACGGCGCGCGGAAACCTGGTGGCGGTGATTAGTAACGGCACTGCGGTGCTCGGCCTGGGAGACATTGGCGCCCTGGCCGGCAAGCCGGTGATGGAAGGCAAGGGCGTGCTATTCAAGCGCTTCGCCGATGTGGATGTATTTGATATCGAAATCGACAGCCACGACTCGGATGAAATCATCAAGGTCTGCCAGTTGCTGGAACCCACTTTCGGCGGCATCAACCTGGAAGACATCAAAGCACCCGAGTGCTTCTACATCGAAGAGACTCTGAAGAAGACGATGAAGATCCCCGTGTTCCACGACGATCAGCACGGCACCGCCATTATCTCGGGTGCGGCGCTGGTCAATGCTCTGGAACTGGTGGGCAAAGACATTGCCAAGGCCAAGGTTGTGTTCAATGGCGCTGGCGCCTCCGGCATCGCTTGCGCCGAGCACTACGTTCGCTTGGGGGTGAAGCGGGAAAACATCTTTATGTGCGACACCAAGGGACTGATCTACAAGGGTCGCACGCAGGGCATGAATCCATATAAGGAGCGCTTTGCCCAGGAAACCAGGATGCGCACGCTGGCCGAGGTGGTGGAAGGCGCAGACGTGCTGGTCGGACTTTCGGTCAAGGGCGCATTCACGCCGGCGATGCTGAAGTCCATGGCATCACGACCGGTGGTGTTTGCCATGGCCAACCCCGATCCGGAGATCACTTACGAGGACGCGATCGCCGCGCGCAAAGACATCATCATGGCCACGGGCCGCTCCGATTATCCCAACCAGGTCAACAACGTGCTGGGCTTCCCGTTTATCTTCCGCGGGGCGCTCGACGTGCATGCCACCGCCATTAATGAAGAGATGAAGCTGGCGGCGACACGCGCGCTGGCGGCGCTCACCAAAGAAGATGTCCCCGATTCGGTCTGCCGCGTCTATGGCGTGGAACGCCTCGCCTTCGGGCCGGACTACATCATTCCCAAACCCTTCGATCCGCGCGTGCTGGTGTGGGAGGCGTCGGCGGTGGCGCGGGCAGCGATGGAAACCGGCGTGGCCCAGGAGCCGGTGGACATCAAGGAGTATCGCGAGCAACTGGAGAAACGCCTGGGCAAGTCGCATGAGCTCATGCGCATGATCATTCACAAGGCGCAGGTCGCACCCAAGCGAGTGGTCTTTCCGGAGGGCGAGAACGACAAGGTGCTGCGTGCTGCGCACATCCTGGTGGACGAGAAGATCTCCCGGCCGATCCTGCTGGGGAACGAGCAGAAGATTCGCAACCGGGCGGGAGAACTCGGTGTGGCACTCGAGGGCATGGACATCATCGATCCGGAGATGTCGGCCTGGCGGGAGCCCTACATTCAGGAGTTCTACCAGCTCCGCCAGCGTCGTGGCGTGACCCTGTCGGAAGCCCGGCAATTCATCAACAACCGCAACGTTTTCGGATCGCTCATGGTACACATGGGCGACGCCGACGCGCTGGTCTCCGGCATCACCCAGCACTATCCAGACACCATTCGCCCGGCGCTGCAGGTCATCAAGGTGCGCGAAGACGTGCACAAGGTCTCCGGCCTTTACGTGCTGATCACCCGCAAGGGAGACCTGCTCTTCCTGGCGGACTGCTCGGTGAACATTGAGCCGACGGCGGAAGACCTGGCGGAGATCGCGCTGTGCGCAGCCGAGGCGGCGCGGCGTTTTGACGTCGTACCGCACGTGGCCATGCTGTCTTTCTCCAACTTCGGCAGCACCCGGCACCCGCTGTGCGAGAAGGTGCGGCGGGCCACCGAGCTGGTCAGGCAGCGCGACCCCTCGCTCGTCATTGACGGCGAAATGATGGCCGACACGGCGGTCACGCCTGAGATCCTGGAGCACGACTATCCGTTCTCCACGCTCAAAGGCGCGGCCAATGTGCTCATCTTTCCCGACCTGCATTCGGCCAACATTGCATACAAGCTGCTGATGCGCGTAGGCGGCGCAGAGGCGATCGGCCCGGTGCTTATGGGCCTGAGCAAACCGGCATATGTACTGCCGCGCGGCGCGGAGGTGGAGGACATCGTCAACATCGCGTCCATCGCCGTGGTGGATGCCCAGACCTGCGCCCCGACAACCTCAGTCGCGGAGATGGGAAAGATCTTCGTCACCGCCGATTGAGCATAGAAGGTTCAGGGAGTGGCGCGCACCATCGGTTCGTGCGCGCCACGAGCGCTTTTCATCCAGCGCCCGCCGGAGCGCAGAGAGAGTCACAGCGCCCTGTGCGCTATGTACTTTCCTTTCTCCGGTGCGGGCGGAAAATAAAGTTGAGAAAGTGTAGGCGCGCAACAGAAGGGGGATTTATGCGAACCGCGACCCTCTTGTTTGCCCTCTCTCTCGTCACCGGCCTGCTGTTAGCCGACTCTTCCTCCCTATGGCAGCCTTCTGCAGTTTCGAGGGTCCCCGTTCAGCTCATGCCACGCGGGACGGATGTCCAGAGCGGCGGAGACGGTGTTCGGATGTGGCGGCGCGCAGAAATCCGGGTTGTGCCGCTCGATCTGGTGGCAGCCGACCGGGCCGAGTTGCAATCCCTGCAGGCTCGGATTGTTGAGGCGGAAGTGGATGCGGTCCGCCTTTCCCCTCCGGATCCAGCTGTCCGCGAGCAGCTTTCCCGGCAAGCGCAGCTGATGAAGGCGCTGCTGGCATTGGCGGAGAGACAGGACTCGGACCAGGGTAAGAGTCCGGAGGCCATCCAGGTGCAGCGGCATTTGAACCAGATCGAAGGCCAAAGGATGTGTGAGGCCTGCCACAACCGTATGGTGGCGCGAAGCGATGGAGGCGGGCAACAGCCGGAATAGAGCAAACATCGGACAAAACAGAACGGTCGAACCCAAAGCCAGAGATAAAACCCTCGCGGCGCACAGGGCTGTGGCCTACTGGCCCCGAGGCACACTCCCAGGGCAGCCGGGCCGCCCATTGGGCATGAAAGGAGTCTTCCATGGCCCTCATTCGACTAAGAGAATATCTGGATAGCCACAACGTCAAATATGTGGTCATTTCGCACTCGCTGGCCTACACCGCCCAGGGAGTGGCCGCTCTGACCCATATACCGGGAAAAGAGCTGGCCAAGACCGTCATAGTGAAAATGGACGGCACTCTGGCTATGGCAGTGGTTCCCGCCTCGTGCCAGGTTGATCTGGCCCGTTTGAAGGCCGTCGTGGGGGCGCAAACCGTGGAGCTCGCGCTGGAATCGGAATTCAAAGACCGCTTCCCCGATTGTGAGACCGGCGCGATGCCGCCCTTCGGAAATCTCTATGGAATGGACGTTTTTGTGGACGAAAGCCTGTCCCAGGACAAAGAGATTGCGTTCAACGCCGGCTCTCATCGCGAACTGGTGCGCATGGCCTGGGCCGATGTAGAGAGACTGGTTGTACCGCGGGTCATCAAGCTCGCGGTGGCGAAACCCACAGCCGCGGCGGCATAGCGCCGCAGAAGGAAGCTTCAGACCAGGAAACATCCGTACTTCCAACCGGGTGAAGCGAGATCTTTGCCCGTGCGGTGGGAGGTAATTATGGAAGTCACAATCACTCCTGAAGAAATGGAATTGCTGATCGAGGTTCTGGAGGAACATCATCGCGAATTGTTGCGCGAAATATCCCGCGCAAGCCACCATGACTTCAAACTTGTACTGCGGAAAAAAGAGAAGCTTCTTGAGTCCGTGCTGGTTCGGCTGAGGGCTGCGCATCTGGTGGCTGCATGAGAGGAGGCCAGCCATGTCCACAGAGCGCGAGAAGATTTTGCTGATCCTGAAGCGCGAGCTGGATTTCCTGGAACAAGGGGGATATCACGCGCCTGAAGGTTGGAGACCGCGGCTGATTTTTGAGGATTTGCCAACTTGCCTGAGGAGCCCGGGCTCCACCTGCTTGCAGAGCGACTGTGCCCTGCTGCGATTCGTACCCCTTGAGTACCGCGCCGCAGACGCCGCCTGTCGCTACATTCCGCTAAACCGAGCGGGCGACACCGTGGACAATCTCTACCGGACGGCCACGCAGGAGGAATTGGAGGCGGCGCTCCGCAGGTGGCTCATTGCGACGATTCAGGAACTGGAAAAGCCGCCTAACGAGTCCGGCCAAACCCGTGTCACGAATGCTTCGCAGCCAGCGGTTTCGATGATGAGATCCCGTCTGGTTTCCAGCGGAGATAACCACCGGAATCTGGGTCGCACGAAAGCGGAAATCCAGGCGGCAATCCGCCGTCGCGCCTACGAAATCTACGAGCGCCGCGGCAAGGTGCCGGGACACGCGTTGGAAGATTGGCTGCAAGCCGAGGCAGAAGTGCTGGGTAAGATCGAGTTCAAGGTGGCCGCCTAGGCGCGGCCGAAGCAAAGACCGCCTCAGCTCTTGCCTTCGTAAATATATCAATCTAGGTACCTTATGTCCGCTGAGGGGGCGGGTCCTCCGCCCCCGGTGGAAATGGTCGCACCTCACCAAAGCTGCGCTCTCCGGTCACGATTTTGGGTGACCCGAGTCACGGCCTTTCCCGCCAGGGCCTCCGTACTATCAAAACTGTGATGGTGCGCCGGTACGGCGCGCGGACATGCCAGTTGGGAGGCCATGGCGCACAAGCTGACCACGTGCACGTTTTGCGGTGTGGGCTGCGGCCTCTATCTGGAAACCTCAGGAAACCAGGTGGTGGGGGCGTATCCCAGCGTCTCGCATCCCACCAATGCCGGTCGAATCTGCGTGCGCGGCTGGCATGTCCATGAGGTCGCAAGCTCCCCCGACCGCCTGAAGAGCCCCCTGATCCGGAAGAACGGGCAGTTCTGCGAAGCCAGCTGGGACGAGGCGCTCGGCTTCATCGCCGCCCGCATGAAGGAGATTCGCGGGCAGTATGGCCCCGATGCCCTGGCCTTCCTCAACTCCCCACGTTGCTCCAACGAAGAAGCCTACCTGCTGCAGAAATTCGCCCGCGCCGTCATCGGCACGAACAACGTCCACCATGGGACTGGGGTCTATTGCAACAACTCGATCAATGTCTTGCTCGACATGATCGGGGTTCCGGCCTCGACCAATTCGATCGCAGAGTTGGCGGAAAGCGAGGTCATTGTCGTGGACGGCGTGGATCTGGCGCGGCGCCTGCCCACTTTGGGCGGGGCCGTCATCCGAGCCAAACTCGGCGGCGCACGGCTCATGGTTGTGGGCACGCGCCGCCATCGCGTGGCGGAAAACGCCGACCTCTTCCTGCAGATCAAGCCCAACACCGAAGCTCTGCTCTATGGGGCGATGGCCAAGATCATCGTGGACCGCGGGCTGATGGATCTGGGATTCATCAAAACCCGCTGCCGCGATTACGAGCCATTCCTGGCGCAAGTGAGCGCCTACGATCTTCTGCAGGCGGCAGAGGGCTGCGGAGTAAAGGCGGAGCTGATCGAAGCCGCCGCCCTGACTTACGCCCGCGCCAAGGCGGCCGCCCTGCTCTACTCTAGCAGCATGGAAGAGCGCACCCGCGACAGCATTCGGGCGGTGGTGAACCTGGCCCTGCTGACCGGCAACCTGGGCAAGCCTGGGGCCGGAGTCTTCGCCCTGACCGAGCAGAACAATCTGCAAGGCGTGTGCGACATGGGGATGCTGCCTGACCGCTTGCCGGGCTACGAACCGGTCACCAGCGCCGCGGCGCGCGCGGCCCTGGAGGCGATCTGGGGAAGCCGGATTCCCGCTGCTCCCGGCACGGGGTCCCGCTCGGTGCTGACCGATCGTGGACAAGGCAAAGTGAGGGCGCTCTGGCTCTCGCGCCACGACCCCACCAACACCGCGTCCCTGGGAGACATCGGCGAAACCCTCCGCCAATTCGAGCTGGTGGTGGTGCAGCACCTGTTCATGACCGACATCTCCCAATACGCCCACGTGGTGCTGCCGACGACGGCGTTCGGTGAGGAGGAGGTCTCGTTCACCAGCACGGAGCGGCGGATTCAGCTGGCGGAAAAGGTTATCGACCCGCCTGCGGGCTTGACCCCAGGCTGGGAGCAGATCACGCACCTGGCGAGGCTCATGGGCGCGGATTGGCATTACCGATCGGCGGCCGAGGTCATGGATGAGATCTGCGACGCCGTCCCGCTCTACGGCGGCGCCAGCTATCAGAACCTGACACGCGAGTATGGCCGGCAATGGCCGTGCACCAAAGATCGCCCACTCGGGACACCGTTTCTTTTCGGCGAAGACGGCGATGGTCCACACTTCCGCTTCGTGGCCGTGGCCAAGCCCCAGCCGGCCATCAGGACGACCAAGGATTTTCCCCTCTGCCTGGTCTTTGGAAACTCGCTCTACTACTGGAACCAGAACGTGCTGGTTCGCCACAGCGAGACGCTGAAGCGCGAATACCGCAGTCTGTTCCTCGACTATCCCGAAGGTTTTGTCGAGCTCAATCCCGACGACGCCAAGCAGCTCAAGGTCCGCGATGGTGACAAGATACGGCTGTGCGTGGAGAACGCGAACGCAATCGCCACCGCGCGGGTCACCCCCGAAATCATGATTGGCACCGTTTTTGTTCCCCACTTCATGCGCGAGGTGGAAAGCCAGATTCTTGGATCGGGGCGCAGCAGCGACAAACTGGCTCCGGCGCGAGTCGAGAAGGAGGCGGCATGAAAGCCCGCATCCTCGATCGCGCCGACGTGCTCAAGATCGTGGACCTGCTTCGCGGGCAGGGCTACGAGGTGATTGCGCCCTTCCGTGGACGCGGCCGGGATACCTTCTTTGAGGCGGTCACCGACCAGAATCGCGGCCAGGTCCAGCTTCACCTGCCCAACCCTTACTACCCGCCGAAGCGCTATGTATTCCCTCACATCGAGCGCCTGCTTAAGGTCAAGCGGGAAGACGGCGGAATTCGCATTCAGCCTTCCTACGAAGAACCGAAGCGGGCCATCTTTGGAATCCGCTCCTGCGATGTGGCGGGTATCTACCACCTCGACCGCTTCTATTTGGGCCGCGACTTCAAGGACATCTATTACGAGAACCACCGCAAGAACCTGTTCCTGGTCAACTTTGTCTGCAGCGATCCCGCAAGCGACATCGGGGACGAATGCTTCTGCGTCTGTGCCGACACTGGGCCTGCTGCCCGCGAGCACTTCGATCTGCAATTGATGGACCTGGGCGATGAATTCATGGCGGTGGCCGGCACGTCCGCCGGGGAAGCGCTGTTCGCGGACCCAATCTTCAAGAGGGCCACGGAGACGCACGTGAGCCGGAGGCGCGCCATCCTCGACGAAGTGCGCAAGGCGTTTAAGACAACGACCAGTTGGTTCTCGGCAACTGTGCGTTACGTCTCGCAGGGCGAGATCCTGGACAAGACCTGGGAGGAAATCGGCAACCGCTGTCTGGAGTGTGGCGGCTGCACCTATGTCTGCCCGGCGTGCACGTGCTTCACCGTCAGCGACCGACAGGTGGGGCCGAACGAAATCGAGCGGGTGCGTATGTGGGATTCGTGCGGACTAGGCGGCTTCACCCGCATGGCGGGAGGATTCAATCCCCGGCGCGCGGTGCATGACCGCCGCAATCGCCGTTTCTTCCGCAAGCTGGCGCACTACTTTATCCAGCGTGAGCTTTCCATGGCGTGCGTGGGTTGTGGACGCTGCGCCGCCGTGTGCCATGGCGACATCGGAATGCCGAGCGTGGTGGAGATGATCCGCCGTGCCACGGCGGAGGTGGAGAAGCGTGAATCCGTTGGCCACTAGCGCGCAGGTGCCAGAGACTGCGGCGCCGCAGCCGGAGAACATCTATCTGCCGCGGATCGCAGTGGTTGACCGCGTGGTGCAGGAGATTCAGGATGTCAAGACGTTCTACTGGCACTTTGAGGATCCGGCAGAACAGCAGGCGTTCAAGCGTTTTCGTCCCGGGCAATTCGCGGAAGTCTCGCTGTTTGGAGTCGGAGAATTTCCCACATCACTACCGCCCAGTCCAACAGAAGAAGAAACCTTTTTCACCGTGCGCCAGGTGGGCAGTTGCACCTCAGCTCTGCATCAGCTTAAGCCGGGCGACCTGTTGGCCGTGCGCGGCCCCTATGGTAACGGCTTTCCGATGGAGGAGTACCGCGGCAAGAACCTGGTATTTGTGGCCGGAGGTATTGGGCTGATTCCGCTGCGCTCGGCCATCATCTACGCGCTCGCAAATCGCAAGCAGTACGAGCGCATCCAGATTTTCCACGGAGCCAAGACACCGAAAGAGTTGATGTACGTTCCCAATTTGCACGAATGGGAGCAAACACCCGGCGTGGAGTGCTATCTGACCGTGGACCGTGCCGCCGATGGCTGGACGGGCAATGTAGGCGTGGTCGGCAGCCTGTTTAAACGGCCCGGCGTGCAGGTGCCGGTGGAGAACACTGTCGCCTTTGTCTGCGGCCCGCCCATCATGTTCCGCTTCGTGATCAAAGACTTGCTGGGCATGGGATTCCAGGAACGCAACATTGTCTCCACACTGGAGCGCTACATGAAGTGCGGCGTGGGTAAGTGTGGACATTGCTGTATCGGCGTGGCCTACGTCTGCGTCGATGGCCCGGTGTTTACCTACGAGCAGATCAAGAAGCTCGGGGAGGACATTTGATGTCCGACCTTCGTCAACAACTGCGGCAGTGCTTGAAGGGCCGTGTGTGCCTGATGGGTCTGGGCAACGCGGACCACGGCGATGACGCCTTTGGGGTGCGCCTGGCGGAAGAGCTCATTGCGGGCGGAGTGCAAGAGGTAATCGTCGCTGGGACCTCGCCGGACCGTTACCTGGGTGGCGTCCTAGAAGAAGGCTTTGAGCACCTGGTGTTTCTCGACGCCGTGGATTTCGGCGGCGCACCCGGTTCGAGCGTCTTTCTGGACTCAACGGAGATGGCGGCGCGCTTTCCCCAGGTCTCCACCCACAAGATTTCGCTGGGTGTGTGGGCCATGTGGGTGGAAGCGACCGGCACAACCAAAGCCTGGCTGCTGGGCGTGCAGCCGGAATCACTCAAGCCCGCGCAGTCGCTCACGCCCACCATGCAAACCACGCTGGGCGCGTTGCGTGATCTGTTGTGCAGCTTGGCCATGCGGCGGGAGGAGGAACCCACGGCCGAGGTCCAAGAAGAAGTGAACGCATGCTGACTCCGGAACAAGCCGTCGTCGTTTCCATCCTGCTCTGCATGGCCGGGGCCGTGCTGACGCTGCTGGTTTCGCGGAGCAAGACTGTGGCAGGGTGGCTGGCGTTTCTGGTGACCGCAGCTACCGCGGGCCTGATTTTTTCCGCCGTTGCCAAGGTGCTGATGTACGGGCCGTCGCCGCATCCGGCCGCGTTCTGGGCCATGCCCAAGCTGGGCTTCGTGTTGCGCATCTATGTGGACGGCCTGACCGCCTGGTTCCTGATGTTGGCCGCGCTCATCGCGGTGCCCGCCTTCTTCTATTCCATTGCCTACATGCGGCACTACGAGCGGTACGGCGTGGCGCGTTACTACCCGTATTTTCTGCTCTTCCTGGCGGCGATGTATGGCCTGCTCTCGACCACCGACATGATGTGGTTCTTCTTCATCTTCTGGCAGCTGATGACACTGCCCGGCTACGCCCTGATCCGCTTCGAAAGCCGCAAGCCGGAGAATGTCCGCGCCGCCAACAAGTTCCTCATCATGATGCAGATTGCCTGTGCCGCGACCATGGTGGGCGCCGAGCTGCTGGCCGTCGGCGGCGCCGCCGCACGCGGCGCCACCAACTTGAAGTATGACTTTGACACGGTCAGCGCGAGCCTGCCGCTGCTGCTGAGCACTCGACCCTTGGCGTCTGCATTCGCCTTCGCGCTGTTCCTAGTGGGCTTCGGGATCAAGATGGGCATGTGGCCATTCGGCCAGATCTGGCTGCCGGATGCGCATCCTGCCGCGCCGTCGCCGGTCAGCGCCATGCTCTCGGGAGTGATGATCAAGACCGGGGTCTACGGCCTGATGCGCTACTTCCTGTGGCTCGTCCCCATCAGCGCACAGACCGATTATCCGCTGGCCCGGTGGGGCATGCTGATCGCCGTGCTGGGCACCATCACGCTCTCCACCGGCACCATGCAGGCGCTCAAGCAGGAGCAGTCGAAACGCCTGCTCGCCTTCCACAGCATCGGGCAGGTGGGGTACATCCTGCTGGGCACGGGCGCGTGCATGGCGCTGCTGCCATCCGCCAGCCCCGCGACGGCCGTGCTGGCCACGATTGGTCTTTTCGGTGCCTTGTTCCATGTGCTGAATCACGGGCTGTTTAAAGGACTGTTATTTCTTAATGCCGGTTCCATGTTGCACGCCACCGGCACGCAGGATCTGAACAAGCTGGGCGGACTGATGAAGTTCATGCCGCTGACGGCCATCACCGCGCTGGTGGCGTCCTTTTCCATCTCCGGGGTGCCGCTGTTCAACGGTTTTGTAAGCAAGTGGAGCATTTACGTAGCCGCGATTCAGGGGAGCGCGTGGGCCAGGTATCTCCCGGTGTGTGCGCTGATCGCCATCCTGACCAGCGCGCTTACGCTGGCCTCGTTCATTAAGTTCTTCGGGGTAAGTTTCCTGTCGCGCACGAGCCTCCTGGTGCGTTCAAAGGCCAAGAGCAGCCGTTTGGAAGTCCCCTGGATGATGCAACTCCCGCAGCTCCTGCTGGCGTTTCTGTGCGTACTGCTGGGTGTGGTGCCGGCGATCGGCTTCTCCCTCATGCAGCGCGCGCTGGATGCGAGCCGTGGCGGGTTGGGCACCACGCTGGCCCATGCTGCGCCCATGATCAGCGGGCCGCTGGCGGGCGTAGGCGAACTGAATGCAGCAGCGCTGTTCAAGCCGTTAGCACTGGCAGCTGTCCTGGGTTTGATGTTTCTGGCAGCCTATGCCATTTCGAAGCTGGGCCGCGCCCCGCGCCGCGCGGCTGCGCCGTGGCTCTGCGGTTATGTGCGCGAAGCCGATTGCCATCGCTATGTGGCCCACAACTTCTACAGCGAAATCAAGCGTTATTTCCGCTGGCTCGGCGGCATGCCGCGCCCGCGGCCGGTTAAGACGGCGGCAACGAAAGAGCTGACATGATCGCGCGCGAAATGTTCGAGAAGTTCAAGGCGAGATTTGGCCCCCTCATTGACCGGGCCGACCTGCCCAACGATCGCCGCCTGTTCGTCTTCGTGGATCGGTCTGCAGTCAAGTACGTCTGCCAGCACGTTTTCCGGGAGCTCGACGCGCGCTATGTCATCACCATCGGTGCCGACGATCGCCCGTTCTCCGGCAATTTTATCGTCGCGCATAACTTCGCCTTTGACAAAGAACACCTGTTGTGCAGCGTGCTCACTCAGCTTCCCGCGGACGACCCCAAGATCGACAGCATCACCGACATGGTTCCCGCAGCTAGTTGGGCGGAGCGCGAAATGCGCGATCTGGTCGGCATCGAGCCGGTCGGACACCACTATCCCAAGCGTCTGGTTCTCCCGGACGGCTGGCCGGAGGGCAATCATCCCCTGCGTAAGGATGTCGCGTGGAACGAGGTCCCCGCAGAATTTGATCCCGAGCGCGAGTTCCACTTCGACGATCCGCCCGAGGGCTGCACGGTCGTCCCTTTCGGCCCCTTCCACCCCACGCTGGATGAGCCGGCGCACTTCCGGCTCTACGTCGAGGGCGAAATGGTTCGGGGCTGCGAGTATCGCGGCTTCATGGTGCATCGGGGCATCGAAAAGCTGGCCGAGTCGGTGATGGGCTACAACGACATCCCCATGCTGGCGGAGCGCATCTGCGGCATCTGCGGCTGCGTGCACAACGTGGCCTACGTGCAGGCGGTGGAGGAGGCCGCGGCGCTCAAGCCCCCGCCGCGCGCCGAGTACATCCGCACCATCATGCTGGAGCTGGAGCGCCTGCACAGTCACCTGCTGTGGACCGGGCTCGCCTGCCACATCGTGGGATTCGACACGCTGTTCATGCAGAGCTTCCGCATCCGCGAGCCCATCATGTGGATGGCGGAAAAAATCAGCGGCAACCGCAAGACCTATGCGCTGTGCGTGGTCGGCGGAGTGCGCTGGGAAATCACCCCCGAGATCCGCGGCGAACTGCGCCAGACTCTCGATAAGCTGGAGACCGAATGGCGCAGCGTAGTGGCCGCCGTCAGCAGAGACCGGAATATTCAGAAACGGACCTGGGGAGTTGGTATGGCCGACAAGGACCTGGTGAAGGAGGCTGGGCTGATCGGTCCCGTTGCCCGCGCCGCGGGCGTGGACATTGACTGCCGTCGCGATCACCCCTACGCCGCTTACGACCGCGTGGAGTTCGACGTGATCACCGAGCACGGCGGCGATGTCTGGTCGCGTCTGCTGGTGCGCATGAGGGAAGTTTTCGAGTCCATCCGCATCATCCGCCAGTGCCTCGACAAGATGGAGCCCGGCCCGCTGCAGTTGGAAATCAAAGACGAGCTTCCCATCGGGCGCATGGGGCTGTCGTCGGTTGAAGCGCCCCGCGGCGAGAGCCATCACTTTGTCATCACCGGAGAAAACAATCGTCCGCGGCGCTGGCGGGTACGCGCGCCCACGTATCAGAACCTGCAGGGAGTGCCGCGCATGATCAAGGATCAGCAGATCGCCGACATGACGATTTCGCTGGGCAGCATTGATCCCTGTTTCTCCTGCACCGATCGCCTGGAGACGATTGACCTGCGCTCGGGCACGACCAAGATCTGGGCGCAAGAAGAATTGCTGAAGCTGACGCGGGCAAAGAAGGCTTGAATATGGACCGCAGCACGATTTGGATGATCGTCGCCGGATTGCTGAACGTGGGCCTGGTCCTGCTCGTGGCCCCGTTCTTCCAGGGGGTGCTGCGCAAAGTTACGGCACGTATCCAGTCCCGCCAGGGGCCGCCTGTCAGGCAGCCATATTTCGACCTGCTCAAGCTGCTGGGAAAAGAGGATATCGAGTCCGGCGAGACGCCGGCCATGCAGCGCTTTGCGGTGTACTTGTCGCTGGCCACCGTGCTCACGGTGGCATGCCTGCTGCCTATGGGCTTCGCCGCGCCCATGAACGGCGCGGGCGACGTGATTCTGCTCATCTACCTGCTCACCCTGTGCGGCATCTGCACGCTGCTGGCGGGACTGGCTGCGGGCTCCACCTACTCGCTGGTCGGCATTAGCCGCGAAATGATGGGCATGATCACGCTGGAGCCCCTGTTTGCCATCGCCATTATTGTCGGCGCGCTGCACACGGGGTCGCTTCGTCTCGATACGGTGCTGAACGGTTCGGTTTACGCCACCGCCGGTGTCCCCTTCTCAGGACTGATCATGCTGGTCGTGATCCTTATGTCGTTCCAGGGATTCGTGCAGCGGGTCCCGTTCGACATCTCGGAAGCGGAGACCGAACTGATGGAAGGCCCCTTGATGGAATATTCCGGGCCCAAGCTGGCCCTGTTCAAGTACGCGTACATGGCGAAGCTGGTCATTTACAGCACGCTGTTCGTCGCGCTCTTTGTTCCCTGGGGCTCGGAGCTGGCGTTCCCGCTCGGCTGGCTATTGTTCTGGGGCAAAGTGTTTGTGCTGGTTCTCCTGGTCACACTGGTGGCGGCGACGCACGCCCGTTACCGCATTGACCAGGCAATTCGCTACTTTGCCGGCTTACTCGCGATAGCGCTGGTGGCGTTGGTATTGGCGAGTTATGGACACTGAGACGGTGGTTGCATGTCGGTCCTGAGCAAACTCGAAGAAGCGCTGGTCTGTCTGAAGGCAGGCAAGGTCACTTTGCCATATCCCGCCCAGGCCCAGCCTTTGCCGGAGAAGTTCCGTGGCCGCCCCATCTTCGATGCCACCAAGTGCATCGGCTGCGCCGGCTGCGCCAACAATTGTCCGGCCCGCGAAATCCTGGTGGTTGACCTCTGCCAGGAGGTACGCATTCTGCAGTATCTCGGACGCCGGTGCACCTACTGCGGCCGCTGCGCCGAGGTCTGCCCCGAGAAAGCCATCACCATGAGCCAGGAATTCGAGAACGGCACCAACGCGATTCACGATCTGGGGCAGCGTCTGGAAATCTTCATGAGCACCTGCCAGCGCTGCGGCCGCTGCTTCAAGGAGCCGTCGGTCCTTGAACAATTGAAGATGAAAGGCTATCGCTTCGACGACGTACAGAACGAGCGCTGGATCTACCGTTCGCGCGCCTTCCTGGAAGAAGAGAAGACCGTGGACGACATTGCGATCGAACTGGACTGAGCTATGTTAGAGAACCTGTGCCAGAAGATGTTTGGCCGTTCGTTGTGGGTCTACCACGCCAACAGCGGAGGCTGCAACGGCTGCGACATTGAGGTGCTCAACGTGCTCACGCCCTATTACGACGTGGAGCGCTTTGGCATCAAGCTGGTGGGCTCGCCCCGCCATGCGGACGTGATGCTCTGCCAGGGTCCGGCCATGCGCTCCACCGCCCAGGCGCTCAAACGCGCCTATGACGCTATGCCCGCGCCCAAGCTGGTATTCGCCATCGGCTCTTGTGCCTGCGGCGGCGGGGTTTGGTTCGACAGCTACTCCGTGCTGGGCCCGGTGGAGAGAGTCATCCCAGTGAACTACTACATTCCCGGATGCCCACCGCGTCCGGAAGCGATCATCTACGGCGTGGCCGTGGCCCTGGGGATCGTTGACAAGAAGACCGCGCCCGTCCAGTTTAGGCAGATGGAGTTACCCATCCCGCGCTACCACCCCGGAGAACTGCACGGTGATGGCGATCTGGTGGTGTACGAGAAGATGGAGAAGGTGTAGGCCGGCTCAGTGGCCCGCCCCCATTGGCTCCTGGCCCGGATTAGGGACCAGCAACCTCATGTTCTCCGCCTTCCACTGCATGGCGTCGTGAATCCGCCTGCGCCCGCTGGGGTGGTCGAAGAAAATCCACTCCTCTACCGGCCCTGGGCTCATTTTGCGGTATTCACCAAGGTGGATCGCGGCCTGCGCGAACCCGTCCGGTTGCCGGCTGGCATTGATTCCATACATGTCAGCCTGGTGTTCATTCACCCGAACTATCGTGTTCAGGACGGGCGTGAGGACGAAGAAGTAGATGGAGGCCAGCAGAACCACAAGCGGCAGCACGGCGGTGTCCCCGATGCCGCGAATCTGCCATTTCTCACCCCAACGCTTCAGCGACCATTCCAGTCCCCATCGCAGGAATGCGAATCCCACCACGATCACAATCCCGAAGTAGATGATGCCGCTGTAAACGTGGTCGAGCACGTAGTGCCCCATTTCGTGGCCCATCACCGCCTGGATCTCTTCCGGCGAGCCGCGCCGCAGCAGGTTGTCATTCAAGGTGATGCGCATGGTGCGGCCCATGCCGCTTACGTTGGCGCTCATGCGCGTGGTCTGCTTGGACGCATCAATCTGATAGACATCCTTCGCCATGATTCCGTTCGCCCGCGCCATGCTCAGGATTGGCTGCGTGATCTTGGGATCGTTCAGCGGGGTAATTTTGTTGAAGATGGGGAAAATGTATACGGGAGCGATGAGGCCTACAAAGGCATTAAACGCCACCGCGACGATTGCACCCCAGATCCACCAGGTGCGGGTGAGTCTGCGAACGATGCCGAACAGAATCACCGTGATAATCCCGCCCAACACCAGGCCCACGAGTAGTCCCTTGAACTGGTCATTTAGCCACGGCCCGAAGGTCTGCGTGGCCAGCCCGTACTTGTGCTCGCGCGAGTAGCCTTCATACACCGTCATGGGGAATGTTAGGACGGTGGTGAGTACCAGGTATTCGGCGAAGTAGATGAGGGTCTGAATCGGTTTGAAGCGCGTGATGCGTTCCGCCAGATTCCGCATGGCGGCTGACCAGCGCAGGTTCAACAGCACGAGGCACACCACGACGCCAATCAGAAAATCCCACAGGATCAGCCAGTATCCGCCCTCGAAGTAGGCATCTGACTTGGCCCTGGCCTCAGCCGGCATTTCGGCTAGATAGGCGTTGGTGGCAGCCTCGACGTTGAAGTTTGGAGAAGCCTGCGCCTCCGGGGGAACCGTGATCACCGACGGCATGGCTGTGGCCGGCAAGGCACCCGGGCCGGGCTGGGCCTGCGCGACCGCCATGCCGCAGACCACCCCTAGAATCACCGCCAGCAATTGCCAGAAGCGAGAACTCATCAGGAGCCTTTCTTTGAAGCGCGGATTCGCACGTCAGTATATACGCGCCTGCCACCCAAAAAGTTGCAGACAGAAACTGGGCGCGGCCGCGTCCGGGCACGCTCAGAGCCGCCGTCGCAAACAACAGAACCGTGGTGGTAATCTAATTTCCCGACGAGCAGCCGAGGAGGCCCGATGAACCAGCCTGCTTTCGCCGATAATCCCGAATCCTGGCCCGCATTGCCGCTGGAGGCCTGGAAAGACACCCGCGACACGCTGCACATGTGGACGCAGATTGTGGGCAAGGTGCGCATGGCGCTGACACCAAAGGTCAATCACTGGTGGGAAGTGCCTCTTTATGTCAGCGCGCGTGGGCTCACGACCTCGCCGATTCCGTACGCCCGGGGAATCTTCGAGGTCGAGTTCGACTTCCTGACTCACAACCTGTGGATTCAAACCAGTGAAGCCGGCAGGGGTAGCATCCAGCTGAAGCCCCGTTCGGTCGCCGATTTCTACAAGGAGTGCATGTCGGCCCTGCGGTCCCTGGGCATCGAAGTCAAGATCTGGCACATGCCGGTGGAAGTGCCCGACCCGATTCCTTTCGACCAGGACGTGAAGCATGCCTCTTATGATCGGGAGTACGCGACCCGATTCTGGCGGGTCCTAGTGCTGGTGGACACCATCTTCAAGGAGTTTCGTGGGCATTTCATCGGGAAAAACAGTCCCGTGCACTTCTTCTGGGGCAGCTTTGACATGGCCGTGACTCGCTTCTCCGGGCGCCGCGCGCTTCCGCGCGAAGGCGCTGACGCCGTCACCCGCGAGGCTTATTCCCACGAAGTGATCAGCGCGGGCTTCTGGCCGGGTGGCGGAGAGATTAAGGACGCTGCCTTTTACGCCTACGCGGCCCCGGAACCGGAGGGCTACGGCAAGATTCCTGTGCGTCCCACCAACGCTTTCTATCATCTCCAGATGCGCGAGTTTTTTCTGATGTACGACGAAGTTCGACAGGCTGCTTCGCCCAGAAGCACGCTGCTCGATTTCTTGCAAAGCACCTACGAGGGTGCCGCCGATCTGGCAAGGTGGAATCGCACGGAATTGGAAACACCGGCTTAGGCGCGTTACCCCTTGCTGAGAATGTTCTCCCCGGGTGATCGGCATCACTGCGCTTGCCCCCAAGAAATTGCGATGATTAAACAGCGAAGGAGCCCGGTGGATCGCGACGAGTGGCAACCTCAGGCCCGCACCGGGAAGGAGAGCCATGCCCAAGCTTGCGCCAATGGTCGAAGTTGATCTGAAGCGGGTCCTGGTCGCTACCGATTTTTCCGCGGCCTCGGAAAAAGCCCTTCGTCACGCCATCGCTATCGCGCGGAGCTTTGGAGCAAAGTTCTATCTGGCCCATGTGGTTTCGTCACTGGGCTTCAAGCTCGCCGGCGGTGACGCGGCGGTGCTGGCGACTGAGGCTGCCCGGAGAGATGTGCTGCAGTTGGAAAGCAGACTGGTGCAAACGGGCGCATTGACTGGCATCGAGCACGAAGCGGTCGTGTCGGAGGGTAACGTGTGGGAGCAGCTGGAACAGGTCGTGGAGAGGGAGCAAGTGGACTTAGTCGTCATCGGCACCCATGGCCGGACAGGTTTGCGCAAAATCTTTATGGGCTCGGTGGCCGAGGAGATCTTTCGCCATGCGTCTTGCCCCGTACTCACAGTAGGTCCGTGCGCGCCTTCCGAACCGCCAGTTCGTGCCGCTCTGCGGCACATCCTCTACCCCACAGACCTCTCTCAGGAGTCTACCGAAGCGGTGCCATTTGCCGTGTCCCTGGCGAAACAACACGGCGCCCAGCTGACCATGCTGCACGTCGTCGAGCGGTTTGCAGGCGAAGCCCTCGCTGACCGGGCAAGGGTGGTGGCGACCCTGGAAGGACGCTTGAAGGAATTACTGTCAGATGAAAAGTTGGCCGTAAAGCCGGACTTCAAGGTGGAAACCGGCGCGGTTGACGAGACCATCCTCGGCATGGCGGCCGAGCAAAGCGCCGACTTGATTGTCCTGGGCCTTCGGTCTCCCGATACCTTCCTGGATCATCTGAGCTGGCTGCATGCCTACAAGATCGTGTGTGGGGCGTGCTGCCCGGTTCTGACGATTCGTTCTCCCCGTCGTTCCGGAAGCATCACGCCAGCGGTGTGATTGGAACTCCTCGACTGAGAGACTGGCAAAGCTGAACTTCTACCCTTTCCCCACAAACTGACTGCAGCGATCAAGATTCACATCCCAGATGCAGGGTTCTGCGGGCAGGTTTTCGATGCCGATCTCGCCCTCTCTCCGGGTGCCCATCTTGCCCACCCAGACCACCCGGAACTGGGCCTTGCTTCCGCCGAGTTGCACGGACAAGGTATCCCCGGGGAGGACTTGGCGTCGGATTCCCTGGAGTACCGCCCCACTGCCGCTGATGTTGCGCACGCTGGCCAACTGGATGAAGGGCAGCGCGAAGGCGTCCACACCCCAAACGCGCACCAGCATAAGGGCGGTGACGCGCGGGTTTTGCCGGCGGTCCATATGCGTTCTCAGGTAACTTGTAACGGACATGGTAAGCGAGCGACGGGCCGAGGGAAACTTACACGCGTCACCGCCTGCATGTACCTAAGGTCACGAATCGTAACCTGCGGCAAGAGAAGGCAATCGAGGATGGACGGCGGATCTAAGTTCCGGAGTATGGTCAGTCCAGGTCGGGCAACGAGCAGGCACCAGCGCCGCGCGGATCACCACAACTGCCGCATGGGCCGGCGGCTCGAGTCGGAGTAGAGGCGCCCTTCGCTGCCACCGCAAACACGGAAAGCTGCTGGGTCAGCTTCTTGCCATGGCACTGCGGACACTCCGCTTGTTCGCTTCCATACACCAGGGCCTCAAACTCGTGCTGGCATTCCTTGCAGACATACTCAAAAATCGGCATGAAAAACTCCCGCCGGCCCGGCCGGTTGCAAATGTCTTTACCATTTAAAATCAATTCGTGGGGAGTTCGCAAACCCAAGTTCAGACCTTCCAGCCGCGACGTGGCCTGCGCGGAGGACATGTGCAGACGATCGCTAGTTTCTTGCTGCCGCGGCGCGTTGTTCTGCCCGCAGCCGAGGAGCGTCTGGTCGAAGTGGCTCCCGGAGCCAAGGTCCTGTGCCACTGTCACTGGCAGCCGGCACGGCAGGAGGCACTGACGGTCGTGGTCGTGCATGGCCTGGAAGGATCGCACGACTCCCAATATATGCTGGGCATCGCCGCCAAAGGCCTGGCCGCAGGCATGAACGTGGTGCGGATGAATCAGCGTAATTGCGG
Organism: Terriglobales bacterium; assembly: GCA_035542575.1. Taxonomy (GTDB): domain Bacteria; phylum Acidobacteriota; class Terriglobia; order Terriglobales; family Acidobacteriaceae; genus JAIQET01. Next base: position 4,221 of record DATKLE010000039.1, on the reverse strand, counting down.
CGGTACCGATGGCCTGTCGCCCACGTTGTATCACTCCGGGCGCTCAGCGGATGTTGCCGCCGTCGCCCACCATCTGATCGAACACGACCGCATCTCGCGCCTGGCGCTGGCCGGCTTCTCGATGGGCGGCAACCTGGTGTTGAAAACGGCAGGCGAGTGGGGCAGGGAAGGGCCCGCCCAATTCCGTGCCGTTGCGGCCGTGTGTCCTTCGATGAATCTTGCCGCCTCGGCCGACGCCCTCCACCTGCCGCCCAACCGTCTTTACGAGCTCTATTTCATGTGGCAACTGCGGCGCCGGCTGCGCGCCAAGGCCCGCCTGTTTCCCGATGTCTTCGATCTATCGCGTCTGCGTGGAGTGCGCAGCCTGCGCGAGTTTGATGACAAGATCACCGCCTATTATTGCGGCTTTACCGGTGCGGACGACTATTACGCCCGCGCCGCCGCCGCCAACGTTGTGGACCGCATCGCGGTGCCAGCCCTCATCCTCCACGCCGCCAATGATCCCTTCATCCGCATCGTTCCCGATACCCGGCGGAAGATCCACGCCAATCCCAACATCACCTTTATCGAAACCGAGGACGGCGGCCACTGCTCCTTCCTCGCTCAACCTGACGGCGGTGACGATGACGGGCGATGGGCAGAGCTGCAGGTAGTCGAGTTCCTGCGCGGGGTCGCTGGCGCCCCGTAGAGACGCAGTCTGCGGCGTTTCCATGTAGGCTGATTTATCATGCCGGATGTGCACGCTGATTTCGCCGTGGAGCTCGGAGCCGATGACGAAACCCTCGAAGTTCCCTGGGCCGCACCCGACCATGGCCCCCGCTACCTGGACCTGAAGCGGCAGCCCGAGCTCTTGCTGGAGATTGAAGAAGCCCGCCGGGAACGCGAACTGGGAGAGTTTCTCACGTCTATCAATTCGCCTTCCAGCCTGGTCGAATCCGCCAAGTGCGACGCCTGGGCGAGCCGCGAAATGAATCCTGAAGAGGAAGTCTTCGGGGCGGCCTGCAAGTTCGGATCGTACATTGATCTTGTTTTCTCTGACGACCGCCGCTTTTCCTTTTCTGATAACGAGCACCTGGCCAAGCGCCTCACTCAGTTGTTGCACCGGGTGCCGGAGATCCCTGCCGCAGCCGAGTTCCTGGTCCGCCGCTGCTTCTTTCCGCAGGGAACTCGCGACGGCTTCTACCTCACCTTTTATCTATTCGGCTATGGCGATGAGGAGGCGGCTGCGCGCCGGCAGTGGGCCATTGGCTTGAAGCTCGTCGAGAACGCCATCCGCCAGCTTTCCGCAGCCACGCTCTAGACCCGCGCCGACAAGGACGAAGATGAGACGAGCCCAGGGCGTAAGCCCTGGGTAGGGCTCGCGTCCAATGGCCTCAGCCCGCGCGCGCCGGCCTCCGCATCCATGCCCATAACTCCGCTCCACGGCCTTTCCATCGGGTCCGCAACACCGACAACACGACCATGGCCAGGAAAATCGTCAGCAGCCCCAACGACGCCGTCCGAATATCATTGGCCCGCTTGTGCAGAATGGAAAATCGCCCATACACGAACTCAATGTGCACCCAATACACCAGCAGCGAGGTCTGCCCGAGCTGAATCATGGGGCTGAAGCCCCATTGACCCGCACCCCAGCGGCACCAGGCATAAATTGCCGCCAGAATCATCAGCAGGAGCCCGACGCGAATCAGGAAAAAGTTGGGGCTGGTGTGCCAGAAATCGTAGACGGCATAGAGTTGCTCGGGCCGCCGATCCAGCCAGCGCGCTCCATAGATCAGCACGATCCCCGCGCCGCCCGCGAGGGCAAAAGTTGCCGCTTGTCGCTTGCGTGCCCAGTCGCTCAGCAGAGCAAATCCCACCGCCAGACCAGCGAAGGCAAACGCGGTCCAGGGAAAGATTGGGAACAGCCACGGCTGCGGCCGGCCCAGATTGTGCACGCCATTGACGTACGACTCCAGCGGCCAGGGCAGCCAGCGCGGCCGCCAACTCGTCCACAGCAGCGGTGTCAGCAGCGATATCAGCAATCCGGTCCCCGCCGCAGTTAGTACCAGAACCAGGCGAGTCTGCAGTCCGCGTTTCAGCGATAAGACGAGCCAGCAGGCAACCCCCATCAGCGTCATCGAGAGGCCAATCGTGTTCAGAATATCCACGCGCAGCAGGTCGCTCCATGGCGCCCAGGGAAACCCGAGAGCATACTCCTGGACACGAAACAGAAGCCCGAGCGCGAAGATCTCCAGGCCCCGGCGAATGGTAGTGCGCGCAATCTGCCGCGGCGGGCTCCCCTTCTGCCGCAACTTGTCGGTGACCAGAGCAAAGGAGATGCCTGCCAGGAAGAGAAACAAAGGCGCCGGCAGCGTCCCGCCCAACTGCGACCACATGAAGAACGTGCTCTTGCGCGCGTCACCACCCAGCCACGAGTCGTAGCAGTGCGTCTGAAACATCAGCACGCACGCCAGCCCGCGCATCCAGTCGATGTAGGCGAGACGGTTGGTAGGCACGGCGGAAGTATACGGGAATGGCGGCTGCTGGCCACTAGCTACTAGCTAGAAGGCAGAAGCCGCTCACTGCACCGTCACGTTGACCGTGGCCGTGGTCCGTCCGTATTGATTCGTAGCGTGCAGGGTGTAGGTCGTGGTCTGTTCGGGATTCACAGTGGCGCTTGTGCCCCGTACTGCTCCCAGTTGCGGCGTAACGATCACGTACGACGCGCCGCTCACGCTCCAGTTGAGCGTGACGCTGGCCCCCGCAGACACGGTGGAGGGCGTCGCGGTGAAGCTGTTGATGGTTGGCGCCGCACCGGTGGGAACATTCGATGTGGTGTACAGCGGGTTGATCTCCAACACCTCGAAGTCCGATGCTGTCACCTGGCCCAGCTGGTGCAAGTCATCATTGTCCCAGCGGCTGTCGGGCGCGCCACTGATGTACATGGAACTGCCGTTGTCCGCCATGATCAGCCCGTACTTCTTCATCGCGGTCAGCAGCACCTGGTTGGTCGCGGAAAATCCTGAGATGTCGAAACTGTTCTTCAGGCGCAGGCGCATGCCCATGGGCGCGGCCAGCGAGTTGGTCGAGTTTGATGCCCAGTGCGACGCCGGCGGAGTCATCGCCGCCTTGCTTTGGGCCAGGGTGAATCGCAGCGCATGCTGAATTTTCCCCGCGGCCACTTCGTCGTAGCGCGCTAGGCCGGGGAAGATCGGCAACCCGGCAGCATCCGCCGAGGTCCACTCCCAAGGCCGCTGCTCGTCCGCCAGCAAGTCCCACACCGCGGCCGATCCGGCACCCCAGCTGCCGTTGCTGTTGGGATAGGCGCTGTACAGTTCATACAGAAAGCAGTTGCCGTTATCCAGGACCAGCACATGCCGATCGCCGTTGCCCGGATTAGGGTCGCCCTCAATCGGCGCATTGGCTGGAACCGGCATCGGCCCGGGATCGCTTTCATCGCCATACGCAGTGAAATTGATTGGCACCAGGCTCTGGTTCCCATCCACGACTACGTAAGGAATGCCGATGTTAGAGCCCTGGTATTGTCCCGATCCGAAGTCGGCGTGCAGCCCAATGCTGGAGCCGATAAAGTTGATGATGGCGGTGGAATTCGGGTCCACCGGGGCGCTTGAAATATCCTCGTTCCACGGGTTGCTGCTGGTGAACGGACGGAAGCCGTTCAGGCTGCCGCCCTGTCCGGTACTCATCCCATTGCAGGCCAGATTCTGGGTGCCGGTGCCGCCCGAACCGCCGCCCTGCGGCGTCTGGCTGGAGCTTCCACCACAGCCAGCCAAAACCATGGTCAGGACAAAAGCGCTCAATGCGGCGAACGATTTTTTCATGAAAAGGCCCATACAGATATTTTCCGGTAGGATCGCCGCATTACCGCGAGGAATCGGGACAACACTCCGGCAGAATCGGGACATGTACTTCCGGGATTGGATTTGACCTCAATCCCTCGGGCGTCATCCTGACCTCAACCCCCGGGCGTCATCCTGAGGAGGGCGTCAGCCCGACGAAGGACCCTGCGCGTACCACCAACGGCCACGCCCGCAAGCCGCGTCCGCATCTGTGGTAGATTTTGGCTAAGGGGCCCGTAGCTCAAACGGATAGAGCATCGGATTTCTAATCCGAGGGTTGCAGGTTCGATTCCTGCCGGGCCTACCATGGCCTTCGAGCGCATACTGATCCGAGGTCCTTCGCCTTCCGCCTGCGCTTACGCTTGGCTTTCTGGGTCAGGAT
>DATKLE010000038.1:0-33502 GCA_035542575.1 Terriglobales bacterium | reverse complement strand
TGCAAGGCCTTCTGCGCCGCCGGGTATGGCTGCGGGAGAGTCAGCAATCCTCGGCCAGGAAGCCGCAGGACGCGCCCGGGGAGTTTGAGGCGTTCTCTTTTGCCGGCCGCACGATTGACTTCGGCAAGCTGGAATTACGGGTGAACGGCAGTACCATTCAGCTCACGCTCATGGAGGCGGAATTCCTGCGCCACCTCGTCCGCAATAACGGCCGGGTGGTCTCCCGCAAGTCGATTCTCGAGAATGTTTGGGGCCTGCATGAAGACACCGACACCCGGGCTATCGACAACTTCGTGGTCCGGCTGCGCCGCTACATCGAAGACAACCCCGCCAAGCCGGTCCATCTGCTCACCGTTCGCGGAGTCGGCTACCGCTTTGTCGCCGATCCAGCGAAATAATCCTACTCATATCGCAACGTGACAGCCGGATTCACTTGGGCCGCACGTCGCGCCGGGAAAAAACTCGCCAACAGCGCCGCAACAATCAGGACGGCAGATGCCGACAGCAACGTGACGGCGTCATTGGCAGCAACGCCATACAGCAATCCGGCCATGAGGCGAGAGAGCGCCAGCGCTCCGCCCAGGCCCAGAACGACACCGATCACGCACAGCGTCATTCCATTGGCCATCACCAGCTGAAGCACTTTTTCCGGATTGGCTCCCAGTGCCAGGCGGATGCCAATCTCACGTGTGCGTTGTGCGACCGTGTAAGAGATCACCCCGTAGATTCCGATTGCTGCGAGGCACAGGGCGAGGGCTGCGAAAGCGGTCAGCAGGAGCATGGTGAATCTCCTCGCCTGCAGAGATTCGGAGACTCGAGTTTCCATAGTCATTACGTCGAAGATGGGCTGATCGGGGTCGACGCTCTGAACCTCCTGCCTCAGCAATCCAGCGAGCGCTGCAGGATCGCCTGCCGTGCGGATCGCAATGTTGGAAACGTGCAGGATTATGGGCAGATACATTTGGGTGGAGTTCTCCTGGTCCAGACCGTTGTCGCGAACGTCTCCGACAACCGCAATGATCTCGGGCCATTCTTTATCTCTGGCCATTCTGATGTGCTTTCCCACCGCATCCTGCCCGGGAAAGAAAGTGTTGGCCGCGGCCTGATTAAGAATGACCTTCGGCGCTGCGTCCTTCTGTGCGTCTTCGGGGCTGAAGTCACGGCCTTTGAGCAATGGCATGCCCATAGCATGAAAATAGCCGGGCGTAATGCCATCGATAAATATGGAGGGCGCGGAAGAGGGAGGCACCTCGGGCTGACCTTCCGCCTGCACCGCGCCATGCATGGCATGGCCGGCAAGGGGAAGCGAACTGCTCACTCCCGCCGCCTCAACCCCAGGAAGAGCTTCAATCCGCGGCAACAACTGTTCGAAGAATTGCCGACGCTGCTCGCCACCTGGGTACTTGTGCTCGGATAGCACGATGCGTGCCGTCAACAGACCCTGGCATCTGAATCCTGGATCGGTGCGCAAGATGCCGAGGAAAGTCCGGATCAGCAAGCCGGCTCCGACCAGCAGCACCAAGGCGAGAGCAAGTTCGGAGACTACCAGGATGCTGCTGATGTGCCGGTGCCGTTTGCCCGAAGACACATGTATACCGGCTGATTCAAGCGGCGACCAGCTTTCACGTTTCGTGGAAAAGATCGCGGGACCGGAGCCAAAGGCCAGGCCGGCTATCACCACAACCAGCAGCGTGAAGGCAAATACGTTCACATCTATCCGGATCGGGCTGACACGCGGTAAAGCCTCAACCTGAATGTTTCTCGCCAGTTTAACCAGCCAGTCAGCCAGAAAAAATCCGAGCGCTCCACCGGCGCTCGCCAGCAAGAGATTCTCTGTTAGGAGCAACCGCACCAACTGGATACGGCCGGCTCCCAAGGCAGTTCGGACAGCGATCTCGCGGCGCCGGCCGGAGGCGCGTGCGAGCTGCAAATTGGCAATATTGACGCACCCGATCAGCAGCACAAAGCCAACCGCCACCAGCAGCATCCAGAGCGAACGACGGGTGTCCCCTACGATGTGCTCCTGCAAAGGAACCATTTCGGCGTACATGCCTTCCAGCCAGCTTGCGCTTTTGTCAGTGCCATGTATCGCGCTGTTGATGGCGTTCAATTCGGCAGTTGCCTGCTGCATGCTGGCGCTCCGGGCCAGTAACCCCGCAGTCCGGACGTTTCTGAAACTTGTGTCAGTGGATTGGTAGGGCGGCAGCGCCAGAGGACGCAGAAGGTCGGGCTTGATATCGTTTTCCGGGAAGCAAAAATCGGCGGGAAGAACCCCCACTACCGTGTGTGCTTGGCCATTCAAGACCAGCGATTTCCCAATCGCATCGCTCTGGGCGCCGAAATGATCCCGCCAGAAACCGTAGGTCAATAGGACGACGGGCGCGGCAGCGCCGGGCTCATCTTCTTCCGGGTTGAACGGCCTCCCCAGGATGGGTCGAACATTGAATAGAGGAAAGAAGGTTGACGTCACCTCGCCGGCTTCTACGCGCACCGGTTCACCCGCGCCACTTGCGTTGAAATTGTCGCTGTCATAGGCGGCAATCTTCTCGAAGGACTTCGCATGATCGCGCCACGCCACGTAATCTGGACCAATCGTCGTGTGACTGTGAATGTGTGGCAGAAACTCGCTGACCCACATCAACCGGTCGGCATGTGGGTACGGCAGCGGTCGCAGCAGCACCGCATTCACCAGAGTGAAGATTGCTGTGTTCGCGCCCACGCAAAGCGCCAGCGTGACAACCGCGATGAGGGTGAATCCCTTTGATTTCGCCAGTGTCCGCGCGCCGTATCGAAGGTCGGTGAGGAATTGCCGCACAATCGCCTCCTGAAGGCTAATCCAGCGAGCACTTACGCAATTTAGCAGCCTACCAAAGGCCTTAAGAATCAAGGATCAAGCGGCAACTGAGGGGCGGGGGATGTGCGCTTCTGGGATTCGCACGTCCAGAATTGAACAAAGAAAGAGCGTTGTGCGGGGCGGACACTCCTATCCCTCCCCCGGCTAGTGGACGAGAGTGTCCCCTAGTCCTGCCTTACGCTGCGCTCGATTTTTCTCTCCGAGGAGGGATTGCTTCTACCAATGGCGCGTTCACCAGGTGCTCGCTGACAAACCAGACCTGCATTTCGTTGGTCCGCAGCACATCGCTGACGATCATGTCATTGGTCCCATCGTCGCCCAGCTCAGAAGCGCGCGCGGCCAGTGTGCGGCACTGCCGGATGATGACCTGATGAGCATCCAACAACCGCGACAGCTGCACCGGCACCTCTTCCCGGCCGCGCGGCGGGCGCTCGATCTGTGTAGTCTCGGCCACGTCCGGCGCCATGGCGATGCTCACGCCGCCGAGAATCTGTATGCGCTCAGCAATCGTGTCCACCAGTTCCACCTGCTCCCCGTAGTGTTTGTCGAAGAGCAAATGCAGCTGGTAAAACGTCGGCCCCGCGACTTGCCAGTGTGATTTCTTGTAAAGATCGCGCAGGGTCATGGTATCGGCGAGGAGTTGGTTCAGTTGCTCGGTCATTTCCAGACGAACCGGTTCTTCCAGTTCCAGAGGAAGCGCGTGGACCACGGTGCCATATTCCTGGATTTCACTGGCGCGCTGGTGGATGCGGGGTTGCGCGTTGATTCTGCCGTGGTTGCCAGAAACTGTCTTTTTCGGCATTGAGATCTCTCCTTCTCTATTTGCTTTCGTGCGCCGCAGTTTGCAGTAGGTCTGCGATTTGTGGATGGGACTAAGCCGAGGTGCTCCGGCGCACACCCGGTTGGATGAGCTCTGAGGCAGCTTCGACTCGCAGGTGGCGGTGAAAAAACGGAGAAGCCCCTCCATCCTGGCACAGACCCGCCTGTGCAAATCGGGGCTGCTTGCCCTCGCGATATATGCAATAAACTTTCACCATTCGCTCTTCGTCCGCGGGCAACTAGTTGAAAACTTGAGACGAACCGCCTAATCGCTTTGGCAGGAAAGCTGCTCCTACGAGTCGGACATATCTCGCCTTGCGGCCGCGCATTTCGCCCCGAATTCCGCATAAAGGAGCCCTTCGTCATGCGGTGCAGGATTGGGTCCTTGTTGCTGGCAGCAGCGCTCCTATCAACATTGGTGGCTTGCAGCACCTCGAGGCGCCGCCTTACGGTCACGTCCATAACGGTCAGCGCGGGCAGTCCAACCGTATTCGTGGGTTCCAACGCACCGGCCTTCAAGGCCATCGCCCGTCTCGATGACGGAAGCACGTTGGACCTGACCTCGACCGCGATGTGGAAATCGTCAGATCCCACCAAGGCCACCATCAATGACAGCGGAGTAGCAACAGGAGTATTCCACGGGACGACCACTATCACCGCCACCTGCGGCGGCGTGACCAGCGCCCCGGTTACGCTTACCGTCATCGCTGTGCTCCGGTCGCTGGTGGTCAGCCCCATTGGACCGGGCCTGGCCGTCGGTGGGAACTCTCAGCAATTCACGGCCAGCGGCGGCTTTAATGATGGCTCGATCGGCGATGTGACTGTGACCTCTACCGACCCGACTATCGCGACCACAACGCTTTGGGCATCTTCGGATGCCGCCAAAGCCCGTATCGATTCTGCCTCCGGCGCGGCCACCGCTGTGGCGGCGGGCGCAGTCACGATCACTTGCACCGTGACCTCGGCGGACGGCTCCGTCCTCGCCGCTAACACCGCTCTCAACGTTGTGACAACCGTGTATCCGCCGTTGCAGGGCCGCTACGCCTTCACCGTATTTTCTGCAGACACTCGTGGGCCCCAGTTCTTCTTCGGCAGCTTCGTGGCGGACGGCAAGGGCAATCTCACCGGCGGAGTGGAAGACGGTAATACCGGATCCGGTGTTGCATTCGACTCCCTGGCGGGCACGTACAACGAGTATCCCGATGGCCGCGGCACCATCACCTTCAACCCCAACGCGATCCACGCTAATGGAATCACCCTGCGTTTCATCCTGGCGGCCAACGGCGGCATCGGCAAGCTGATCGAGTTCGACGGGCAGGGTACCGCGCGTGGCAGTTTCGAGCCCCAGGACTCGGAGGCATTTGATGTGGCCGCGCTCAATGGCAATTACGTATTCCGCGCGGGCGGAAGCGATGCTGCGAGCCTGCCTATCGGTGAAGTCGGCGTGTTCGCCGCCGATGGAGAAGGCAGCATCACCGGCGGGCACATTGACATCAATGACAACGGAACGCTGTCTGACCCTGCGGAAGCTCTGACGCCGGCGGCCTACTCCGTGGACGCCACTACTGGGCGCGGCACGTTGCAGCTGGCCACCGCCTCCGGCACTGCGAATTACGCCTTCTATGTGATCAATTCCAGCAAGATCAACCTCATTCAGATCGATGCGGCGCCGTCCACAGCTCTGGCTGGTGTGGCGGAGATGCAAACCACTGAGATCCTGAACTTGAGCAGCGTCGTGGGTGGCTACACGTTTCTGCTGGAGCATCCGGCAGCGGTGCGCAGCGGCGCAAATCCCGATCGCGGAGAATTCAACAAAGCCGGGTCCTGGAACTTCGACGGAGAGGGCACCTTGGTCTCGGGTCTGGAGGATGATGACGACAACTCACCCTTCAATCCAATCACGGACATTACTGGCACTTACTTTGTCAGCGGCATGATCAACGGCCGTGGGGTGGTGCAAGATACCACGCCCACGATGCTGACCCGCACTTACGTGTTCTACATGGTTTCCTCCAGTAGGCTGTACGTTCTGGAAAGCTTCATGGGCAGCAAGCTCGCGCCCATTGGAGTCGCCGAACAACAATCGGAGCAGCCTTACAGCCAGGCCACACTCGACGGAAGCTACGCGCTGGATGCCTCCGAGGTGACCGAGACCTACTCCGAGGTGCTGATGCAACTGGTGTTCGATGGTGAGGATGGCATGGGTGGCATTGCCGATTGGTCGTGTAACGGCGCTGCCGCCGACTGCCCCAACGGGCCTGTGTCCAGCACGGTCGTGGCTCCGGTGTACAGCCCCTTCAACCCCAACCCCGATCCCCAAGCGGGGCGGGGCGTATTCGGGATACCTAACTCGGTGGGTGCCAGCTCCTACGTCTTCTATCTTATGAATTCCGACCGGGCTTGGATTCTGGGCGCCGCTGCTGACTCCGACGGTCAACTCACCCGGCAATAGACCAACTCGGCACTATCTGGGACCCAGCCACTCGAGGCTGGGTCTGTCCTCCTGCAAGCTCCGCTCACGTCTCCGTCCCCGATTACTGCGCGAGTGCTCCCGCTCGTTCTCCTGAGCAGAATTCCCTGCAATTGGCTATCATTGAAGAAATCACCCTCAGAGGATGGAGAAAATCAGACGTGGCAGAAACCCAGACCAATGGACTGGAAGTCCTGGAAACCCGGGAGTGGCTTGATTCTCTCGACTATGTGCTGGCCAAGGGTGGACCGGACCGGGCCGGCCGCCTGCTGCAGCAGCTTTCCTTGCATGCCCGCCGCGCCGCCGGGGTAAACCTCCCGTTCTCCGCTACCACTCCGTACCAGAACACGATTTCCGTCCGCCAGCAGCCACCCTTTCCCGGCAGCCAGGAGATGGAGCGGCGCATCAAGAGCCTGGTGCGGTGGAACGCCCTGGCCATGGTGGTCCGAGCCAATAAGCTCCAGGAAGGCATCGGCGGACACATCTCAACTTATGCCTCCGCCGCTACCCTCTACGAGGTCGCCTTCAACCACTTCCTGCACGCCCGCACCGAAACTGGAGACCGTGACATCGTTTATTTCCAGGGCCACGCCGCACCGGGGATCTATGCTCGCGCCTATCTGGAGGGCCGCATCCCGGTGCAGAAGCTGGAGAACTTTCGCCGTGAGCTGAAGCCCGGCGGCGGGCTCTCTTCGTATCCCCATCCCTGGCTCATGCCGGACTTCTGGGAGTTCCCCACTGTCTCGATGGGACTGGGCCCCATCCAGGCCATCTATCACGCCCGCTTCATCAAGTACCTGGAGAACCGCGGGCTGAAAAAGTCCACGGGCGGTAAGGTTTGGGCCTTCCTCGGTGACGGCGAGATGGATGAACCCGAAGCGCTGGGCTCGATCACGCTAGCTTCGCGCGAGCGGCTCGACAATCTGATCTTCGTGGTGAACTGCAATCTCCAGCGTCTCGACGGCCCGGTGCGCGGCAACGGAAAGATCATCCAGGAACTGGAAGCCATCTTCCGCGGCGCGGGATGGAACACGATCAAAGTCATCTGGGGCGGCGACTGGGACAGCCTGATCCAGAACGACCGCGACGGCCTGCTGGTCCGCCGCATGGGCGAGATCACCGACGGCCAGTACCAGAAATACTTCGTCGAGAGTGGCGCATATTTCCGGCACAACTTTTTCGGCACCGATCCGCGCCTGCTGAAGATGGTGGAGCATCTCTCCGACGAGCAACTGGCCCGCATGCGGCTGGGCGGACACGACCCCATCAAAGTTCATGCCGCGTACAAGGCAGCGGTCGAACATACTGGCGCGCCTACGATCATCCTGGCCAAGACAATCAAGGGCTACGGGCTGGGCGAAGCCGGCGAAGGCAAGAACATCACGCATCAGCAGAAGAAGCTCAACGACGAAGAGCTGATGCTGTTCCGCTCGCGCTTCGGCATCCCCATTCCCGACGAAGAGCTGCACGATGCGCCGTTTTATCGGCCGCCGGACGACAGTCCTGAAATCCGCTACATGCTCGAGCGCCGCAAGCAGTTAAACGGCTTTATCCCGGAGCGGAAGGTCCGCGCCAAGCCGATTACGCCGGTCGCCGAAGCTCACTTCGAAGAGTTCTACAAGGGAACCGAAGGCCGCGAGGCTTCGACCACGATGGTCTTTGTCCGCCTGCTGGGCAAGCTGCTGCGCGATCCCGAGATCGGCAAGCTGATCGTCCCCATCATTCCCGACGAGGCCCGCACCTTCGGCATGGAGGCGCTGTTCCGCCAGGTCGGCATCTATTCCAGCGTCGGGCAGCTCTACGAGCCGGTGGACATGGACACGCTGCTCTATTACAAAGAGGCGCTGAACGGGCAAATTCTTGAAGAAGGGATTACGGAGGCCGGTTCGGTCTGCTCTTTCATTGCTGCTGGGACTGCGTACTCCCAGCACGGCATCAACACTATTCCATTCTTCATTTATTACTCGATGTTCGGTTTCCAGCGCATCGGAGACCTGATCTGGGCCGCGGCCGACGAGCGCACTCGTGGATTCCTGCTTGGCGGCACTGCCGGACGCACGACGCTGGCCGGCGAAGGCCTGCAGCATCAGGACGGCCACAGCCATGTGCTGGCGCTGTCCGTGCCCAACCTGATGGCCTACGACCCGGCGTTCGCCTACGAGATCGCGGTCATCATCCAGGACGGCATCAAGCGCATGTACGTGGATCAGGAGCCAATCTTTTACTATCTGACCGTCACCAACGAGCCGCTGCCCATGCCCGAAATGCCCGCCGGCGCCGAGGTCCGCCAGGGCATTCTCAAAGGCATGTACCGCTTCAAGACATCGGCGAAGAAAGACGCGACACTGCGCGCGCAACTCTTCGGCAGTGGCACCATCATGTACGAAGTGCTCAAGGCACAGCAGATTCTGGAAGAGAAGTATGGCGTTGCCGCCGACGTGTGGAGTGTGACCAGCTACAAGGAACTCTACCGCGAAGGCAATGACTGCGAACGCTGGAACATGCTGCACCCCGACGCAACGCCAAGAATCCCGTTCGTCACCCAGGCGCTGAAAGATGCACCCGGCGTTCTGGTCGCAGCATCGGATTACATGAAAGTGCTGCCGCAATCCATTTCGCAGTGGATGCCGCGCCCGCTGGTTGCCCTGGGGACCGACGGCTTCGGCCGCAGCGAGAACCGCGCTGCGCTGCGCGACTTTTTCGAGGTCGACGCCAAGCACGTTGTGCTGGCTACGCTGCACGCGCTGGCCCGCGAAAAGCAGCTAGATTTATCTGTAGTAAAGCAAGCAGTGAAGGACCTGGGCATCAGTCCGGAGAAGGCAAATCCAGCTGTGACGTAGCGCCGGCCCTTCGACTTCGCTCAGGGCAGGCTGGCCGGCTGTCGTGGGGGCCTCGCCCCCACACCCGCGGACAGAACGAACCGTGCAGGAGAGAAGAGGCGTTGACCGAATTCAAGCTCCCCGAACTCGGAGAGAACATCGACCAGGGCGACCTGGTTCGCCTGATGATCTCGCCCGGCGCCACCATCGCCGAAGGCCAGCCAGTGATGGAACTGGAGACCGACAAGGCGGTGGTAGAGGTTCCCTCGTCGGTCAGTGGCACGGTCAAAGACATCCACGTCAAGGAAGGCGAAAAGATCAAAGTCGGCCAGGTTATCTTCACGGTCGAGAACGGGGCCGGCAGTGTGGCGCGGGAACCTCTAGGACAAGGCCCAGGGCAGGCCGCGCCCGTGCAGGTGGCGGTACCGCAGCCAAAGCCCGCCGGTAAGGCCCCGGAACCACCCGCACCGACAGTAGCGGTTGAACGTCGAAAGACACCCGCTCCGGCGGCCGAATTCAAACTTCCCGAACTCGGAGAAAACATCCACGAGGGCGATCTGGTCCGCCTGATGATTGCCCCCGGCGCACGGGTCTCTGAAGGCCAGCCGGTCATGGAACTGGAGACCGACAAAGCCGTGGTCGAAGTTCCGTCTTCCGTCAGCGGAGTCGTCAAAGAGGTCCGTGTCAGAGCGGGTGACAAGGTCAAGGTCGGCGAGGTGATCTTTACCCTCGAAGGCGCCGTCTCTGCGGCCCCCGAACGTCCCAAAGCGGCTCCAGTGGAGCACGTCTCCGGACAGCACGCCGCCCGCCTCGCGTTTCAAGCTGCCATCCGTGCCGAAGGCAAAACCGAGGAACAGGCGCTTCCTCCCGACCAGCCTTTACCCCCGCTGCCGACGTTCACCATGCCGGTGCAACTCGGCAAGGTTGCCGGAACCGACCACGGCGAACCCGTCCCCGCTGCCCCTCATGTCCGCCGTCTGGCGCGCGAACTCGGTGTGGACATTCATCAGATCAAGGGCAACGGCCCTGGCGGCCGCATCAGCGAAGATGATGTGAAAGCGCACTCGAAAGCGCTGCTCACTTCCGCGGTCCAGGCGCCGCGTGCCACGCATTTCGCCGAGCCCTCACTGCCCGACTTTGCCAGGTGGGGCAAGATCGAGCGCGTCGCTATGCGCGGCGTGCGCCGCAAGACCGCAGAGCATCTCTGGGAAGCCTGGAGCACCATCCCCCACGTCACTCAGAACGACAAAGCCGACATCACCGAACTCGAGCAACTTCGCGCCCGCTTTGCTCCCAAGGCGGAAGAGGCTGGCGGCAAGATGACGGTCACCGCCATTGCGCTAAAAGTCTGCGCCTCGGCGTTGAAGGTGTTTCCCCAGTTCAACGCCAGCATTGACATGGGCAAAGAGGAAATCATCTACAAGCAGTACATTCACATTGGCGTTGCGGTGGATACCGACCGCGGGCTGCTGGTGCCGGTCATCCGTGACGTGGACAAGAAAAACATCGTGGAGCTCGCCGCCGAGCTGACTCAACTCTCGCTGAAAGCCCGCGACAAGAAACTCACTCCGGCGGAGATGGAAGGCGGGACCTTTACCATCACCAATCTCGGGGGCATTGGCGGCACGGGTTTCTCGCCCATCGTGAACCATCCCGAAGTCGCCATCCTCGGCCTGTCGCGCTCCAGCATGGAGCCGGTGTGGATGAACGGGAAGTTCGAGGCCCGGCGCGTACTGCCGCTTTCCCTCTCCTACGACCACCGCCTGATTGATGGCGCCGACGCTGCCCGTTTCCTGCGCTGGATCGCCGAAGCGTTCGAACAACCCTTCTTGCTTTCGGTGCAGGGGTAGGACACCCGCATGGCCGACACCACGAATCTGCACATCGCAGTCGTAGGCGGCGGGCCGGGAGGCTACGCCGCCGCCTTCCTTGCCGCCGATCTGGGGATGAAGGTCACGCTCATCGATCCCGAAATCAACCCTGGAGGCGTCTGCCTGTACCGCGGTTGCATCCCCTCGAAGGCCCTGCTCCACGTCGCCAAGCTGATCGAGGAGGCGCATCAGGCAAAAAATTGGGGCGTTGAATTCGACGCGCCCCATATTGACGTGTCCCGCCTGCGCTCCTGGAAAGAGGGCGTGGTCAAAAAATTGACCGGGGGCTTGGGCATGCTCTCCAAGCAGCGCTCGGTGAAATACATTCAAGGCTGGGCGGGCTTTGAGAACTCCACTACTTTGCGGGTCACAAAGCCCGACAAGACCGAGGAGACTCTCAGTTTCGATCGCATCATTCTCGCCACCGGCTCCCGTCCCGCCATCATTCCCAGTCTGAAGCTCGACAGCCCGCGCGTGATGGATTCCACGACCGCCCTGGACCTTACCGACGTACCCGCCACGGTGCTGGTAGTGGGTGGAGGATATATCGGCCTCGAACTCGGTACCGTGTACGCCGCGCTCGGAACCAGGGTGACCGTCGTCGAAATGCTCCCCGGCCTGCTCCCCGGCGCCGATCGCGACCTGGTCCTGCCGCTGCACAAACACCTGGAGAAGAGCTTCGCCAGCATCCTGCTGAACACCACGGTTGCTGCGATGCGCGAAGAAGCCGACGGCATTCACGTTTCTTTCAAGCCCACCGCTGAGGCCCAGCAAGCCGCATCTGCAGCGAACGAGCAGGTCTTCGACAAGGTCCTGGTTTCGGTTGGGCGCAAGCCGAATTCAGAGATCAGGGGTCTCGAGAATACCAGCGTCACCGTCAGCCCCCGCGGTTTCATCGAGGTCAACCGGCAACTCCAAACTGACGACCCGGTGATCTACGCCATCGGCGACGTTATCGGCGAGCCCATGCTCGCCCACAAGGCCTCCCACGAAGGCCGCACCGCAGTCGAAGCCATCGCCGGACACAAAGTCGCCTTCGAGCCCAACGCCATTCCCGCCGTAGTTTTTACTGATCCTGAAATCGCCTGGTGTGGCCTGACTCAGACGCAGGCCGAAAAAGAAAATCGCAAAATTCAAGTCGCCAAGTTCCCCTGGGGAGCCTCGGGCCGCGCCCTCACCCTCGACCGCACTGAGGGCATGACCAAGCTGCTGATCGATCCGGACACCGAGCGCGTACTCGGCATGGGGATTGTCGGCGCAGGCGCCGGAGAACTCATCGCCGAAGGCGTGCTGGCCATCGAAATGGGAGCGCTGGCCCGCGATGTGGGACTGACCATCCATCCCCATCCCACGCTCTCCGAAACCATCATGGAAGCCGCCGAGGTGTTTTACGGGCAAGCGACGGACATCTATCGGCCGAGGAAATAACTGCGGCGAGAACCGTGAACTGAGAACTTAACCGCCAAGAAAACTTGCAAGAGTTTCTTGTCCGTTTCCCCCTGTGTCCCCGGTGTCCTCTGTGGTTTTTCCGATGCGCCAGCTATACTGGCCTGCTCTCAAATTCAATTCCGAGGTCCTCCCGTGCGTTGGATTCCTCTATTGCTTACTGCCCTGATTGCACTCCCACTCTTCGCTCAGGAGACTTCCATGCCGACATCTGCGACGCCGCCCACATGGATGAAGAGTTCGATGGCCAAAATGGAGAGCGAACTGGTCGCCAGGTATGGCGATGCCCAGAAACCCCGCATTCTGCGCGGCCTGCACCAGGTGGAGGAATTCTGGCGCGCAGACGACGGCGATGCCGCAACCTTCGAAGACTTCGTCCGCACCAACTTCGCCGGAGACCAGGCCACCCTCGACACCATGTTCAACCGCTTCGAGCGCCTCATCGAGCAGCTCGGTGGACACATGCACGAGATCAACCGCGAGTTCCGCCAGCAGATGGACCTCGACGCCGGCCCGGTGCTTCCCTTCGACGAAGTATTCGCGGGTTACGATCCTTCCGCCCACGTCATAGACGACTTCTTCCAGAACAAGCTGGCCTTCACCGTCCTGCTGAACTTCCCGCTGACCACCCTCGACCAGCGCCTCCAGGAAGGTAAGACCTGGAGCCGCCGCCAGTGGGCCGAAGCCCGTCTCGCCCAGCGCTTCTCCAAGCGTGTCCCCGCCGACGTGAACCTCGCCATCGCCCAGGCCGGCGCCGAAGCCGAGTCCTACATCTCGCAATACAACATCTATATGGGTCACCTGCTCACCAACGACGGGCAGCGCTTGTTCCCGCCTGACATGCGCCTGCTCAGCCACTGGAACCTGCGTGACGAGATCAAGGCCGACTACGCCGACACGAAGAATGGTCCGGCCAAGCAGCGCATGATCCAGCAAGTCATGGAGCGCATCGTCACCCAGACCATTCCCAAAGTCGTGGTCAACAACCCCAACGTTGATTGGAACCCCTACAGCAACGAAGTGAAGCCGGCCACTGCGACCCAAAAGGACGTGACCAACGCGCCCGAGCCCGACACGCGTTATGCCACGCTGCTGAAGACATACATCGCCTCGAAGAAGGTTGATCCCTATTCCCCGACTGCGCCCACCCTCATCGCCCGACGTTTCGACGAAGACCGCGAGATTCCCGAGCAGCGCGTCAAGGCCATGCTGGAGCAGGTGTTGACCTCGCCGCTGGTCCCGCAGGTTGCCAAACTGATCGCATCCCGCCTGGGACGCCCGCTTGAGCCCTTCGACGTCTGGTACAACGGCTTCCGCCCCGGCAGCAAGTACACCGAGACCGAACTGGATCAGATTGTCTCCAAGCGCTATCCCACGCCCGAGGCCTACCAGAAGGACATTCCCAATCTCCTGATGAAGCTGGGCTTTTCTCCGGAACGCGCTCAATACGTCGCCAACAACATCATCGTCGATCCCGCCCGCGGCTCCGGCCACGCCATGGGCGCGGAGATGCGTTCGGAGAAAGCCCATCTCCGCACCCGCGTGGAAAAAACCGGCATGAACTACAAGGGCTTCAACATTGCCGTGCATGAGATGGGACACAACGTCGAGCAGACCTTCTCGCTCAATGACGTGGACCACACGCTATTGGCCGGAGTCCCCAATACTGCGTTTACCGAGGCTCTGGCCTTTGTCTTCCAGGGACACGACCTCGAACTCCTCGGCCTGCAGGCCCCCGACGCCCGCAGCGAGGCCGAGAAAACCCTGAATGATTTCTGGGGAACTTACGAGATCGCGGGAGTCGCTCTAGTGGACATGGCGGTTTGGCACTGGATGTACGATCATCCCCAAGCCACGCCCAGCCAACTCGACGAAGCCACCGTTCAAATCTCGAAAGACATTTGGAATCGCTACTACGCTCCGGTCTTCCACAAGAACGATGTCGTGCTGCTCGGTATCTACTCACACATGATTGACTCGTTCATGTACCTGCCCGATTACCCGATCGGCCACCTGATCGCCAATCAGATTGAAGCGCAGATGAAGAAGGCGGGAAACATCGGCTCAGAATTTGAGCGCATGGCAAAGATGGGAGACGTCACCCCCGATTTGTGGATGGAAAATGCGACTGGGCGCCCGGTTGGACCGGAAGCCCTCCTGGATGCGACCCAGCGGGCCTTGGCTCAAGTCTCAAATAGGTAGCGCCGGCGTCCCGCCGGCCAAGCTAGCGCGGATCAAGGCCGAAGGGTAAGAGTGTCCGCCCTCGCAATGAGCGAACAAGAATCAGGTTCTCGGTTTCCTTAGGCCTGTGGCTGCACGCAGATCACGGTGGCATCGTCCTGCAATTCCGCGCCGTTGGCGAACGCTCGCACATCATCCACGATGGTCTCCAACGTGGCGTTTCCGCGCAGGACGTGGTCACGCAAGCGCTCGCGTCCATATTCCTCGCCTTGCGGATTGGTGGCCTCCGTGATTCCGTCGCTGTAGAACACCAGGTGCGATCCCGGCGAGAGTTCCACTCGCGTCTCGGAGAACGAACCAAATCCCAACCCCAGCGGAGTGCCCTTTTCGGTGTCCAGAAAATGCGCACCCTGTTGATCAATCAGCAGCGGAGGCAGATGTCCCGCGCTGGCGAAGGTCAACGCATGGTTGGCAGGATCAAACACCGCATAAATCATGGTCACGAACTTACCGGCGGGGAAGTCCTCCACCATCAGTCGGTTCAGCTTGCCCAGCACCTCGCCCGGGGTGCAGCAGGCCCCTGCCAGCGACCGCAGCATGCCGCGCGTGGCAGACATCAGCAAAGCGGCGGCGGTTCCCTTCCCAGACACGTCGGCCAGCACCAGTCCCCACCGGCCGTCGTCGAAAGGAATGAAGTCATACCAGTCTCCCCCGACCGCTCCGGCGGGAATGGACGAGCCGGAAATCGCATAACCGGGGACGAACGGCGAACTCTTGGGAAGCAACGCCTGCTGAATGGTGCGGGCCTCCTGCTCTTCGCGGCTCATCTTCTCCCGCCGCTCCCGCTCCTGCCGGAACAGGCGGGCATTCTGTACGGCGACTGCCACATGACTGCACAGCGCCTGCAACAGCCGCAGCTGTTCGGGAGGAAACGCGTCCAGTTCGTGGTGCGATGTCGTAAACACACCCACCAACTGCCCCTCCACCATCAAGGGGATCGCCACCTCAGACAGCGTGGTCTCCTCGCACCCGATGTAGTATTGGTCCTTGCGCACATCCGGGGCGTAGCGCATCTGGCCGGTAGCGGCCACGTACCCCACCATGCCTTCTTTGCCGATCTTCAGGCTGTGGCCCGGGCCGTGAAGGGCGCACCCCTTGCATCCACATGCGCAAGCCAGCACCAGTTCCCCCCGCGCTTCGTCGTGGAGATACACGTCGGCATCGATACATCCAAACGAACGCGCTACATCATTCACAATGCGATCAATCAGCTGATCGAGATCGAGGATGGAGCTGATCTTCTGCGCCGCCTTCTGCACCTTGAGCAGGTCTTCCACCTGATCCAAATGCAGGGCTGCGACCGCCGGATAATCGTGGGTGGGGATTCGCGGGGTCGTCGCCATGGGAAGCTCCGTGGAAGAGCGGGAATGACACCCTTCCCGCTGCTTCATCTGATGTCCAAGTGTACGTTCAAGACTCTCTTTTTGGCTGTGACCGGAGGTCCTTAGCGGCCTGCGCCCGGGCCCGTTTGATCTCCTCCAGCCGCTCCCGTAGTCGCTTCTCCACGCCTTCGGCGGTTGGCTGGTAGTAGACCCGGTTTCGCAGGTTCTCCGGCAGGCACTGCATGTCCGCCACCTTGCCCTCCATTTCGTGCGCGTACTGGTAGCCCTTCCCGTAGCCCAGCCCTTTCATCAGACCGGTTGGGGCATTCCGCAAATGCAGGGGCACCGGTTCGGCGGCGGTCCGCTCCACGTCCTGCAGGACGTCGCCATAAGCTGTGAGCAGCGCATTGGACTTGGGCGCCAGCGATAGATACACCACCGCCTGCGCCAGCGCCAGGTTCCCTTCCGGCATGCCGATGAAGTCCACAGCATCGCGCGCCGCCATGCACAGCGCCAGCGCATTCGGCTCCGCCAGCCCGATGTCCTCCACCGCCATCCGCACTACCCGCCGCGCGATGTATAAGGGATCCTCCCCGGCCTCCAGCATCCGCCCCAGCCAGTAAAGCGCAGCGTCCGGATCGCTGTTACGCACCGACTTATGCAACGCCGAAATCAGGTTGTAGTGCTCTTCTCCGGTCTTGTCGTAGAGCAGCACCCGCTTCTGCAGCGCGTCCTGTACCACCTGGTCGGTGATCTCAGCCCCGGCTTCTTTGCCCGACAGCGTCGCCGCCACCTCCAGCACGTTGTATGCGCTGCGAGCATCCCCGCTCGAGTATGCCGCGATCTTCTGCAGCACTTCTTCGGAGGCCCGCAGCTTCATCACGCCCAGGCCGCGCTCTTCATCTTCCAGAGCCCGCCGAAGCAAACCGACAATCTGCTCCTCAGTCAGCGGCTTGAGCACGTAAACCCGCGACCGCGAAAGCAAAGCCGAGATGATCTCAAACGAAGGATTCTCCGTGGTCGCCCCAATCAGCCGGATGCTTCCCTTCTCCACATGAGGCAGAAACGCATCCTGCTGCGCTTTATTGAAGCGGTGAATCTCGTCGATGAAAACGATCGTCCGCGTCCCGTATTGCCGCGCCCGCTCGGCATCGGCCATGACCTGCTTGATTTCCTTGATACCGGTGAGCACCGCCGAGTATTCGACGAACTCCGCTTTGGTCATGCGCGCAATGATCTGCGCCAGCGTCGTCTTGCCCGTTCCCGGAGGGCCCCAGAAAATCAGCGAGCCGGTATCGTCGCGCTCGATCTGCGTGCGCAGCGGCTTCCCTGGTCCGACCAGATGCTCCTGTCCGACAAATTCGTCCAGAGTCCGCGGACGCATGCGGTCGGCCAGCGGCCGGGTGCGATCGCCGGAATCACCACTCGGGATGGCTTGAAATAAACTCATCGAACCATTTCACCACGGAGACACGGAGGCACGGAGAAGTCGGAAATCACAAAAGCCTCGTCACAATTCCGTTCGCCCGGACGAAGGGATTGCTCTTTGCACCAGCCCAGCAACGCCCTAGTCCTTCTCCGTGTCTCCGTGGCTCCGTGGTGGACATCGCCTTTGTCTTGCGGCTTCATACAACACGATACTCGCCGCCACCCCCGCATTCAGTGACTCCACCTGCGGCGAGTGTGGGATGGCGACAATCTCATCCATCTCTCGCACCACATCCCGCGGCAAGCCGGCGCCCTCGCTGCCGATGAAGATGGCCAGTGGCCCATCCAGCCTTGCCTGATCCAGCGGCGTGCCTTTGTGCGACGACGTGGCCAGCAGCCGCACCCGGGATTTTCGCAGCATGGCTACAGTCTCACTCAACTTCACCCGCGCCAGCGCCACCCGGAACACTGATCCTGCCGACCCGCGCACCACCTTCGGATTGAATGGGCTCACGGTCCCTTCCCCCAGCAGCACGCCACCCGCGCCGAATGCCTCTGCGGAACGCAGGATTGTCCCCAGGTTCCCCGGGTCCTGCACCCCTGCAATGGCCAACAGCGGACCGGCCGGCACTTTCGCCAGGACCTCATCCGCCGAGCATTGCTTCCACTTCACCAACGCCGCCACCCCTTGAGGGGTCTCACTCGGCACCGCGCTGGCGAACAGTCTGTCCGGAAGCAACACGGTCTCTACGTGCGCCCCGATCTGAGGGAGCAGGCGCTGGGCCTTGGCTTCCGCCGACGCGCTGAAGAACACGGCCTGAAACCGCACCCCGCTGCGGATAGCTTCTTCCAGGATGCGCAGCCCTTCAATCGCGCAGTAGCCCTCGGCCGTCAGCTCGCCCCGGGAAAAAGCCCGCCGCAGTTCCTTGACCAGCACATTGTGGCGACCTTCAATGCGCCGCAACCGTTCCGTGGAAGCCTGACCTCGACCTGTCATTTCCCCTGAATCATACGCGCTTCCCCCGGCTTTTCTCCGATCACCCGATTGCCTTATTCCATGTCTCCAGCCCCTGCGGGCCGTGCTCCGAGCTCAGCGGCTATCCGCCTTTCCTGTGTTTCCCTCGGCTTAAGACGCTCGCTCATGTTATGTTAGCTTTCGCGACTTCAGCACATTGGTGTGGAAGGAACCGTAGTGCGCGCGGAAATCCTTAAGGTCAACAGCGAAAAACCCGAAGCTTCGCTCATTCAGTACGCCGCCGATCAGATTCGGGCCGGCCTGGTGCTCGGCATGCCCACCGACACCTTCTACGGCCTGGCTGCCGATCCCTTCAACCTGCGGGCCGTGGACCGTGTGTACGAGATCAAGTCTCGTTCCCGCCATAAACCGCTATCGTTGCTGATTGAGAGCGTGGATCAGGCCGAGGAACTGGCCCGGCCCTTACCCAAGGAATTCTACGAACTGGCGCGCAAGTTCTGGCCCGGCCCGCTGACCATCATCGTCCGGGCCGCCTCGCGGCTTCCCCTAAAAGTCACGGCCAATACCGGCAACGTGGCATTGCGCGTGCCCAATGCCAGGATTCCCCTGGCGGTGGTGAAGGCGGCGGGCATACCCATCACCGCCACCTCCGCCAACCTCAGCGGGGCATCGGAATGTACCACGGCCGAGGCAGTTCGAGATCAGCTGCAGGACCGGATCTCGATCATCGTTGACGGCGGGACCTCACCCCGCCACGTGGCTTCGACCATCGTTGATCTGACCGATGAGGAAGCCCGTTGGCAGGTCATGCGCGAAGGCGCGATTCCCGCCCAGGAGATCTCCGAGTTCTTCGCGCAGGGATGATGGAGCCGGCCGTCCAGCAGCGTCCGCGTCGTCACAGGTGGCTGTTGGTGGCGCTGGCCGCGCTTACTTTTCTCGCCTGGTTCGGCGCCGTCTGCCTGCAGATCCTCCGCCAGGCCTCGCTGCAGGAGCTTCATCCCACCGCCGCGATTGTGGTGTTCGGCGCCGCGGAATACGCCGGCCACCCCTCCCCCGTGTATCGTGCCCGCCTGGACCACGCGTTCGACCTCTTTCAGAAAGGCGTGGCTCCCATCGTCATCACTACGGGAGGCTCAGGAGAAGATCTCAGCTACAGCGAGGGCGGCGTGGGCCACGACTACCTTAGGAAGCGCGGCATTCCGGATGCCAACCTGATCGCCGAGACCCAGGGTTCCGATACCGCGCAGTCCGCCAAACGGGTGGGAGTCATCCTGCGCACTAACCGCATGCGCAGTTGCACCGCGGTCAGCGATGAGTACCACGTCTTCCGCATCAAGAAATTGCTCGAACACGAAGGCGTGCAGGTGTACGTGGCGCCCCGCCCCGATTCGCGCCCGAACACCCTGTGGAAACGCGCAGTCGCCGTGACTCGCGAAGCCGTCAGCTACCTGGCGTGGCGGCTGCATATTCCGGCGTAGGGATTTGGCGTCTGCTGATCACCACCCCATCCTCTTCCTCAATTCCGTGATATGCGCCACATGATGCCGTCCGTGCCAAGAATACAAGGCCAGGTTTTTTTCCAGCGGCATGAGCCCCAGTTCGGGGTGACGAAAGGTCCGCTTCCACTCCTCCGGCTTCAGCGACCGCAGCAATCGCACCCAGCGCACATGAAGCTGATCGAGGAGCGTGAGCGAGACCTCGAGCGGGGTGGCCCGAGTATCTTCCAGCTCTGCCCAACGGTCTTCCATGTAAGGCTTGATCGTCGGCTCGTCCTCCGTCAACGCCAGCTTGAACCGCACATAGGCGTTCATGTGGCTGTCAGGCACGTGGTGAACTACCTGCCGCACCGTCCAACCTCCATCGCGGTAGGGAGTGTCGATCTGCTGCGGGGAGAGACCGCGCACCGCGGCCCGCAGCGCTCCCGGGGTCTGCTCGATGTCGTCAATCAACTGCTTTCGCTGCGCCTCGCTCAGGGGGCCGTCAAACGTGAACTTGCCGATGGGATAGCGTGGATCGCTCATCGTTGCCTCCGCTGGCATTACAGCATAACTAGTACCGAGTACCGAGTACCACGTGAGTAAAGCTCCCGGGACACGAGACAATCGCAGTGAATAGCTGTCTGCGTCTGACCGTGAATTCTGAATTTGAGTCGGGGAAAAAAGCCAAAGCAAGGAAGGCGTTTCTCGGTACTCGGTACTCGGTACTCGGTACTCGCAACCCGTGACTCGCAACTAGCAACTCAAGGAAGCAGCGCGAAGATACGCACCGGCCCGCCTGACCCGCCTTCCAACTTCATCGGCGCCACCACTACCATCGCGCCCTTGGCGGGCGCCCGATCCAGGTTGGCGACATTTTCCAAGTGATAGATGCTGTGGGCCAGCGTGTACTGGTGTACTTC
The DNA here is from genome assembly GCA_035542575.1 of Terriglobales bacterium. Taxonomy (GTDB): domain Bacteria; phylum Acidobacteriota; class Terriglobia; order Terriglobales; family Acidobacteriaceae; genus JAIQET01. Next base: position 12,858 of record DATKLE010000038.1, on the reverse strand, counting down.
AAAGTCGTTCGACGGCCCGAAATCAACGCTCAGCGTGTCAATGCCCAGCCCCACCACGTTGCGCCCTTCGACCAGGAACTTGGCAGCATCGAGGGAATAGCCGGGGAAGTGCATCATGCCCTTGGCGTCCGCATTGCGGTAGTCCTTAACGGAATCCCACCGTGAATCCCATCCCGTACGCGCCATGACCACAGCGCCCAGCGGCATCTCGCCGTTCGCGTGCTCCCAGGCGGCAATATCCTCCACCGAAACCTGGTAGTCAGGATTCTCCTTCACTTTGGCGCTTACATCGATTACCACCAGCGGTCTGATCAATCGCTCGGGCGGAATCTGATCCACCGTCCACATGCCAGGGGCAAAGTGTGCGGGAGCGTCAATGTGGGTCCCGTAGTGCTCCGGCAGAGATATGTTGCGGGCAAAGTACTTGTCTTTCTCGATGGTGGCGACCGTCTTGACCTGGTAAGCGGACTGCTCAGCAAGTTCGTACGTGGGCACCTTGCCGTTGACGGAATGGGTCAGGTCCACCACCGCGCGGAAGCCGGCGGGTTGCGGCATCTCTGCATGGCGTTGCGCAAACAAGAGCAGCGCCAAGGCCAGCGTACAGCCGATTACAAAGGTCCGAAAATGCATGCAGCCCCAGTCTCCCCCGCCCCCAGTTTCAACTCCGTACAGGCGTCTGAAATCTCTTGCGATACCAGTCAGATGCCTCTGCCCCGCTGCGCGGTGTCATTTAATTGTCCGGGGAGCGTTGAGATCTCGGCAAGGAACCCAGGGACATGTCCCGCGGGAAACGCCGGCTACGAATCGGACACTCTTACCGCCACAGAATAGTCGTGCCCAGCAGCACAACTACCGCCCCGATCGTGCTCAGCAGATTCACCCAGTCGTTATTCAGCAGCCCGCGTCGCTCCAACCACGCGCCCAGAAAACTATCTATCACCATGCCTAGAGCACCAGCCACGCCCGTAATGGCTGACTCTTTCCAAGTGATCAAGCCGCAGCCTGCGCAGACTGCGCTGACCACCCCGGCCGCCAAAATTCCTGCGCCCGTTCCCGCCAGCGTCACCCCTCCATCAGTTCCCGCCGGCACTTTCTTCCAGGTAGTGATGAGACGCGCTGTCCCGCCGATCGCCTGCCCCACCTCGCTGGATACCGTGTCCGAAGCAGCTTCCGAAAGCGCGGCTGCAATCGCCGGCAGAAAAATAGCCCCACCCTCCGCCGCATACAACCCCGCACAGGCCGCGGCCACCCCAAGATTGGCCAAGACCTGCGATGCGGTCCGGCCCTCCTGCTTTTCTGCGGTTCCGAGTCTCTGCTTCTGCTGATAGCCCAGATGAGTAGTGATCCAGGTTAGCGCGAACACCGTGACCAGCGCGAAGAACGCGCCCGCTCCCGCGCCCGCATACAAAACGAAGCACACCGCGGCTCCCGCAACAGCGCCCGAGCGGCTGACCCCGCGAATCCATCGAGCCATGACAGTAAAAGCCACGGTCACCAACGCGGAGATCAACAGCCGCTCCCAGACCGGCCCGCCTGTCCGTGCGAGCCATGCGAAGATCGCCGTTAAGTCTTTCATTTCAATGGGAAAGTTAAGTTTCGCATCTTACGTTCTGGTGAGGGCCGCGACTCCGGGCTTCCGCCACTACCTGTAGGGCCCTTCCATGTCCTGCCCTACCGCTCGTGCTTTCACTTTGGATTACCCTCCGCCTTGGTAACCCAAACCCGCCCGTTGTAGTCTAAACTCAATCACTTGGCGCAGCTCTGGCGCCGACTGGGGTGAACTATGGCGGCCTCCGTTTGGTCTGGCTATCTTACCTTCGGTTTGATCTCCATGCCGGTGCGTCTCTTCTCCGGCGCGCGCAGTACCGGTATCTCTTTCAACATGCTGCACCGTGACGACTTGCAGCGGGTCAAGCAGCAATACTACTGCCCGGCCGACAACCGCGTGGTCACCCGCGACGAGATCGTCAAGGGCTACGAGTACCGCAAGGACGAGTACGTCGTCATCGAACCCGACGAAATCAAGAAGATCGAGCCCAAGACCGCCAAGACCATGGAGATCCTGGAATTTGTCAAGTCCCCCGAGGTCGATCCCGTCTACTTCGAATCTTCTTATTACATGCTCCCTGAAGAAGCCGGCCGCCGTCCCTACGCCCTGCTCACCAAGGCCCTCGAGGAGAGCGAGTACGTCGCCATCGCCAAGCTCACCATGCACAACCGCGAATACACCGTTTTCCTGCGTCCCCACGAAGGCGGGCTAATGCTGCACACCATGTACTACGAGGAAGAGGTGCGCAAGGTGGAAGGCTTCGGCGCCCCCGACGTCGAACTCAAAGATGCGGAAGTCAAAGTCGCCCACCAGCTGATTGAAGCCCTCGCCGCCGAGTGGGACCCCGAAAAGTATCACGACGAGTTTCAGGATAATCTCAAGAACTTGATCCAGACCAAACTGGAAGGGGGCAAGATCGCCGAAGTCGAGAAACCGAAGAAACTGGCTCCCGTCGTGGACCTGATGGCCGCCCTCAAGCAGAGCCTGGCAGAGATGGAAGGCAAGAAGAAGCCAGCGGCTACCGCCCGCGAGGCGGCCGCTTCCGGTAAGCGGTCCCGCGGTGGGGCGTGAAACCAGCATTCAACATTCAACATTAGCCACATCGCGCTGGGCTTTCTGTGCAACTTGGCGCTAGCGTCCCCGCATCCACAGTGAAGTCGGCCTCCGCATGCCGCATCATCCCCGTTACGACTGAATGCTGAGTGCTGAATGCTAATTGCTGCTCTCTGGCGCATCTCGCGTCCAGCGTTTAGAATGAACGATTCTTTCGAGACACCCAGAATTCATGAAATTAGCTTCAACTTGCTTGCGCGTTGGCCGGGTTGCGGCCCTCATGGTCCTTGTGCTGGCCTGGACCGGTTGCGGGGATGTGTTTCGCCCCGTGGCAATCCCGCAGCCGCCTCCACCTCCCGATCCCAGCAGCCTGCACTTCGACATCGTCCTCACCCGCAATGGTCCATCGAACCCCGGCGACAGCTCGCGGCTTGACGTCTCTGGAGACACCAACGTGGGCACGGCGACGGTGGGGCTGGGTCCGGTGCACGTCACGATGTTGCCCAACGGCAGCAGGCTCTATATCGCCAACGGCGAGGAAGACACAGTTTCCACCTACAGCCCTTCAAGCATCACCCCGGTCACCACGATTTCTCTGCCTGCGGGTTCGGTGCCGGTATTCGTCACCACCACCGAGAGTGGCTTCGTCTACGTTGCGAATTCAGCTGGTGGCGCCCCCGGCGTGGGAACGGTAGCTGTCATTCCCACTGCCACAAACGTCGTCAGCGCAATCCTTACCGTGGGAACCAATCCCGTGTCGCTGGCGGAACTGCCCAATGCAACCAAGCTCTACGTGGCAAACCAAGGCGATAGCACGGTGCGGGTGATCAATACAGTCGATAAGACGCTGGCCCCAAACCCGGTCGCCGATCCCGGCGGCACCATTGCCTCTCCGGTGTGGGTCGTCGCCCGCTCCGACAGTGCCAGGGTCTACGTCCTGAGCGCAGGAAGTGGCAACGTTTCAGCCATTGACAGCTCGTCCGACACCGTGGTCGCCAGCGCTTCGGCCGGTGCCGGTGCCAATTACATGGTGTACGACCCGACCCGCAACCGGCTGTACATTACCAATCCCGTGGCCAGCACGGTCACCCTGCTGGATGTCTCCACCGATACCCTCACCCCCATCACGCTGCCCATTACCGGGACCCCGGTCAGCGTCGCCGCTCTCCCCGATGGCACTCGCGCCTATGTGGCCAGCTATCAGGTATCTGCTCCCTCCTGCCCGGCTGACCAACCCTGCTCGATCACTTCCCAGGTGACTGTGATCAACGCGTCGAGCAATACCATCTCCTCGGTGATTTCTATGGGAACCGTGAACGTGGACAACCTCACCAATCCCATCACCGGCACGGTCAACGACACCGGCTGCAACCCTGACACGACCACCCACCCCGTCCGCTTTCGCCTTTCGATTGCGGCTTCCGGGGACAGCACCAAAGTCCAAGTGGCTCACTGCGATGCCGGCAGCACCTACATCATTCGCACCAGCAACGACACGCTGGAGACCGACAGTCAGGGCAATCCCCTGGTGATCCCAGCGCCCGTAAGCTCATTCCCACCGCCGGATGTCGGCGGACAACCCCCGCCGCAGAATCCGACCTTCCTGTTCAGCGCGCAGTAGGAAGAAATTGTTGTCTGCTGATTTCGGATCTTTGATTTCCTGGAAGCTATGGAACGAAAGCAGGTGGCAGTGAGTAGGACTGGTTCCTGGTGAATTCCCGGTTTTCAATCAACAATCAAAGAATCAACGATCAACACTCTCGGCTACAGTCCCGCGGCTGCGCTGCGCTCGCCCTGGCGCCTCCGGTTGTAACGCAGCGCGATGTTCATGAACACATTGCCGCTGGCGGTCTCGAAACAGATGACCAGGGCTTCGGTGTCCTCACTGCTCTTGGCGCCGTGTTCCGAAGTGTGCAGCACGGGCGGATGGACGCGGAAATGGAACCCCTCATCATTGAGCGTGGTGACTGCATTGCCGATCACCTGGTTGGCCAGCTCGCACACCGTTTCCCGCACCAGTTCATCCGATTCCGGCAGTTCTGCGCCGGCAAACTGGCTGGCCACCCGCACCGAGGTCTCCGGATCCAGATCGAAGATGATGCGCCCTTCGATGTCGCCGGTGATCCACACCAGCGCCGCCACGCCCTTGCGGCGGTACGCTTCTTCTTCCATGCTGACATTGCCAATGGACATGGGCGACTTCAGTCCCTGGGCCAGCACGGCGTCGGCCGCGTTGATAAAGGGCTGGATCAATTCCATCTTCATCTTCAGGCTCCTGCGCCCGCGGCCTGGGCCACGGTGCCGTCCTCACCCAGCACATACTTGATCACTTCGTACAGCACCTCCGGCTTCACCGGCTTCTGCACGAAGTGGCGCGCGCCCCGCTGCAGCGCCGCAACTATGTTTTCCTGGTAGCCCACGGACGAGACCATCACGATGCGCGCCTCGGGGTGCTGGCGGACGATCTTCTCCGCCGCCTCGATGCCCTCCATCTGCGGCATAGTGATGTCCATCAGCACGATGTCCGGATTGGTGCGCTCGTATTCGGTGAGGGCGGTCATGCCGTCGCCGGCTTCTCCCGCTACTTGTCCACCGAAAGTTTCGATCATCTGGGCCAAGTTCTTGCGCGCGAAGACGGAGTCGTCCACCACCAGGTAGCGGACCGGCTGACCGTCCTTGCTGCGTCGTACTGGCGCAAACTGCTCCATACCATCCTCCTCTGCTTGCTCCAAAGTCGGCAATTCCTGCTTGCCGGATTATGCAACCTTGCTCCTGTCAATTGCCCGCGGCTTTACCTTTGCCGCCGGCGTGGAATCCAGCACTCTCTTTGCGGTCCGGCACACACTGCGCCGTCAAAACGTTCGCCATCGCTTCCAGCCCCACCACCCGCACCGCAAAGCCGCGCTCGATAGCGGCTTTGGGCATGCCAAAGACGATGCAGGAGTCTTCACTCTGCGCGATGGTCATTCCCCCAGCGGATTTGACCGCTCCCATTCCTTGCGCACCGTCCTCCCCCATGCCCGTCATCAGCACCGCGACGCCCCGCGGTCCAAATTCCTCCGCTACGCTCTTGAACAGCACATCCACCGACGGCCGATGACCATTCACCCGGGGCTCATCGCTGAGCACCGCGACATCGCCCAGCGGCAGGCGCTTCACTTTCAGGTGCCGGCTGCCCGGGCAGATCAAGGCACGCCCTGCCAGCAACACGTCTCCGGACTGCGCTTCCTTCACCGCAATGGCTGAGACTTCATCCAGCCGCCGCGCGAACATCTCGGTGAACCCTTCGGGCATGTGCTGCACCACCAGAATGGTGCCGGGAAAGTCTCCCGACAGTTGCGACAGCACATACTGCAGCGCATTGGGCCCGCCGGTCGATACCCCGATGGCCACCACCCGGGTAGGCGAGTTTTGCGCGTTCAGCGCGGCTTTGCCGGCGCCCGATAGCTGGCACGATACTGGAGTCACGCGTATTCCCCGGCTCTGGGACGCCGCCTTGATCTTGGCAATCAGTTCCCGCGCGATCTCCGGCATGCGGGCCGAGACATCGTGGGGCTTGGCGACAAAATCGAAGGCCCCCAGCGACAGCGCTTTGAGCGTGACCGACGCTCCTTCGGTGCTGTGCGAGCTGACGACGATCACCGGCACCCGGTGATGCCGCATGATCTCCTTCAGGGTGTCGATGCCGTTCATTCCCGGCATCTCCAGGTCCAGGGTCACTACCTGGGGCTTGAGTTCTTCGATCTTCTTCAAGCCGAAGTTCCCATCCATGGCCGTGCCCACGACCTGGATCGAGCTGTCGGTTTCCAGAATCTGCGGGATCAGCTTGCGCATGAGCGCGGAATCATCCACAACCAGCACCCTTACCGGAGGCGTCATTGCGGCACCTCCTTCGAGCGTTGGGCAACATGCGCCCGTTCGCCATGAGAAAGCAGCAACCCGGAAGCGGTGGCGCCAGCTTCACTGGGGCGGGACTTGGAATAACGTTCGCTGATGGCCGCGATGTTCAGGATCAGCACCACCCGCCCGTCCCCCAAAATGGACGCGCCGCTCACCAGGTCGGTGGCCACGCTTTGATCGTCTAACGCCTTGATCACCAGTTCTTCCTCGCCCTCCAGCCCGTCCACAATCAGCCCCAGCTTGCGCTCCCCGAGGGCGATGACCAGCACAAAGATTCTTTCCGCCGGATGTGCGTCCCCAATTCCATGCCCCCGCCCCAGGCGCACCAGCGGCAACACCTGGTCGCGGATCTGCAACACTTCGTAGTTGTCCACCCGGTGCAGGTCGGATTCCCTGGCCCGCGCGATCTCTGCGACCGTGTTCAGGGAGATGGCGTACAGCCGCTGTTCGACCCGGAAGAGCAGCGCCTTGATAATGGCCAGCGTAAGCGGCAGCTTCAGGCGGATCGTGGTGCCCTGGCCGGGATGAGTATCGATCTCCACCCGGCCTTTCAGCCTGTGCACCACGCTTTGCACGACATCCATGCCCACGCCACGGCCCGAAACCTCGGTGATTTCCTCCGCTGTGCTGAATCCCGGCCGGAAGACGAACCCCAGGGCTTCGGCTTCGCTCATGCGGGCCGCCTCTTCCGAAGTCACCAGCCCCTGCTCCACCGCCTTGGCCTTCACCCTCTGCACATCAATCCCCTGCCCGTCATCGCTGACCTCCACGATGACCTGGTTTCCCTGGTGATAGGCATTGAGGCGCAGGCTTCCGCGTGAGACTTTGCCCTGCCGCCTGCGCTCACCCGCCTCCTCAATCCCATGGCTCACTGCGTTGCGCACCAGGTGGGTCAGCGGTTCGGCAATGGCGTCCAGGATGCTCTTGTCCAGGTCGGTGTCGTGCCCGCTAATCACCAGTTCCACCTCTTTCCCGCATTGTCGTGCCAGATCGCGCACCATCCGCGGGAAGCGACGGAACAACTGCTCCACGGGAACCATCCGGATCTTCATCACCGAGCGCTGCAGATCGTTCAGCACTCGCGCCTGGAACGCCATGGCATCGGCAAAGCGGCCGCGCAGGGAATCCTTGGCATATCTCCGGCCAAACTCGTGCAACGTCTGCTGCAACATGGACTTGCCGATAATCAACTCGCCCACCAGGTTGAGAACGTTGTCGATACGTTCTGCGTCCACGCGCAGAATGTTGTCCGCTGCGCCGGGTGACGCCGTCTCGCCGTTGTCGCTTTCAGCGATGAGGGCTGGGGGCGCCGCTTCCGGTTCGGCGGATTGATGCCGCACTTCGATGCTCTGGTGCGTGCCCGGGTCCGCCGCCCGCTTCAAGGATTTCCCCCCTGCCTTCATCAGTGCCACCTTGACCTGTGTGATCACGGTCGGAATATGGCACCTGGCGGTTATCTCCTCGGCTGGCGCATCGCTGGCCAGCAGTAAATCCAGGCGTTTTGTCTCTGCCGGGGACGCCGTGTCCGGCCTGACTCCCAGCACTTCTGCAACGGGCGCCAAAGCATTCAGCAGCAGTTGGCGGGCGGCGATCGGCATAAGGCATTGCGGATCAATCCGCGCCGTCACTTGATACACCCGCTTGCCCTGGCTGAATGCATTCTGCATCGCCAGCCGTTCATACTCGGTCCAGACCAAAGGGGCTGCCGATTTCCGGGCGGATGTCTTGCGGCGGCGTTTCCCGCTGCCCCCGCTTCCCGCCAGTTCCCTGACCATCCGCCGCAGCGTCTCCGCTGGAGGCACGCTTTTCTTGTTCCGGTAGGCGGTCAGCATGCTGCCAAAGGTGTCGGCGGCGACAAACGCCATCTCCGCCAGCGCGGTGTGCGACGACGCCGCTTCCAGTGCCAATGCATCTTCCAGTTCGTGGGCCAGTTCGCTCAGCTCGCGGAAGCCGCACGCCGCCGCATCCCCTTTGAGGGTATGCACCACCCGCCGGATGCTGCGCACCGCTTCCCCGTCGCCGGGGTGCCTCTCCAGCTTGAGCGCTTCCTCGTTCAGCGACTGCAGCAGCTCCTGCGCGCTCTCAAAGAAGAGCTGGCGCAGTTCCGCTCCCCGTTCATCGGAGAACTGGCTCACGCCGTCACCTCCAACCGCTGGTAGGCGGTCCCGCTGTTGCGGTGCACCAGAGTGAACTTGTCGGTCAATCCCAGCAGGCTCTCGGCGTGGCCCACGAAAAGGTAACCGTCAGGATTCAGGCAGCGCGCAAACTTTTCCAGCAGCCTCTTCTGCTCGGCCTCATCGAAATACATCATCACGTTGCGGCAGAAGATAATGTCGTTGCGCTGCGGCAGATACTCCGTCTTCAGGTTGTGAAAGTCGAAGTGCACCAGCTCTTTCACCGCCTTCTTCACGGCGTAGCGGTCCCCGATCTTGTCGAAGTAGCGCAGCCGGTAGCTGTAGTCCACCGACGCCATCTGCGCCTCGGTGTAAGTCCCTTCCTGCCCGGCGCGCAGCACCGTGTAACTGATGTCGCTGGCCAGAATCTCCACCTTCCAGGGCGGAGGGACCAGCGGCTTGGGGGTCGGCATCTCGCAGGGGAACGGATTGCGCAGATAGTAGTAAGCCAGGGCATCGGCCACCAGCATGGCGATGGTGTAGGGTTCCTGCCCGGTCGAGCAGCCCGCGCTCCAGATACGCAAAGAGAAGTCCCGCCGCCCCTGCTTGTTGTGCAGCAATTCGTCGAGAATGTGTTTGTGAAACAAGTCCATCTGCGCCTTGTTGCGGAAGAAGCTGGTTTCGTTCACCGTCAGGTTTTCCAGCAGCCGCGCCAGTTCGTGCTTGCCTTCCTTGCTGATCAGCAAACGGTAGTAGCTATAGAACGAATCCAGCTGGCATTCCCTCAGGCGGCGCTGCAAACGGTCCTGTAAGAAGGGCGCGCGGCGCTCGTCGAAGTGCATGCCGCATTCCTGGTACACCAGAGCTTGCAGCAGCTTCATTTCAGCTTCGGTGAACTGCGCCGGCATGCCTGATGTGCTCATGAGCTGTTCCTGGCCAGGACTCAGACCTTTACTTGCCCGCGGAAGCGCCGCGCGACTCTGCCGCCGGACCCCGTGGCCCTCCGCCCTCGCCTGTCTCTTTCTTTTGCTTCAGCCCGCTGAATTCCAGCAGCTTGGCCGTGTCCAATAACACGATCAGGCGCCCTTTGTATTTGCCCAATCCGGTGACACAATTGAGGCCGCCTTCGCCAAGGGCCGTAGGCGACGCTTCGATTTCGCCGGCCGGAATTTTCAGCACCTCCGAAGCCGAATCCACAATCAGTCCGGAGAGCCGGCCATTGTGTTCGACTACCAGGATGCGGTTGCGCTTCCCCGGCTTGACGTTCTGCTCGCCAAAGCGCTTGCGCAGGTCAATCACCGACACGATCTTGCCGCGCAGGTTAATGACCCCCTCCATGTACTCCGGCGCATCCGGGACCGCCGTGATCTCCGGCACCCGCACGATCTCGTGCAGCGAAGTGATGGGCACGCCGTAGGTTTCGCGTCCCACCTGAAAGCCGACAATGTGCACATCGCGCTTCATGGCAAAGGCTGGGCTCAGCCGCGACTCCCTGCGCTGGCGTGCCGGGCATTCCCTTTGGGCGGCGATTTCTCTTCCCGCCGTGCTGGCCGCTCCGCATTCCCCTGCTCCAGCAGGAAGCGGTCCATGGACTCCAGCAGGTCCCGTGACATCTTCGACATCTGCTCGGCGGAAGCCGCCAGTTCGGTCGAGCCCGAGGTCGTCTGCTGCACCAGCTCCCGCATCCGCTCCATGGCCTTGACCACCGCCTGCGCCCCGGACGCCTGCTCTTCCACCGCCGAGTTGATCTCGTGCGTGATCTCGTTCAACCGCGTGGTGGCGCGCGCGATCTGCGCCGAACCATGGGACTGCTCGTTGGTGGCCGCGCCAATCTCCTGAGCAAACTTGTAGACTTCCGTGACCACGTTCGAGATCTTGCGCAGCGCCGTGTTCAGGTCCTGCCCCAGTCCCAGCCCCTCGTTGACAATGCTGGTGCTGCGGTCCATGTTCTCGACCGCTTTGCGGGCTTCCTTCTGGATACTCTGGATCAGTTCCGAGATCTCCTTGGTGGACTGCGCCGACTTCTCCGCCAGCTTGCGGACCTCGTCGGCCACTACGGCAAAGCCCAGCCCGTGCTCGCCCGCGCGCGCCGCCTCGATGGCGGCGTTCAGCGCCAGCAGGTTGGTCTGCTCAGCCAGATCGTCAATCACCTCGATGATCTTGCCGATGTCATCCGCGCTTTGCCCCAGCACCCCGATGATTTCCCCCGACGAGCGGATGGTGATGTTGATCTTGTTCAGACCGTCGGTCGCCTTTTCCATGGTGCCGATGCCGTTGTGCACCTCTTCCCGCGAGCGGTTGGAGATGTCCAGCAGCACCTTGGCGGTGTCCGCCACCCGCTGGATCGAGGCCACCATCTGATCGATGGACGCCGAAGTTTCGCTCACACTCGAGGCCTGCACCTGTGTGCTCTTCACCATGTTCTGCACGTTCACGCTCATCTCGTGCATGGTGCTGGTCACTTCGTCGATGGCCGAAGAGGTCTGCAGGCTGATCTTGGCGGACTCATCCGAGGCCCCGGCCACCTGGTTGGAAGCGCTGGCCACCTGCGAAGACGCATCCCGCACATTGCGCACCAGATTGCGCAAGCCTTCGATCATGCGCGCGAAGGCGTTTCCCAGGGTGTCGTTCTTGGAGCGCGGTTGCACCTCAACCGTCAGGTCTCCGCCTGCAATGGCTTCCGAAACTGCCGCCATCTCCTTCAGGTAGGTGACCATGTCGTTGAAGGTGCGGGCCAGTTCGCCAATTTCATCCTTGCGCTGGATATCGATCTCGTGTTCCAGGTCGCCGCTCTTACCAATCTGCTGTGCCACCCGGATCAGGCTGGTCAATGCCTCGGTGATGGAGCCGGCGGAGGAGTAGGCGATGACCACTCCCAATCCCAGCGCCAGCATGGTGCTGAAGAGCGCGATCACGATGGTGGCGGTGGCCGCGGTCTCGTCCGACTGCCGCCGCTCGTCGAGCGCCCGCTTGTTTTCCTGGTCGGCCACGTCCAGATACTCGGTGGCGTTCTTCACCCACGAGGAAGCGTCCTTCTGCAGGTAGAAAATCTGCAGTTCCGCCACGGTGGCGTTGCCCGCGTCCACCTCCCGCCGTTTGTCCGCCAGGGGCGCGGCGAATTCCCGCGCCCAGCTCTGCTCGCTTAGCTGCACCTTTTGCAGCGCGGTCCGCTGCTGGTCCGAGTTCGACAGTCTCTCGGTGTTGACCAGCTTGTCGTTCAGGGTGTGTACCCCTTCATTCATCCGCTCCAGCTCGCGCGTGTCTCCACTGAGCAGGTAATTGCTCAGGTAGAGACGGTTCTGCATCATCTGAAAGCGGACGGCATCGGTGGCCTCGGCCAGTTGCAGCGCCTGCGTGGCCGCGGCTTTGGCGGAATGCTCACGCTGCACGGCAAAGTAGTTCACCAGGAACAGCACCACGACCATCAAGAGGATGGCTCCGAAGTTCGCGTAGAGTTTCCTGCCGATCGTCATGGTTGTTCCTCCGCTACACCCCAATGGTTGGCTGCTTGGCCTGCTTCATTCCTCTGGCTGAAATCTGAATTCCACTACTCCGGAGCTCTCATCCGGGCCGGGCTCGAATTTCCATCGTTTCAGTGCATCCAGTGCCGCGTTGACCAGCAGCGGATGCCCGCCCAATACCTTCGTGCTCTTGATGGCCCCGCTCGGGGTCACCACCACCAGCACCCGGACCGTGCCGGAGATGCTCATCCGGCGCGCCATGTCTGGATAAGCTGGAGCGGTTTTGCTCTTCACTTTGCGCGTCAGCTGCTCTTCATGCTCCCCCGCCCAGGCCCGCGTCGGACCCAGGCCCGCAGTTCCCAGCGCCATCCACCCCAGCACGACGAGCCAAGCGGCGGCCAGCCACCGCGTCCTCGGTGAAGACACAACTCCTCCTTAGAAAGGTACTGCCCTTCCACGAGTGCAATGCCGTTGCCAGCCCAGCGGCCTCGGAGGTTACCCCTGGGTGGCGAGTAACTTATTGTTTTGTAACGATTTAATCGTTCCCTGTAGCGGTCGGCACTACCCCCAAGGAGATGAGAACCGTCTCAGATCACCGTCCGGCTCTCAGTTTGAGACATCCCCAACCCAACTCTGGGATTTCACAATTCGACACCCCACTCCTTATTCCCTTGACTCAAATTGAGATGAGGGGCTACTTTTCCTCTATATTCAATTACTTGTGGTTCTTGCGGAGCCGGCAGGCGGTGCCTTTCTGACTATGCAAGCTGGAAATACGACC
>DATKLE010000037.1:0-112025 GCA_035542575.1 Terriglobales bacterium | reverse complement strand
GAAAACAACTGCAACATCTGGCTGAAAATGCTGGATACTCGTATCACGGCGGTGGTGGCCCTCCCTACGATTCACGTCTCGCAACGCAACCGTAGCAGAGTTCTACCCCCGCCGCTCAAAACCTAATTTGGACAAGAGTGGAAATGATTAATATGCTTTCCTCCGTGTCTCTGTGCCTCTGTGGTGAAATAGATAGGGAATGCTTGACCTTGACCAATACGCCAGTCTGGGCGCCGCCCTGCGAGACGCCCTCGACCGCTGGCCCAATGAAACGTGCCTGATCGAGTCGGACCGTAACAAGGAGAAGACCCGCCTCACATACTCCGACTTCAGGGAACTGGCGCTGCCTTTGGCCCGCTCGCTCGAAGACGCCGACCTCAAGCCCGACGACCGCGTGGCCATCATCATGACCAACCAGTCGAAGTGGTTGATCTCCGCGTATGCCATCTTCCACTGCGGAGGCGTGCTGGTGCCGCTCGACTACAAACTCACTGCCGCCGAGCATTTGCAGCTGCTGGCTCATTGCAAGGCGAAGGTCCTGATCGTCGAATACCATTTGTGGCGTGCCATCACCCAGAGCCCTGACTTCAAGGACCACAAACTGCAGACCGTTCTAGTGACCGAAGCGCCGCCCGGAGCCGAACTCCCCGGCGCGTTCCGCTGGGAAAATTTCCGCCGCAAGGGCGATCCCACGTTTGTCCCGCGCAAGCGTGAAGACGTCGCCTGCATCGTCTATTCCTCCGGCACCGGCGGCCGGCCCAAGGGTTGCGTCCTGACCCATGAAAATTACCTTGAGCAGTGCAAGTCGCTGACTGCCTGGTACCCCTTCTGGCCGGGCGTGCGTTACTTGAGCATTCTGCCCACCAACCATGCCATTGATTTCATGGTGGGCTTTATCGGCCCGTTCGTCTGCGGCGCGTGCGTGGTGCACCTGCGCACCCTGCGTCCCGAGTTCGTGCGCGATGCCTTTGTGCGCTACAAGATCACCTACGTCAGCCTCGTCCCCATGGTGCTCAAGAACCTGGAGCGCGGGCTAAAGGCCAAGTTCGACGCCCTCCCAGCCCCGAAGCGCTTCTTCCTGAATCGCCTGATAAGCGTGAACAAGGCCTTCACCCGCCTGCATCCCAATCTCCGCCTGAGCCGGGCGCTGCTGCCGCAGGTGCATCGCGCCTTTGGAGGAGAACTGCTGACCATTATTGTGGGCGGTGCCTTCATGGAGCCCTCCACTCTGCAGTTCTTCTATGACCTCGGCATCCCCGTAGCCAACGGCTACGGTCTGACGGAAGCCTGCACGGCTCTCACGGTAAACGACCTCAAACCTTTCCGTCCCGACACCGTGGGCAAGCCGTTGCCGGGAGTCGAACTGCGTATCCTCAATCCCGACGCCGATGGCATTGGCGAAGTTGCCGTGCAGAGCAAGACCGTGATGGCGCATTACCTGGACGATCCCGAACTGACGGCCGAGACCATCGTTGATGGCTGGCTGCTCACTGGCGACCTGGGCCGCTTTGACGGCAACGGCCATCTGCAACTCTTTGGCCGCAAGAAGAACATGATCGTCACCGAGGGCGGCAAGAACATCTATCCCGAGGATATCGAGGCCGTCTTCGACAGCCTGCCGGTCAAGGAATTCTGCGTGTTCGCCACCAACTACGTCTGGCCCGCGAAGAATCTGGGCAAGGAAATGCTAGTGCTGGTGTTGCGCTTCGAGCAGGGCCAGGAGTTCAGCGAAGCTCTGGAAGAGGAGATCAATTTACGCAATCGCCGCCTGCCCGACTTCAAGCGCGTCGGCGGATACCTTATCTGGGACAAAGATTTTCCCCGCACCGCCTCCATGAAAATCAAGCGCACCGTCCTCGCCGAGGAGATCGGCAAAACCACGGGCCGTGCCGCGGTCGCCGAATTGTGAGCGGCGCCGACAGCTATCTCGCCGTGGTGAATCCCGCCGCCGGGGGCGGGCATTGCCGCAAACTGGTGGGGCCTGCGTTGGAGCGCCTGCGCGCCGCCGGAATCAAGCTCGACGTTGTCGAAACGACCGCACCCGGTCAGGCAACGGCCCTGGCGCGCGATGCCTACGCCCGTGGCTATCGCCGCTTCATCGCCGTGGGCGGCGACGGCACCTCGTACGAAATCGTCAACGGGCTGTTTCCCCAGGCGCAAGACTCCGATCGGGCCACGCTCGCATTCCTTCCCCTCGGCACCGGCAACTCGTTTCTGCGCGACTTCAGCGACCGCGGCGTGGAGTATGCCACGGAAGCCTTGCTGGCTGGACGTTCACAACCCTGCGATGTCGTGCGCCTCACCCACACCGGTGGCGTCCTCTACTACATCAATCTTCTGAGCATGGGATTCGCCGCCGACGTGGCTACCATGCGCGCCCGCCGCTTCAGCGGCTGGGGCGAACTGGGTTACCAATCTTCCATTTTCATCTGCCTGGCCCGCTTCCGTCGCCGCCCGTTTCCCTTGCAGGTGGACGGGGAAGAGCACATCGACCGCCGCCCTTGCCTGTTTCTGACTTTCAACAACAGCAAGTTCACGGGGGGCACGATGATGATTGCCCCCAAAGCCGAGGTCAACGATGGACTGGTCGAGTACGTGCGCTGGGGTCCCATCGGACGCATAGGCCTGCTCCGCAACCTGCCCACGCTCTATGATGGCACCCACATCCGTCATCCCCTGGCCGAGCGCCGCGCCGCCCGGCGCATCGATTTCCACCTGGATGCCCCGGTGGACGTTATGATCGACGGCGAAGTACTCACTTTGCACTGTCAGACGCTCGACGTGCTGCCCTCCGCGTTGAACGTCGTGGTATAAGAAACAAGCCACCCAATCTCTCCCATGTCCGAAGACCGCAGAAGAAAACAGGAGCAGCGGCGTAAACAGGAACAGCCAAGAGCTCCCCTGACCCGCAAGATTGTCATCGCCGTCATCATCGGTGCGGCCTTTGCAACCGCGTTTTATCTCGGCCTGCGCAAGCGCACCAGCCGGTTTGACGCCTTCGCGCAGTGCACTAAGAGCCGTGGCGCCCGCATGTACGGCGCCTACTGGTGTCCGCACTGTGCCGAGCAGGAGGAGATGTTCGGCTCGTCTTTCCAGTACGTCAACTACGTGGAGTGTGGCGTCAAGGGCGATGTGAAAAAGCAGTCAGAGGCCTGCAAGCTCGCCGAAGTCAAACACTATCCCACCTGGGAATTTGCCGACCGCTCCCGCGTTGAAGGCAAGCAGTCGTTTCAATATCTCAGGGAAAAGACCGGATGCAGCCTGCCATGAGCGCACGCCGCATCCAACTGGCCATCGCAGTGTTCGCCATCGCCGGCGCCGCGGTGTCTTCCGTTTCCCTCTATCACCATTACGGCACGTCGGAAACTGCGTTCTGTGACTTCGCAGTCAATTTCAACTGCGACATCGTCAACCGCAGCCGCTATTCGGCCGTGTTGGGGATTCCCGTGGCCCTGATCGGCGTTGCCGGATACCTTGTGCTTTTGGCGCTGAGCACGCTGTACCGCTCGCGCCCTAGAACTCCTGCAATGCTGCTTGGGGCTTCAACCCTGGGGTTGGGCTTTGCCTTGTACCTGACCTACATCGAAGCTTTTGTGCTGGGAGTGTGGTGCATCCTGTGCCTGTCGTCTTTGACGGCGATTGTTCTGATCACGGTCCTGTCATCGGTTCTGGTGGCTCAGTCCATCCGTAAGTTGTAACCGTCGCGGGTATCGTGCATCTTAGTCATTCAACGTCGATATGGAGATCATCAACTCGGCAAGAGAAGCCTCCTCCCCTTCATTAAACGATTCGGTCGTGGGCGACCTCCGCCTGCACGAATTCTCCAGCCGCATCTTCAATAACCGGCGTATGCTCCGCGTCTGGCTGCCTCCGGGCTACGAAGATTCCGAAAACAAAGGCCGCCATTATCCAGTTTTCTATCTCAACGACGGCCAGAACCTGTTTGACCGCGCCACTGCCTTCGGAGGCGTCGAGTGGCAGGTGGACGAAACCGCCGATCGCCTCATTCGTGAGAAGAAGATCCCGCCGCTAATCATCGTGGGCATCGACCACGCGCAGAAAGACCGTATCCGTGAATTCCTGGCCTACCGCAGCATGAACCCGCCAGTGCTGCGCCCACTGGGTAAGCGCTATCCCGAATTCCTGCTCAGTGAAGTGGTCCCTTTTGTTGGCCAACACTACCGCATCGCGCGGGGACCGGAGAACACTGGGCTGGGAGGCTCCTCGATGGGCGCTCTCGTTTCGCTGTACACGGTCATAGACCGTCCGGGCATCTTCGGCCGCCTGCTCCTCGAGAGCCCGTCGCTCTTCGTCTGCAACCGCCGCATGTTGAAATACAGCCACGCCTTCCGCCACTGGCCGGAGCGAATCTTCCTCGCCATGGGGACGAGAGAAGCTGGCCGTGAAGACAAAGACCAGCAGGTGGTCGAAGACGTTCGCGAACTGGAGCGCATTTTGCGCCGCGAAGGCCTGCGCGACGATCGCCTGCGGGTGAAGATCGAGGAAGGCGCAACCCACAGCGAAGCCGAGTGGGCCAGGCGCTTTCCCGAAGCGCTGACGTTTCTCTTCTCCTTGTAGCGCCGGCGTCCCGTCGCCGGGTCCGCTTGCACCCGCCCCTTCCCGGTGATTAAGATGTTTCTTCTCTTCTGTCCCTCCCAGGAGGCTTTTTCCATGATTCGCAGAACCCTCTATGCTTTCTTCACAATTGCTCTGGTCCTTTGCGCCACCTTTGCTTCCGCCCAGCAGTTCAACGACAGCGTGATGAAAGGCATGAAGTGGCGCCTGGTCGGGCCCTTCCGCGGTGGACGCGTGCTCGCTGTCACCGGCATTCCCGGCGATCCCTACACCTTTTACTTCGGCGGCGTCGCCGGAGGCGTCTGGCGCACCACCGACGGCGGCATTAACTGGACTCCGCTCACCGACAAGGAGCCCTTCGCCTCGATCGGAGCCATCGCCGTCGCGGAGTCGAATCCCAGCGTGATTTATGTCGGCACCGGCGAGTCCTGCATCCGCGGCAACATCTCTTACGGCAACGGCGTGTACAAGTCCACCGACGGGGGTAAGAGCTGGAGCTACATCGGCCTGAAGGAGACACAACACATCGCCCGTGTCTGGGTGAACCCGCACAACCCCGACATCGTCCTGGTTGCGGCCCTCGGCCATGCCTACGGCCCCAATCCCGAGCGCGGTGTGTATCGCTCCGCCGATGGCGGCAAGACCTGGGAGAAGGTCCTCTACAAGGACGACAAGACCGGCGCCATTGATCTCGCCGCCGATCCCCACAATCCCAACGTGATGTTCGCTGCGCTCTACCAGGTGCAGCGCACTCCCTGGAGCCTCGACAGCGGTGGCCCGGGCAGCGGCCTTTATCGCTCGGTGGATGGCGGCCTCACCTGGAAGCAGCTCGAAGGCAAGGGCCTGCCCTCCGGCATCCTGGGCCGGATCGGGGTCTCGGTCTCCGGCGCGGACTCCAACCGTGTTTACGCCCTGATCGAAGCCAAGGAAGGCGGCCTATTCCGCTCCGACGACGGCGGGGACAGCTGGACCAAGGTTAACGACGACCAGCGCCTCACTCAGCGCGCCTGGTACTTCACCCACATCTTCGCCGACCCGCGGAACGCCGATACCGTGTACATGCTCAACACTGGCATGTTCCGTTCCAACGACGGCGGCAGGAGCCTTACACTCCTTCCCGCGCCGCACGGCGATCACCACGCGCTCTGGATCGACCCCGTCAATCCGCGGCGCATGATCAACGGCAACGACGGCGGCGCCACCATCAGCGTGGATGGCGGCAAGACCTGGAGCACCGAATACAACCAGCCCACCGCGCAGTTCTATCACGTGGCCGCCGATAACCGTTTCCTGTACTACCTCTACGGCGCGCAGCAGGACAACAGCACGGTGGGCATCGCCAGCCGGTCGGACGACGGCTACATCGGACGCCAGCACTGGTATGACGTCGGGGGCGGCGAGAGCGGCTACATTGTGCCCGATTCCCGCGACGCCAACATCGTCTACGCCGGTTCCGGCGGCGGCATCATCACCCGCTTCGACAAGCGCACCGAACAGGAGCAGGACATCACGGTTTGGCCGGTGGACTATTCGGGCCATGGCGCCGCCGACGCGAAATACCGCGAAGCATGGACCGATCCCATCGCCATGTCTCCCCACAATCCCGATGTGCTCTACACTGCGGCCGAGGTGGTCTTCAAGTCCTCCGATCACGGCAAGAGCTGGACCGCCATCAGCCCCGACCTCACCCGCAACGACAAGAGCAAGCAGCAAAGCTCCGGCGGTCCCATCACCAAGGACAACACCACCGTCGAGTACTACGACACCGTATTTACCATCGCCGAGTCACCGGTGCAGAAGGACCTGATCTGGGCCGGTACGGATGATGGCCTGATCCAGGTTACGCGCGATGGCGGCCAGCACTGGTCCAACGTCACACCCAAGGGCATGCCGGAATGGAGCCTGGTCAGCCTGATCGAGGCCTCGCCCCACGACGCGGGCACCGCCTATGCGGCCGTTGACGTGCACAAGCTGGACGACCTGAAGCCTTATATCTACAAGACCGCCGATTTCGGCAAGTCGTGGACGAGGATCACCACCGGCATTCCTGACGGCGCCTACGTGCATGCGGTGCGCGAAGACCCCAAGCAGAAGGGCCTGTTGTTTGCCGGGACGGAGACGGGCGTGTACGTCTCCTTCGACGACGGCGGGCACTGGCAGTCGCTGCAGGGCAACCTGCCGACTTCGCCGATTCACGACCTCATCGTGAAGAACGACGATCTGGCTGTGGCCACGCACGGGCGGTCGTTCTGGATTCTTGACGACCTCTCGCCGCTGCGCCAGCTCGGTGCGCACGCCAGCGATGATGTCGTCCTCTATCAGCCGAGTGTCACGTATCGGTTGCGCTGGCCCGAGTTCATCGAGCGGCGGCAGCCAGTGGGTGCCAATCCGCCCACCGGCGCAGTCATCTCGTATTACCTCAAGACCGCGCCCAAAGACGAGGTCACGCTCGACATCCTCGATGCGCAGGGCAAAGTGGTGCGCAGCTATTCGAGCGTGGAGAAGAAGCAGGCGGAGACGCCTCCCGAGTGGCCCGATCTCGAGCCGCCGCAGGAGAAGCTTCCGGTCGAGGCGGGCATCAACCGCTTTGCCTGGGACCTGCGTTACGAACCGGCCCGCAAACTGCCCGGCGAAGTGGGCGCCGAATTCCGCGACCGTGGCCCGACCGCGCTGCCCGGCAACTACCAGGTGCGCCTGACCGCCAACGGCAAGTCGTTCACCGCGCCGCTGGAGATCAAGCCCGACCCGCGCGTGAACGTCTCCATGGCCGATCTGCAAAAGCAGTTTGACCTGGAGATGAAGATTCGCGACCAGCTCAGCCAGTTGCACCAGACGGTGAACGACATCCGGACCACGCGGGTGCAGTTCCACGGATTGCAAAGCCGGCTGAGCGGCGACCCGCGCTTCAAGGACATCCTGGCCAGCGCCGACTCTCTGGACAAGAAAATGACGCCCGTCGAGGAGAAGTTGCTGCAGGTGAAGATCAAGTCATCGGAAGCCAGCCTGAACTATCCGGTGCTGATTGACGAGCAACTGCACGGCTTGTTCTTCAGCGTGGACGCGGCCGACGCCGCTCCCACGCAGCAGCAGTACGCCGCCATGGACGCCCTGAGCAACCAGGCCACACCTCTGATTGCCGAGTGGAAGCAGATCATGTCCACTGACCTGGTCGCGCTCAACGAAATGATGCAGAAGGAGAACGTGCCTGCGATCTACATCGCGCCCGCCATGGGCGAGGAGTCAACCGCTAAGGCCGCCGGGCAGAAGTAGTACCGAGTACCTGGTACCTAGTACCGAGTTGGTGCCCCATTTCTCGCTTTCGGAACGAGAAGTGGGGCCTCGGCGTGCTGGGCTAATATCTGCCGCCGCTATGCGGCTGGAGCGGTTTCGCTCCAAGCCGCAGCCAACTGCGTCTCTACAAGAGTAGAGTAAGGTGGTGGGGGCGACTTACCAGACCGGTCTGCCGTCCTTGTCGCGGAAGACGTAGGTGTCGTTGCCGTGCTTGACCTGGCGGGCGAAGATGGTGTCCACGCCTTCAAACTTGACCTTGGAGCCGGTAACCTCGATCTCATCACCCTTGTTGAAGATCAACTCGTAGGTGTGGATGAACTTCGTGCTGGCCAGGTGCACTTCGATGGTGCTGCCGTCGGCCAGCTTGAGCAGCACGTGCGAGCCCATGCCGCCGCTGACCGGGCACTGCCGGTCGGTGACGGCCTCGACCGTGCCCTTGAAGACGGCTTCGGTGGTGGGATCGTATTTGGGCACGCCCGGGGCGGTCTTCTGGGCGGCGAATGCGGGCACCATGGCTACCGCCAAGGCTAGAATCAGGAACACGACTGAGCAGGTTTTCATCGTCGTCCTCCCTCCCGAGTCCGGCGCGGCCGGGCCCCAGGCTTCCAGCTTGATTATGGCCCCTTTGCTCGCACCCGCCTGTGATAGCAGTCACCCGCGGGGGTGACCGCTGACCGCTGCTACAATGCGTCCGGCCCGGACATGAAGCACGCGATGATCCTCGCCGGCGCGGCCATCGTGGTAATCGCCGTGGC
Source organism: Terriglobales bacterium (assembly GCA_035542575.1). Lineage (GTDB taxonomy): Bacteria > Acidobacteriota > Terriglobia > Terriglobales > Acidobacteriaceae > JAIQET01. The sequence goes on along the minus strand of DATKLE010000037.1, from coordinate 103,404 downwards.
CGTGGCGCTCCTGCCGCTCATCGGCCCCGAGCGCCTGCAGACCACCGACTTCGTCAACTTTTACGTGGGCGCCTCCATCGTGCGCCAGGGCCAGGGGGCGCAGCTCTACCAGCGTTCCGTCCAGGACCAGGCGTTTCAAGCGGTGCTGGGGCACGCTTCGCGGCAATATTTCCTCCACCCGGCGTTCGAGGCTGCTGCCTTTGTTCCCCTGACCTACCTGGGGATGGAGCGCGGCTTTGCTCTCTGGTCGCTGATCAACGTGGCGCTGCTCAGCCTGCTGCCGCTGGTGCTGGTTCCGAGCATTCAGTTGGTGGAGCGCCGACCCTACCTGGCTTGGTCTGGATTCTGTCTGCTGCCGGCGCTCACCGCGCTCACCTTGGGACAGGACTCCATCGTGCTGCTCGTGGTGCTGAGCGCGTCGCACACGCTGACGCAAAAACAAAAAGACCTCGCCGCCGGACTCGTGCTCAGCCTGCTCAGCATCAAGTTTCAGTACCTTGTCATACTCCTGCCCCTGCTGCTGTGGTCGCGCAAATGGCGCACGGCTGCTGGCGCCGTCATCGGCTGCGCCTGCCTGGGCCTGCTCTCAGTCTGGATTACGGGATGGTCAGGACAACGGGAGTACGTCGCCTTCCTGCTCGACTTCAACGCGCATTCCGGCCACGGAGCGCTGAATCCCACCCTCATGGTCAATGTTCGCGGATTTCTGGCAGGACTGGGAGTCGCGGCTCATTTGTCGGCCTATGCGTTGCTCAGTGGTGCTGTTCTGCTGGCGCTCGCCATGCTGTGCTCAGCGGGTTCCCAGGACCGGACTCTGCGTTGGGCGTTGTACATTACGGTGGCGCTTGTGGCCGCGCCCTATGCGCATTTTCCGGACATGACGATGCTGCTGCTGCCGGTGCTGCTCGCCCTGGATTACATCGTGAAAGTTGGCACGGGCACGGTCCTCCGGAGGCTGCTTGCCTTCGGCTGCGCGGCGATCTTCCTGTGGCCCTTCGCGCTGCTGCTGCTCGGCGGCCACTTCTGGTGGAACAGCCGGATCTACTGGGTGTTTCCCGTGATCGCCCTGTTTGCCGCGGTGTTGGGCGTGGAACTGCAAGTCAGCAAGCGGGGAGCGATACCGGGTGTCAGGAACCTCAGCGGCTGAAGCCGCAGCCGATCTTGCAGGACTTGTCGCAGCGCCGAAGCGCTGCGCCACCCAAAACCATTTTTTCCACAAGCTGCAAGCCGCGCGCTCTTTCATATCATCGGACAGGTCTGCCCCTGTGCGAGGGGTGAAACTCGCGATGCGCTCAATGCACTGTCCCCGTGCCTGGCGACGCAGGGTAGGGCTCGAGGCGCGGATTCGCGCTGTCGGCGTCCACCGTCCAGACCTTCCGGTCTTTAAAGTACTCCAGCAGCTCGCGATTCTGACTCTCGCCCATGTCGCGCGCCCACACGATCTTGGCCTGGTCAATATCGGGCTCGTTGGAGACCCACTCTCCTTCGGGTTTGTGCTTATTTCCGTAGTGGACGATGACCAACTGTGGACCCGGCATCTGCTCCAGCTCCTGAACGGCTCTTCCCCGATCCAGATTACCGCGGGGCCAGTGAGGCTCAATACGGAGGTGGGCAGCGGCTGCGGTGACCCGCACCAGGATCATCGCCACGCATACGGCAAGCACCATGCGGACGAGCTGCGGTCCGAACAGAGTCGCCTTCCACCTCCATACACGCAGATGGCGCAGGCACTGCACCAGCAGCAGATAGAAAAGACCGGTCGCGGGCGCGATGTAGTGGGGAAACGACCAGGTTTCCAGGATCGTGCCGAGGAAAAAGACGCCGCCGGCGTAGAGAACGAACCTTATTCTGCGGTCGCGCGCCACCCAGGGAATTGCCAGCAACGGAATTGTCAATACGCATCCGACGTAAAACACCCACCACGATTGCATTTTGTAGAGCATATGCAGCGCGAGCCGGGACAGGGACTGGGTCTGGCGAAACTCATAGGCTTCGTATCCCAGGTAGTAGTCCTGCATATCGGCATGATGGTAAACCGGCGCCGGCTGCATCTTCTGCCATATGAAGTAGGGAGCAACGGCATAAGCCGCGCGGTCCACCATATAGGGCATGCGAAACGGGTTTCCTGTGACCCGCCAAAAGTAGTACGCCATGCCGGCTCCGGTGATACCCAGAACCAGAACGATGGGGAGCACGACGCGCGAGAGCGCCACCTGGATCGGCGGGCGATGGCGGCCGAGCAGCCATGCCAACATCGAGATGGCGACGGGAATGCTCAGCACGAGTCCCTCATAGGGCCGGCTGTTGGCAAGGATCGCCAGCCCGATGGCCATGAGGAGTGCATGCCCCAGTAGTGGCCGCCGCTTGAGCCGCGGAAGCGCGCCCAGGATCAGCGCCCCCCCAAGCGCGGAGATCGCGGTGGTGAAATAGCTGTTCGTCCAGTAGCTCAGGATTCCCAGCCGCAGCGCTGCGATCATTCCCCCAAACAGCGCCCAACCGGGCGGCATCCAGCCCTGCAGCATCCAGGTGAGAGCGGCGCAGGCCGCAGCCGTGATCAGCCACACGCCGACCCAGGGATTTCGCGCCAGCACTAATCCGGCTGCCAGCACCAGGCCTTGCGCCGGCGGGTACATGGACATGTAGGTGGGGTGCTGAATCACATGGAAGGTTTCGAGGTGCACCCACATCGGATGAGGAGGATTGGTCAACCGGCCTGCGGCGAAGGTCTTGCCCGCGAGCAGATAGCTGTACTCGTCGTCCCATTGCGGCAGGGGAATGCCGATGACTGGAATCAGCGCGGCTCGCACTGTGAGAACGAACAATCCGACGGCGGTGACTGCAAGGGTCCTTTTTCGCGCCAGGCGGGAGAGCCGGCGCTCGAGGGCAGAGAAGCGGGAAGGCCTCGCGCTGTTGGCGCGTCGTGCCTTGATCCAGATCATCGCCGACAAGGCAACGATCAGCAGACATTCAATCAGGTAGAGGAGAAAATGCGCCAGCCGAGCGTAGAGTTCGAACATTTTGAGGGCCAAGGTGGCACGAAGGCTTCAGGCGTGGCTGGCGCGTCTCGCCCCACGGGCCGGGCAAGTCTCCGGTGAATTACTTCTGCACCGGCTCGCTCTCTTTTTCCCGCGTGAGCTTGTCCAGGATGCCGTAGGCCACGTCAATCATCTCCTGGTCCACGGTGCGGTTCTTGGCAATGGCGTCGAGCAGGGGAACGGAGATGATCTTGTTGCCGCGTAGCGCCGCCATGCAGCCGAACTCTCCGCGATGCACCATGTCAATGGCGCCGATGCCGTAGCGCGTGGCCAGCACGCGGTCGAAAGCGCTGGGCGAACCGCCGCGCTGGATGTGTCCCAGCACCACGCTGCGGGTCTCGAATCCAGTGCGCTTTTCGATTTCGCGCGCCAGGAGGTTGCCGATGCCGCCCAGGCGCACATGTCCAAACTCGTCTCGGCCCAGGTCCTGAACGACCGCTTCGCCGTGCCCCGCCTCCACGTCAGTGGCAAACTTGGCTCCTTCGGCGGCGACGACGATGCTGAAATAGCGTCCGCGCGCGTGCCGCAGGCGGATAGTTTCGGCGACCTTCTCGATGTCGAAAGGGGTCTCGGGAATCAAGATGACGTCGGCGCCACCGGCAATGCCGCTATACATGGCGATCCAGCCGGAGTCGCGTCCCATGACTTCCACAACCATGACGCGGTTGTGGGCTTCAGCTGTGGTGTGCACACGATCAATGGCGCTGGTGGCAACGTTCACCGCCGTGTCAAAGCCGAAGCAGTAGTCCGTGCCGGCGAGGTCATTGTCGATGGTCTTGGGCACGCCGACGACCTTGACCTTCTTTTCGTACAGTTTCTGCGCCACGGATAGCGTGTCGTCGCCGCCGATGGCGATGAGGGCGTCCAGTTCATATTTCTTGATGACGGCCATGCACTTGTCGAGGCCATCGGCTTTCTTGGCCGGGTTGGTGCGCGAAGTGCGCAGGATGGTGCCTCCCCGGGGCAGAATGCCGCCCACGCTGGACAGGTCCAAAGACATGGTCTTGTCTTCCACTACGCCCCGCCAGCCTTCCAGGAATCCCACAAACTGGTCCTGATAATGGAAGCAGCCTTTGCGCACAATGGCGCGAATGACAGCGTTCAGTCCGGGACAATCGCCTCCGCCAGTCAACATGCCCACTCTCATGGCGCCTGCTCCTTCTAGTAAGTATGAATGTGTGACCAGTGGTTTCGGGTCCCATCCAAAAGGACGCAACTCTGGCCACCTCACCTGCGAGATGGAATTATTAGCTTATCACTAAGAGTCATCTGCCCGTGTGACGCGGGACACACCTAACCGGCGGTGGCGTAGAATTAGCTCCCTTGCCGGTCCCGGCTGAATCCCACGGCGTTTGCGTCGTGCTGGTGGCCACGCGCAACCCTCTGAATATCGGAGCGGCTGCCCGGGCCATGAGCAACTTCGGATTTTTCCGCCTGCGCGTGGTCAACCCCTATGCGATTGCCTTTCGCGAGGCGCGCTCAGCCGTGGGGGCTGCAGACCTGCTGGCGAGTGCTGAAGAGTACAAAAGCGTGGCCGAGGCGGTCGCCGATTGCACACTGGTGGTCGGAACCACGGCGGTTGGACACCGGGAGTTGCGCCATCCACTGCGGCGGCTGGAATCCGGCGCCCGCTTGATCCGCAAGGAAGCAATGTCGGCCCGCGTCGCAGTCTTATTCGGTTCGGAGAAAATGGGCCTCTCGAACCGTGACCTCAGCCACTGCCACTGGCTGATGCGTATCCCCACACGCGAAGCGCACGGTTCGATGAATCTGGGCCAGGCGGTGGCAGTGTGTCTCTACGAGCTGGCGCGTGATGCAAAAGCTGCGGGACGGGAGGATAAGCCGAGGCGCGCCGCCGCCGGCGACATGGAACGGATTACTTCACTGCTGAACGAAGCGCTGCGGCTGAGTGGCTATTTCAAGTCCGGCACCCCGGCTTCGACCGAGGACAAGGTGCGCCGCCTGGTGCGTCACCTCAACATACCTGCCGACGAAGCTGAACTCTGGCTTGGTATGTTGCGACAGATTATGTGGAAGCTGCGGTCGGGAATAGTAGGATGAGTTTATGCCCAAAACACTGATGCAATCTTTGGTCAATCAACTCCAAAAGGACCGCCGGCGCCTGGAGGATGAGCTGCGCCGGGTTACTGCCGCTCTGACGGCCTTCGGGAAGGTTTACATGCAAGGGAGCCGACGGGCAGGTCGCAGAAAGCACACTTTATCTGCTGCCGGGCGCAGGCGAATCGTGGCCGCGCAGAAAGCACGCTGGGCAAAGACCCGGGCAGGGAAGAAGCGGGCAGCCGCTGGCCGCAAACGCTAAGTCCGCCTAGGTTTGCGGAACTGTCACGACCGGAGCTGTCCACCCTTTCATGGGGTGAAGTCCGCCGCATTCCAAACACCTGGTCACAGGATATTGTGTACCGCAGTACGGGCAGGCAGCTTGGCTCTGGAACGCGTCAAACGGGTTCTTGCACTGTCCGCACACCCAGAAAGCGCCCACTGGTGGCGCAGCGTTGCACCCCGGACAAGCAAACCCGTCGCGTCGCGGCAACTTTGCCAGGCGGGACAACGCTTGCGCATGCCGCAGCCCGCTCCAGCAGTTCAGCAACATGAAGACGGAGAGAACTCCGAACCAGAGGGAACGTACCCACAGAGCGAGAATGATCAAACCCGCAGCGCCGGCAAAACCGATGACCGTGGCTACCATGAGGCTGCGGGCACGCCCGACCACAAACCAGAGCAGCGAGCGGAGAATCTGGCCGCCATCCAGGGGGTAGATGGGCAGCATGTTGAAGATCAGCAACACAACGTTGATGTATGCGACATTGCGAAGCAGCGTATGGGCGTTGGGTGCGGCCTCCGCCAGACCCGACGATCGACTGAGAAGACCGAGAGTCAGAAAGACCGGAATGAGCACCACATTGACCAGCGGGCCGGCGGCGATGCTCCACAGGGTTGCGCCTGGGCGTGGCGGCGGATTGACATACGCCACCCCACCGAGAGGCCACAGCACGATGTGATCGGCTTTGCCCCCAACCTGACGGCAGGCCAGCGAATGGCCGAACTCATGAGTCAGCACGATCAGGAACAGTGCCAGATACTCCAGCGCGTTCCAGGTCAGCGAGGAATAGCTCTTGAAGCCGCCGCCGATCTCAAACACCGCCACCACGAACCACGACCAATGCAGGAACACATCAATCCCGGCAAGGCGGAAGAGATGGACGGATCCCTGGCGACCGGTTGGCATGAGCAAGAGTTATAACACAGCGCCGTTCGGCGGCAAGTTCCCAGAGTAAGGTGCCCGGTTGCGCGGACGGCCCAGATTGGCCACAATACGGACGCCGCAGCAACGGCAACTCACGACCGTTCCGCTAACGACATGCGCAAACCCGTCCGCATCCTGATGTGGCTGGCCCTGGCCGTTTTGGGCGCGCTTGCGGTTGCCACCATCGCGTTGCACCGCGGGGAGCAGATCAACGCCATGTGGCTGGTGGTGGCTGCTTTCTGCAGCTATGCGCTGGGGTATCGCTTCTACGGCAAGTTTGTCGCTGCCAAAGTCCTGGCCCTGGATCCGCAGCGCGCGACGCCCGCTGAGCGGCTCGACAACGGCCGCGACTTTGTCCCTACCAACAAGTGGGTGGTCTTCGGGCACCACTTTGCCGCCATCGCCGGCCCCGGGCCGCTGGTCGGGCCGGTGCTCGCGGCCCAGTTCGGCTATCTCCCCGGGACAATGTGGATTCTGGCGGGAGCGGTCTTCGGCGGGTGCGTGCAGGATTTTGTCATTCTCCTCTTTTCCGTCCGCCGCGACGGCAAGTCAATGACGGAGATGGCGCGCGAGGAGATCGGCCGGGTTGGCGGGTTCGTCGCTTACGTGGCGGTGATCAGCATAATCGTCATCTTGCTCGGGGTGGCGGCGCTGATTGTGGTTAATGCGCTCAAATCCAGCCCCTGGGGCGCCTTCACGATCGCCATGACCATCCCCATCGCGCTGCTGATGGGTGTGTACCTGCGCCGACTTCGCCCCGGCAAGGTGCTGGAAACCTCAGCGCTGGGATTCATCCTGGTGATGCTGGCCATCTGGGGTGGGCAATGGATCTCACAAACTCCCCCGGTCGCCCGCATCTTCACCCTGACGGCGCCCACGCTGGCGATTCTTATCATTATTTATGGGTTTGCGGCCTCGGCACTTCCGGTGTGGTTGCTGCTGGCGCCACGCGACTACCTCAGTACCTTCGTGAAGCTGGGGACGATCGCGCTGCTGGCATTTGGGATCGTCGTGCTGCGTCCCGCGTTACACATGCCGCCCCTCACGCGCTTTATCGACGGCTCCGGCCCGGTCTTTGCCGGAAAAATCTTCCCCTTCGCGTTCATCACCATCGCCTGTGGCGCCATCAGCGGGTTTCACGCGCTGATCTCCAGCGGCACCACGCCGAAGCTCATCCGCCGCGAGCCGGAGACCCGCATGGTGGGTTACGGCGCCATGATGGCCGAGTCCTTGGTGGCGATCATGGCGACCATCGCCGCCTGCGTGCTGCAGCCGGGCACGTACTTTGCCATTAACAGTCCGGCAGGCGTGGTCGGGGCAGCTCCCGAGACCGCAGCAGCCACCATCAGTAGTTGGGGATTCCCCATCAGCGCAGCCCAGATGCAGTCTCTCGCCGAGGCGGTGGGCGAGCAGACACTCTACAACCGCACCGGCGGTGCGCCCGCATTCGCCGTCGGCATGGCCCACATTTTCTCCAGCAGTCTGGGTGGGCAGGCGGTGATGGCGCTGTGGTACCACTTCGCCATCATGTTTGAAGCGCTGTTTATCCTGACCATTCTTGACGCTGGCACCCGCGTCGGCCGCTTCATGGTGCAGGATGCGCTTGGCCATATCTGGAAGCCGCTGGGCCGTACCAGTTGGTATCCGTCGATTCTGACGACCAGCGCGTTGATCGTTGGCGCCTGGGGATACTTCCTGTGGCAGGGCGTGAAAGATCCCCTGGGCGGGATTAACTCGCTTTGGCCGCTGTTCGGCATCTCCAATCAGTTGCTGGCAACGGTGGCGCTTTGCGTGGCTACCACCATCATTATTAAGCTGGGCAAGGCACGCTACGCCGCGGTCACGCTGGTACCGCTGGCCTGGCTGGTTTCGGTGACGTTTACCGCCTCGTGGCACAAGATGTTCGATCCTGACCCGCGGATCGGCTTCCTGGCCCATGCTCAACAGCTGGCGACCGCCGCTCCACTTAGCCATGAAGTCTCGCGACTGATTTTCAACGATCGCCTGGACGCGGCGGTGACCGGAGTCCTGATCGTGATGGTCGCGCTGATCCTGGTAGAGTCCGGCCGGGAGTGGGCGCGTGTGCTGTCCGGACGCAAGCAGGCCAGCGTCAAAGAAGCGCCATTCGTCGCTAGCCGCTTTGCCATGGAGGAGCCGCTATGAGGCACATCCGGGGAATCATCGGAACTGTGATGGCTGCGCTGCGCGAAATCTTCGACGAGGCTGCCTACGGACGCTTTTTGGCACGGCAGGATCTGCCATCGTCACGTTCGGCCTATGCCGCCTTTTTGCGGGAGCACGTGGTCGCCAAGGCGCAGCGCCCAAGATGTTGTTAGAAGCATTCAGCACTCAGCAAGACAGCGGTCTAGTTCTGCGCGCAGGATCCTTCAGCCGGCTGGCGCCGGCTTCAGGATGACGCCGGAGATGGGGCCGGCTGGTTACTGAGTGCTGATGCTGATTGCTGAGTGCTGATTGCTCTTACCTGGGTTACACTGCCCTCAATGCGTGTCTTGGGTGTTGACTGCGGCACCGAGTACACGGGCTACGGAGTCGTCGAGCTCCGCCACGACGGGGCACTGGTGTGTCTGGCCTGTGGGGCCATCAAGCTCTCTCCGCGTGAACCGATGCCCACGCGGCTGGCAGAGATTTTCACCCGCCTCCGGGCTATCATCGCAGAACATCGCCCCGACCATGTGGCCATCGAGGATGTCTTCTACGCGGTCAACGTCAAGTCTGCGCTCAAGCTGGGACAGGTCCGCGGAGTAGCTATGCTGGCCGCATCCTCGGCGGGACTGGAGGTTGCCGAATACGCGCCGCTTTCGATCAAATCAGCCGTGGTGGGATACGGCAGGGCGGAGAAGCAGCAGGTACAGCACATGGTCACGCGGCTGCTGAACTTGGCGGAGCCTCCGGAGTCCCCTGACGCCGCCGATGCGCTGGCTATCGCCATCTGCCACCTGCACACCACCGCCACGCTCGAACGGCAGCGCGCCGTCGGAAAGTAGCGCCGCCCGTCGGTCCTTGGTCCACCCTCACACAAGAAAAAGCGCGGCGCCCAAGCGCCGCGCGGTTCCGACCAAAGTTGGATTACTGCACGTGCACCGGCTGGGTGTAGATATCGAAGTGGCTCAGCTTGCCGTCGGGATTGGTGTGGGTGGAGTTCGAATTGTCGGCAGAGGCGTAATACAGGTTCCCGCCATAGAACATGAAGCCGCCGTAGTCGCCATAATCCACACCGTTGGCGGCGTCATTGTCGTTGGAAGCGCCCGCCGACAGCCGCTTATTGGGAAGGAAGCTGGCGCCGCCATTCCTGCTCAGGGTGACATACATCATGGCGTCGTCATTGGGCACACCGTTGGTGTCACCGGGGCCGTGGTTGCCGCGGTCATTGCGGCAATCCTCCCAGGCAATGGCGACGTTGCCCGTGGTTGGATCCAGCGAAATCCGCGGATTGAACTGGCTGTTGGTGGTGGCATCGTCGTTCACTCGCAACGAGTTGCTCCAGGTTGCGCCGTTGTCGTCGGAGAAGCGCAACTGCACGTCGGTATCGTTGCTCTCTTGCGGCTCCTCGGACAAATAAATCAGGTAGAGCCGTCCGTTGTGAGCGCCGCCGGTCCTGTCCCAAACCAGTCCGGCTTCGGCGTCGATTGACCTCCCAGACTGCGCCGGAATGTAATCGAATCCCCCGACATTGGTCATCTGCAAGGTCTGGGGCGGCTGAAAGCCTTGAGGACCCAGACCATCCGGATCAAGGGCGCCATAGATGGTGGCGGGCCCCTCTCCGCCTGTCGGATTTTGATACACAACAAACACCTGGCCCTGCGGTCCGATCGCAATGTCGCCATAATCGCCGACATTGTGCGGCCCAGGCAGACCCTGCGGCGGGCTGAAGGTCCCCACCTGTCCCAGCCCAGTTACGCTGGCCGCCGAAGTTTGGATGATCCCGTTGTTCCCCGTCCACGATACCCACACGCTGCCCTTGGCCGCGGCGATCGAAGGCTGGTCGCCGCCCACCGCCTTGCCGGACGGAGCCAGGCTGCGAAACGGGATTTTCGGCACCCCCACGTCCGTGGCGACGAACGGCAACGACTGGAAACTGGCCCCTCCATCCGTCGAGATCGCCATGGATACCAGGATGTTCCCTGAAAGATAGACCAGGAAAATGTTCCCGAACTCATCGGACGCCAATTGTCCGTCGCAGCAGGCCCCTGGGAAAATGATGTCATGGTTCCAGGTTCGGCCGCTGTCGCCGCTCCAGGCGTGGAACAAGCCCGAGGCACTACCCAAGTTGGTGACAATGGTGAGCTGGTTGGGGTGGAGTTGATTGATCGCCACCGCGGTCTCGCCCTCGTTGCCGGCCAGTTCGCTGGCGTCAACGTTCTTGGGAACCGCCTTGCCCGCAGCTGCCGCTCGGGCAGTGAATCCAGAAATTGTCAGCATGAGAACGAGCAGAAGGGAAGCCAGTCTTACAGAAGGGAAGAGGCGCATGAAAACTCCCCTGTGAGCAGATTTGACCGCTACTACCGTCCAGTCACAGTACGTGCCAATCCCAGCACTGTCAAGGGATTCGTAGTGCCGGCATGCTGCCGGCCGCAGGCAGCCCGAACGCACGCCCTCGATCGATCATCAGGCCCGCCCGCTTTTTGGCATAATGCCTTGTACATGTCATTCGCCATGATGTCCGCACTTGCGTCACGCCGCGTCGGCTCTCTCCTGGTTCTGGCGCTGGCATTGTGTTCTCTGGCCGGGGCGCAGGAGCCCGTCGTCCCTACGGTAGGGTTCGGTCTGGTTTTCCCCGGATCCCAGCCCGAGAAGTACGCCATCATGATTCCGGCGAGCGGCAACGCTACCTACTTCTCCGACGCCAAACTGAGTCCTGAATCCGCCAACGATGCATTCCAGGTAACCTTTGCGATCTCGGAGGCCACCCGCAAGCGGGTATTCGAACTGGCGAGACGTGCCCATTATTTCGAAGGGCAGGTGGATTCCCGGAAGAAAGGCCTTGCTTCCACGGGGGCCAAGACCCTGACGTACAAGGACGGGGAGAGAGATACGAAGGCGACCTACAATTACTCGACCATTCCCGCCGTCCAGCAGCTGACACAACTCTTTCAGAACCTCTCCACTACCCTGGAATTCGGACGCCGGCTCGACTACTACCACCACTACCAGAAGCTCGCTCTCGACGACGAGCTCAAGCGCATGGAGGAACTAGCGAAGCAAGGCGACCTGGAGGAGCTGGCTGCGGTTGCGCCGGTGCTGCAGCAGATCGCCACCGACCAGTCCGTGATCAATCCGGTTCGCGCCCGGGCGGAGCGTTTGCTGGTGAGCGCCGGCGTTTCCCGGCCCTAGCCCTGCGCCTTGCCAAACCACCTGAAATCAATGCATTAGATTGACCCATCCGGTGGCAGCCGTTGCAGTCTCGCCTGCTCCCCCTGGCCGCAAGTGGTCGAAGGCCAACGACTACCGGACCAACGACCACTGGCCCGCCCGTAACCGGTGCGGGATCCGCAAGAGGGCAACTAAGGCAACCGTTCCGTGTTCTAATTGGTTAGGGGAAGATTCCCGGGAGACAACTATGTCTATCCGTAGGCTGGGCCTAACGCTGGCGGGCTTGGCGTGCTCGCTGCTGGCAATCCCGTCTTGGGCCGATTCGCAGGTGCGGATCGTGCGCTTGAGCGATTTGCAAGGCAATGTGCAGATCGACCGAAACACCGGGCAAGGATACGAAAAGGCGATCCTCAACATGCCTATCGTCCAGGGCACCAAGCTCCGCACGGACAGCGACGCGCGCGCCGAGATTGAGTTTGAAGACGGCAGCGCGCTGCGCATCACTCCCAACACCGTGATCGAGTTTCCAATGCTTTCCCTGCGCGACTCCGGCGGCCGGGCTTCGACTGCAAGCCTGCAGGAAGGCACCGCGTATCTCAACTTTCTCGGCGCCAAGGACGATGAGTTCACCCTCAACTTCGGCCATGAGGGGGTGACCCTGAGCCAGCCGGCGCATCTGCGCGTCGAGATGGGCGACACCGAGGCCACTCTGGCCGTGTTCAAAGGCGACGTAAGTGTCGAGGGGCCCTCGGGCACGCTGGTCGTGCAGAAGAAGCAGTCGGCGACCTTCGATCTGGCGGACAGCGACAAGTACAAGCTGGCCAAGAACCTGGAGTCTGATCCCTACGATGCCTGGGACAAGGAACAAGAGCAGTACCATGATCGCAACAAGGGCAGCTCTTCCGGGTACAACGATTTGCCCTACGGCTACGGCATGAGCGATCTGAACTACTACGGCAACTATTACGACGTGCCGGGCTACGGCTGGATGTGGCAACCATACTTCGCGGGCGCGGGCTGGGATCCGTTCATGAATGGCGCCTGGGTTTATTATCCCGGCTTTGGTTACACGTGGGTCTCTGGTTACCCCTGGGGATGGATGCCGTACTATTACGGTTCCTGGTATTACATGCCCCCGTACGGCTGGATGTGGCAGCCCGTCTATCGGGGTTCGTCGTGGGGTGGATGGAACGGGACTCCTCGGGTCGTCAATCCGCCGCCGCGCTTTAAACCGCCGCAGCCTCCTTCAGGTTCGGGAACCAAGACTGTGGTCGTGACTCGCGGGCCGAAGGTTCCGGTGGGAGTGTCACCGAGCCGGGTGGTTATTCGCAGGGATTCGGCTGGGTTGGGTATTCCGCGCGGCAGCATTCGCGATCTGGCGAAAGTCTCGGAAACTGTGAAGCAGAGGGGCGTGGCCACTGCCACGATTCACACGGCTCCGGTCGTGCCGTCGAGGGGAGCGGTTCCGGCATCCAGTCCGCGGACGGCAACCCCCGCACCACGCGTCAGCCCGCGCATGAGCGCGCCTGCATCCACGCCGCACTCCATGCCGGCACCGCACTCCACGCCAGCGCCGCACGCGGTCCCGCACAAGTAGGGATACTGCTTATCTAGTCCAGTGGGCGACCTTCGGGTCGCCCGCTTTGTCTGCGGTCGACCCCTTTGACCGGCAGATCATCGCCCACGCGTCGGCGGAGAAAATTCCGGTGGTGACTCCAGATGAAAGGTTCCGACTCTATAGGGGACTCAAGCTCATCTGCTAACACGTCCCGGTCGCGGGCTCAGAGCGGTAGACAGGCTGGCCGCCCGCGGGATATAGTGCCGGACACGACTCGCCGCGCGCGCCGCGCCCAGGCCGCCGGATGTAGCCGCAACGGCTCTGCCGTGCCCCCAATCTCAGCGCAGAAGGACGACCTCATGAGAACACTCCCCGGGAATAGGTTCGCCTTTGTAGTGCTGGCTGTTTCGCTTGCGACGACGCCCCCAGCTCTCGCCCAGAATCCGCTGGTGAAGATCAGCATTGATAGATTCACGAACTCCGACAGCGTGCACCGGACCGAAGTCGAGCCGGACACCTTCTCCTGGGGCTCGACCATCGTGAGCGCGTTCCACGTGGGGCGCCGGCCGGGAACCATCGGCTGGGGCAGTGCCGACGTTGGGTTCGCCACCTCCACGGATGGCGGCATCAGCTGGAAATTCGGCTACCTTCCCGGCCTGACAGTGAACTACAAGAACGGCCCTTACTACGGCGCTGCTGATCCTTCGGTGGCTTTCGACGCCAAACATGGCGTGTGGATGATCTCGACTCTGCCGCTGATCAATCCGGTCGGCGACGTGGCCGTGAGCCGCTCACGCGACGGCATCCGCTGGGGAAAACCGATCATCGTGGATAAGACCCACAACGACGACAAGAACTGGACGGTGTGCGACAACAGTTCCACCAGTCCCTTCTATGGCAACTGCTATACAGAGTGGGACGCGGCGGCCAGCACCGGCCTGGTGCTGATGAGCACCTCGAGCGACGGCGGAGCGACCTGGAGCCCGGGCAAGCCGTCCGCAGACGGCGCCCGCGGCCTCGGGGGCCAGCCCCTGGTGCAGCCCAACGGGACGGTGGTCGTGCCATTTGCAAACGGCGGCATTTTCGCCTTTCGCTCGACCGATGGCGGGCAAACCTGGGGACGCAGCGTGACCGTCTCCGGCATTGACGAACACCTGGTGGCAGGTGGCCTGCGCGATTTCGATTTGCCCTCAGCGGAAATTGATGGCGCGGGAAAGATTCTTGTGGTCTGGGCGGATTGCCGCTTTCGCGCCGGCTGCAGCTCCAACGATATCGTGATGAGCACTTCCGCCGACGGCCAGACCTGGACCGCGCCTAGCCGTATTCCCATTGATCCCGCCACCAGCACCGTGGACCACTTCCTTCCCGGCATCGGCGTGGACCACGACACCTCCGGCGACACAGCGCACCTGACCGTGGTCTATTACTACTATCCGAAGGCCAATTGCACATTCTCCACTTGCCAGCTGGACGTGGGTTTTGTGACTTCCGAAGACGGTGGCAAGACCTGGACCGGAGGCGCACAGATTGCCGGGCCGATGCATCTAAGTTGGCTGCCGAATTCCGACTTGGGGCCGATGGTGGCGGATTACATCAGCGTCTCCTACACCAACGGAAATCCATTCGGTGTCTTCGCCGTGGCCAAAGCGCCATCGGGCGGCCTGCTCGACGAAGCGATGTACACGACGAAGAATCCGCTGGCAGCGGCAGCGGATGCTCCGCGCGTCAGCTCACAAGGGGAGAAGCCGGTTCCGGGGGCGAAGTCAGATTTCGAGCGCAAACTTTACTACGATGATGAGGGAAGATTCCCGATTCGGCGCGAGAAGCCCTAAGCGCGCTGTCCCCGGCCGCAGGCTGCGTGGGTCAACGGGCCTAGAGCAAGATTCCCCGCAGAATAATGCTAGCTACCGTGAAATAGATGACCAGCCCGCTGACATCCACCAGCGTCGCGACAAAGGGGGCGGATGCGCTGGCGGGATCCAGGCCGCAGCGGCGAAGCACGAACGGTAACATGGAACCGGCCGTGGTCCCGAACAGCACCACCCCGATCAGGCTGCATCCGATAGTGAGCGCGACCACCAGATAGTGCTCGCCGTATGTCCCGCGCAGTGTGTGCCAGAGGAGGATGCGCGACACGCCGATGACGCCAAGAATCATTCCCAAGGCAAGGCCGGCCGCAAGCTCGCGCCGAATGACACGAAACCAGTCCCGCAGCCGGATCTCTCCTAAGGCCATGGCGCGGATGACGAGCGTGGTCGCCTGCGAGCCGGAGTTCCCGCCGCTGCTGATGATCAGCGGAATGAAGAGGGCGAGCACCACGGCGCGTTCGATTTCCTTGGAAAAGAAACCCATGGCGGTGGCGGTCAGCATCTCGCCGATAAACAGAATCGCCAGCCATCCGGCGCGTTTGCGCACCATGTGTCCGAAGGTGACGTCCAGGTACGGGCCCTCGAACGCTTCCATGCCGCCGATCTTCAGAATGTCTTCGCCGGCCTCTTCCTGCACCACTCCCGCCACATCGGCGCTGGTGACGACGCCCACCATGTGGCCTTCCGGATCGAGAACGGGCACGGCCAGCAGGCGCCGCTTGGCCAGCAATTGGGCCACCGTTTCCTGGTCCGTGTCCTCCTCCACATAAACGTAGTCGGTGTGCATTACCTCGCGGACTTTCTTCGATCGTTCCGCCGAGATCAGTTCGCGGAATGAGACCACCCCCAGGAGGTGTTGGCCCTCGTCCAGCGCGTACGCGTAGTAGATCATCTCCACGCTCCCAGCCTGCTGCCGGATCTGAGCGATGGCCTCTTCGACCGTAGTGTCCGGCGAGATACGGACGTAGCCGGCGTGCATCAGGGCCCCGGCCTCGTCCTCCGGGTAGGGCGACGCTGCCCGGCCGTGGCGGCTGGAGCCGGAGACCACGGTGACTTCCATCTGCGTCGCCTGCTGCAGGACCTGTTCGGTGAAGTCGAGGCCCGGGAACCAGCGCCTGCGGGGAGCGGTATCGCGGGTCAGGAATATCTGGGTGACGCCGTTTTTGCGCGCATAGTCCACCAGGGTCTGTGCGCGGTCTTTGCCGTGGAGGATCTTGGTGGCGATGTGAAGGTTCTCCGCAAAGCGCAGGTGGCGCTCGACCGTTGGCCGGTCTTCTGCCGGCAGGGCTTCCGACTCCTGCTTGGAGTAGACATACACCGCCATGCAAATCGCCTGCAGGTGGTCCGCCACACGCCGGGCACGCCGCAGCAGCATGGCCGTGGAGGGATCGGCAGTGATGTTCACCAGAATCTTCTGCCCATGCGCCTCCGCGGGTTGTGTCTTTCCGGTCTGCCGGGCTTCGAGCGCCTGCGCGGTCTGCCGAATTGCCAACTCCCGCAAGGCAAAGAGAACCGGTTCCTGGAAGATGCCCTCGGCTTCCGCCTTCACCCGGTCCGGCGGAAAGATCGCGCCCCTCTCCAGGCGATGGAGCAGCGCTCGCGGCGTGACATCAACCAGCACGACTTCGTCCGCCTGCTGGAAGAACCAGTCCGGCACGGTCTCGCGAATGCGCCGTCCGGTGAGTTGCCAGACCTGATCGCTCAGGCTTGCCAGGTCCTGCACGTCCATCGTCGTAAGCACGTCGATGCCGGCCTGCAGCAGCACCTGAATGTCCTGCCAGCGCTTCTGCCGGTCCAGGCCGGGAGCGTTGGAATGCGCCAGTTGGTCTACGACGCAGACCCGCGGGCGTCGTTTCACGATGGCCTCAACGTCGAGTTCGTAGCTGGCGCCGCTCCGGTGCGTGACGCGGAGGAGGGGAATGACGGGCAGTCCCTCAAGCCGGTCGCGAATGTCCTGGCGGCCGCGGGGATCCACAGAGCCGACTACCAGATCGACTCCGCGGGCCTTCAACTCGCGGGCATCTTCCAGCATTTGATAGGTTTTCCCGACACCGGGAGCGTAGCCGAGATAGATTTTGAGATGGCCGACAGCAGCAGTAGTCAGGTCAGTCATGGTAAAGGCTCTTTGTTCTTAATGGGGGAAGACGCGGACGTCCATGCCTTCTGCGGCGCGGATCAAGCGGCTCAAGGGGCTTCCCCACAAGCGGGTTCTCCAATCGGTCTTCAGGCTGTGCCCGACAAAAATCTGGGTGACTCCGTGGGAGCGGGCATATTGCACGATCGTTTCCACCGGGTCGTGCCCCTCGAGCACATCTACTCGGGCGCCTGCGGCGCGCGCGCGCGCCAGATTCTCTTCCATCGCTTTCTGTTCAGCGTCCGAGAGGTTGGGTTGTTTCACGGAGACGGCCACGACGTCGCAGTGAAAGCGGGCGGCACTTTGCCGGGCGCTGGCTATCATACGATCCGCGTCGGCCCGGCCGGTCAGACACACCAGAAAGCGCTCCTGCGTCCGCCACCCCGGCTCGATCTCATGGGCCTGCAGGTAGCGCTGCAGGGCGGCGTCAACCACGTCCGCCGAAAGAACCAGGGCCATCTGGCGGAGTTCGGAAAGCTCGGGTGGCGCTCCTTCGGTGGGAGCATCCACCACGACGATCTCATCCGCGGTGTTCAGAAAGTCCCGGGGAACGGTCTCCGCGACCGGTTGCCCCGTGAGTTTCTCGACGCTCTCGCGGTGGTCATCGATGTGCTGCAGGTTCACCGATGCGACAACCGTAATCCCCGCCGAGAGCAGTTCATCGACATCCTGCCAGCGATGGGCATGACGGCCCCACGGACTGTCGTATGCCAGCCCGTCGATAATGCACACTTGGGGATGACGGCGGAGGATCGCCGGCACGTCAATGACCGGCACACCCTCTACCTCCAGGGTGGGAACTACCTCCAGGGAATTCAATAGGGGCTTGATCTCGGGCGGCACCTCGGGCTGAAGGGCTCCCACGACGACGTCCTGGCCACGCTCCTTCCTGCGCCGCGCTTCGTCGAACATGCGGAACGATTTGCCGACGCCGGAGGCGTAGCCGAGGAAGACTTTCAGTCGGCCGCGCGGCGATTCCGATGATGGGTTGGAGTCGGTAGCGGGCATGGCCTGACGATTGTAGCGCCAGAGGCTCAAGCTGAAAACTGAATCCGGAAGGGTTGCGTGCGCCCTGCGTTGCGTCAAATCCCAGGCGCAGGGCAGCCTCCATCAGCTATCGTCGCCAGCGCTACTTCTACCTCACCATCACTCCGGCGTATCCCACCACCATGTTGCGGTCTCCGGAAACGTCGCCTGACGTGGCGTAGCGGACGAGTTCGGCTTTGGTGGCGCCCAGTTGCACTGCCGCCGTCAGCATAGCCACCGCTGGGCCGAAGCCGCACATGCTGATGTCTTCTTTCATGACCACATCAAACAATCCGCGGGGATCGAGTGCGAGGATGCGCTCAATGGCCTTGTGGTCTTTCACGCGCGTGACTTTGTCGTTCTCGTAATGGTTCATGTCGCTGGAGGCGACGATCAGCACGGCCTCGCTCTGGGCCTCGACGGCGTCGCCGATGGCCTCGCCCAGGGCCTGCAGCACCTCGAACTGGCCGGTGCCCAGCGCGATGGGCACGAAGCTGAAATGCGGACGTCGCGCCTGCAGGAACGGCAACTGCACCTCCACGGCATGCTCGCTGCGGTGAGCGGAGGCGTCCTCGGTCAGCAGCGGGAATTGTTGCTTGAGGGTGTCAGCCAGTTCGCCGTCGATCGCTACCGGGCCCAGCGGTGTCTCCCAGGTCCCCGAACTCATGATGGAAACCGCATGGCCCATGCCAGTGTGGTTGGGACACATCAGGATGCAACGGCGCGGGACATGCAAGCGGGCAAAGACCGCGCCCGCAACATGACCGGAATACATGTAGCCAGCATGGGGAACTACGCAGCCGACAGCGGAGACGGCTTCCTGCTGCGGTGAGAGGTAAGACTGGACGTCGGCCAGCAGCACATTGGCATTTTGGGGATAGAAGCGTCCGGCGACAGCCGGAGGGCGTACCGTCGCACTCATAAGACACCTCGCTTCTGCAGGCGAAAGTGGCGAGCGGCGGGTCAGTCGCCTGGGCTGGCCGCCGCCAGGGCGCGGAACAAGGCCGCGCTCTTTTCCAGAGACAAGGCTTCCGCGCGCAGGTCGGGCTTCACCCCGGATTTCTCCAGCGCTGCTCGCAGAGCCGCCGGCTGGTACTGCGACTTAAGGTTATTCCAGAGAGTTTTCCGCTTTTGTCCGAACGACAGCTTGAGGAAGTTGACGAAATCCTCCTCCACCACGCGCAGGCTCTCGACCCGTGGCGCCACAGTGAGCCGGACCACTGTGGACTGTACTTTGGGTGGAGGGGAAAACGCTCCCGGCGGCAGCGTGAACAGGGTTTCGACCTTGGCGTAGAGCTGCGTCGTCGCCGACAGCAAGCCGTACTCGCTGCCGCCCGGCGGCGCCGCCAGCCGGTCGGCGACCTCGCGCTGCACCATGATCACAATGGTTTCGAAGTACTGCCGGTAGGCAAACAGGCGCAACAGAATGTCGGAGGTGATGTAATAGGGCAGATTGCCCACCACGCGAACGCGTTCCGGGGCGAGCTCCATTCCCGGGCGGGTGCTGCCGGGCTTCGGCCCGAACAGCGTGTCCAAGTCAATGGTGAGGATGTCGCCTTCAATGATCTCGACGTTGGAGGCCAAAGCAAACTGCATACGCAGCTGCGCGGCCAGCACCCGGTCCAGTTCGACGGCGATAAGCCGGCGTGCCCGTCTGGCCAGCAGGGAAGTCAGCGCGCCCCGGCCCGGGCCGATCTCCAGGACGGTGCCTTGCGAAACATCTCCCAGCGCGTCCACGATGCGCAGGGCGGCCGAGTCCTGGACCAGGTAGTGCTGACCGAGCTTGGGTCTGGAACGGCGGGGACGCGAGGTAGAGACCTTTGGCACGTTGACCCTCTTTCTTCCCGGCATTTAGACTGGCCAGTCATCCCGCGAGTGCTGCTGCACGGGCGTGGTGTGCCATGGGCACATGCTTATCATAGCCTGCGCTGGGGCGGCTCGCACCTTGGAGGAGTGGTCTTCCATGCATATTGCCTTCGTGGCCTCGGAATGCGTACCGTTTTCCAAAACCGGCGGGCTGGCGGACGTGGTGGGTGCCCTGCCGCGCGCGCTGGCCGCCATGGGACACCAGGTCAGCGTTTACCTTCCCCGCTACCGCCAAACGAAGCTCAATGATCCCCAGACGGTGATGCGCAGCATCACCGTGCCCTTCGATGACCGCTACCGCTTCTGCTCGGTGGTCAGTGGCGGCAACCATGCCTCCGGCGTCCGCTTTTATTTCGTGGAGTATCCGCCTTATTTCGACCGCGACGCTCTTTACGGAACCTCCGCCGGGGATTACCCCGACAATGCCGAGCGCTTTGCCTTGTTTTCTCGCGCGGTGCTGGAGGCCAGCAAGATTCTTGGCGTGCCGCAGGTCTTCCATTGTCACGATTGGCAGTCGGCGCTGGTGCCCGTCCTGCTGCGCACCCAATACGCGGAAGACCCGGCCTTCCGCGACGTGGCCACGGTATTTACCATCCACAACATGGGCTATCAGGGCCTGTTCTCGCCGGATACCCTGCCCCTGCTGACCCTGCCTTGGGACCTGTTCACCATCTCCAAGATGGAATTTTTCGGCAATGTGAACTTCCTCAAAGGCGCGCTGGTGTATTCCGACTTCATTACTACGGTCAGCCGCAAGTACAGCCAGGAAATTCAGACCACGGAATTCGGCTTCGGATTGGAAGGCGTGCTGCGCGACCGGGCCGCGACAGTTACCGGCATTTTGAACGGCGTGGACTATGACGAATGGAGCCCACAGACCGACAAGTTCAGCGTAGCCAAGTATTCGCGAGAGGACCTGAGCGGCAAAGCTCTGTGCAAGCAGGACCTGCTCGCTGCTTTCGGCGTGACCAATGCCGATCTGCGCCTGCCGGTGATCGGCATCGTCTCCCGCTTTGCCGCGCAGAAGGGGTTCGATCTTATCGCGCAAGTCATGGACCGGCTGGCGCGCGAGGAGATGATTGTGGTCGCCCTCGGCGCCGGCGACAGGCAATATGAGGAGATGTTTCTGCGCCTGCAGAAACAATTTCCGCAGAAGATTGCCGTCAAAGTTGCTTACGACAACGTTCTGGCACACAAGATCGAAGCTGGCAGCGACATGTTCCTGATGCCCTCCCGCTACGAGCCTTGCGGGTTGAACCAGATCTACAGCCTCAAGTACGGAACGGTTCCAATTGTCCGCGCCACCGGCGGTCTCGACGATACCATCGAGCCTTGGGACGCGCGCACCGGCAAAGGCACCGGCTTCAAGTTCAGCGAATACAGCGGCGAAGCCTTGCTGCTCACCATCAAGCAGACGCTGCAAGCCTATCGCGACCAGGGTTCCTGGCAGGTGCTGATGCGCAACGGCATGGCCAAGGACTTCTCCTGGAACGCTTCCGCCAAGGAGTACGTCCGCATCTACGAGCGGGTGCGGCAGGGGCGGGCGGCCGGGGCAGCGTAGTCTGCAGCTTTTACAGCAAAATCTTAAACCGCAGAGCACGCTGAGCTGGGCCGCGAAGGACGTGGAGAACAGTCGCTTGTTCCCAGGGACTTCCCTCCGTGGTCCATGCGAACTCTGCGGTTTAAGCCTTCCGCCGCCGCGCTCAGGAGGTCAGAAACGCGGCGCCACAGGGCGATGTCCGGCCAACCTCCTCGGACTCACCGCGCTCAGTCGAAATACCAGAAATATTCATTCACACTATTGTTGGTTAGCCGTGTTTGGGATGTGCCGTCCAGGTTCATGCTGTACATTTCGTTGCCCGACGCCTCATCCCGATGGGAGCAAAAAACGATCTTGTTGTTTACATACAACGAGTCCCAGCTCATGCCGTCGGTGGTGAGCTGCTTGAGATTGGTGCCATCCAAGTGCTGCGTGTAAATGTCATATCCTTCCCCACTGCGGGTAAAGCTGACAGTCAAGCCATCGGGAGAGACCGAAGGGTGGTAATCCCAATAGACTCCCTCGGAGGCCGTGATGGTTGTCATCCCGCTGCCGTCCGCATTCATCATGTGGATTTGGCCGGTATAGTCGTTGGTGAAGATGATCTTGCCGTCCGGAGTGAAGGCGGGAGCATAGGTCCACATGGTCGGGGTTGAAATCACGGTCTCCGCCCCGCCGGAAACGCTCATGATGGCGGTCTGCACGACATAGCCGTCACCTACGTCAACGTATTTCATGAAGACCACTTGTTTGCCGTCATTGGAAAGCTGGGGATAGCCATGATTCTCGGAATCCGTGGTCAGTTGAGTAATCACGACATTGTCGAGGTCGGTCAATCCGATTACAAACACCTGCTCATAGCCGGAAGACTCGGCGGCGAACACTCCCTTCTTCGCCTTGGGCGCAAGCTGCACACTGTAGAACTTGCCAGCCTGATTGGCAATGACCCTTTCGTTGGTGCCATCGTTCTGCATCAAGACCACCGAATCGGTGCCGGGGTCGATGTTGAGGTCCCAAGGCTTCACTCCGTTGCCCTGGTGCGCTTTGAGCATGTTTCGGCCCTGGCCGCGGACGGTCCAGGGATCGAGCTGGCGGTGCGCCACAGCTCCCACTGATTCTCCTCCCAACTCGCGAATGAAGGTGAAGGTATTCGCGTTGACAGTGGGCGGGACCACATGTTTGGTGCTCTCGCAACTGATGAACATCAGCGACAGCAGGATAAGTACCACAGAAGCAAAGAAAGCCTTTCTCATCGGAGACTCTCCCGGGAGGTGAAGGTGGCAGGCCGGCAGAGCGAAGTGGGGGAAATCAACGGCGGCGGGAGCGCGCACCGCTGTTCCTTCGTGCAGGCAAGTGTCTACGGGGGCAGACAGTTCACCTCCACGTACAGATAACCGAATACACCGGATCGGCAAAAGTAGCCAGCGTTGCGCAAGATCAATCGAACAATATGCCAGTGACCGATTCCCGATCCGACACTGGTTCCTGTCCGGGAAAGCCTGGCCCCACCCGCGTAATGCGCATCGGCGACTGCTAGAATCTCAATCATTGCCCGGCTTCACCATGGCTCCCTTTCAACGAACCATCTTCCACGTCGATATGGATGCGTTCTTCGTCTCGGTGGAAGAACTCTTCGATCCCACTCTGAAGGGCAAGGCAGTGGTGGTCGGCGGACAGCGGAATGAGCGGGGTGTAGTGTCTGCCGCCTCCTATGAAGCGCGGAAATTCGGGGTGCACTCGGCCATGCCTCTGCGCACTGCGGCCAAGCTCTGTCCCCACGCCATCTTCGTGGACGGCCACCCCGAGCGCTATCGCGAGTGTTCGGAGAAGGTCTACGGCGTACTGACCTCGTTCTCGCCGCTGGTGGAAATGGCCTCGATCGACGAAGCCTATCTCGACATGACCGGAACCCAGCGCCTGCACGGCCCGCCTTTGCGAGCGGCCCACCATCTGCACCAGAAGATGAAGGCGGAGACGCAATTGAACTGCTCCATCGGCATTGGGAGCTCACGGCTGATCGCCAAGGTCTCCTCCGCCAAAGCCAAGCCCAATGGAGTGCTTTGGGTGGTGCACGGCCAGGAGGCCAAATTCCTGGCTCCCCTGGATGTGCGGGACATCCCCGGCGTCGGAAAAGTGACCGAGCAGAACCTGCATGCGCTGGGCATTCAGAAGGTCGGCGATCTGGCCCGCTTTGATGGGTCGTTCCTCTCTGAGCGTTTTGGCAAGTGGGGACTGGCGCTGGCCGGCAAAGCCCGGGGCGAAGACACCGGCGGATGGTTCGACAACGACGTGGGCGCCGACACCGATGCCAAGTCCATCAGCCACGAGCACACCTATAACGAAGACACCGCCAATGCCGAGCAGTTGGAATCCACCCTGATGCGGCTATCCGAGATGGTAGGCCGCCGCTTGCGGGAGAGTGGGCTGTACGCCCGGACGATCCAGCTCAAGCTACGCTACAAGGATTTCACCACCATCACGCGCGCTCATACGCTGTCTGCTTCAACTCAACTTGACACCGAGATCTTCGAACAGACGCGCGCACTGTTCCGCAAGCACTGGCGCCGGGGCGCGGAGGTCCGCTTGCTGGGCGTGCATGCCTCTTCCTTTGAAAAGCAGGCAGGTCAGGGAGATCTGCTCGAAGGTTCGCGGCGCGAGCGCTGGAACCAGGCGCTCTCCGCGGCCGATCGCCTGCGCGACCGGTTCGGCGAATCGAGCGTAAGCCTCGCCAGCGGAATGAAAGGCGGATTCCGGGAGCGCACCCACGAAAATCCGGCGGGGTTGCCGGGGAAAGTCAAATCCAAACCTTAACCGCAAAGAGCGCAAAGGCTTCGCAAAGCGCGCAAAGCAAACCTGTCTGTCGGATTCTTGCTTTGCGTCCTTTGCGATCTCTTCGCGCGCTTTGCGGCTAAGGGCTTTTCCCTCCCTCAGTGGGCTGCTGCCAGCAGTGTCCCAACCCCGGGCTTGTAGCCATAGAAGTCTGCCACCATGTGCAACTCCTGAATGATGTGCTCGTCATACTGCTGCTTCAGGGGCGGAGTGAGCACGTTGTGCTCAGCGTTGGGATCGCGGCTCAGGTCAAACAGGAAGCTCTTTGCCGGGGAGTCGTAGGTCGTGTACAAGAACCTGCCGTTGTCCGCCAGCAGGCCGTACACGGCGCGTTCATCAGAGGCAAGAAAGAGCTCGTCCCGCCGGTACTGGTCCAATTCTCGCCGGTCCTTGACCAACAGAGGATGGCCGAAAATCGGATTGGCGCGGATGGGACGGTGACCCAACAGGTAATACAGCGAAGGAGTGATGTCGGTCAGAGTGGACAAACCTTCGTCATCGTAGACAAACTTGCCTCGCATCGTGTCCGGCAGGTGCACGATCAGCGGTACATGCATAACTTCCGGATAGATGGAGACGGAGTGACTACGACGGCCAAACTCGCCGGTGGCATCGCCGTGGTCGGAGGTCAGGATGATGATGCTCTTGTCATACAGGCCCCTGGCCTTGAGATAGGCGAAGAAGTGTCCCAGGCAGTCGTCTACCTGGTGCACCTCGTAGGCGATGCGATTGACAAAGCCGGCGCGAATGCGCCAGTTCGCGGCCGTCATTCTCGGCATGTCATTGCTGGCGAACTGATGCACGTTCATGGGCTGCGCGTAGAACAGCACCGGCCGCGTCTTGTCAGCCCGCGAGTCAAGCACACTCTCGGTCTGCTGCACCGTGGAGCAGACTTCGAAGCGGTTCCAGAGGGGCTTGTCGGTGTCCAGTTTGATCAGATCATCGTCCGGCGACAAAATCTGGCTCAGCACCGTGTCGTAACTCACCACCATTTGGTAGCCGTCGGCCCTGGCTAGTTTTTCCAGGCCGTTTACCTTGGAGAACGGTTGCATGTAATGGGCGTGCAGCAGCATGGCCCCGGACCAGATCGCCGGTTCGGAGAGCGTGGTGCCGGCGTATTGCGTGTAAACACGGTGCAGCACGAGGCTGTCGCGGGCAAAAACGTCCAGGTTGGGTGAGAAGTCCGCTTTCGGGTTGTAGGCGCCCAGGTAATCGGGACGGAGCGAATCAATCACGAAGATGAAGATGTTCGGCCGCTGCTGAGTGGTGGCGACAAGCGGGTCCACCAGGTTCACATCCGTCTTCGCTTCCGCGCCGCGAATATTCGTGTATTCACGCAGGATGCGGCACAGGTCGCCGCAGGGCACATCGCGGGAGTTGCCCAGGACATAATGGGCCAGTTGGAAGGAAGCATCCTGGGCCGCATACTTTTCCATGGAGCGGGCCACATCGTCATCGGTGGAGCCCAGCGGTTTCGCCCAGAGGATTTCCGACGCCTGCAGGCCCTTATAGCAGAAGCCCGCCAGCAGCAGCACTCCCAGGATGGTAACCGCCGAGTAGGTCACGTGGCGAGGGCGGAGGATGTAGACACAGCTGCTCAGTGTTACCCAGAAGAACAACGTGAAGGTGTGTTGCAGCACCCCGTTCCAGTCTCCCCCGACGATGAGAGTGGGCAGCGCCACAGCCAGCCCGGAGACGAGCAAGGCGGCGATCAGAGGTACAAGCTTGCGGCCGCGACCTTCGCGGGGCTCAAGAGTCCGTTCAAAGCTCAAGAAGGGCAGCACCAGGGAAGTGAGAAAAAGGGTCAGTGCGGCGGCCAGAGACGCCGCGTAAACATGCGCCGCCATGCCCTCGAAGGTCAGGGCACTATTCAGGAAACGAACCAGGATCGTCCAGAGCACCGCGAAAACCGTCAGTCCGGTGAGCACCAGGCTCAAGGCCCTGGGGTGGCGGGTTTGCTGGGCCACGAGGCGAATCAGATTCAGGACGGACAGCACGATGATCGCGACCAGGATGTGCGAAATCACGCTCCAGGCCGTGAGCTCCAGTCGAGCGGAGTCGAAACTCACCGACTTCCGCTCAACGTATGTGTGTACCTCCACGCCTGCGCCGTAAAGCAACGCGACGACGATGGCAACCATGATCGCGCTCGAGTACACCAGCAGGGAGCCGTCGCTGTCCTCGTCCCCGAATGAACCCCATTGCTGCTTGATATCCAGGGCTGCGGTCAAAACCAGCGGCGCCAGCGCTGCCAGACTCCACCAGTAGGCGGTCCACGTGTTCTGCAGCGTCGGCATGAACGGCCGTGCGGCGAGGTAAACGCCTGCCAGGGCGAGCGTAGCCAAGAGCAGAAAATATCCGCGGCTTTTCTTCATCGGCCAAACCGCGATCGCCGATGCCAGCAAGCCAAACCCATAGAGCAGTCCGTGATGGTGCGCGAACCACGGCATCCATTCGTAGGCCGGGGCCTTGATGAAGGCAAAATAGGTGTACGGCAGAAACGCCAGCAGGCAGTAGATCGAGGTGAGGACCAGGTAGATTCCCCAAACCAACTTCAAGCAGGTGAACGACCAGGTCCGCAAGACGATAATCCTTTACGAGTTTCCGTGTTTCTGGAGATACGAGGCTATGACCACGATTCTGGGCCCAAGCACTTGCCTTGTGCAAGGTGCCGGGCGGCCAAGCCCCCTATGCTGAGATGACCAAAGTACTCTTCGCTTGTTTACCCTGTTGCTGCTAAAAATTAGCACACGCTGACGATCTGCTGTATGTTTGCCAGTGGGAATATCCCCGTTTGAATCAAGGAATTCAGGAAATGCCAAAACTGCAGGGTTATAGTTTGCTGGCGCCGGCTTCGTCGCGCATGTTTCTATTCGCGCGCAACTTCTTCAAATTTCCCGCCATGCTGGGCTCCCTGGTGCCCAGCTCCCGTTTTCTGGTAAACGATCTTCTCTCGCAAGTGGATTGGGAAAGGGCTGGTGTGGTGGTGGAGTATGGGCCGGGCGTGGGCACGATTACGCAGGAGATCCTGAAGCGGATGCGACCCGACGCCACACTCGTGGCGCTGGAACTGAATCAAGAGTTTGTCGCGTTCCTGAAGCAGCATATCCCCGATCCGCGTTTGCACGTAGCGCATGCTTCGGCCTGCGAGGTTCGCAGTGTACTGGCCGGCCTGGGTCTGGCGCACGCCGACTACATTATCTCGGGCATTCCCTACAGCAACATGCCAGACTCGGCCCGCCGCGAGATTGTGAAGGAGACCCGCCAGGTTCTGGGCGAAGACGGCGCTCTGCTGATCTACCAGTTCACCCGCACGGTACTGCCCTACCTGGAATCGAGCTTCGGAACGGTGCAGCAGAATTTTCAGCCGCTCAACATTTTGCCGGCTCGCATCTTCCACTGCACCCCGTAAGCAGCGTGTCCATTTCTCGCGATGGTTTTGGGGCGGCGCAGCGCTTCAGTGTTGTGGTCTCGCACCATTTTTTCCCGGCGTCATCCTGAGCCCGAGAGGGCGAAAGATCTTGCGTGGACCAGCAGAGGCCAGCGCCGCTGCTCGCCAGATCCCTCGCCCGGCTGAAGAACGCCGGTCTTCGGGATGACCCCGTACCAGAATGCCCACAGCGCTGCGGTAGGTCGCTTCGATCACAAGACGAAAGCCGGGAATCCCGGAATTGCTTCCGGGCCCGGCTTCGCTTACTTCAACTTGTGGATTCAGGGTTCCCGCTAGTTGGCGGGAGCCGTGTTGGCTGCGGTGGTTGAGTTGCCTGCTTCTCCGCCGCTCATCATGCGGGTGAGCCGCGGGAAGAAGGGGGTGACTTCAAACGGCATCTTGTCGCGCGCGGAAGTGATCGCCACCGGCGCGGTTTTGATCAGCTCGACCTGGTCGGTCCAGGGATTGAGCTTCACGCGCCCGCCCAGAGGCAGGGCCGCGATCTGGTCCAGCTTGTTGTCATCCAGCGCCGGCGCCGAACTCATCAGGATGTTCATGCGGTCGATCTGCCCCTTGGTGTCGGTGAAGTTGTTGCCCAGGTGGGCGGTGAGCAGGGCGGAGAGCTCCGGCGCCCGCGTGGCCAATTCCTTCAGGAACAATCCCGCCGTCTCCAGCTTCTGGCTGTAGGGCGAGTTCTTCAGCATTTCCATCGCTTTCTTGTCGGCGGCGGCTTCCTCTTCCGGCACATGCCGGAATCCGAAGTTCTGATAGGTGGATTCGTCGGAGAAGAGCATGCGATCGTTGAAGGCAAACTTGCTGCCCAGGTTGTGGCCCAGCACGATGTGCGCCAGTTCATGCGACAGCACCATGGCCAGGCTGGCCTCATCGGGAAGCACATCGATTAAGCCGCGGCTGACGATGATGGTGTTGCCGACGCTGAAGGTTTCGAGCGGCGTCGTCAACATGACCCGGGTGCGGATCGGCCGGGGTAGTTCGATGTTGTTGGTGACTTCCAGGTTGTTGACCACGGTCATCAGGATCTTGTCAACTTCGCCTTCGGGAGCCAGCAAGCCGGCATTCTGCAAACGCTCGACCACGTTGTCTTCCGCCTGCTGCTGCCATTCGCGCTGCGCCTGCAGCGGAGATGCATCCTGGGCCGCCGCGCTCTCGTCCTTCACCGTGGAGTCCACGTTGATTTGCGTGAGTTCGTCTTCCTTGCCGTTTTTCTTCAGGTCGTAACCCCAGATGCGGCTCTGCGCCTTGAAGGCCATCTTGTCCTTGGAGCCGTAGCTGAAGTCCCCCTCCTCGCTGTAAATGTAGGAAGGCACCCAGTAGCCGGGAATCAGGTTCAAGCGCCAGCTGTCCATGTGGAAAAAGTAGGAGTTCCTGGGGCGAGGAGCGTAAGTGCCGTTCAGACGCACGATGTTGTAATCCTGGTCTTCCACCCAGATGCGCCCCAGGAAGCGGCCTTTGCCGGCATCTTTCTTGGGGGTCACATCGAACACGATGCAGCGCACATCGCCCAGGAACTCGCGGCGCACATACTTGAAATCGTAGTGCTGGCGGTCGAAGTCCTCGCGATCGGCGAAGATCATCCACGAGAAGCCCATGGGCTTATATTCGAACTTGAAGAGCTTGCTGAAGCCACCCAGCATGCGGGACTGGAAGCTCGTATCTTTCGAAAGGTAGTCGCGCCGGTCCACAGTTTCGGCCATGTCGAGGCGGCCTAGGAAGTAGTGGTCTTCTTTGGGCACGGGGCCGAGCTGCGGGTCAAGCTTGAGGTTCTGCAGATAGGTCTCGACGAGCGGCGTACGGGTCTTGAGCATATCCATCAATGCATGCTCGCGGGTGATGGCGCGGTCCACCACCTGATCCATCGTGGTGGGGGGCGCTGCGATCTGTGCCGGTGACGTCGCGGGCTGCGCTGATGTGGCGGGCGCCGCAGCGGCATTGGCCGGTTGCGAGGTTTGCGCCGCCGGCTGATCCGCCGGAGTCTGGGATGACGATTGGCCCGCCGTCTGCTGTGCCAGGGCGCTCAGCGAAACCAGCAGGAAAGCGGTGACCATCCATTGCGAAGTACGCATAACTCTGTTCCTCTCTTTGTCAATACCCAATGTCAGTACGCCAACT
Source organism: Terriglobales bacterium (assembly GCA_035542575.1). Taxonomy (GTDB): domain Bacteria; phylum Acidobacteriota; class Terriglobia; order Terriglobales; family Acidobacteriaceae; genus JAIQET01. The sequence goes on along the minus strand of DATKLE010000037.1, from coordinate 73,392 downwards.
GGAAAACCACATGTACGATGGCTGTCGAATCTACCGGCACTCCATTGCGCAAAGCGGGCTTGAAGCGCATCTTGTTCGCGGCCGCGATCGCGGCCTCATCCAATCCGTGACCCAGACCTCGCACTACCCGGTTCACGTGCAACTGGCCAGTCGCAGTGAACCTGACTTCCAGCAGAACCTCACCCTCGAGCTTGAGCTGGCGAGCTTCCGGGGTGTAAACCGGGTTGGGCTTGTAGGTGATCTCCACCGGAGTGGTGGGCGGTCCGCTGTCCACCTGGGGCTGTGGCCGGGCTGCGGGTTGCGCAACTTGCTGCGCACCAAAACCGGCGGTCTGTACTCCCCCGCCGTAGCCGCGCCCGTTGCTGCGGCCATCGCCCTGGCCCGGTTGTGCGATTCCGTTGCCGAAACCCGCGCTGGCGATTGTGCCCTTGATCCCTCTTGTCCCGCCGGTGCCGTTGCCTTGGCCGGAGCCTTGCGGCAGATCAAAGGATCCAGTGCTGGCGATGACCAGCTTGGCGTTCGGTTTGCCCTGCCCCGGGACCCCGTTGGGATCGCCAAAGCCCCCGGTCTGCACCTTCTGGATGGGGGCATTCACGGTCGGAGTGGCCGAACTGCCGAATTCTCCGGTGTGAACCACCAGCGCCGGCCGGGCCCCGCCGGAAACCTGCTTCAGCGCGGCGGGCGCGAAACTGTTGACTACGATCTTGGGAGGCGCCACCTCAGCTTGCGGACGGGTGCGAACGTCCCGCGGGACCGTCAGCTTGGCAGTGGGGAAGACAGGCGCGGGCGGCAGGAGCTTGGCATGCACGACCTCAGGGACCTTGGGCTGGAACGGCTTCGGCTGCAGGCTCGGCATGGGTACGAGTTCGGTAACGTGATACTTGCGTACAATTTGCAGCCGCTCCGGCCAGATGAGGCCGATATTGATCAGAAACAGGAGGAGGAGAATCTCCAAGCCGTAGCTGGTGGCCAGCGTGCGCCAGTCGATCTTGCGCTCCGGCAGGAGCCCCAACTGAAAGTTGCGGGACGTAGCCATGCATAAGCTCCAAAAGGGGGACCCGAGCCTGGGGAGTGTGCTGCGGGTGGAATCTTTAAGGTACGGGAGACAGGGAGAGGGGTAAACGTGCCCGCCGCCCTTGTACGAAGGTAACCAGGGGTTTGCAGAAGGAGGAATCGGCCCAATACGGGCCGCCGGTGGCAGAACAACCGCCTCAGACCGGCCGTCGCTGGGCAAAGGCGTAGAAAACCGGTATTCCTGCCAGAATCACCAGGCTGCCCAGTGCGGAATTACGCAGATTATCGGTGAAGGTGTAGTAGAGCAGCACCGCCGAAGCCATGACAAACAGCACCGGCACCACCGGATAGCCCCATGCGCGGTAAGGCCGAACCGCTTCTGGGTTGCGGATTCGGAAAACGAAGATGGTGCTGCCCGCAATCATGTAGAACAGCCACTCGGCAAAGATGGCTAGGGAAAACAGCTGACGAAAGTTTCCGCCCAGGAGCAGCAGAATGATCGAGAGCACGGCCTGCACAATGATCGCCGTTGAGGGCGTGTGAAAGCGGGGGTGGACCTCGGCCAGCGCAGAAAAGAAGTAACGGTCGCGGGCCACGGCGAAGGGTACGCGCGCTCCGCTCATGGTCGTGCCGTTGAGCGTAACCAGCATGGAGATCGCCATGCCGACGGACACGATGCTGGCTCCGAAGGGGCCCAGGACCAAGCCGATGGCGTCCGAAGCCGGACGTGGGGAGGCAGCGATGGCGCTGGCAGGCAGAACATATTGCACGGCCGCGTTTACCAGCATGTAGAGAGCGCCCACCATGGCCACTCCGACGATCAAGGCGATGGGGATATTGCGTTCGGGCCGGCGGACTTCTCCCGCCACCATGTTCAGATCGTTCCATCCGTCATAGGCCCAGAGCGCGGCCACCAGGGCCGCCATGAAGCCCGTGATCCCTCCCTTGGCGGCGCTGTAACTTCCCGCGAAATTGCTCCAGGCGCCGGCGCCGTAGCTGAAGCCGATGAACACGATCCCCAGGATGATAGCCACCTTTAGGATTGTGAACACCAATTGAAACTCTCCCGCCTTCTTGATGCCGACGTAATTGAGAAGAGAGATGAGGACGGCGGCTGCGATCGCGACCAATTGCCCATAGCTCACCGCAAATGGATTGGCGATGATGTCTTTCGAGAAGATCGCAAACACCGAAAAGGTCCCCAGGATGCGCACGAGGCCGATGGTGATCGTGGCGATGGAGGCGGGCTTGGCGATGACGAACCACGTCCAGGCATACAGAAACCCGGCCATGGGGCCGTAGGCGTCGCGCACATAAACATATTCGCCCCCCGCCTGCGGCTTCATGGCCCCCAGCTCGGCATAGGTGAGCGCACCGAAGAAAGACAGCAAACCGCCCACCAGCCATGCCAGATACACCAGCTTGGCTGAGCCGACCGCTTGCATCATTTCGGTGGGGACCAGGAAAATTCCGCTGCCGATAATGGTTCCCACCACCACCGCGCTGGCGTGGCTGACGCCCAGGTCGCGGGCGAGGTCGGGGCGGGACTGCTCAGGCCTATTTGGCATGCTGGAGTGGAAGTATAGCTTGCACCGGCTGGCGCATGCCTGTATGTGCGCCCACGATCACATCCTATCCACAGACGCGCCATCGTTCTGGATCCGGCTGCACGCGTAACCCACCGCAAACGTCACCGCGGTTCCAATGGCGACCCACCAAGTCCAAGGCACGCTCGTCCATAACCACAAGTAGAGCTCCGTGACAAACCCGCACAGCATGCCGATCATGGCGCCGCTCTGGTTTGCGCGCCGGGTCAGCACTCCCAGCAGAAACACGCCCAGCAGGGCGCCGTAGGCTACGGACGCGATTTGCAGGCCGACTTCGACCACGCGTCCGGCCTTGTGCAGCGACAGCACCGCCAAGCCAAACAGCACCAGAGCCCAAAGCAACGTTGCCCATCGGGAGAGTCGCACGCGCCGCCGCTCATCCGCTTGCGGATGCCGGCGCAGATAGAAATCGACGATCGAACTGGAAGAGAGGGAGTTGAGGGCTGCACTCAGGTTCGACATGGCCGCCGCCAGGATCGCCGCGACCAGCAATCCCGAGATCCCATGCCGCATCTGGGTGACGATGAAGGTCGGATAAATTCTGTCGGCCTTGCCGAACGTCGCCGACGGCATGCGGTAGAACGCAAACAACATGACGCCGACCAGCAGGAACAGCGCGAACTGAAACAGGATGGCGATTCCGCTCGACAGTAACGCGGCGACCGACTGCCGCTGATTTCGCGCGGCCAGCAGCCTCTGCACAATGAGCTGGTCGGTGCCGTGGCTGGCCGTGGTCAAAAAGGCTCCGCCGATTAATCCCGCCCAGAACGTATATGGCATTCGAAAGTCAGGCGTGAAATCGAAGGCGCGCAGCTTTCCCCCGGCCTGTGCCACAGTGTGTATCGCGGTCCAGCCACCGGGAACGAGGTGGAGGATAGTAAATAGTCCGACCAGGGTGCCGCCCACGTAGATTACGGTTTGCACCACATCCGTCCAGATCACCGCCGCCAGTCCACCCTCGAAGGTGTAGATCAGGGTGAGTGCAGTGATGATCGCAATGGACGCAATCTCCCCCGTCCCCAACGCAATCGCTACCACGATCGAGACCGCATACACTCTTACCCCTTCGGCGGCAGCACGGGTTACCAGGAAAAGCCCCGCCGTCAGCGAGCGCAGCTGTCTTCCAAAGCGGCGCTCGATCAGTTCGTAGGCGGTGAAGAGATCGCCACGGAAATAATGCGGCAGCAGCACAAAGCTGATGACGACTCGCCCTGCGAGATACCCCAGAACGACCTGAAGGAAGGTGAGATTGGTGTCGTAAGCCAGCCCGGGAATACTGATGATGGTCAGGGTGCTGGTCTCCGCCGCCACGATGGAAAGTGCGATGGCCCACCAGGGAATGTTCCGGTCCGCCAGGAAGTAATCGCGCAACGAGCGCTGCCGCTTGCGGAAACGCAGTCCGAACAGGGTGATGCCTGCCAGATACAGGCCGATGATCGTGAGGTCCAGCTTGTCCAGGCCCATGCTCGCCGGGAGGGCACAACCTCAGTTGTGCCGGAGCCGTTTCTAAAGAGTATCGGGCTTTCGGCTTTGAAGCGCCGCGATCTCGCCGGAGGTATCTAGCTCATAAATCCGGAGAAAAAACGACTTCACCACAGAGACACGGAGTCACGGAGCGGTGTTTTTCAATCGGCAATTGGCAATCGGAAATTGAAAATCAACCAGCAAGCATCCGATGCCTTCCTTGTTGCTCGTAGACATGGGCTCCTGTGGTAGAACTACCCCGTGCCTATCTATCTGGGGATTGACGGAGGCGGCAGCAAAACCTCATGCGCAATCGGGGACGACAGCGCGTTGCTGGGCAGCGGTTCGGCTGCGGGAAGTAATGTGGTCCGAGTGGGTGAGGCCAGGGCACGGGAAGCTCTGTCTACTGCGATCCGCCAAGCGTGCACCGTGGCAGGTGTCACTCCAGCTCAAGTGCAGAGGACGTGCGTAGGAATGGCCGGCGCTGCCCGCCCCGAAATCAACGAGATCGTTCGTCGGTTGGTGGCGGAAGTCGTGGCCGGCGAGGTTGCAGTCGTGGGTGACATGGTGATCGCCCTGGAAGCCGCGTTCGGCGGAGGCCCAGGCGTCGTCGTGGTCGCGGGGACCGGTTCCATCGCCTACGGACGGGACTCGGCAGGCCAGACGACGCGGGCCGGTGGCTGGGGATTCGCCATCTCCGACGAGGGCTCGGGGCATTGGATCGGTCGCTCGGCAATTGCAGCGGCCCTGCGGGCCTTCGATGAAACGCCTTCCGAAAACACTCCGCTGTTCGCGGCCATGATGAAATTCTGGCGCGTGGAAACACGTGAGCAGTTCGTCCTGGCCGCTAACAGCTCGCCGCCACCTGACTTTGCCGCGCTGCTCCCCATTGTTCTGTCCGCCGCAGAGGCCGGCGATCCTTTGGCCCGTACTGTGCTCACGCAGGCCGGTGCGGAGCTGGCAGCCCTCGCCAAAATCGTTATCCAGCGGCTTTTCCCCCATGCTGGGAGCGTACCAGTGGCCATGTCCGGAGGTGTGTTTCGCAACTCCGCCCTGGTGCGCCAGGTTTTCTACAATAGTCTGCGGTCGGAGTATCTCCAGGCGGCGATTAATCCGACGGTCGTTGACCCGGTGCGGGGCGCGCTGGAACTGGCACGAAAGCGCGCGCGGTCGTAGCCTACGGGGCGGCGTTTCGTGGCTCACCGCACTCCAAATATGCCTTCCGCTGACGCAAAGCCGGCTCGCACCACATCGGAACCGGCTTTGTCCATGCCTTTGGATGAGGCCATCCGCAGCGACGCTGGCAATGTTCTCAAGGCCGCGGCTGCCGACCCGGCGCTGACTGAAGATCTTGCTCTCGCCCTGTTGAAGCGCCCCGACCTTCCTCCGGAAGCACTCGAACAGCTCAGCAAGAATGGCGGTGCGATGAAGAGCCGCAAGGTAAAGCTGGCGCTGGTCGAGCATCCCAAGACGCCGCGGCATGTTTCGCTGCCCATGGTACGGCACCTGTTTACCTTCGACCTGATGCGGGTGGCGCTAGCGCCGGTGGTTCCTGCCGACATCAAGAGGGCCGCCGACGAGGCGCTCATCAATCGCCTGGAAACGATCGCGACGGGAGAACGGTTGTCGCTCGCGCATCGCGCCTCGGGACGCGTGGCGGGGGCGCTGCTGCTGGATCCGGAGGCGCGCGTAATTCATGCCGCGCTCGAGAACTCCCGCCTCACCGAAGCCGCGATCATCCAGGGCCTCACCCGTCATGACGCCCCGGCAGCGTTTGTCGAAGGCGTATGCCATCACGCCAAGTGGTCGGTGCGTCGCGAAATCCGCATCGCCCTATTGCGCAACGAGAAGACGCCACTGGCCCGCGCCTTGGAGTTTGCACACGCGCTGCCCGCCGCATTGGTGCGCGAAATCCTGCACGGGTCGCGGCTGCCCGCAAGCATCAAATCGTATGTAGTCAGGGAACTGGAGCAGCGCCAGAACACCGGACGGGCCGCACGGAAAAGCCGCCACATCTGATCCAGGGCAAATCGCCGGGCAGCAGCTCAACGCGATGGGTGGATTCGAAGAGGGAAAGGCTACGTGCTCGCCCCCACCGGGTTGCCGGCCGGCGCCGGTTCCGACTGCCTTTGATGCAGCAGAGCCACGATTTCCTGATACAGCTTGGTGCGCGTGGCGTAGCGCTCGTTGGCGCGGGTGATGTAACGGACGTGCACCTCCACACCGGAGGTGGTCGGTCGCAGATTGATGGCAGGCGCAGCCGAAACCGCTTGCATGCCTTCGCGACGGGTGGCGCGTTGCCATTCTTCTTCCGCCATGCGCGCATTGCTCTCGGTCGCAGTGGTGACCAGCTTCTGAATGGCATCAATGATGGGATATGGATTTTGTGCGGAGGGCACCATAATCTGCAACTCGTCCCACAGCCACTGTCCGCTGGTGGAGAAATTAAAAAAGTGGCCTTCGATGGCGAAGCTGTTGACGAACGCCACCTTGCGTCCCGTGGGATGTCCAGCGTCGGTCCAGTTGCCGGTTTCCAGCAGCACCGTGCGCAGCAGTCCGATCTCGGCGACCTCGCCGACCACCCCGTTGATTTCCACCCAGTCGCCGACACGAATGCCGTTACGCCCCATCAGCGCAAACCAGCCGAAGAAGGCGACGATGAAGTCTTTCAGGGCCACGGTGAGCCCCGCGCCCGCCAGTCCAAGAATGGTGGGCATCTGGCTGGGCATGCCGAACAGCACGAACAAGATAAGCAGAACACCCACAGCCTGCACCACAAAGCGCACTACCACCCGCAGGGTCCGCAGCCGCCGGCGATCGGGGGTGAGATGGGTGAAGAGATGCTCCACTACGCGATCGGCCAGATAGATGCCCAGAACAACCAGCAGAATGAGGAGGACGGACCAGATGAAGCCATGCGTGGCGGCCTGCTGGCGTGATTGCACCACTGCCAACCAGCTGCCGTAGACATCGGCGAGGTCCTGGTGGTCCTGCATGCGCTTGTCGAGATCGGCAAGCTCCTTTTGGCGCTCGGAAAGGCGGCGCAGAGAGGCAACGACAGCCTGAGAACTGTCGGCCCCGGGAGGCGGTTCCTGGGATTGGCCTGCGCTGGGTTGGGCAGTTGCGGGCTGTTCCGCTGAATCGTGCTTCTCCTGGAGCTGTTCGCGTTTTTGAAGAGCTTCGTCCCGCGCTTGCTGCAATAGCACGGCTTTGTCACGCTGCGCCCGCCAGACGCTGAACAGCGCCATCAGATTGTCGGCGGGAGCAGTCGCTGCTGTCGCCGGCAAGGTGAGCTGGGACTGGGCGGTGTCGCTCTGCTGTTGAGCAGCCTGGTAACGGGCAAACTGCCTCTGGATCCGGCTCAAGGGGTCGGCCCCGGAGCGGAACAAGTCTCCTTTGGCGTCCTCCAGGTCGTCCTTGTCCAGTTCCAGCTGAGCTTGTACCAGGTCCAGTTGGTGCTGGATCTCGTGGCTGGAACCATGCGGGCCGGAGGGTTCCTTTTTTAGCTCGTCAATCATGTCCTGGTCAAATTTGACCTGGGCCTCCGCCCGGCTAACCCGCGCGTAGAGCTCTTTCGTTTCGGGTGTGGGTACAAGGGGATGGAGGGTAGCCTCACGCATGGCGTCGGCGAAGGCGAGGTCAACCGCGTGGTCGGCGAGGCGCAACGCCTGATGCGCGAAGCGCTGCTCCTCCCGGGTTGACGCCAGCGCGGCCAGGCTGCGGGCGGTTTGCACGGGCCGTTCATCCACCAGCGGAGCCCGGCGCGGTCTTGCCTGCGCCGCCGGCGAACTGGACTCACGGGTCAGGAAGAGTCCGACGACCGCCGCCACGATCAGGGCAGACAACGCGAAAACGACGATCCATTGGCGAGTTTTCATCACCCATTGCATACGGGGCTGTGAGGACGATCGGCACTGTCATTATACGAGGCGCCGTGTGCGACATGACATCGGGTATTGCCTGCACGAGGGATGGAAGCACTGCCGTAACCTGCCGTGACCCGGGCTTCCCAACCTACAATCAGCTTGCATGCACGACTATTTGCAGGCCGTTTTGGACCAAGACTGGCAAACCGTCCCCCGCTGGGCAGTGGCCGCATGGGTAGGCTTCTACGTGCTGTTCCTGATTTATGCCTTCAGCATGCACGGCGCGTTCCTGTTTATTGATTTTGCCAATTTGATTGTCCACGAAGGCGGTCACCTTTTGTTCGGGTGGTTTGGGCAAACCATCGGCATCTGGGGCGGCACCATTCTGCAATGGTCGGTGCCGTTGCTGCTGGCGGCGTATTTCTTCAGCCAGCGCCATGCCACCGCATTTGCCTTTTGCCTGTTCTTCTTCTTTGAGAACTGGTTGTATACCGCGACCTACATGGCGGACGCGCGTGCGATGGCGCTGCCGCTGGTCACGGCCGGAGACTCCACCTTCGTGGAACACGACTGGCACACGATCTTCTCCAGCCTGGGAGTGCTCCAATACGATACGACCATCGCGGCCATCGTACGGCTACTAGGATGGTGCGGGATGCTGGGGACAGTCGCCTGGCTGGGCTGGGGACGCAAGAGCTCTTAGCCGCAAAGGACGCGGAGAACATCCGCGGGGGGCGGAGTGGTCAGGCTTTTGCTTCACACTGTGCCCTTGGCGCTCTCCGCAGGAAGCTCTAAACCGCAAAGTTCGCAAAGCGATCGCAAAGAGCGCAAAGGGAATTTCTTTGCGGCCTTTGCGGACCCTTCGCGTCCTTTGCGGTTTAAGATTTCTTACGGTACCCAATCGCCAATGAACACGTTGGTTTCGTGAGGCACCTTGCGGTTCCGTCCGGAAATCCACACCAGCTTCTTGCCGTCCGGACTGAACATGGGGAAGCCGTCGAAGTCTTCGCTGTAGGTGATGCGCTCCAGGTTCTTGCCGTCGAGGTCGATCGCGTAGAGCTCGAAATTCCCCATTCCGCCGGTGGAGCCCACGTTGGAAGAAAATATAATTCGCTTGCCGTCCGGGAAGAAAGACGGCGCAAAGCTGGCTGCCCCGAGATTGGTGATTTGCTGTTTGTGGCTGCCGTCGGCTTTCATCAGCCATAACTCGAGATAGGTGGGGCGAATCAAGTTACGCTTGAGCAACTCTAGGTAGTCATCGGTCTCCTGGCCGGGCTGCGGATGGTGCGCCCGGTAGACGATCCACTTGCCGTCCGGGGAGAAGAACGGCCCGCCGTCGTATCCCAACTCGTGCGTGAGCTGCTTTACGTGCTTGCCGTCGGCGTTCATGGTGTAGATGTCGAGGTCGCCATTGCGCAGGGAGGTGAAGACGATCTTCTTGCCATCTTCGGAGATGACCGCTTCGGCGTCGTAGCCGGGCGTGTTGGTGAGTTGCTTCACGTCAGACCCGTCGGGATTGGCGGTGAAGATGTCGTAGGTCGAGTACACGCCCCAGACGTATCCCTTGGAGTAATCCGGCTTGGGCGGGCATTGGGCATCGCCGAGATGCGTGGAAGAGTACAGAATTTTCTTGTTGTTGGGATAGAAATAGCTGCAAGTCGTGCGGCCCTTGCCGGTCGACACCATGCGCACATCAGATCCGTCGATGTTCATGGTGAAAATCTGGTCGCACTTCAGGTCGTCGCGGGTGGACTGAAAGATCAGCTTCTTGCCGTCGGAGGAGAAATAGGCCTCGGCATTCTGGCCTCCAAAGGTGAGCTGCCGGATGTTGCGGAGGTGCTTCTCCTGCTGGGAGGAAGCCGGCTCGGTCTGGGCGCGGGCCTGGTGAGTCAGCACGCTGACGGTAACTGCCAGCAGGATAGATAAATGCAATCTGTTGATCATGGGTGCGCGATCTCGAACCGTACGAAGATACCCGAAGCGAAGTGTGCTTGTCGCGGGGGAAGTCAAAAGCTTGAACCGCAAAGGACGCGAAGGAAGGCCGCAAAGAACGCAAAGTACCTCGACCTGCCCCCTTTGCGACCTTCGTGGCGTTTCTTTGCGCACTTTGCGGTTAAAGCCTTTTCCTCCCGGAGCGAGTAAAATTGCGCGTTTCAAGACAAGGATGCCCGATGAGACTCACACTACTCACCCTCGCGCTCGCGCTCACTCTTGCCGCGGCTGGTTTTGCCGGGAAGGCCAAACCCGGCTCCGATCAACTCGTTCAACTCGAAGCCGAATTCATGAAGGCCGCCGCCGAGAAGGGATCGCAAGGATACATGTCCTACTACGCCGACGATGCGGTCGAACTGCCCAATGGAGAGAACATGCTAGAGGGCAAAGAGGCCATCGCCAAGACCATGGGATTCCTCGATCAGAAAGACAACAGCCTGATCTGGAAGCCGGTGCACGCCGACATGTCCGCTTCGGGCGACCTGGGCTACACCTACGGCACCTACGAATTCCGCTCCAAAGACAAACACGGCAAAACCACGGTCAGCTACGGCAAGTACGCCACCATCTGGAAGAAGCAGAAGGATGGCAGCTGGAAGGTGGTGATGGACATGGGGAACGCGTCTCCGATGAAGCAGTAGCTGGGGGCTGGTGGTTGGCGCCGGGGTTTCGGTTCTTAATATGAACGAGGGCTCCGAGCCTAAATTGGGGAGACGCCGGAGCACCCGTGATACGCTCCCGTTCAGAACGGAGCCTTCCAGTGACGCCGAACTTGGTTGATTGCGCAAGAGTCAATCTGACGAGTGGCTCTTCAATCGGTCGGAGGTACTGATGATGAAGCAGGTCTGCACGGCTGTGTTACTTGCGTTCGTGGGATTGTTTGGGGTGGCACAAGAATCGTCCGCACCGAGGGTGGCCATTCCCCTGATCGTGACCGATTCGCATCACCGGCCAACCCCTGTGACCGTGGAATCGCTAGCGATCACGGACCAGAAAACGCTGGTCACCGGTGCCAGTCTTGTGCGGGGAGTTGACTTTCCGGTGGAATTGGGCGTGTTGATCGATGCGAGCAGCTCACAGCGCTCGGCGGACCTCGTCGAGATTCTGAACACGGCGAAGCGGTTTGTGGATGAGAGCATTCGCGGCCCGGAGGATCGAGTATTCTTCCTCAAGTTTGACGCCGCTCCACATGCGACCGGATGGTTCAAGAGGGAACAGTTGCAAAGTGCCACTATCCCGGTGGGCATCGGCGGCGGCACTGCTCTTTACGATGCTCTGGCCATGGCCTGCAAGGAGCGCATGGGACTACGCGACTGGCAGAAACCGGCGCGTCGCATATTGGTGCTGATCAGCGATGGGGAGGACAACTTGAGCCATACCACGCGCGATGAGGCGGCTTTGGATGCGCTGAGAGCCGGGGCAGTGATTTTTACTATCGATACCGAACTTTCCGGCATGTCATACAGGGGTGTGAAGATCATGCAGAACTTGGCCGAGGTGACCGGCGGCAGATCTTTCAGTCAGGTCGGTAGGGAGGACGCGCCAAAGGTCTTCGCGAGTATCAAGGAAATGATAGACGGCATGTATTACCTCAGATACGTGCCGCCGAATGCCTCGAGCAGCGCAGTCCACGAGGTTAAGGTGAACCGGACTCCGAAGGAGAAATTCAAAGTGTCGTATGCGAGAAAGTATCTCTGGAAACAGTGAAACGACGGCTGATCGTTGGTTTGCGGAACACAATAGTTCCCACTGGCCTGGAATTCGCGGTCAGGGACGGACCGTCTAGCTAGTTGGCGTAACATCGCTATATCACTCACTGACCCAGTGACCGGGGTTTTGAGAGCTATCGCCTGTTGGCAGCAATTGAGGTCCCGGTCAATTTGTGATGCTGGTAAGGTATCTGGTAGGAGCGGGTTGTTCTGCGCCCTTGTGGGAGCGATGCTCAGCTACCCGCCACTACTTCCGGAAATGCCCCAAAATCGCTTCCGCCTGACTGCGAGTCACCACCGCCGACAGCGCCCCAACATCCGCCTGCCTCACTGCCTGCACGCTGCCGAAGTGTTCCAGCAGGCGGCGGGTGGTCCGCTCGCCAACCCCGGGAATCGAGAGCAACTCGGTTGACCGGTCGCGCATCTGGCGGCGCTTGCGGTGGAAGGTCACGGCGAAGCGGTGGGCTTCGTCGCGAATCAACTGCACCAGGTGCAGCACCGGAGAATGGTGATCGAGGACGACCGGCTCGTTCTCCTGCCCGTAGACGTAGATGATCTCCTCCCGCTTGGCAATGGCCGCCAGCGGCTGGTTGATGATTTCCAGCGACTCCAGGGCTTGCGCCGCAGCGCGCAGCTGGCCCAGGCCGCCGTCAATCAGCACCAGGCTGGGCAGCTTCTTCTTCTCCTCCTGCACACGCTTGTAGCGGCGGGTCACAACTTCGCGCATGGAGGCGAAATCGTCCACGCCGTCCACACTGCGGATGATGAATTTGCGGTAATCCGACTTCTTCATCCGGCCATCTTCCCAGACGACCATCGAAGCAACGGTCTCCGCGCCCTGAATGTGCGAGATGTCGAAGCACTCGATACGGCGAGGCAGCTCGGCCACGCCGAGCGCGTCCTGCAACGCCTCCTGCGTGGCCTTGGTATTCGGCTTCATCACCCGGAAGCGCTGGTCGTAAGACTGTTTGGCGTTGTTCCCCGCCAGGTCAATGAGCGACCGCTTGTCGCCGCGCTGCGGGACGGTGATGTGCACTCGTGTGGGACGGGCAGTCTTGTCCGCCAGTTGCTCGGACAAGACCTCCTCCAGGTCCGCCCGGTCTTCAAACTCCACCGGAACATAGATATTGCGCGGAACGTACGGCTGCCCGATGTAGATCTGCTTTAGCAGCGTGGAGAAGAACTCGCCCGGGCTGAAGCCGCCCTCCTCGATGCCAAACGGCAGGTCCTCCCAGAAAAACTCCCGCCGGTCCAACACTCGCCCGCTGCGCATGTGAAACAGATTCACCGCCAGCATGTCGTTTTCGTAGTGATAGCCAAACACATCGGCGTCGTCGCCTTCGACGGCGGCGATGCGTTGCTTCTCCTGCAACTGCTCCACGGTCGAAATCAGATCTCGATATCGCGCCGCGCGCTCGTATTCTTCGGCTTCCGCCGCAGCGGCCATGCGCTCGCGCAGCGAGCGGGACAAGTCGGTCGGCCGCCCTTCCAGGAACAATTTCACGTCGCGTACCGCCTCCTGGTAGATCTCCGGGGTGGTCAGCGATTCCACGCACGGTCCCAGGCAGCGTTTGATGTAGTACTGCAGACAGGGTCGGGGGTGATAGCGCGTCAAATCCACCTTGCACGACGGCACCAGGAAATGACGATGAATCAGGTCTGTGATCCGATAGGCCAGATTTGCCGGGAAGTAGGGGCCGTAATAGGCGCTGCCGTCCTTGCGCAAGCGGCGTGTTACGTACACCCGTGGAAAGCGCTCGCCCAGGGTCAGCTTCACGTAGGGATAGGTTTTGTCGTCCCGCAGCAGAATGTTGAAGCGCGGCTGCTTCTGCTTGATGAGATGGTTCTCCAGCGCCAGCGCTTCCTTGTTGTTGGCTACGACGATGTAGTCAACGTCCACCGCCTCGCGCACCAGGGTATCGGTCTTGGCGTCTTCCCAGCGGCCTTCGCGAAAGTAGGAGGAGACGCGGCTGCGCAGGTTCTTGGCCTTGCCGACGTAGATGATCTCGCCCTCGGCGTTCTTGTAGAGGTACACGCCGGGGTCGGTGGGGAGGGTGCGGATTTTCTGCAAGAGGTCCATCAGAGGAGTGGTTCTATTTTATTCGAAGGCCGATGAGACTTCGGACCCCGGCGAAGTGGACCGCGCTACAGCCTCACAATTCAGGACGACCCCAACTCCTGGCTCCGCAAGGAAAGCTCAAAAGCCGGGGTGGTGGCCTCTCCAACATTGGCAGGGCCCAGGCTTGAGTCGGGCAGAATGCGGTTTATGCCGGGCCCTTCACCATATAAATTTTCCCCACCCCCATATTCCACTTTTCGCGGCTGCATCCTGCACTCCTCTGCCAGCCTGGTATAAACTATTGCTATCCAATCACTTGGCACACGGCAGCACGAAGGTACGATTGGCACCCCTCGTGCTGAAGTACATGGCGGGACGCGAAAACGCCTCCCCCGGAACTTAAACCATTCGGTACCCCAAGATCGCTGAAATGAGAGAGGAAGGAGCCCTCTAAAGATGAATCGCATGGGTTTAGCAGTTCTGTTGGCGGCGTGCCTGGTTGTCACAGTAGGCTGCGCCAGCAAGAACTATGTGAAACAGGAAACCGCGCCGCTTATCAACAAGACCAACGAGTTGGACGACCTGACCGCCAAGAACACCAATGCCATCAAGGACGTGGATGCCCGGGCGCAGGCCGGAATTCAGCAGGTGCAGACAAAGGCCGCGGAGGTGGATCAGAAGGCACAGGCCGCCAGCCAGCAAGCCGCTCAGGCCCAGACCTTGGCCGACAATGCGGTGCACCGCGTGGATTCGCTGCAGAACACCGTAGCCAATCTTGACAATTACCGCGTGGTCACCGAAGCTTCGGTGCACTTCGGCTTCGACAAGGACAACCTTACCAAGCAGGCCAAGGAAGCTCTGGACGAGCTCGCCACCGCCGTGCCTAACACGAAGGGTTACATCATTACCGTCGAAGGTGGCACGGATTCGGTGGGCAGCCAGGACTACAACTACGGCCTGAGCGAGCGCCGCGCTGATTCTGTGATCCAGTATCTGGCTTCGCAGCACAATATTCCCGCCCACAAGATTTATTTGATCGGGCTGGGCAAGGACAAGCCGGTGGAGTCGAATAAGACCTCAGCCGGGCGCGCCAAGAACCGCCGCGTGGATGTGCGCCTGATGACCAACACCACCGGTGAGACTCCATCGCAGCCGACGGCTGCGAATCAGCCGGCGCCGCCGAGCATGTAGATTTGGTTTTTCCCTCCTCCCCGGAGGACTTCGCCAACACGGGCCGTTCCACCCCCATGGAACGGCCTGATTTTTTTTGTCCTCTGCCCGACCCCGGGACATGGCTCCCGGAGCCGAGGCAGAAGAGCAAGCGACAGGGCCCGCTTCCTGAATGGTAGGAATCCTGGAGTCCTGCGTCTGCTGGGGGAATAGACGGGGCTGGAAGGCAAAAGCAATCCTGGCTGGCTGATTTCCGACTCCCTTGCTCATTGACAGTTGGGAATCGGCAGTTGTTCTCCATCCTTCCGCGCTAAAATAGCAGCATGTCTCGTTGGGTTGCTGTGCTGGTTGTCTCGTTATGTCTCGGAGGATGGGTGGTCGCCCAGGTGGAGACCGTGCCCCACTCCGACCAGAGTCCCGGGGCTAATCAGCCTCCGCCACGCTCGGATCGGGAGAAGGAGGCGGGGGAGAGTTCCAGCCGCGATACCCGGATTGATCTCAGCCCGCCCAAGGACGACGCCAAAAATCATCCCTTCAGCGGCAACGCTGACGTTACCGAGTCCGACGCCTCCGGGGATGTGCAGGAGTTTCACCCCTGGAATCCGCACAAGGCGGCCAAGGACGTGGAAGTCGGGGACTTCTACTTCAGGCGGAAAAACTACCGGGCAGCGCTCGACCGCTATCGCGAGGCGCTGTACTGGAAGAACAACGACGCCGTGGCCAACTTCCGCATGGCCCAATGCCTGGAAAAAATGGACCAGCCCGAGGAAGCTCGGGTGCACTACGAGGCCTATCTGAAGATTCTGCCCGACGGACCGTTTTCCAAAGAGGCCAAGAAAGCGCTCGCCGAGTTGAAGGCCCCGGAAGAAAAGAGTCAAGCGCAGGCCAAGCCTAAGCAGTAAGAGGCCTCTTGCGCCGGCCGGTGCTACTTCTCCACCCGCAAAAAGTCCCCGCTGCTGGCATTTACGGCCACTCTCAGCTTTGCCTCATCACGGCTGGTGCCGTAAATCACGTGCCAGATGAGTTCATTGGTCGCGCTGCTCCAGTCGAGCAGGTAAAGGACGGGGGTGTCCGGGTTTGTCTGCAGCAGTTTGTCCCCGCCGTGCGCTTGGGCCACTTCGAACGCCTTGTCGGAGTCCACTTTCAAGAACGCTATGTCGAAGACCTGGGTGGAAGAGTTCGTGGGACTGTAGGTGTCTTCGACGCCGGGATTGACCCCGCGGGAGGGTGCGTCCGCGACATCGGTCCCCGACCACACATACGGTTTCGCACTGCGCTGCGCGGGAGAAGCGAACGAGGCGCGCCAGATGGCGGACTTGCCCTCCTTGCCCTTGCAGTCCGATGTGATCTGCGATTCCAGGCGATAGGGCTGCGCATCGCGCTGCCAGCCGCGGGCCGCCACATAGAGCTTCTGGAAGGCGGTCCGCCCGGTCACATACTCTGGAGGCTTAGGCTGAGGTTTCTCCGCCGGCTTGGTGGGTTCGGACGTGCAACCAACCATCAGGACGAGCGCCAGCAACGCCATCAGCAGCTTTCTCATGGCCACCTTCCAATGCGTATGAAATTTTGCAACCGGAGATACTGCGGCTCATTCTACTAGATGGAGCGAGAGGGCTGAGTATGGATTCGTACCTGCGACGGTTACACGAAGCGATTACCTCCGCGACCCAAGGCATGACACCGGAGGAGTTGACGCGCCATCCGGAAGGGAAGTGGAGCACCGCGGAGGTGCTGGAGCATCTCTACCTGACCTACACGGGGACGGTAAAGGGATTCGAGCGCTGCCTGGACCAGGGAAAGCCGCTGGCCGGCTCACCGACGATGAAGCAGCGCTTCCGGACTGCCGTGGTCACCGGAGCAGGGTATTTCCCCTCTGGCCGGGAGGCGCCGAAGGTGTCGCGGCCCAAGGGCACCCCCACGGAACGGGTCATGGCCGACATCGGCCCTCAGATCGCGGCCATGGACCAAGTCATCGCCAAGTGTGAAGCGCGTTACGGCAAGAGTACGCGAGTTGTCGATCATCCCATCCTCGGTCCCCTGACCGCACAGCAATGGCGCAAGTTTCACTGGGTGCATGGCCGGCATCATCTCAAGCAGATTCAGCGGCTGCGGGCACTGACCTAGCAGATCTGCGATCGGTCTCGAGTCAGCTGATCGAAGAGAAAAGCCCCCGGCCTTGGCCGGAGGCTTGAACCTTGGCAACGTACTACTCCCGTTTGCTGGCCGGCACGCCGGATTTTCGCGCCTGCTCCTGCATGTCGTCCAGTTCTTTCTTGGCGTCGTCCACGGCCTTCTGTTTGTCGGCAATCTGCTTCTTATACTGGGCGTCTTCCTGGTCCCAGGCGCCAGAGTTACGCAGGCGGTTGCCGGCATCGGCGTAGAAGGCGGCAGCCCGCAGGCGGTATTCACGCTGCGCGACGTCTAACTCGCGGGCGAGCAGGTCAACCTTGTCCTTCTGCGCGGCGATCTTCTTCTGCCACTCCTCGTAGGCCTTCTGCCGCTCTTCGGAGGATTGTTCGGGATTGGTGTCCGTCGGCTGCGCGGAGTCGCCGGCCTGCTGCTCCGGCTGGGATGCGGCCTGCGCCTGGTCGCCATCTTGGGGAGCGGCTTGGGCGTCGGAGTTGGATTCGGCCGTGCCCGTGTTGTCGCCGTTCTGCTCCGCAGTGTTGTCCGGCTCTGCGGGCTTGGCTCCCACGACACTGATAGTAGTTTGTTTCGGGATATTGTCGTTGTCGAACTGCTTGGCCGCGGGTTGCTTCTTTTCCTTGCGGACCGACCGGGCATAATCGCCGAGTGACTCTGACTGGGCGCCAGCCAAGGTAACAAGCAGACCCGCGAGCATGAGCCCAGCCAGCCAAACCAACGTGATGCGCTTCATAGTTGCTCCATCCTTTTGTGCCGTTGCACCCGCGAACACCGGCCGCAACGGCCCTTAGTCAAATTAAGCTTGCGAGGCAGCCTGCGCGGCTCTGGCGCCCGCGAGGAAGCCTCCGATGGTACGACCCAAATGGGCCGACTCCGCGGCAATGTCAGCCGCCAACTGCCGTGCTAATTCCGGATCACGGCTGGCGGCCAGTTGTTGCGCGTAACCTGAAATAGTGGCCAGTGAATTACGCAGCTCCAGCGCCATCTCGGCCGACATTTCTCCGCGCAACTCCTGCTGCCGTCGAATCTGTGCGATCTCGGTCTGGTCATTGATCAGACAGGCCGCGCCCAGGACATCGCCATTGGGCGCATACACCGAGGTTACCGTGATGTCCAGCAGCCGCTCCTCTTTTGCAGGAGTTACGTAGCGAGCTTCCAAACGTCGCAGCGGCGTCTTCTCCCGCAAGCTGGCCTGGACCGCTTCGGCCAGGCTCATTCGCGATCCGGAAGCGGGCAGCAAGGACGCGTCACGGAAGACTTCCGCGGTGTTCATCCCAATCGGCGAGGCGAATCCGAGAATCTGTTTGGCCGCGGTATTGGCTTGGCGAATCAGACCATTCGGGCTAAAGAACATCACGCCGCTCGACAGGTTCGATAACACCGCGGCGCTGATGTTCTCCGAGGTCTTGGCGCGTCGCCGTTCCATTTGCTGCTCGCTCAGCAATTCATGCTTCTGCTGCTTGAGTTGCTGAATCACGGCGTGGTAAGTGTGCAAAGGGAATTTTTCCGGCGAAGAGGAATCCTCAGTCACCGAAGCCTCTTCGGTCAGGGAGCGCCGCATGCGGCGCACCAGCAGCATCCCCATGACGAAGGCGAAGGCTGCGGCGACCAGAACGATCGCCATGCGCAGCAGGATGGGATTGCTCAGCAGCCTCACATCCGCCCCCAGTACCAGTGCAGAAACTGGTTGCCAAAAAAGGAGGCGACCATCGCCATACTGCCGAGGAATACCCCGAATGGCATCTGGTGCCGGCGCAGCGCAATGGCGGCCGACTCCCAGGCACGCTGCCGCGCCTCGCGGGCCGTCTCGTGATGGCGAGCCATGCGCCGGCGCGTGCGTTTGATCCAAACCACGAACACCGTGGACAGCCCGAAAATTGATCCTGCAATCGAGGCGGCAAACAGGGTGAAGATCGTAAGCTTGAATCCCAGAAACGCGCCGATCATCGCCATCAGTTTGACGTCGCCGAAACCCATGCCTTCCACACCGCGGGCGCGCAAGTAAATCGCCCCAGCGCCGTAAACAAACGAGGCCCCGACCGCCGTCCCCAGCACAGCGTCCACCAGCGACAGCAGGTGGGAGGCGATGTCCGAGCTCACGGGCAGGGAAAATAATCCGGGCAGAAATTGCGAGGCCAGATCATTGACCGGGACGACCAGGCTGAAAAGCAATCCTAAGACGAGCCCGGGCAGCGTCATTTTGTCCGGCAGCAGTTGAGTTTCGGCGTCGGTGAAAATCAGGCCCAGCAGCAGAAACCCGAAAACGCAGTATTTCAGAGTGGCAAGCGTGAGGCCAAAATGCGCGTAGCAGGCGAGAAAAAGCGCTCCGGTCAGCAGTTCGACTACCAGATAGCGCGGCGTGATGCGCGCTTTGCAGTGGCGGCAGCGGCCACCCAGAATCAACCAGCTCAGCACCGGGATATTGTCGTAGAAACGGATCGGCTGGTGGCAAGCCGGACAAGCGGAACTGGGAAGAACCACGGAAAGATCACGCGGCAGCCGGTAGATACACACATTCAGGAAGCTGCCGAAGGCCAGCCCCACCGCGAAAATCGCCAATGCCAAAGCAGGGTCCACCGTGCCCTTTGCTCAAGAGTGCAGATTTCTGCTGGTTTGGCCTTGATTATACGGTGAATACGTAGGCTGAACCCAAGGTACCAAAGGTACTGTACGGATGGGCATCAAGCAGTAACAGATTGCTGCTGGCGCACTTAGCGCGCGGTGGTGACGGATCTGGTACGTTCCGCAACTTCTCGGCACGACAAGTCCGGGCCGAGCCGAACCGCAATTCTCTTGTCGAGGTTGGGCGTGTTGCGACCAGGCCCGGCGATCTGCCCGGGCCCGGTGACGAGTGCAAGCTCCTCGGCGAAGGCGCTTACTTGACCTGCAGAGACTCGATATAACTGTTGAGGTTGGTCACGCGCTGCTGCACCTCAGCCTCGTGTCCGCCGCTCATGCTCCAGAACAACTTGCCCCAGACCGGCATTTCCTTAGAGCCGTGCGCCGGGAGATTGGCCTCTCCCCGGATAGTGGCAGCCACCTTCATACTGGGATACTGGCCGCCGTTGTTCTTGCTGAGCATGGTCAGATCGGTTGGCGGAGTCTTCAACGCCTCCGCCGCGGGGCCACCGCCCTTGCCATCGGTTCCGTGGCAGACCGCGCAGTACGTCTTGTACATCTCCTGCCCGGAGGCTGCGGACGTGGACTTGATGGGGACATGCTTGATGGTTTTCTTGGGTTGTTCCTGCGCTCCCAGCGTGAGCGCAAGGCCAATCAGGGCCCCTAAAATCCAGATGAGTCTACGCGTGGACATACGTCCCTCCTTGTAACTGCGCGAACTACATCCCAGAACTGGCAACGTCTCAGTCTAGAGGTGAATTGTACGCCCGACTGTGAGGTTGATCACAAGGAGGTGTGCTAACTGGTCGGGAACAGGCAACCGGCAACCAGGGACAAAGAAAGGGCGCAGCACCCAGGCTGCGCCCTGTTTTCCTCGGCGAACTACTGATTCACGTCCATTTTCTGGCGTCCCTCATTCGGTCCCTTTGCCGGAATGACCGTCAAAGGCGCCTGCAGGGTAAAGTTCAGGACGGTTTCGGAGGGCAGCTTGATCTGCTGGCCTTTGGTTGCGGCTTGTACGCCGCCGCCAAGTCCGCCGCCCGCGGCTGCGCCAATCGCGGCGCCTTTGCCGCCGCCGGCGATGGCTCCGATAATGGCACCGATGCCTGCGCCCGCCCCGACTTTCTCAGCCGTATTCTTGCCACGGGACGTACCTTGCCGCCGGTACTGGTCGGTCTGGAGGTTGTAGTACTTGCTGCCAACCGCGATCCGGTCCAGTTGCAGGGCCAGCACCGACTGTCCAGCAAACTTTCCGGCGCTCCTCACGTCCACGATGTGGCCCTCGACGTCATAGCCCGAAGGGACTACGACATCGCCCTCGTAAGCCAGGGGAGAATCCAGCGTGGCGTGGAAGGTCTGGCCGGGCTGGCTGGTTTCGGTATCAATGGTGTCCACCAGCCGCACCGCCAGCGTCGTGCCAGAAGGGATTGTCACCTTCTGGGGCGGCGGAGGGGGCGGAGGGGTGCTGGGCGCTGCGGACGTCGCCGCCATCGGCGCGCTGGCTGCCGCCGGCGCTGCCGCGGCGACCGGGGCAGCACCTTCGCTGGCGGAAGTGGGCAGGGTGCGGGCCCGAGGCGTACTGCGATGCCGTCTAGGAGCAGGCGCCGGTGAAGGTTTGGCTTCGGGTGCGGGTTGCTCCTGAGCCGTCTCGGCGGGCGCCGCGGCCGGAGTCACACTGAGGTTGTTGACAACCTGCTTCACGCCCGGCACAGCGGCCGCATATCGCGCCGCAGCCTCACGTTGGGCGTCGTTGTCCACGGTGCCGGTGAGCGTCACCGTTCCGTTCGCTGCCTGTACGCCCAGTTGTTTGCCCTGCAAGCCGGAATCCGCGCTGAAGCTGGTCTGGACGTCACTGGTGATTTGTGCGTCGTTCGGGGCCTTGGTGCAACCCACAGCAATCCCCAAGACCAAGAGAAGCGCAAGCGCGCTGACGTAGACAGAAACTCTCGCCTTCATAGAAAACACTCCTGAATTGTCTTAACCCGATGCTGCTAGTTTAGATGCGAAATCTGGTCTCTCCCCCGGCAAAATTACAGGTGGCTTGCTTCCGCCGCATCAGGACTGTAAACGGGCAGGAACAAAGTAGTTGGCGTACTGACCGGGTGGGTTCCGTTTTGGAACGCCAGGAGAGACTTGGGCCCTCCCTCAATTCTGATGGAGGAACTTGTAATCGAGAATGGAGGCCGCCAGTCCCACCGATTCCGCGGTGTTGTGCGTCTGCTTGGAACGAATAATGCGTGCCTGGCAGAGGACGGTGCTGTTCTTTTGCCCGGAGATTTCTTCCGGCATCTCAAACACCATCTCCACCAGCGTGTTCTCAGGCAGCTCTTGCGGTCCTTGGAAGAGCACGCCGGACTGGCTCAGGTTCTCGATGGTGCCTTCCAGCCAGCTGCCCAGGTTCTTGACGCGATAGCGCACCGGAACGTCCAGCTTGAGGCGACGCGCCCGCGGAACCCAGGTAGGCTTCTTGGTATGGCTGCGGCTGCGTCGCGAGCTCGTGGTCTCCGGCGCGCTCTGGTCCACGCGCTCAATACGCCGCATCGTCTTCCAGTCATACTTGTACTGGGCCGCGCAAAGCAAGCAAACCTGGTAATAGTGGCCGTCGGCCGCGCGCCGCGGCCAGGAAAACTCGTGCGAACAGCGCCCTAGCATGAGGACATCCAGTAGCTTCTGAGCCATTTTCGTGCTTTCCCGGTGGAAACACCGGACGAGACATCATCTAACGGGCCGGGAATCTTGGGTAGGTTACTTTCGTGTGGTGGGGCTACGAACGGAACACAGAGCGGCCGGACCCGGTGGTTTGAACCAAGTTCGCGGCAATTTCGGCAGTCCAGCATAGGTCTTGTATTATCACTCTGTGGGCGATCTGACAGCATTTATTCTGGCCGGGGGCAAGAGCACGCGCATGGGCGCCGACAAGGCCTTCCTGCAACTGGAGGGGCGCACTCTGCTTGCGCGCGCCCTGGAGATGACGCATTCGGTGACACAGGAGGTGCGCGTCGTAGGCAGTGCGGCCAAATTCTCCAGCTTCGGCAACGTGATCGAGGATGTGTATCCGGAGCGCGGTCCCCTGGGAGGCATTCACGCTGCTCTTCGCAGCGCGGCCAGCGAGCTGAACCTGATCCTGGCAGTTGATCTTCCCTTTATAGAGCCCCGCTTCCTGGAGTACCTCGCTGCCCAGGCGCGAGAGACCACAGCGGCAGTCACAGTACCCCGCGCCGGGGGAGGCTGGCAGCCTCTCTGTGCCATCTACCGCCGGCAATTCGCGAGCGTGGCGGAGCAGTCATTGCTGCAGGGAGGGAACAAGATCGATCCCCTCTTCGCTCAGGTCGAAACCCGAGTTGTGGAAGCGACGGAGTTGTCAAAGCTGGGTTTCTCGGAGAACATGTTTCAGAACCTCAATTCTCCCGAGGAATGGGCGGCAGCCGAGAGACAGCAGCGAGCTAAACGAAGCTGAGTCTAAGGAATTTTTCTTTGCGCCCTTTGCGAATCCTCGGCGCGCTCGGCGATAAAAAGCCTTTGACCGCGAAGATCGCAGGGGTCCGCAAAGGACGCGAAGAAACGCCTGAGACCTGAACTTATGAGCAGCAATGGCAAATCCGGACCCTACATCGAGTTCAAGGATGTCTCCAAGTCATTCGGCGACAACCAGGTCCTCAAGGGCGCGAGCTTCAATGTGATGCCTGGAGAAACGGTGTGTATTCTGGGGCGCAGCGGTGTGGGCAAGTCCGTCTCCCTGCACCTGCTCATGGGATTCCTGAAGCCTGACTCCGGGCGGGTTATTGTGGCCTTCGAAGATACCACCGACTATCCCGAGCAGGAACTGGAGCGCATCCGCAAGAAAGTCACCATGGTCTTTCAGAACGGCGCCCTGTTCGACTCGCTCACGGTGGGCGAGAACGTGGCCTTTCCCCTGCGCGAGCGGCGCGATCTGTCGGAAGAGCAGATCTATCAGATCGTTGACGGCCTGCTCGACATGGTGGGAGTAAAGGAGATGCGCGAGCAGCTGCCCTCGGACTTGTCCACGGGCATGAAACGCTCCGTTGCCATTGCGCGCGCGCTGGCTGCCCAGCCGGAATGCGTGCTCTATGACGAACCCACCACCATGGTGGATCCCCTCATGGCGCAACTGCTGGGAGACTTGATAAAACGCCTGAAGATCCAGTTGCATCTTACCAGCGTAGTCGTGACCCATGACATGCGGCTGGCCAAGAAGCTTGCCGACCGCGTGGTGTTCCTGCACGAAGCCCGGGTGTTGTTTTTTGGCACGTATCAGGACATGGAGAAGAGTGGCCAACCCATCGTGCAGGAGTTTCTGGAACTGGATGAATTGAAGTTGGAGGCTTAGGCTGTGTCAGTGCTGCATGGCAGCGCAGGCGAACATTCCCAAGAATTTACGCCGCTTTAACCAGTTAAGCGTTAACCTGTTCAAAACCGGATCCACCAGCCATTCAGGGAGTTCATCATGAGCAGTCTGCACGCGGGGACTCTTTCGGGTATCTCAGCCTCCCACACACCCTTATCCAGCGAAGAATTACGCAAGATCGACGCCTACTGGCGGGCCGCCAACTACCTGTCGGTGGGGCAAATTTATCTCTACGCCAACCCGCTTCTGCGCGAGCCGTTGAGGATGGAGCACATCAAGCCCCGGCTTCTTGGACACTGGGGCACGACCCCCGGCCTGAATTTCATCTACGTGCACTTTAACCGCATCATCAACAGGCACGACCTGAACGCCATCTACATCTGTGGACCAGGACACGGCGGTCCGGGACTGGTGGCCAACACCTACCTGGAAGGCACCTACAGCGAGCTCTATCCCAACATTCCGCAGAATGAAGAGGGCATGCTCCGGCTGTTCAAGCAGTTTTCATTTCCTGGAGGCATCCCCAGCCACGTAGCCCCGGAGACGCCGGGCTCGATTCACGAGGGCGGGGAACTGGGCTACTCGATGTCACATGCCGGTGGAGCCGCCTTTGACAATCCAGACCTGCTGGTGTGCTGCGTGGTCGGCGACGGCGAAGCCGAGACCGGACCTCTCGCCACCGGTTGGCACATCAACAAGTTTCTCAATCCTGTGCAGGATGGCGCGGTATTGCCCATTTTGCATTTGAATGGCTACAAGATCGCCAATCCCACGGTTCTGGGCCGAATGAGCGATTCGGAACTGACCAGCCTTTTCAGCGGATATGGATGGAAGCCGTATTTCGTGGAAGGCCACGAGCCCGAGGTCATGCATCAGTTGATGGCGGCTACGCTGGACAGCGTGGTGGAGGAGATTCATGCCATCCAGGGCGAAGCCCGGCACAACGGAAAGACTGAGCGGCCTGTGTGGCCCGTGATCATCCTGCGCACTCCCAAAGGTTGGACCGGACCCAAGATGGTGGAAGGCAAGCCGGTCGAAGGCACGTGGCGTGCCCACCAGGTCCCCGTGGCCGACATGCAATCGCACCCCGGGAACGTGAAGATCCTGGAAGACTGGATGAAGAGCTATCGTGCGGAGGAGCTATTCGACGGCAACGGCAGACTTCTTCCCGAACTGGCCGAACTGGCCCCGAAGGGCGGCCGCCGCATGGGGGCCAATGCCCATGCCAACGGCGGACTGCTGCTGCGTGACCTGGTGATGCCCGATTTCCGCCGTTATGCCGTGAACGTCTCCAAGCCGGGTACGACGACTGCCGAAGCCACCCGCATCATGGGGCACTTTCTGCGCGATGTGATGAAGCTCAACCTGGAGAGCAAGAACTTCCGCGTCTTCGGTCCCGATGAAACCGCCTCCAACCGTCTCGAAGCACTCTACGAAGTCACCGGCAAAGAATGGATGGAGCCGATCCTGCCAGTGGATGAGCACCTGATGCGCGACGGCCGGGTGGTGGAGATGCTGAGCGAGCACATGTGTCAGGGGTGGCTTGAGGGCTATTTGCTGACCGGGCGGCACGGATTTTTCTCGTGTTATGAAGCGTTCATCCACATCGTGGATTCCATGTTTAACCAACACGCCAAGTGGTTGAAGGTCACCCGCCATATCGAGTGGCGCCGTCCCATCGCTTCGCTGAACTATCTGCTTACCTCGCACGTGTGGCGGCAGGACCACAACGGCTTCAGCCATCAGGATCCGGGTTTCATTGACCACGTGGTGAACAAGAAAGCCGATGTAGTGCGCGTATATCTGCCGCCGGATGCCAACTGCCTGCTGTCAGTTGCCGACCACTGCCTGCGCAGCCGGCACTACGTGAACGTAATCGTTGCCGGCAAGCAACCCGCCCTGCAGTATCTCAGCATGGACGCCGCCATCGAACACTGCACCAATGGCATCGGGATCTGGGACTGGGCCAGCAACGACCAGCAGGGTGAGCCCGACGTGGTGATGGCCTGCGCCGGCGACATCCCTACCCTGGAAACGCTGGCTGCGGTAGATCTGCTGCGTCAGAATTTTCCAGATCTCAAGATTCGCGTGGTCAATGTTGTAGACCTGATGACGATCCAGCCGAACAGCGAACATCCCCACGGCCTTGCGGATCGTGATTTCGACTCGTTGTTTACCGCGGACAAGCCGATCATCTTTGCCTATCACGGCTATCCCTGGCTGATCCACCGGCTCACCTACCGCCGCCGCAATCACGACAATCTCCATGTTCGCGGCTACAAGGAAGAAGGCACCACCACCACGCCCTTCGACATGACCGTGTTGAACGACCTGGACCGCTACCACCTGGCGGGAGACGTAGTGGACCGTGTGCCCAAGCTGCAGCGGGCAGGAGGTCACTTCAAGCAATTGCTGCGCAACAAGCTGGTAGAGCACAAGCAATACATCCACGAGCACGGCGAGGACATGCCGGAGATTCGGGATTGGACGTGGCCCTACTAGAGCATGAAAGTACTCGTGCTCAATTCCGGCTCCAGCAGCCAGAAGAGTTCTTTGTACGAGTTGCGGAATTCGCTGCCCCCCGATCCGCCGGCTCCGCTGTGGGAAGCCAGGATCGAGTGGGACGGCGGCCGGGCCGATCTTCAGGTCAGCAGTGCGCGCGGTGCGAAGCTCCGCGAACAGGTTGTGGCCGACGACCGGCAAACCGCCATTGAGCGGATGCTGGACACACTGTGGGGCGGCAGTACCCGCGTGCTGGCCAGCGCGTCTGAGATGGATGTGGTCGGCCACCGCATCGTCCACGGCGGCCACAAGCTGGAAGATGCAACCATCGTCACGCCAGAAGTAAAGAGCATCATCGCCAGCGTGGCGGTCTTTGCCCCCCTGCACAATCGCGCCGAACTGGAAGGGATCGAGATCATCGAAAGGCTGGTTGGCCGGGTCCGCCAGGTGGCTGTGTTCGACACCGGCTTCCACCGTACCCTGCCGCTGCCGGCGGCAGTTTATCCCGGCCCCTACGAGTGGTTCCAGCAGGGCATCCGGCGCTACGGCTTCCACGGCATCAACCACCAGTACTGTGCTGAACGCGCAGCCCACCTACTGGGCCGCGACGCTGGTTCGCTGAAGCTGGTGAGCTGTCACTTGGGAAATGGCTGTTCGCTGGCGGCCATTCGCGGCGGGGCAAGCGTGGACACCACTATGGGGTTCACGCCGCTGGACGGGTTGATGATGGGGACCCGGTCCGGCTCGCTCGATCCCGGAATCCTCACTTACCTCATGCGGCAAGGCCCAGTGACCAGTGAGCAACTCGACGCGACGTTGAACCAGAACTCAGGCCTGTTGGGAATTTCCGGCGTCTCCGGCGACATGCGGCAGATTCTCGCCGCCATCCGGCAAGGAAACGAACGCGCCAAGCTGGCGTTTGATATCTACGTGCACCGGTTGCAGGCTGGGATCGGCGCCATGGCAGCCACATTGGGAGGGATCGACGCTCTGATTTTCACCGCCGGCGTGGGCGAACACTCCCCTGAGGTTCGCGCGGCTGCGTGCCAGAAGCTCGGGTTTCTCGGGATCAAGCTCGACGCGGGGAAGAATTCCCTGTCCCCCGCCGATCAGGAAATCTCGACTCCCGACTCCACCGTGCGTGTGCTGATCATTCGCGCCCAGGAAGACTGGGCGATCGCCAAAGCGTGCTGGAGACTGGCTTCGCGGTAGCGCCGGCGTCCCGCCGACAACCCCTTCCCGGGGCGATACCCCTACGGGTGGTAAGCAGTCTCAAACATGCTCAGAACCCTTCCGCCACCAGCCTCTCCAGCGTCAGCGGGCTGTTGTCTGAGTCCCCATGCATCATCTTCTCCACATACTTCGCGATCATGTCGACTTCCAGATTCACGGGATCGCCGGGCTTCAGGGAGGCCAGATTCGTCATCTTCACCGTGTGGGGAATGATCGCCACCGTCACTTCGGTTCCTTCGATCTTGGCCACGGTCAGGCTGATGCCTTCAATCGAGAGCGATCCTTTGAAGATCACGTAGCGCGCCAGGCCGGGTGGAATCCCGATGTGCAGCCAGTAGTCATCGGCTCCTGGAATTGGATCGAGCGCGCGAAATGTGCCGGTGCCATCCACGTGGCCCTGCACGATGTGCCCGCCAAAGCGCCCATCGGCACGCATGGGGAGTTCCAGGTTGACCAGCGCGCCCTGCTTGATCCGCGAGAAAGAGGTGCGCTTCCAGGTCTCTTCTGCCAGATCGGCGGCAAACGAGCGGGGCGTAATCTCCACTGCGGTCAGACAAACGCCGCTCACGGCAATGCTGGCGCCCTTCTTGAGCTCTTTCACCAGCTGTGACGAAGACACAGTCAAACGGCGATTGCCACCGTCCTGCTTGATGCTGAGCACTTTCCCTACTTCTTCAATGATGCCAGTGAACATGAATCCCCTCCGCCAATCCTCTCATCATAGTCCTCCGGCCGTAGCGCCGGCGTCCCGCCGGCAAAGCCTGCCCCGAGCGGAGTCGGAGCGTGGGGCACCCCCATCCTGAGCTTTCTTTTGTGGCATCGAAGCCGGGGGCGGGACGCTCCCGGGACAGCCGGCGGGACGCCAGCGCTACGGCCTTCAATCCTGATATGGGTCCCGCAGATATCCCTCCACCGCAAAGTCTTCCCCGAAGCGGTGGAGGCGAAACGATTTCACGTAGGCAGCATCGTTCATGTGGCGGAACCCCGGTCCCGCGGCGAACGGCACAGATCCCGTGCCCGCGAGAATCTTGGGGGCGTAGTAGAGGAACACTTTATCCACAATCCCGGACGCCAGCGCCGCCCAGTTCACCATGGCGCCGCCTTCGATCAGCAGACTGGCGACCTCCATCTCCCCCAGGGAGCGGGCCACGGCGGTCATATCGGGGCGGCCGTCGGGCGTGGAGTAGGGCACCTGCACGACCCGAATGCCGTGCGCCCGCAGCCGCTCTTTTTTCTTCTCCTCCGCCAGCGAGCAGAGCACCAGCACATCATCTTTCGCGGTCTTAACCAACCGCGACTCGAGCGGCAAGCGGAGCAGGGAATCAAGAATCACCCGCAACAGCGGCCGCCGGCGCGGACGCCCGCTACGGTCGGTGAGCAGAGGGTCGTCGGCAATTACCGTGCCTACTCCGACCATGATGGCGTCATGCTGGTGGCGCAGCTCCTGCACGTGCGCTCGCGCCGGCTCGCTGGTGATGTAGCCGCCGGTTGCGCCCCCGGCGCCGAGCGCGGTGGGATTCTGCGATTCGCTGGGCGGTGGCGCGATCTTGCCGTCGAGGGTCATGGCAGCTTTCAGCGTCACTAGCGGGGTCCGGTGGCGGATGTACTTGGCGAAGGATTCGTTCAGCGCTTTGGCTTCTTCTTCAAAGGTACCGCTGGCAACTTCGAGTCCCGCGGCGCGAAGCCGGGCAAAACCGCGTCCATTCACTTCGGGGTTGGGGTCGTCCATGCAAGCCACGACGCGGCGGATTCCGGCAGCGACAACCGCGTCGGTGCAGGGCCCGGTACGGCCCTGATGAGAGCAGGGCTCGAGGTTGAGGTAGAGCGTGGCTCCGCGAGCCTTAGAGGCGGCCTGCTCGATTGCGAGAATCTCAGCGTGCTTCACGCCGTCGTAGGTGTGAAAGCCGCTGCCGACGACCGTTCCCCGGTCATCCACAACGATCGCTCCCACGCAGGGGTTAGGCGAAGCCAGTCCGACGCCTTGCCGCGCCAGTTCCAGTGCGTGGCGAAGGAACAACTCGTCGGATTGGCGGACACTGTTCACGGCAGCATTATTTCACCACGGAGTCACGGAGACACGGAGAACCGCAATAGCGCCAAATGGAGGCCAAGAAGGCCACGGCACAAAGATGCCGACTTGGGGCGGCGTATGCCAAGTTTAAAGTGTTACTTGAAGAATGGCTTTCTCTGTGTCTCCGTGCCTCTGTGGTGAAAAGGGTTCTCAGGCAAAGAGCGAATCCACGAACTCGTGAGGATCGAAGGGCAGCAGGTCCCCAGCTTTCTCGCCCACACCTACGTAGCGCACGGGCACACCCAGTTCGCGGGAGATGGCGACCACCACTCCGCCTTTTGCGGTGCCATCGAGCTTTGTCAGAACAATTCCACTCACTCCCGCCGACTGGGTGAACAACCGTGCCTGCTGTAACCCGTTCTGCCCGGTAGTGGCGTCCATCACCAGCAGTGTTTCGTGAGGCGCCCCGGGAATAATGCGCTGCGCGGTGCGCCGCATCTTCTCCAATTCCGCCATCAGGTTGGTCTTGGTGTGCAGGCGTCCAGCCGTGTCCACGATGACGTAATCGGTGTGGCGGGCCGAGGCCGCCTGCAGCGCATCGTAGAGTACCGCGGCCGGGTCGCCACCGGGCTTGGTCTTGATGACTTCCGTCCCGGTCCGCTGGCCCCAGATGTCCAACTGCTCAATGGCCGCCGCGCGGAAAGTATCGGCCGCGCACAGCAGCACGGTCTTGCCGCCGGAGCGGAACACCTGGGCCAGCTTGCCGATAGTAGTGGTCTTGCCGGTGCCATTCACCCCGACCACCAGAATGACCTCGGGTGTGCCATCTACCTTCTGCACCGGCTGGGTATTAGCGGCAGTGAGGATTGCCAGCAGCTCTTCTTTCAGCAAGCGCTTCAGCTCCGCCACGTCTTTGATCTGCTTACGATCGGCCTTTTCGCGCAGCTTGTCCAGAACCTCATGGGTCGTGGTGGTGCCGAGGTCGGCGCCGATGAGCGTAGCTTCCAGGTCGTCCAGGGTGGCGCGATCGATTTGCTTGCTGAAGGAGACGGCTTCTTCGATGCGCTCGCTCAGATTTTCGCGCGTGCGCGTGACCGCCTCTTTCATGCGCTCGAGGAAGCTCGGTCTCTGCTCCTCATCCAGACTGCCGAACAGGGTTTGAATCATGGGGACGCCAACTCTTCATTATAGCGGTCGGAGTTGCGGGTTCTTGGCCCGGGTAAGGAAGGGTTTCTCGTGGAAGGATCCCGGGAACTTAGAACACTCCGGGTTCGGCCGCAGCGGCGCTGGCGGCGCGTTCGACGACCGCCGGTTTTGCCACGGCTGGCGCTACCGGAGCGGGGGGCGCGGGTGCAACTCCCATTCCCGCACGTTGGATCCGGATTTCGCCCCGCTGGTATACGGCATTCAAAGCGAAGACGGGAACCGGATCCAGCCGCTTGCCGGAAAGCGAGTGAATGATGCGCAAGGCCTCGTTCACCTCGTGCGCTTGCTGGTAGGGCCGGTTGGTGGTGAGGGCGTCAAAGGTATCGGCCACGGCAATGATGCGGGGCAACAGCGGAATTTCATCCCCCTTGAGACCGTGCGGATACCCGCGGCCATCAAGCGACTCGTGGTGCAGCTCGATCCCCGGAATCATGTCTTTCAATTGCGGCACCGGACGCAGAATATTGGCGCCCTTGGTGGTATGGGTCTTCATGATCTCGAACTCTTCCGGGGTCAGCGCGCCCGGCTTCTTGAGGATTCGATCCTCAATGCCGATTTTGCCCACGTCGTGCAGTTGGGCAGAAATGCGGACGGTTTCGATGAAGTCTGGTTTCATGCCCATTTCCCGGGCGATCAAGACCGAGTAGCGGGTCACGCGGTCGGAGTGGCCTCGCGTGTAGGGGTCTTTTTCGTCGACCGCTCCGGCCAGCATCTGAATGGAGGCCATGAACAGTTCGCGGTTTTCTTTGGCAGCTCGCTTCAGGTCGAAGACGAACTGCTCCAGCTCCTCCGACATGGTGTTGAAGGTGACTGCCAGTTCCCCGATTTCGGTGCGGCTCCGTAGTTTTACGCGTTGGGAGAAGTCGCCACGGGCAATGGCGCGGCTGGATTCGGTCAGAACTTCCAGTGGATTTGTGATCCGGCGAGCGGCGTAGAAGCTGATTCCCATGCTGAGCAGGACTGCCATCACCGCCAGGATTCGAGCGCTGCGCTGCATTTCGTAGACCGCGCGGTAGGCCTCATCGCGCGGCTTCTGCACCACCACCGCCCAGTCCAGGTTCACCACCGGACTGTAGGTGCCCAGCATCTTGGTGCTGGTTTTGCCGTCAACAATGGTAAATTCCCGCGTAGCGGCGAGTTGCGCTTTGCTGCCTTCCTCCACAAAGTTACGCACAATCTCGAAGTTGGTCATGTCCTGCCCGGTGGCGTAGTCGGGAGTGGCCCCAGCGACCAACCGGCCCTCGCTGTCCACGACATAGGGAGTGAGGCCGCCGCGATTCACCTCCTGCAGGCGGCGAATCAGGAACTGCAAGTCCTCGACCGACCCGATCATGCCCAGAAATCGTCCGCCGTAGATCACCGGCGCGCTTACTAGCATCACGGTGCGGGCCGATTTGCCGCTGCCCACCACCAGCGCCTGTCCGTTGTAGACCCTGCCTTCGCGGGCTGCTGCGTAGGCGCGCTCCAGTTCACGCTGCAGAAACGCGTCAGGCGCAATGCGCCCGGCCGAGATTCCCTTAGCTTCCGAGTTCAGCAGCGTGGCATACGCCAGGTCATCGGAGGAGGAAACAAAATTCTCCAGCAGGGCGCGCAACTCCGGCGCCTCCACGTGCTCGGAGCTGATGTCCCCCCCGCTCGCCACCTGCAGCGCCGAGGACAGGTTGGTCAGCATCAAGCGCAGTGTTGTCTGGTGTTGCGAAATGTCATCGGCCAGCGAGCGCGTGACCGTGTTTTGCAGCAGCCTTTCATTGGTGATCAGGCGGTCGCGGTTGATGGCTTGCACCTGCGCCGAGTAGAAATACATCGGCACCACGCTGATGACTACCAGCACACTGAGGATGACGTACAGAATCGGAATGCGCGATGGGATCGGTAGTTTCAGCGACAAAGTAGCCCCAAAGCCGCCCCGCACCGGCGGCCCAGTTATCCCTAAAATTCTACTTTGAATGCGGGTGGGAAGACGTTGGGATCGCTGGCCGAATCCGTTACGAAAGTACTCCGCGAGGTGTGCCTTTGGGTGCGGTTTGGCAGGTAAGAGAAGGCCCTGTGAGCTTTAGGAGATCTCGCTCTTCGTGCTGCGTGTCATCAGTTCGTGGATGGCCTCGCGGGGAGACTTGCCGTCGTGCAGGATGGCATGCATCTGCTCGCTGATGGGCATTTCCACGCCACGGGCGCGGGCGAGGCCAACCGCGGCATGCGTGGTGAACACTCCCTCGGCCACCATGCCGTGCATGCCGGCTATGATGTCCGGGAGTTTGCGGCCACGCCCCAGTTCCACGCCGACGCTGCGGTTGCGTGACAATCCGCCGGTACAGGTGAGCACCAGATCCCCCAGGCCCGCCAGTCCCGACATGGTTTGCTGGTGTCCGCCGCAAGCCACCACCAGGCGGGTGATTTCGGCCAGGCCCCGCGTAATCAGAGCAGCTACGGAATTGTGGCCCAGCCCAAGGCCGTCGCAAACTCCGGCGGCGATCGCGACCACGTTCTTCAGCGCGCCCCCCAGTTCCACTCCCGCGACATCGTCGTTGGTGTAGACGCGGAAGCGCGGATCGCTGAATTCGCGCTGGACAATCTCTGCCAGATCGGCATCCTGGGATGCGATCGTGATCGCGGTCGGATCTCCACGCGCGACTTCCTTTGCGAAGGATGGTCCGCTGAGTGCGCCAATGCGCGGCCTGAAACCCGCGGCAGAATTGACCACTACGCAGATAACCTCGCTCATGCGGAGCAGGGTGGCTTCTTCCAGGCCCTTGGTGGCGCTCACGAACAGCATGTCCGGCTTCAGATCCCCGCGCATCTCCTCGAAGAGGCGGCGGCAATGTTGCGAAGGCATGACGCTGACCACGATCTCGGCGCCCTGCAGCGCTTCTTGCAGGCTGCCGGTGGGGAGAACGCACTCCGGGATAGCCTGGTCGGGGAGAAAAAGGTCGTTGACATGGCGGGCAGCAATCGACTCGCGCACTTCCTTTTCGTACGCCCACAGACGCACGTGATGGGCTCCCTTGCGTCCCAAAACGACGGAGAGCCCGGTTCCCCAGGCGCCCGCCCCGATGACGGCAATCCTGCTCAACCGCGCCTCCACTGCCAGCGGTTTTCCGTGCCGGCCAGCAGCCGGCGGAGATTTCCGTGGTGCTTGGCGATGATCAAAACCGAAGCAGCCGCCATAAACCCGAGGACCGCAGGAGTCTGGCGGTAATCGTTGAGCGCCCACGCCAGCAACGGGAAAAGCGCCACCGCAAGTATCGACCCCAGCGAGATGTAGCGGAACGCCAGCACCGCCACAACAAAGATGGCGACCATCACCACCACAGTCTTGGGTGCGATGACCACGAAGGAGCCCAATCCTGTCGCCACCCCCTTGCCTCCGCGAAATTTCAGCCACACCGGAAACACGTGGCCGGCGATGGCGAACAGAGCGGCCATGGACATCATGGAGACGACACGGGGGTCATAGTATCCCAGCGAGGTGCGGTTAACGATCTGCGCAGTCACGCACACGGCCAGCAGCCCCTTGGCCGCATCCAGGAGAAGCGTGAGCGCCCCCAGCGTAGGCGACGAGCGCGCGACGTTGGTGGCGCCGATGTTGCCGCTGCCCGTCTCCCGCACGTCCTGTCCGCGAAAGGCGCGCATCAGCAGGTAGCCGAACGGGATCGACCCCAGCAGGTAGCTGAACCCGGCAATGAAAAGGAAGGTAGTCAAGTGCGTTGTAGCCCGTTCTGGTAGCTTCGGTCCTTCGACTCCGCTCAGGGCCGGCTCGCCCGCCTGTCCCGTAAGCGCTCCCTCCCCGCCGTCTGTGCCAACCGCCCAGAACAAGCTATACCAGTGCGAACCGCGCGATCTTTGTGTACTGTGAGCCGCCTCTCCCCAGCTTACTCTCGTACAGGAAAAACTCGCGGGCGGTCATGGTACCAAACTCGGGCATGGGCAAAGCGGCCAATTTCTCCTGCAGACGCTGAAAGCTCCTGTTTGCTCCGTCGCCTTTCTGCCAGCGAGGGGCCCCTGAGCCCCCGCCGCCCCGGGCCAACGTCAGATGCGCGCTGAAAGGGCGATCTTCCTTGGGAATACCAAGCGAACCCGTGGCGTCGTCGACTGCCCTGGCAAGGCTGGCCAGCGGCGGCCCTGACTCTATGCCGACCCAGAACACGCGTGCAGCCTTCACCGTTGGGAAAAAACCGTAACCACGGAAACTCATTGCGATGGTCTCCGCCCGAATGCCGGCAAGCGCCTGCTTGATTTGTTCGACCGCGTCGGTCGGTTTTTCACCGATGAACTTCAGAGTGATGTGCAGCGACTCCGCGCGCACCCAGCGCGCATCCGGCGCAAACCCGCTGACACCGTCGATGAACAGGCGGATGCGCTCGCGGATGGCATCGTCAATGTCGAGAGCGACAAAGATTCGCATTCAGTATCCAGTACCGAGTACCGAGAAGAATCTGGAGCCCAAAGGGTTGTGCTCGGTACTCGCAACTCGGTACTCACGTGGCGCTCACAGCAATTTCCTTCTCAGCATGTCCAGCGCCTGTTGACTGGCGAACCAGCGTACGCGCTTGCGGTCGCCGGGAAAACTGCGTTCCACCACTTCGGTCCCACGGTCGCTGGCCAGGCCATGAAAGACCAATCCCACCGGCTTTTCCGGAGTTCCCCCGGTCGGCCCGGCAACCCCAGTGACACCCAGGCCATAGGTCGCAGCGCAGCGCTTGCGGATGCCTTCGGCAAGAGCCGCAGCGACCTCGCGGCTCACCGCGCCGTGCTTTGCGATCAGATCGGCGGGCACATCCGCAAATGCGGTCTTCAGTTCGTTGGAGTAGGCGACGGCGCCGCCGAGAAAATACCGCGAGCTGCCGCTCACGGAAGTGATTCGTTCGGCCAGCAGACCGCCGGTGCATGACTCCGCCACTGCCAAAGTGGCGTTGCGCATCTGCAGGTAGTAGCCGACGATCTGCTCCATGGAGTCTCCGTTGTCGGAGAAAACCGCGTCTCCTAATTCCTCCTCCAGCTTTCCCGCCAGTTCATCAACCCGCTGCTGCGCAGCCTCAAGCGAGCCAGCACAAGCCCTGAGATGGAGTTGGACTTCTCCCGCCCCCGCGAGAATCGTAGTCTGGACGTCCGTATATCGTTTGTAAATCGGCGCCACCCGCGCATCGCACGCCGATTCCCCCACCATGGCAACCTTCAACTCACGCGTGGCGATGAACTGCTGAGGCAATTTGGCCCGCAACCGCTCCACGCATTGCTCGGCAAACACCGCCTTCAGTTCGTGGGGCGGCCCCGGCAGCAGCAATATGATTCTTTCCCGGCCATCGTATTTTCCGCTGATCCACTGTCCGGGAGCGGTGCCGGTGGCGTTGGGGAGCACGGTCGCCCCCGCGATCACGTCAGCCTGCTGCGCATTGTTCGGGGTCATCTTGAAGTTGCGCGAGGCAAAGCGCCGCGCGATGGTGGCGAGGATCTCGGGATCTCGGCGGAGTTCCAGTCCCAGCGCGTCCGCCACCGCCTCCCGGGTCAGGTCGTCCGTCGTCGGCCCCAATCCACCCATGAAGATGACAATCTCGGCGCGGGACAAGGCCTGGTTGGCGGCTGCGGTCAAGTGCTCACGTTTGTCTCCGACGACCGTCTTGAAGATCACTTCCACGCCAAGCTGGTTAAGCTTTTCCGTCAGGTAAAGGGAATTCGTGTCCTGGCGGTAAGGAGTCAGCAGCTCCGAGCCGATGGCGATGATCTCGGCGTTCACGGATAGCAGTGTAAATCAAAACCGCGGAGGACCCGGAAGGATGGGGCTCATTCCGCCAGTAGCGACAGCCCCTGGATGTCCCAGGAAAGATGATAGACGCCGGTAGTGGTGGCCAGCACGGCAGAGCGGCCCGGGGCGAACGCAAGCCCAACCAGGCTTGGGCCGGCCACTTCCAACGATGCCTGGCCTTCCGGCGTGATTTTCACAATGCCGCGTTTGCCGGAAAGCGAAGCCGCCACGTAAAGGTTGCCAGTCACATCAAATGCCAGACCTTGAGGCCGTCCCAGGCCGCGGTAAAAAGTTGAAACCGTGCCGTGCGGGTCAATCTTGTAAACGCAATCGAAGCTGGAGGTCGTGGGTCCGGTCACGAACAGGTCTCCGCGCGGGCCGAAAGCCAGGTGATAGGCGGAGACACTGGGCTCCAGCGTGGCGAACACAAAAATCTGGCGGTCGCGGGCGATCTTGAAGACCGTACCGCTACGATCGCCCACATACAGGTTTTCCTCCCGATCGAACGCAATTCCGGTCGCAATACCCATACCCTCGGCGTACGACGACATGGTCCCATTGGGCGCGGCGCGGTACACCGTGCCGTCAAAGCGCGAGGAAACATACATTTGTCCGGCACGGTCGAACGCAATCGCAGTGGGATTCATCATGTCGGAGAGAAATGGCTTGACGTTGTAATTGGTGTCGATCTTGAAAATCGCGACCGGGACCTTTTGTCCGCGGGACCCGGAGAAGGTCGCGTAGATGTTCCCTTCCGCGTCCAATGCGGGATTGGTGACGGGATGAAGGTTTTCCGCAATCGCAACGGCAACGTTCATTTGGTGCGGGTTGCTGGCGTGGCCGTTGGTGGAGACCACGACCGGGCCGGAGGAGGCCCCCGGAGGAACCCGGGCGACCAGAAAGTCGTCGGAGCTGATGACCACCGCCCCATCCACTTCGCCAAAACGCACCCGCGGACGGCGCAAATCCAGGGGACGCAAACCGCTGCCGACGATCCGCACCTCGCCGCCGGGCAGGGCAGCACTCGGATGCACTGCGTCGATGTGCGGCTTCCCGTTGACGTTCTTCTTGTCCAGCAGACGGTCGGAGATTCCCATTGCCTTAGTTCCTTGCGCATCCCGCGAAACTACCGTGGTAGAAGACCGAAGTGCAGCAGGACCTGCATCACGGCCAGGGCGTAAAGCCCGGCCCCCACGTCGTCGACCACAATCCCCACACCTTCCGGCAGACGCTCCAAAATGCGTATCGGCGGCGGCTTAACGATATCGAAGCCACGAAAAAGTATAAAGCCCACCAGAAGAGATTTCCACGATATCGGCACGGCGATCAGAGTGATGAGCTGACCCGCGACTTCGTCAATCACCACCATCTGGGGGTCCTTGACCGCCGCAGCCCGAGCCACCCGAGTCGCTGCGGGAATCCCCACGGCCACCGCCAGCAGAGCGAGCAAGATCGCGGCCATCGGCTGCCACGCGGGCAGGATCGAGCGGGCGAGTAGCCACCAAAGCAGGGCCGTCGCCAGCGATCCCCAGGTTCCAGGTCCCGGGCGCAAGCGGCCCACACCGAAGAAAGTGGCGACAATGGTGGCCCAGGCCGGGGCCTTGCGGGTGGGAACCTCAGTTTCGTTCTTGCTAGCCATTTTCGTTCTGTAGCGCCGGCGTCCCGCCGGCTGTCGTGGGGGCGTCCCGCCCCCACACCCATACCCATCGCCAACCCTTCAGGCCCGCCTTCGCTGGATTGCCCCCAACGTACTGAATCGCGCGCTCGAGCTCGTGCTCATCCCGGATCAGATGGTCGTAGTATTCCTTTTGCCAGAAGGCGCCGCTCGAACGCAGAACTTTATTGATTCTCTTAGCGCTGAAAGATTTCCACGAATGAACTACCTCCGCCAAGGTTTGCCCGGGAAAGAGGCGCAACACGACGTGCACATGATTCGGCATGACGCACCACGCGAATAGACGATAGCGC
This sequence comes from Terriglobales bacterium, assembly GCA_035542575.1. Classification (GTDB taxonomy): domain Bacteria; phylum Acidobacteriota; class Terriglobia; order Terriglobales; family Acidobacteriaceae; genus JAIQET01. The sequence goes on along the minus strand of DATKLE010000037.1, from coordinate 34,721 downwards.
TTGCGGTCAAAGTGAAGCAGCACGCTGGCAACCAGATCCGCCAACGCGGGATCCCTGAGATGGCAAACGCCAGAGCCACGGTCGAGGTACTCTTCGATTCCCTTAGTAGAAAGCTGTTGCACCTTGCGGCGTTCATCAGCGCTGAGGTCGCGTTCGAGCTGCCTCGCGGTTTGGACGACGCTGCGCCGCTCAGACTCGATCCTGTCAAGGACTGATTGGGGCAGAGATCCAGCCTCGCGAAAGGTAAGGAAATAGGTGGCGTTGTCTTTCTCCCAATGGGGGAGGTAGCCTCGGTCGCGAATTTCCACCTCGCCGAAGCGGGGGCGGGACGCCCCCGCGACAGCCGGCGGGACGCCGGCGCTACGGTCGGGGGCATCGTTCCTGGAAACGCTGTGTCCTTCCTCTCGGTCTCTCATCCAACCCCTACTTCTTTCGCGACTCGCCAGGTCTGCTTTCCTCGATAGCATCGCTGGTATCTTTGACCGGCGACGAGATCACATAGGCCCCACTTGCCCACTTGCCCAGGTCAATCACGCGGCAGCGCTCGCTGCAGAAAGGAAATTCCGGGTCGTGACGCTTAACCAATTTCTTGCAGGTGGGGCAACGCAGGCTGCGGATGCGCTTCGCCATGGATTTCTATACGATCGTTGCGACCAGGTCGTAATCGTGAGATTCGGTGATGCGGCAACGGTAGAATTCGCCCGGCTGCGGCGTGACTCCGTCAGGGACGTCGTTCACATAGACTTTGCCATCGATCTCGGGTGCGTGCATGGCCGTGCGTCCTTCCAGTAGAAGCTCGCTCTCCTCCGACGTCCCATGCAGCAGTAGATCGAATTCCTTGCCCACCAGGGCTTTCTTCCTGCGTCTGCTGATCCCGCGCTGGATCTGCATCAGGTGCTTGCGCCGGCGCTCGATTTCACGGGCGGGTAGCTTGTCTGCCAGCGAGAAGGCACTGGCTCCTTCCTGGTCGGAGTAGCCGAACGCACCCATCCAGTCGAATTGGGCCGCGCGGACAAACGCGCATAGCTCCTCAAACTCCCGCTCGGTCTCCCCGGGAAAGCCGACGATAAACGATGTCCGCAGGGTCACGCCGGGAATGGTCCGCCGCATCTTTTCGATGGAGCGCAGGAAGACCTCGACGCTCCCACCGCGCTTCATACGCTTCAAGACAGCAGCCGACGCGTGCTGCAGCGGCACATCCATGTAAGAACAGATTTTTTCGTGCGCTGCGATGGTCTCCAGGAGCCGTCCGGTGATTTTGTTGGGGTACGCATACAGGAAACGGATCCACCGCAATTCCTCAATCCCGGCCAGCTTTTCCAGCAGCAGCGCCAGCCCGTCCTTAAGATCGAAATCCTCGCCGTAGCAGGTGGTGTCCTGGCCAATGAGCGTGATCTCGCGTACTCCGGAGCGCGCCAGGCGTTCAGCTTCGGCCACCACCGATTCGAAGCGGCGCGAGCGAAACTGGCCGCGCAGCTGGGGGATGATGCAGAAGCTGCAGGGATGGTCGCAGCCCTCGGCGATCTTGATGTAGGCGGTATAGGGCGGCGTGGCCAGCACACGCGGCGTGGCCTCGTCGTACAGATAGTTGGGCAAGTCCGCAATCGCGCCCTCCCAGGATGCCCGCGAGAAGCGGCCCTGAGCGGCGCGGGCCTCGCCCTCTGGACGCGATCCCAGAATCCGGAAAGGAGAACTCGCCGCGGGTGGGGGAGCGACTCCAGCTGCCGTCAGAATGTTTTCCAGTTCGCCGGTGCCGACGACGGCATCAACCTCGGGAATGTTCCTGCGAATCTCGTCGCGGAAGCGCTCGACCAAACAACCGGCTACCACCAGCTTGCGTGCCCGGCCGGCAGTCTTGTGCCGGGCCATCTCCAGAATGGTGTTCACCGACTCCTGCTGCGCGCTGGCGATAAAGGAGCAGGTGTTGACGACAATGACGTCGGCGTCCTCGGCCCGCGGAATCAATTCCGCTCCTGCCTGCGCCAGCATCCCCATCATGACTTCGCTGTCCACCAAGTTCTTGGGACATCCCAGGCTCACGAAGCCAACCTTAGGTGGCAAGCTTGGTACCTCAGGGGCTGCGTTGGCGTCGTCGAGGGGCACAGTGAGGGTCTTATCAGGCATGCAATCTTCTAATTTTATCATTCATCGCGGATGGCCCGAGGGGGGCTGAACCAGCCGCTTCCCATGAACAACAAACCTTCGCGGCGAATGTGGCAGATCGGTCCGTTACTGAAGGCCACCGACGGGTGGCACCAAGTCAGGCATCATCGCCGGTGAATCATGCCGTAAACCTCATGCTAACCTACTGCTACTGGTCACGCTGTTCGAAGGGGGAGAGATGGCGCTGCAACGTTTCGCGGGCGCGGTCGTGCTGGCCGCAATGGTCTTGGCGGCAGGCGCTTCCGCTCAGTCGAAAAATGAGATCTCAGGTTCGATTGGCCGCACCTTCATCAGTAACCAGGGAGTACCGGGAGCGACCTTCTTCGACAACGAGATCCACTTTGGCAATGGCCTGAGTCTGGAGGCCACCTACGGGCGGAGGGTTCTGGGAAACGAAGACAGCCTCGTGACCCTCACCTTTGAAGTCCCATTCGTCTTCAATCCTGACGAAGATCTGAATTTTGGCATGAACGTCATTCCCGAGAGCTACTCCTCCTTTTTCGTCACGCCTGCTGCGAGAGTCAACGTGTTCGCCAGCACCCACGTCTCCCCCTGGGTAAGTTTTGGCGGCGGTTTCGGGCATTTTCATGAGAGCTCCAACTTGGTTTTTTTCGGCTCCAACCCCGGCAAGATCGGCACGACAACAGGAGTCTTTGAGATGGGTGGCGGCCTTGACGTCAAGCTCACTGACAAGTTCAGTTTGCGCGGGGAATTCCGCGATTTCGACTCGGGAGTTCCGCAGCTGAACGTGGACACCGGCAAGACCCGCCAGCACAATTTCTTTGTCGGCGGCGGGGTGGTCTGGCACTTCTAGAAGAGCGGGCTGAAACCGCGATTTCACTTCCGGTTCGCGGTGGCAATCTCCTCAAACAATTCCGGCAGGCGGGACGCGTCTTCGGCCGAGTTCCCGAAGCGCGCGTGTTCGTAGTGCCGGGTAAACTGCGCCACCCTCTCACGCACCCGGTCGTTGTCAATACAGGTGACGAATTCCGCCGGGGTCTGCGCGGGGGATTTGTGCCAGCCCAGCCGGGCCACCCTGCGCGTCATCCGTTCATACCAGATAGTTGCAGCCAATCGCGGGGCCTTGTCCGGACGCGCTGCCAGCCGCTGCCGCCGCCACGCATTCCACAACCGGCGGGCATTCGCCAGCAGCACTAGCAGACTGGTTGCCAATACTGCACCCACACTCCAGCGCACCGGCGAACCGGCCATCGTATCCTGTGCCTGCCGAGCCGCACCCAATAAGGCGTGGTACTGGTGGCGAAACCATTTCCGCAGCCCGTAGGCTATCTGCCGGCTGCGTTGAGTCACGCCCTCGCCCAAGCTCCGCTGGTGCATGGGGTCGTAATTGACCACCCACTCCCGCCAGAACGATGCCATCGCGTCCAAATACAACGCGAGCCGACTCCAGCCGGTGCGGACCGGTTCCAACCCTGCCGGAGTCGGATCAAAGCTGACCCATCCCTGCCCTGGGAAATAGGCTTCCACCCAGGAATGCGCGTTGCTCGCACGCACCAGGTATTGCGAGGTCAAGTCGTTGAACTCGCCGGTGCGGAACCCATTCACCACCCGCGACGGAATCCCCAGCGTCCGAAGCATTACCGCCATGGAAGCTGCAAAGTATTCGCAGTGTCCCCGCCGGCGCTCAAAGAGGAAGTTGGCCAGCGGGTCGCTCGGGACCACCTGCGGAAGCCGCAGCGTGTAGCCGAACTTCGTGCGCAGGTAACTCTCGATGGCCACCGCTTTATCGTAGTTATTGCCGGCAGATGCGGTGATCTGCTGTGCCAGGCTCGGGATGCGTGGGTCGAGCCTCGGCAGTTGCAGATAGTTCGCCGCAACCTCCCTCGGGTAAGTTCCGACGGCCGCGCGCAGATCGCCGGCCCTGGGCTGAGGCAAAAGGGAGGAAGCCTCATAGCGAGTGACGGGGCGCTCGGGATCGAGGTCAAAGACACCGTCCCCGCCATCGACCGCGATCAGACGGTAATTTCCCTCCAACAACCGGGGAGTGGGCGCAAGGAAGAACACGTTTGCGCCCACCGGTTCCATGAGCACGCGATAGTGGATGGGGCGGACGGTCCTTGCTGCCCGGTTTGACGGTGGCGCCGTCTGTGGCAGTGGAAGGGAAAAGCTACCGTCTGCCCCAGGACGAATGGGGGACTTCTCCGGGGGATTGGACCACGTCCGGCCGTCAAACGCGCTGAGGGTCACGCCCCGCCATTTCAGGTCGAAATTCCCGCTCTGATCGCCATCAATCTGGATATGCATGACCACCGAGCGGGATTGTTGAATCTGCCCGATGCTTCCCAGTTGCACCCGGTCGCTGAAGCCGGTTGTCAGCTCTCCGCCGGGAGCATAGGCACTGAAATAGCCGGCCGAGATGCGTGGCAGGATAAAGAAGATGACGGCAGCCCCCAGCAGGATGAGCGCCATCAGCAGAGGCGCTGCACCGGCCAGGGAAAAAGCCATGTGGCGGTGCGCCAGGGTATCGCTCGATTCCCTGGCGTGCACAGTCGCCTTGGCGGAAGCACGCCTCATCTCCATCAGGATGAACGTGGCCACCGCCATAAGCATGAACCCGGCAAATGCCAGCAGGAAGATGCTGTCCACGGTCAGGATGGCTGCCGCCAGCACCATCACAAAGGAGATGACCGCCAGGAAATAGTTGTCACGGTCGCGTCGCGCCGAGAACAACCGCACCACCATGACAAAAAGCACCAGGTGGACGGTGCTGTGGAGAAACGCTCCTGAAATGAGGAAATAGTCCGCCAGATAGAAAACGACGTAGCCCAGCGTGAGGACGTTGGTCCAGCGTTCCGGGATGATGAGAGACCGGCGTCCGGCCAATACGAGTCCGCGCAACAGCAGCGCAGCCCCGACCAGCACGACCGTGAGCAAATCCAGGCCGCCGGTAGAAGCCAGGGTTCCGAAGCCGGTGAGAACCAGCAGGTAGAGGGCAACCTCAAAGTAACGCTGAATAGCAGCGTTGAGTGAGGACGCCGCGAAAGCTGGATTGCTCACAGACATTGCAAGCATCTATTGTTCGTGATTCCTCCGCAGAAGGGAAGAGACCATCGTGGCACACAGGGTTTTCGTAGCGCCGGCTGCCCCCGTCGCCAGGATGCTAGAATCAATCGTCAGGCATCGGTCCCGCGCGACGTCTTCCCGCCAACCCCGCCAGGTCCGGAAGGAAGCAACGGTAACGGGCTCTTGCGTGTGCAGTGGGTTTCCGGTGCCTGGCTTTTCCGAATTGTCCTCGCAATTGTTTGGATGGCGTCATCCCGAGCGCGGCGTTCAGCCGCGAGAGGGATCCTGCGAGCAGTGGCAGGGTCCATGCTCCAGCGTTAGACTTTCTCCTTCCAATCCTGCAAAATACTGAGTTTATCCAGGAGACATCCTTGAGTGAGCCTATGCGCGTCAAGATCAGCGCTTTGGGGACCTATGTTCCACCTCGGTTGTTGACCAATGCCGACCTGGAAAAGATGGTCGAGACCACAGACCAGTGGATTCAGGAACGCACCGGCATTCGTGAGCGGCACATCGTGGACAAGGGTGTGGCCACCAGCGACCTGGCTACCGAGGCCGCCAGGAGGGCGCTGGCGGAGCGCGGCCTGGTTCCTGATGATGTAGAAGCCATCATCGTTGCCACGGTTACTCCCGACATGTTCTTTCCTTCCACGGCCTGCCTGGTGCAGCACAAGCTGGGCGCAAAGAATGTTTGGGGATTCGATCTTTCCGCCGCCTGTTCGGCCTTTGTGTATGCGTTGCAGTCGGGGGCACAGTTCATCGCGACCGGCGCTCACAAGAAAGTCATGGTAATCGGCGCCGATGTGATGTCGTCCATCATTGACTACACCGACCGCGCCACTTGCGTGATTTTCGGTGACGGCGCGGGTGCAGTCATCCTCGAACCTGCTGAGGACGAGGCGTTCGGACTAATCGACTATCTCCACGAGGTGGACGGCTCGGGTGGCTGCGCCCTTTATATGCCCGGCGGAGGCAGCCGGAATCCTTCGACCCACGACACCGTCGAAAAGAAGATGCACTATGTGCATCAGGATGGTCAGGCGGTCTTCAAGTTTGCCGTGCGCAAGCAGACTGAGCTGTGCGAAAAGCTGCTACAACGCAACGGGCTGAAGGGCAGTGACATTCGCGCCTTCATCCCTCATCAGGCCAACAAACGGATCATCACCGCAACCGCCGATCGGCTGGGGTTGAACGCCGGGAGTGTGATCATCAACATAGACCGCTACGGTAATACCACGGCGGCAACCATCCCGCTCGCCATGCAGACCGCCCGGGAAGAGGGCAAGCTGAAGAAGGGTGACCTGGTCATGCTGGCTTCCGTGGGCGCGGGATTCACCGTGGCCGCAGCCCTCCTGCGCTGGGCGTACTGACCCCCGATCTTATGGATGCCCTGCGGGAGAATCGTGTCCGGCAAATCTTCGACAGCGCCAATTTCGTCCGTGATCTGGGCATGCAGCTGGCAGTGGTCGAGGAAGGCGCCTGTGAAATCACCCTGGTCCCCAACGCCCGCCATCAGCAGCAGCATGGCTTGATCCATGCCGGAGTCATGGCCACCATGGCCGATCACGCCGCCGGATGCGCCGCGCGCAGCGTCGTGGGGCTCGACCAGGATGTCCTGACCGTCGAGTTCAAGATCAATTTCCTCCGCCCTGCAGTGGCCGACGGTTTGCGTTGCCGCGCCAGAGTGTTGCGCGCTGGCAGGACCCTGGTCATCGTCGAGTCTGAGATCTTGGCGACGAAGGATGGCAAGCAATGTCTGGTGTCCAAAGCCATGGTCACGTTGGCGGTCAAAGCGGACCAGGAGCCCAAAGCCGCAGAGACTCGATGACGGCTTGTGACTTGAGAACGCCAGCCACGCGTCAATTGTGCAGGGATGCGGGCTGGTCAACCCGCTGGGCTGTCGCCTGCCGGCGGCTTACCCTCCGCTGTTCTTTGCCTGCTCAAACGGCTTCTGCAGGTACTTGCGGGCTTCGTCTAGCGCGCCCTGGGTGTTGTCGTTGGTCTGCAGCGCTTGCCGGTATTCATTGGTAGCGCGCTCGCGCTGTCCGGTGATGTCGAAAATCTTGCCGAGCTGGATGTGGCACCAGACTTCCGTCCAGCGCGGATCTCCGTCCCCATTGAGCGAGGAGCGGTAGGCGTTCGCAGCCGCCTGATAGTTGTGCTGCAGATAGAACACCTCGGCGACGCGATAGTGGGCCAGCGAGCTGTTCTTGTTGACCTCAAGCGCCTTGTTGAACTCGCTCAGCGCCCCCGCCAAGTCACCCTGCTGCACCAGCGCCTGCCCGCGCATGATGGAAGCGCGCAGTTTGATCTCGGTTGAGTTCTTCAGCACCCGGTTGTCCGGATCGATGACGATGCGCCGTGGCCGGCCGAAGGTTTCGACCGAAAACGGAGAATCCGTGCCCACCACGTCAATGCGCTTTTCCTCGGTCTTGCCGTCCGTATCAATTTTCAATTCCACCGGCATGCGGAACAGATCGAGATCCTGCGCGATCTGGCCGACCACCCGAAACCCCTTGCCGCTGCCCAGGCGATACACCGTGTACTTGGTCTTGAACTCCGGCGCCCCGGTGGAATCCAGCCACTGCGTGAAAAACCACGTCAGCTTGTCGCCGTAATTCTGCTCCGCCAGAGCCTGAAAATCGTTGACCGACGCCGACTTGCCTGCATACTTAGCGGCAAAGGCGCGCATAGTCGTGTTGAATTTCTGCTCGCCCATCACCCAGCGCAGCATGTGCAGGATCATGGCCCCCTTGTCGGTGACCAGCGATTGGAACTCGGGTGAGAACAAATCGAGCTTTCCCGCGCTGGACAGGGGCACGGTGTCGTACGCCAACGCGCCCACCGACATGTCCTTAACGGCTTCTTCCAGACCGGCGGGTCCGGCGGCATTCTCGACGTAGAGAGCCTCGGAGTAGCGGGCGAACCCGTCCTCCAGCCACCAGTCGTCCCGGGAATCCGGACTCACGGAGGCGCCCCACCACTGGTGGGCGATGGTATTGGCCAGCAGCCTGTAGTTGATTTTGTCGGTGATGCCGCGACTGGCAAGCGCGGCCATCTCGGGCGCCCACGCTGTGGGAACCGTGTCATCCGGAATCTCGACAACTCTCAGTGTAGTGGACGGCGCCGGCCCGTACAGAGTGACGTAATAGGTAAACTCCTTGACTGCCGTTTCCGCGTAAGTCGCACCCTGGTTCTGATGGACCGGCTTGAAAAAAACGTGCAGGTCAAGCCCGGCCTCATCACTCTTGAACTCCTGGAACTGGCCAGCCACAATCGTTCCCGGGAAGCTGGGCTTGTCCCATACGAAGGTGTAGGTCTTCAGCGGCAGTCCCCCGGCAACCCCTTTCTTGGGCGGAACATCGGCCACGGTTTGCTTCCCGCTGCCGATCACCACCATATGCGCCGGGACCGTGACATTGATCGTGGCGGTGAAGCGGTTCAATCCATAGCCGTTCACCGGGAACCATCGTCCGGCGTACAGCAGGTAGCTGGTGTCGTCGTTCACCGATGCCAGCTTGAGCCCCTGCACCGGGCTGTCCTCCGCCGAATCAAGGATGCCCTCGTAGTCGAACGTAAGCGTGGTCGAACTATCCTTGGGAAGACCGTTGGGCAATTGCACGCGTACAGTAAAGTCCTGGGTCACGCGCTCGGCGCTGAGTGGTTTGCCCGCGGCATCGAGGACTTTGTTCACCCGCATGGCGTTGTTCAACTCAAACGTGGCGACGTTCAAGTCCTCCAGCGCGGTGAACTTCACCTTGGCGGTGGCTGCGATGCGGTGGGTATGCGGGGTGAGTTCGGCGTCAATCTGGTAATCATCCACCCGCAGGCGCGGTTTTTCCGCTGCCTGGCTGGGGGGTGCGATGACCAAGAGCAATAGCAGGGCAACAGAGCCGGTGAGAGCCCGACACAGGCGCCACGGTTGAAAAGCCATTAGGCAGAGTCTCCTGAGAAATGCCGCTGTTCTCTATGATGAAGATTGTCCCCCAAAAGATGCTGTGACGACAAGGCTTACGAGCTTTTGACAAACCGGCGACACCCGCCTTTCCTCCCCGTGGGGCGGCCCTGGCCCGCAAAGGGTCTTTCCCATCTGCGGGTGCGGCGGGGCACCGCCAGGCCTGTCGTTCCGGGTTCTTGTTGACACCGTGGGTTCTCAGGCAAACTCAGTGAGCATATAATATCGTGACACGATATATAACGGCTGCATCCTGCGGGGCGGGCAAGGCATCGAAATAATGGGGGAGGGTGGATTGATTGCGCTACGTTTAGTGCGACTGATTGAAAACCATTCGGAAGAACTGGCGGACGGCCTAATGCGAAAGCTTCGCACCTCGCGGCGCACCAGCGACATGCAGAAGGTGCCCGTGGAGGAGTTGCGCGACCGGACATACGAGATCCTGCAACACCTGAGCGAGTGGCTGCTGAGCAAGACCGAAACCGACATCGAACTGCGCTACCTTGAATTGGGGGCCCGTCGCGCTGCCCAAGGAGTCTCGCTGGCCGATTTCTCCTGGTCCATCGTGCTGACCAAGGAGCACCTCTGGGATTTCCTGCAGCGGCAAGGATTCCTGCGCAGCCCGGTGGAGCTGTATGGGGAGATGGAATTGCTGCGATTGCTCGACCAGTTCTTCGATCATGCGCTGTGCTACGCCGCCGAGGGCTATGAGCAACAGGCGCGCCGGGAGAGGCCGGCGGAGGCCCGTGCCGGCGGTTAGCGAAGTCTGGCACCGTAGCGGCAGGCATGGGCGTGTCAGTGGTAGCCCCCGCGCGTACCACCTCAGTTCCAGTGCTTCTGGTCCTCCCAGATATCCGCCAGCGGCTTCTTCAGGCCCCGGCAAAAATAGATGGCATGGTTCTCTTCCGCCATTCCCCAGGGGTTATAGTGTTCGCCCACTTTTTCGACGGAATTGCAGATTTCCCCGAGATACCGTGGACCATATTGGATGGTGATGAGGTTGTCGCCGTTGAAACCCATGGTTCCCCAAAAATAGTGGTTCTGATGGCCACTCAGCGCCGTCGGGAGACCATACTTGGGTCCGAACATGTCAATCGCGCCGGCCTCGCCATAGTTGCCGGTCAGGATGGCCGTCCGGGCGCGCTGCTCTGGAGGCAGCGCGTTGTAGATTGCTCCCACCTCCGCCGCCAGCTCCGGCCAGCCGAACTGATCTCCCAGGAACTGCGGCAGCGGGCCCTCATGATTGACTTCGGTCTTGCTCGGCTGGACGTGTAGCTTTTGTTCGTACGTCACGTAGCCTTCCGGCGACAAGAGTGGGAGCGCCAGGGGCGCGGTCAGCGCACCCAGCCCGCCGATCGAGATGACAATGGCTGCCTTCGGCCAGAGCCTGCCTTGGGTGGCACGTCTGCGATCCAGCCATTGCTCCATGGCCGTAGCTCCGCCCGCGAACAGCATGGGGTACGCTCCTGACAGGTAGTAGTTTTTTCCGTGCAGCACGATGAAGATCACCAGCAGAGCGAGATAAATCCAGCCGAGCATGCGGTACCGGGTACCTTTGCCTGCCAGAAAGAACCATAGTCCGGCCAGCCAGACGGGGAACGTAATGGGGTGCATAAGAAAAATCTGTTCCCGGATAAAGGCCAGCGGACCCAGCACCACGTTCTTTCCACTGGTCTGCACGTTCCGCAAATCTTCCAGAGTGGGGAAGTGATGTTGCACCTGCCAGATCACATTGGGCAGAAAGATCAGAAGGGCGATCAATCCGCCAATCCAGATCCACGGCTTGGTGAGTTCCTTTCTTTGCCCGGTCAGGACCAGCCCAGCCACCACGGCGGCGCCAAAGAACAGCGTGGAGTGCTTGTTCATCAGGCCCAGCCCGGCCAGCACACCAAACCACAACCACAGCTTTGAGTTGTCCGTCTGGATGATGCGGACCAACAGGTAGGTGCAGGCCGCCCAGAACACCTTCTCGAAGACGTTCATGGTCAGCAGGCTGGCTGTCCCCAGAAACTCGGGCACAATCAGGGCGCAGAGCCCGGCCAGCCCCTGGGCGAACCGGTCTCCCCCCAGCCGCCATGTGATCAGCATGGTCATGGCGACAATCCCTACCCCGCCGATCCCCGCTATGGTTCGGAGCACATGGAGCGAGCCTCCAAGGGCCAGCGCCAGGCGGGCGACCAGGGCAATCATCGGCGCCATGTCCACATAACCCCACGCCAGGTGGCGGGCGCAATCCAAGAAGTAAAGTTCGTCGCGAAAGTAGCCGTAACGCCCGCTCAGCAGCACATGCAGGAGAAGAACGGCGCCGCTGAATCCCCCTAGCAGATCTGTGGCCAGCCTTGGTTCCGAAGAAGTCCGAGCCTGAGATGTCGTCGAGGGAGCAGAGGAGGCTTGGTTCGTCACTTTTTCCTCCGGCGTTGGATTTTGGTGGCCGCCTTCCTGACTTCCGCGAAGGTCATCTCCTTGGCTGGGCTTCGGGTGCGTCGCTTCCACGCAAAGAACAGCCCGGCGTAGGTGTCGGTGATGTATTGGACGGGAGAAATTCCCAATCGCTTGGCCGTGTCATCAATCCAGCGTGGCGGGCCTTCGATTTCCCCGAAATTCCCAATCGGGGTCTCGTCTACAACCACGTGGCCTTGTTTGTGTGCCCACTCGGCGCGGAATTTCTCGTAGCGGAACGTGGAAGCAAAGCCCAAGGCGCGCAGAATTGCGTCCATCTGGGGGCCGTCGGCCACCCGTGTTTCCGTCTCCACGCGGGTCTTGTGGCGGCCCGCTTTACCCTTGGCTTTATGGGTCAGCACCCACTTCGCGCCGTACTTGCGGAGCCGGAGCAGATCGCCGCGTTTGCGGAGAGGCTGGCCAGGGAGGTCGTAAAGCGCGTTCATCTCGTGGGTAGGCGGGGTGATCCGGCGGAAGCGGGCCGCGCGGAGCCTGCGGTTGAGGGCGCCCAGATCCTCAACGCGGAACTTGATCTCAACTTCTTTCGCTGAAGCCATGTGCCGGTAGCGTGAAAACTCTAAACCGCAAAGGTCGCAAAGAAAGGCCGCAAAGGACGCAAAGCAGGCCGGGTTTCCGCGACCCGTTACCTGAGACCTGATACCTTATTCCTAAGCCTAATACTCCTAAGTGAAGGTTGGTAGTTTTACCAAATCCTCCCGGGGCACCGCCTCCAACGGTTTGCCCGCCTTCCTCCACGCGGTCAGGCCGCCCACGATCACGAACGCGCGGAATCCCTTCTCCCGCAGCAGGTGCGCCACCCGGGCGCTGGTCGCTTCCCGCACTCAGGTACAGTAAAGATAGAGGTCCTTGTCCTTGGGCAGGGTCTTCAGTTCCTCGCCCAGATTGTTGGGTTCGATGCGGATGGAGCCCTGGATGCGGGCCGATCCGGGGTCGTAATAGCCATGACTGCGGCAATCGACCACCAGCAGTCTGTTCCGTTCGTCCGAGGCCAGCTTCCGCGCAAGTTCTTCCACCCGTACCCGCGGCACCACGCGATAGATCCGATGCTTGCGGGAGAGCCACACGCGGTACACCAGATAGGCCACGAGTGCCACCACCAGCACTTCCTCGAAAGCCCGTCCGGCGGTTTGGAAGCCGCGCGTGATCGCCGCCAGGAAATCGCGGAACACATACCCCACCGTGAAATAACCCGCGGTATACAGAGTGGCGCCGGCCAGGTCGAAGCGTAGAAACTGCAACGGGCGCATCTTCATGCTGCCCGCCAGCGGCGGCGCCATGGTATTTACCCCAGGGATGAACTTGGCCACCAGCAGAGCAATCTTGCCCCGTTTGTAGAAAGACTCCGCCGAGCGCAGAATGCAGGTCTCGGGATTCGCCGAAACCTTGCACAGAAAGCCCAGCAGCGCCCATCCCATGTGGCGCCCCAGGAAGTACAACAACGAGTCGCCCAGCAGCATAGCGCCGAGGGCGAGGAGCCATACCACCGGACTCAGAATTCCCGACGCCACCGCTGCCCCGCCCGCGACCAGCGCGAGTGCGGCCGGGCAGGGCAACCCCGCGGACTCGGCGAACACAATTCCGGTCACCAGAAGGTATCCGTGGCGGGTGATCAGCGCCAAAAGGTAATTCATGATCAAGGCGAGCGCGATGCGAATTGGAGACTATACGCAAATAAGGGGCGGCACAAGGCCGCCCCTTGATCCGTACAAGGTAAGCCTGCCTACTTCTTTTGTTCTTTGGCCATTTTCTCCTTCATCATGGTCACCTTCATCACATGGATCGCGTTCTTGTCGGCGTAGACATGAGCGCTCAGTGACACGTGATGGCCTTCATGACCCTTCACAGCTTCGGGGTTCATGATGTCCCAGGACTTCTGGTCTTTGTCGTTCACAAACGTGTACTTATCACCTTCGGCTTTGATGGTGCCTTTGAGGGTCTTCAGCGGGGCGGCCGCTGCCTTTTCCTTCTTTTCCGTTTTTCCCATGGTGTCCTGGGCGAATGCAGTCATGCCCAGGAGAACTGAAACCGCCAATAGACCAACCAGTAGCTTCTTCATTGATGGAGACTCCATTCTGGGATTCAAACTGCCGAGCTTGGATTAGACTGCCGACTAGAATACGGCACCCACAGCAAAATGGATTGATCGGCTGTTCTTAACCCAGTCACGCATTGTAATACAGGAGAGGGAAAGCACAATGCCATCAGACTGGAATCTGATACTTGGTGGGCCCAAGCCCTCTTCGGGATGACAGGCTATGTCATGGGGCGATTTGGGTCGAATTCGGCCTTCTATTCCTGATGTGGCTCGTAGGAAGAGGCTTAACTCCGATAGCTCAAGTATTTCTCGAAGAATTTCGGGCAAGAGCTTTTCTGATTGGCACTCCGAGTTCGCGTGCCCAATTGTTGAGAGTTTTCGCTACCTCTCCCGCGCCACCACAAACTCCGGCGCCCACAAAAGAGCGCGCTTAATTTCGCTGGGAGGGAAGCTGCAGATGGCGTTGCGGGCCAGTTCGGCGTACTGCATGGCGCGGGCAGTAGCGGCTTCGAGCGAACCGTAACGGTTCAGGACTTCCAGGATCTCCGCGTGGGTGACCCCATCGAAAGCGCGTTCTCGCAGGACGGTCTCGATGAGTTTCCTTTCCTTTGGCAGGCAGCGCTCCAGGGCGTGGATGACCGCCATGGTGGCTTTACCCTCCCGCAGGTCACTGGCCACTGGCTTGCCCAGCATGCTTTCGGACCCGGTCAGGTCGAGCACATCGTCCACGATTTGGAAAGCCATACCCAGGTCGCGTCCGTACTGCGCGAGACTTTCCTCTTGGTCTGGAGTTGCGCCCCCCAAGATTCCACCCATGCGCATGCACACGGAAAACAGGCAGGCCGTCTTGCGGAAGATCAGGTCAAAGTACTCGTCGAGCGAAATGAGTTTGCCCAGCTTTTCCATCTGCAGCAGTTCGCCCTCAACCATCTGCTGGGTGAGGTCAATCAGGGTATCGAGAATGCGGAAGTTGCGCTCCTGCACCGCGACCTTGAAGGCCTGCATGTAGAGCCAGTCGCCGGCCAGCACGCACCGCGAGTTCCCCCACTGGGTGTTGGCTGCCGGACGTCCGCGCCGGGTCTGGGCCTCGTCAATGATGTCGTCATGCACCAGGGTGGCAGTGTGGATGATCTCCACCACCGCGCCCAGCCGGATGGCGCCGCGTCCCTGGTAGTTGAAGAGTTTCGACGAGAGCAGGAGCAGCGCGGGGCGAATGCGCTTGCCGCCGCCGCCGCGCAGATATTCGCCAATCTCGGTGATGGCTTCGACGTTCGAAACCGTGTCGCGTCCGAACTCGCGCTCGATGGCCGACAGGTCGTCGCGCAGCAGCTCGAAGACTTCCTTACCGTTGATGGTGGCGGGCGTGCTCATGTGTCAATCACCACGGAGCCACAGAGTCACGGAGAAACATCGAGGGGCGCCACCGTATGCGTGCAGGCACAGCCACGGGCGCTCTGCTTGAATGGGTCTCGGTGTCTCCGTGCCTCCGTGGTGAAATAGCCTCAGTTTGTCCGGTAATTCGTAAACTGCATATCAATGCCAAAATCCTGCTGCCGCAGCAGAGTGATGATCTCCTGCAGCGTGTCGCGGTCCTTGCCGCTCACCCGCACCAGGTCCCCCTGAATCGAGGCCTGAACTTTCTTCTTCGAGTTCTTGATCAGCTTGACGATCTCGCGTGCCTTCTCGATGGGAATGCCCTGTTGCATGGAAATGCGCTGTTTGGCCGCCCCGCCCAGCGAGGACTCGATGGCGCCGTAGGTCAGGCCTTTCAGCGGGACACCGCGCTTTACCAGTTTTTGCTGGAAGACGTCGTTCACCGCCTTGAGTTTGAACTCGTCAATCGAGTGGAGAATGATCGCGTCCTTGCCTTCAAGCTCGATTTTCGACTTCGAATCCTTCAAATCGAAGCGGGTATGCACTTCCTTCAACGCCTGCTGAATGGCGTTGGAGACCTCTTGCAGGTCAATCTTACTCACGATGTCAAAAGTGTTCTCAGGCATAGTGCGGTCAGTTAAATAGATTAGCGCGCCCCCGCGGAAGATGCACCTAACAAGCTAAATGGAGTTGGCCTTTTCGGGAAGCGAAAAGAAGCGATAGAAATTCTGCGACGTCCGCGCGCCGATCTCCTCGGTGGAGAGGCCACGTAATTCGCCCAATTGCCGCGCTACTTCCTTGACGAACGCCGGTTCGTTGCGCTTGCCGCGGTTGGGAACAGGCGCGAGAAACGGCGAATCGGTTTCAATCAGCATGTGGTCGAGCGGCACTTCCTTCGCCGCGTCACGAATCTGGTGCGCCTTGGGGAAAGTTACGTTCCCGGCGAAGGAGATCATGAATCCCATGTCGAGCGCACGCCTGGCATGCGCCCAGGTGCCGGTGAAGCAATGCAAAATCCCGCCCAGACCATGCGGAGCCCACTGTTCGTGCAGCAGCTTGAGGCAATCCTCCCAGGCATTGTTGCTGCCATCCGACGGGCGGCAGTGGATCACGATCGGCAGCCTGGCGGCGTGCGCCATTTGCAGTTGCTTCAGAAGCACCTGCCACTGCACCTCGCGGGGAGAATGGTCGTAGAAGTAGTCAAGTCCGATTTCGCCCCAGGCGATTACCTTGGGCTGCTTGGCCAGGGCACTGAGCTCTTGAAAGTCAGCTTCGGTGGCCAGCTTGGCTTCGTGAGGATGGATGCCGATGGTGGCATAGATAAAGTCGTACTTGTCCGCGAGCTGAATTCCACAATCGAGCGACCCCGGACCGGTGCCGCTGCCGATGGCGACAATGGTCTCTACCCCCGCGTCGCGTGCGCGTTGCAACACCGCGGCGCGGTCAGGATTGAATTGTTCCATCTCGAGATGAGCGTGGGAGTCTACAAACATGGTCGCTGGTCGTTAGTCATTGGTCGTTGGCAATGCCAACGTGGGGACGGCCGCCCTCGGCCGTCCGGCCGAGCGAAGCTCGGCTTCGGGTCTACTTCAGTCGTGTCCCCACCGGCACATCTTCCAGGAACCCGCACAGCACCGGCTTGCCGCCCTCGGCCGAGGCCGCGACGATCATCCCGTTTGACTCCAGCCCGCGCAGCTTGCGTGGGGCAAGGTTGACCACGATGACCACCTTGCGCCCGATGAGCGTCTCGGGCGCGTAAGCTTCGGCGATGCCGGCCACGACCTGCCGTACTTCTGTGCCCAGATCGACCTCGAGGCGGAGCAACTTGTCCGCGCCCTTGACTTTTTCCGCCACTTTCACCTGGCCGACCCGCAACTCGACCTTGGCAAAGTCCTCGATGCTGATCTTGCCGTCGGGCGTCGCGGCAGCGGGCTTCACCGCCGGCGACGCGGCGGGAGCGACCTCCACTGCCGCTGGGGCTCCGCGTCCTTGCTCTTCCATCCTCTGCATCCTTTCGATTGCACCCTTGTCGGCGCGAGGGAATACGGCTTCCACTGTGCCCAGCTTTGTCCCCAGGTGGAGTTGTCCCCACTTCAAATCCGAAAGCGCAAATTTCCTGATGTCTCCGAGCCCCAGTTGTGACCAGATCTTCGCGGTTGCGTCCGGGATAACGGGATGGGCCAGCGCGGTTGCGATGCGCAAGGCCTCGGCGGAGGTGTAAAGCACCGTAGCCAGGCGGGCCCGGCTTTCTTCATCCTGCTTTTCACCCAGCGACCAGGGCTCGTTCTCGACGATGTACTTGTCCACGGCAGAGACCAGGCTCCACGCGGTTTCCAGCGCGCGCGAGAACTGGAACTGGTCAAATAGCGTGTTGTACTCAGCAATCGTCTTGCCCGCGGCCTCCGCAATCGCATCGTCCGCCGGAGTCCGCGCCGCAGTGTGCGAGGGATACGGCACCTCACCGTGGAAATAGCGCGTAATCATGGCTAGGGTGCGGCTGGCGAGATTGCCCAGCCCGTTAGCCAGGTCAGCGTTGTAGCGCTGCACCAGCGCGTCGAAAGAGAACGACCCGTCCTGCCCAAAGACGATCTCGCGCAACAGGAAATAGCGCAACGCGTCCGCGCCCAGCACGCCGAGAATCGTCTCCGCCCGCACGATATTGCCGCGCGACTTCGACATCTTGTTCTCCTCGAACAGCAGCCAGCCGTGCGCCATGATTCCTTTGGGCAGGGGCAGGCCTGCTGCCATCAGGAACGCCGGCCAGTACACGCAGTGGAAGCGCACTATCTCCTTGCCGATCATCTGCACGTCGGCCGGCCAGAATTTGTCATAGAGCCTGGTGTCCGAGGAACCGTAGCCGAGCGCGGTGATGTAGTTCGACAGCGCATCCAGCCAGACATAGATCACGTGCTTGGGATCATCGGGGACGGGGATGCCCCAGGAAAACGTGCTCCGGCTCACTGACAAATCCCGCAATCCCGAGCGTACAAATGACACCACTTCGTTGCGCCGGGTTTCCGGACGGATGAAGTCCGGCTGTTCGGTGTAGAGCCGCAGCAGCTTGTCTTCAAAGGCTGACAGCTTGAAGAAATAATTCTCTTCCTGCACAGTCTCGGTGGGACGCCCGCACTCGGGGCATGGGGCGCCCGGGCCCACTGCGTCCACGTAGAGCTCGTCGAAGACACAATATTGGCCGGTGTAGTGGCCCTTGTAGATGTAGCCATTGTCGCGGATCCGGCGCCACAGCGCCTGCACACCGTACTTGTGCCGGTCGGAGGTGGTGCGGATGAAGTCGTTGTGGGTCAGACCCATGCGGTCCCACAAGCCGCGGAACTGGGCGGAGACTTCATCGGTAAGCTGCTGCGGTGACTTGCCCGCTGCCTGGGCGGCGCGCTCGATCTTCTGTCCATGCTCGTCAGTGCCAGTGAGGAAGTATGTCTCTGCCCCCAGCATGCGTTGCCGCCGCGCGATAGCATCGCAGGCAATCGTGGTATAGGCGTGCCCGATGTGGGGACGGGCGTTGACATAGTAGATCGGGGTCGTGATGTAGAACTTCATAAAGTCGCTGCTGGCAGCTGGCTCTAGCTACTGGCAACCCGCTTCCGGACTTCGCACAGACACCAGTCTATCGGTTGGGATCCTTTCTGTGCGTCACGCCTATTTCCCTGAGGGTTTGCTAAGAGCCAGAGGCTCGAAGCCAGCTGCCAGATACCTCTGCACTGCCTCCTGCATCACCGCCTTCAACGGCACTCCGTGCTCCGCGGCGATCCTCCGGCAATCTTCGTATTCCGGGGCGTAGTTGGTGACGGTGCCATTCATGCTGGCGATCTTCAAGCGCACATCCCCCCAGCGCGTGTTCACCGTCACCCAGTTCCGGGACAGCGCCTGCCGCCGCTCCTCGCGCCTTCGCACTCCCAACGTCGTCGTCTCGGTGAACATCAATTGCGTGAGCTTCGCGGCATCTTGGGGACGGCACAGCACCGTCAGCAGCATCCCTGGGCGGTTCTTCTTCATCTGTGCGGACATGCCGAAGGCATCCAGCGCGCCTTCTTCCAGCAGGCGGTCCATCACGTATCCGAAGACCTGGGGATTCAGATCGTCAATATTGGCTTCGAGCACGGTGATGGTTTCCTGCGAGACTTTGGTTGCAAGCTCCGGTTGCGCCTCTCCGATCGTCAGTCGGACCACATTGGCATGTCCGGGGAAATCGCGCGTGCCCGCACCGTATCCGATCTTTTCGACCTTGATCTCGGGAAACGGAGCGAACCGTGCAGCCAGCGTCTTCACGATGGCAGCCCCGGTCGGCGTGACCAGTTCCGCCTCAATGCCGGAGGAATACACCGGAGCGTTCTTCAGCAGCTCCAGCGTGGCCGGTGCGGGAACAGGGAACGTCCCATGCGCGCATTTGACGGTGCCACCGCCGACATTTAGCGGCGAGCAAATGATCTCGTCCAAGCCGAGCGCCTCCGCCCCCACCGCCGCGCAGACAATGTCCACCATCGCGTCGACGGCCCCCACTTCGTGGAAATGCACTTTCTCTATCTCGCTGCTATGAATCTTCGCCTCGGCTTCAGCCAACGCTTCGAATATGGCGACCGAGGTGCGCTTCGCTGATTCACTGATGGCGGCCTTGGCGATAATCCCGCGAATCTCCGTCAGCCCACGACCATGCCTGTGTGGCGCTGGCGCCCCCGCCCGCGCAGGCTCAGATGTGAAGTTGTGCTCCCGCAGTTCAACCGCATCGTGCTGGTGCCCATGATCATGCTCGTGGTGGTGATGTCCATGCTCACGGCCGCGCGAGCGCTGCGGCTGCTCCCGCTGCTCCCAGTACACCTCGCGCGGCAGGTCTTTCTCGCCGTGTGAGTAAACATCCACCTTCGTCGCGCTGATACCGCTGCGCGTGACTCGCGAAATCTCCAGGCGCGCCCCGATGTTCAACGCCTCGACCGTCTTCCCCAACAACGGCGGAGACACTCCGGCATCCACGAGCGCACCCAGAAACATGTCGCCGCTCATGCCGGAAAAACAGTCGAGGTAGGCAATCCGCATATCGCGTCGAGCCCCAACGAGTCGGATGGCTTCATCCCGAGCCGGCCGCAGCCGGGGAGGGATCTCGCGTGCATCTCAACGGTCGCGTGCAGAAGACCGGGGCAATCTTTTCATGATAGGGAAGCGCCAATTCGGCGTCAAACGACGCCGCCCACCGACGCTTTGTTACAATCACTGTTTTCCTCAACAGCTTAGAGGGACTCTTGTATCGCCATCTGGAACGTCGTCTGGCCCAGCACGTGCGCGACTTTCTGCGCCTTACCTACGGCCTCGATCTGCCCAAAATCGTGGTGGAGCAGCCGCCGAAGGTCGAATTCGGCGAGTACGCCTTGCCGCTGGCCTTCGAGTTGGCCAAGAAGTTGCGCAAGGCCCCGCGCAAGATTGCTGAAGAAGTCGTCGCTGGCCTGGGCTCGGTTCCGGGATTCGACAGATTCGAAGTCGCGGGCGCCGGATACATCAACGCCCGCGTAAGCCGCGCCCAAGCGGCCGCAGCAATCGCTGCCGACCAGAAGCCGCCGATGGAGGTGCCGGAAGGCAAGGTTCTGGTCGAGCACTCCAGCATCAACCCCAACAAGGCGGCCCACGTCGGCCACCTGCGCAACGCCATCCTGGGCGACACCTTCGTCCTGATGCTGCGTTACGCCGGCCGCATGGTGGATATTCAGAACTACATTGACAACACTGGAGTTCAGGTGGCCGATGTCATCGTGGGATTTCTGCACCTGGAGAAGAAGTCCAGCGCCGAGATTGAGGCCCTCATCCGCCAGCCTCGCTTCGACTACTACTGCTGGGACCTCTACGCCCGAGTCTCGCAGTGGTATGGCGAGTCCAACGAGAACCTGAATAAGCGCACGGAAGTTCTGCACGCCATCGAAGAAGGCGGCAATGAGACCGCGCAGCTCGCCGACCTGATCTCCACCGCCGTGCTTCGCCGCCACCTCGAGACCATGGACCGGCTCGGCATTGAATACGACTTCCTCCCCCGGGAGAGCGAGATCCTGCACCTGCACTTCTGGGAGGCAGCGTTTACCAAACTGAAGGAAGGCGGAGTGCTGTCGCTTGAAACCGAAGGCAAGAACAAAGGCTGCTGGGTGATGCGGCGGGCGGGGGCGGTGGCTTCGACTCAGGAGAGTGAAATCAAGCCGGAAGACTTGCGCGTGGATACATACGCCTCAGGGGAGAATCCGGCAGTGCGCATTACCCATGTCCCCACTCAGATAGTTGTGGTGTCGGATTCGGAGCCATCGCAGCAAAAGAATCGGGAACGCGCCATGGCGTTGTTGAGTTCGCAGCTGAGTGAGAGATCGGACAAGCTCGCCGAGGAAGACCAGAAAGTCATCGTCCGCTCCAACGGCACGGTCGGCTACGTCGGCAAAGACATCGCGTACCACATGTGGAAGTTCGGGTTGCTGGGACGGGACTTCGGATACCGCAGGTTCTATCGCTATCCCAATCGCCATGATTGCTGGATTTCGACTATGGACGGCGAGTTCGAGCATCCTCACTTTGGTGACGTCAGCGAGATCTACAACGTGATTGACGCCCGCCAGGCCGAAGCCCAGAATACGGTCATCGAAGCCCTGCGCGGACTCGGTCACCACGAAGCCGCCGACCACTACACTCATTTTTCCTATGAGATCGTCGCCCTGACCCCGCGCTGCGCCGCCGAACTGGGCTACGAACTGAGCGAGGAAGAGAAGACGCGCCCGTGGATTGAAGTCTCCGGACGCAAGGGCTTCGGTGTAAAGGCCGACGACCTGATCGACGCGCTGATCGCCTCCGCAAAGCAAGAAGTGGACGCGCGCCACGCCGAGTTGAGCAACCCTGAGCGCCTTCAAATTGCCACCCAGATCGCCATCGGCGCCCTGCGTTACTTCATGCTCAAGGTCACCAAGCAGTCGGTGATTGCATTCGACTTCAAGGAGGCACTGAGCTTTGAAGGCGAGACCGGGCCCTACGCGCAGTACGCCGTGGTGCGGGCCACCAATATCTTCCGCAAGGGCGGGTTCGATCCCGAGAGTAGAGAGTTGGCTGGTTGCGTTTCCGCTGCTGACCTTAGCCAGTATTTGTCAGGAGAAACCGGCAACGAGCTTTGGGAGCTCTGGTTGGCAGCTTCGAAGACCTCGTACGTAATTGACCAATGCATTGCGACCGCTGAGCCCGCATATCTCGCCAAGCACGCCTTCCAATTGGCGCAACTGTTCAACACTTTCTATCACCGGTATCCCATCCTCACCGAGGCCGACGAAGGCCGAAAGAAGTTCCTGCTGGCCACCACAGCCGTAGTTCGCCGCGAACTGATCCGCTGCCTCGCGGTGATGGGAATCTCCGTCCCACCGGTAATGTGAATCCGTAGCGCCGGCGTCTCGCCGGCTGTCCTGGGGTCTCGCCGGCTGTCCGGGGTCTCGCCCCCCGTTATGGGAAATTCAGACTTGCTTTCTCGAATTCTCGTGGGATTCCGGGTGCCCATCAGCCCGCAACCAAGGCTGGCGTCTGCTCATCTAACAAGTTGGGAGGGTGTCGTGAAAACCGCGTTGGTTGGTATATCTCTTTTACTGCTTATATCGGTGGCGGCGCTGGCCGTGCCTCAGGATCAGGCGGCCGCCATTCAGCCGTTTCCCAAGACACTGCTGAATGCTCGCTATGTGTATGTGACCGCCTACGACGGCGACCAGTTCAATCCCAATCTATTGCCGGAAGACCGCCAGGCAATCGCGGCGGTACAGAACGCGCTGGAGCAGTGGGGGCGTTACATCGTGGTCTATCGGCCGAAAGATGCTGACATCATCATCGCGGTGCAGTCGCGTGGAAGCGAAGACGTGCTGGCCGTATACGATGCGCGCGGGCCGCATGCCGTCAGTTCTCCCTACCTGTGGCGCGCCATGGGGCGCGAGGGCTTGCAGCAAGGCGAGACTCCGCTGGTAACGCAGCTGCGCCAGGCGGTGGAAAAGGCGAGCAAGTAAGCAGAGTTTGCACGGGGACGGCTGCGGTGCCGTCCCCGAATCAATCTAAGGGGCGAAATTTTTCGCGAACTCGACTAAACTCCTCACCGCAATCCCCGAGGGCCCTTTTGCGATCCAGGGCTTGGCATCTTCCATCCAGGCGGTCCCGGCGATGTCGAGGTGCAGCCAGGGCGTGTCTTCGGCAAATTCCTTCAGGAACATGGCGGCTGTGACCGAGCCACCCCAGCGGCCGCCGGAGTTCACGATGTCGGCGATGTTGGACTTGATGACCTCTTTGTATTCTTCGTCCAAGGGCAGCCGCCACATCTTCTCGCCGGCTTTGTTCAGCGCGCGCTCAAAGCGCTGATACATCTGGTCGTCGTTGGCGAAGATCCCGGCATTTACATAGCCCAGCGCCACCACCACCGCGCCGGTCAGCGTGGCCGCGTCAATCAGGTGGGTGCAACCAAGCTGGCGTGCGTAATAGAGACCATCGGCGAGCACCAGGCGGCCTTCGGCGTCGGTGTTGATGATCTCGATGGACTTGCCTGACATGGCGATCTGCACGTCGCCCGGCTTCTGCGCCTTACCCGAAGGCATGTTCTCGGTGGCGCACACAATCATCGTAATCTTGACTTTGGGCTTGAGCAACGCAATCGCCCGCATCGCCCCGATCATAGCCGCGCCACCGGCCATGTCGTACTTCATCTTCTCCATGCCGTCGGCAGGCTTAATGGAAATCCCGCCCGTGTCGAAAGTGATGCCCTTGCCCACCAGCCCGAGGACCGGCTTCTCCGGCGCGCCCGTGGGTTCATAGCGCAGTACGATGAGCGCCGGTGGCTCGTCAGAACCCTGCGCGACGCTCCAAAAGGCCCCCATCTTCAACTCTTTGATCTTGTCGGCACCATACACTTCGCACTTGAGTCCGACTTCCTCCGCCATTTTCTTTGCCCGCTCGGCCAGGATGGTTGGCGTCATGCGGTTGGAGGGCTCGTTCACCAGGTCGCGGGTGAAGTTCTGGGACTCGCCGATGATTTGGCCCTCGTTCAGGGTTGCCGCCAGACGCGCCTGATCTCCGCGGGTGACAACGGTGAGTGCGTCGATCGTCTGATCTTTGCGGTCGCTCTTGTAATAGTCAGGCTCGAAGTTGCCGACGAAAGCGCCCTCTACGATGCCCTTGACCGCATCTTCCGCTGCCATGCCCTGGGGTGCGAGAAATGCGAAGCTGCGCAGACCGCGAGTTTTCAGGGTCCGCACCGCGGCGCCAGCCAGGCGACGCAGTTCAAATGCAGAAAAGCTCTTCGCCTTGCCGCCACCGAGGACCAGCAAGCGCTTGGCCTTGAGCTTCGCCGGGCGATGTAGCAGGGTGGTCTCGAACATCTTTCCCGTGACTTCGCCGCTGGCAATCACTTCGGCGGCTGCGTCGCGCACGGCGCTGTCAGCTGTCTCGACCGTGACTTCGGTCTGGTCTTTCTCACCGCGATCCAGAGCGACGACGGCGAGGCATTCGGCTTCCACTTCTGCCGGATTCGCAAGAGATAGATTCGTTTTCATGATGTTGTTCCAGTATCGTCGGCCCGGTCAAGATGTGCAAGGCCGCTACCTCAGCCCACAGAACGGCCAAATAAAATGGTGATCGCGTGCCCTCCGGCAGAGCTATCTTCTTTTGCGCCCCCGCGCGATGGCTTCGCGGGCCTCGCGATCGGCGGTGCGGCGGCGCTCGGTTTCCCGCTTGTCCCATAACTGCTTGCCTTTCGCCAGCGCCAGTTCCACTTTCACCTTGCCGTTCTTGAAGTACATGCGGGTGGGAATCAGCGTCAGCCCGCGCTGCTGGGTTTTGCCCACCAGCCTGCGGATCTCCTCCCTGTGTACGAGCAACTTGCGGGTTCGCAGCGGTGCGTGATTAAAGATGTTGCCGTGCTCGTAAGGCCCGATGTGGCAGTTCAGCAACCACAACTCGCTGTCTTTGATCAGGCCGTAGGCGTCTTTCAGGTTCGCGCGCCCGGCCCGCACCGACTTGACCTCGGTCCCGGTCAAGGCCACCCCCGCCTCAAATTTTTCCAGCAAGAAATAGTTGTGTGCCGCGATCCTATTGACAGCGGCGTCTCTCTGTCCGGCAGCGGTCGGATCGCGCCGGGGGCTCTTCTCCGGGTTCGGCCGGGTTTGGTGTACGGGCTGACGGGCCATGGTTGTGAATAGGTTATCTCACATAGCACAGCGGGCGTCGAGCAGAGGGGAAGCTCTCCGCGCCATCCTCGAGGGCCCTGCGGGGATTAGCACTAGTGAGTTTAACTGCTACCACAGCAGTAACTTCGGCACGCCTGGGAGCGATGCTATAATCGCGCCACGTACGTCTTCTTCGGCGGGAATTGAAAGCCCACTCCCCGGGCCTTGGCCGACCCGCAGCCGAAGACCGTCTGCGAGGGACCATTGATGAAACGTGTGATTTGCCCGGCGGGCCTCCTGATGCTCATCCTGACCGTGGCCCTACCTGCCGCAGCTGATAAGGCCAAGTCCTTATACGAGAAGGGGAAAGACGCCGAGGCACGGCAGGACTACGAACAGGCTTTCGAGTACTACAAGCAAGCGTACGACCTGAAACCGCGGGATCTGAAGTACCGGGCGCCGTTCGAACGGTTGCGCTTCTTGGCGGGAGCATCGGCCGTGCACCGCGGCGAACTGCTCCTCGAGGCTGGCAAACTGGGAGAAGCGCTGGCCGCGTTCCAGAAGGCGGCGACCATCGATCCCTCCAGCCCCATCGCTCAGCAGGAGATCAAACGCACCCAGCGGATGATCGAGGCCGCCAAAAGCCCCCCTCAAGCCGCAGCGCCGCCCCCCGAGAGCGACCTGGATAAGCGCTTGGCAGAGGCGGGGGGGCCGGTCGATTTGGCGCCCATCTCCAACGTCCCCATCACCCTCAAGCTTACCGAAGACACCAAGATGATCTACGAGACGGTCGGCAAGCTGGCCGGGGTCAATGTGTTGTTTGATCCCGACTACACCTCCCGGCGGATCAAGATCGAGCTGAACAGTGTGACACTGCAAGAGGCGCTGGAGATCATTGCGCTGGAATCGAAGACTTTTTGGCGACCGGTCACCCCTAACACCATTTTTGTCGCCAGCGATACCCCCGCCAAGCGCAAGGACTTGCAGCAAAACGTCATCAAGACCTTCTATCTGGCCAATCTCTCGCAACCCACCGAACTGCAGGACGTGGTCAACGCCATGCGCCAGATTCTGGAGATATCCCGCATCCAGCCGTTGACCTCTCAGGGCGCGCTGGTGGTGCGCGGCACCCCGGACCAGATTGCCCTGGCGCAAAAATTGGTGAACGACCTCGACCGGGCGAAGCCGGAAGTGATCGTGGAAGTGGCCGTGATGCAAGTAAGCAAGGACAAGCTGAACCAGTACGGCCTGAACCCGCCCACCAGCGCCACCGTGGCCTTGCAGAACAACTTCACTAACACCACCGGCACGACGACCGGGGGTACGACTACGACCACGGGCGGAACTTCGGGCACACCCAACCAGATCAATCTGAACCGCCTGGGCAACCTGAACGCCACCGACTTTACGGTTACCATCCCTCCCGCGACCTTGACCGCGATGGTGAGCGACAGCAGCGTGAAGATCATCCAGAACCCGCAGATCCGGGCGCTGGACGGGCAAAAGGCCACCCTCAAGATCGGGGACCGCGTGCCGGTGGCCACGGGCTCGTTCCAGCCCGGTATCGGGGGCGTCGGTATCAACCCGCTGGTGAACACTCAGTTCCAATACCTCGATGTAGGCGTGAACATTGATATCACGCCCAAAGTGCATGCTGGACGCGAGGTGACACTGAAAGTTTCGCTCGACGTTTCCGCCGTTACCTCGACCACGAACATCGGCGGAATCAACCAGCCGGTAATCGGGCAGCGGAAGATTGAACATGAGATTCGCCTAAAGGAAGGCGAAGTCAACCTGCTGGGCGGCATCCTGGAAAACACGGACACGAAGGCATTGAGCGGGATTCCCGGGCTGGCCCAGATCCCGATCCTGAAATACCTGTTCTCGCAGACCAACACCGAACACAAAGAGAACGAAATCGTGTTCGCGCTGATACCCCACATCGTGCGCGCTCCGGAATTCACCGCCATGAATCAGGAGGCGCTGGATGTGGGGACGGCCAACGCCATCGATCTGCGCCGCGTGAGCCCGCCCCTGCCGCCCAGCGCGGCGCCCGCGGGACAGACTCCGGGAACGGCCCAGCCCCCTGCCGCGGCGCCTCCTCCTGCGCCGGCCCCCAGTGTGCAGGCCGTACCGCCGCAGGCCGCCCCTCCGCAGGCAAGTCCAGCGGGCGCAGCCAACTTCGCTTTCGATCCCCCGAGCGTGAGACAAGAGACAGGGTCCACTTTTGCGCTGAATATCGTGCTCTCCGGCGCGCAGAACGTGTACTCCGTACCGCTTCAGGTCAGCTACGATCCCAAGATGTTGCAGGTAGTGAACGTTTCCAACGGAGGCTTCCTGTCGCAGGACGGCCAGGCGGTGGCCTTGGTCCATCGCGACGACGATCAGAGTGGCACGCTGCAGATCACAGCCACGCGGCCGCCGGGCGCCGGGGGAGTTTCCGGACAGGGTGCGGTGGTGACTTTGACCTTCTTGGCCAAGGGAGCCGGACAATCCACCCTAACCATCTCCAAGGGGGGCGCGCGCGATCCCGGAATGCAGGCCATGCCTGTGGCAGGGGCGGTGTCCACTGTCATGATTCAGTAGCGGGGCACCTCATGATGGTTCTCGGATCGAGTTTGGAAGCTCTATGAAGTCGGAAGTTGGCATTGAGAAGACTCGCCGGCACCGCCTCGGGATGCGGGGGTTCACTCTCATCGAGTTGATCGTCGCGACGGCCATCCTGGTGATCCTGACCGGACTGGCCATACCCATGGCGCGGGTCGCCATCAAGCGCGAGAAAGAACACGAACTGCGGGAAGACTTGTGGGAGATGCGCGACGCCATTGACCGCTACAAGGATGCTGCCGACCGCAACGCCTTCCAGATCAAGGTGGGGACCGAGGGATATCCACCCGATCTCGATACCCTGGTAAACGGGGTAGACGTGGCCGGGAAGAAGCTGAGGTTTCTGCGCAAAATCCCGACCGACCCCATGACTGGCGACACCGACTGGGGGCTGCGCTCCATGCAGGACGATCCCGATTCCGACTCCTGGGGCGGGCAGAACGTATTTGACGTGCATACCAAATCGCAAGGTGAGGCTCTCGACGGCACCAAGTACAAGGACTGGTAAATGGCAAGACTCCGCAGCAGGCAGAGCCGGGGATTCACCTTAATTGAGATGATGATCGTCATCAGCATGATCCTCATTCTGGTGTCGATCGCGATTCCCGCCTACCGCCAGTCCATCGTCCACGCCAAAGAGGGGGTGCTGCGGCAGAATCTGTTCACCCTGCGCTCGCTGATCTCGCAATACACCCTGGACAAGCAGAAGGCCCCGCAGTCACTCGACGATCTGGTCTCCGCCGGATACATCAAGCAGATCCCTAACGACCCGATAACCGGTAAGCCCGATTGGGAACCCGTGGAGGAAGACACCACCATTGCGTCGCCCGATCAGCAGGAGACCGGGATTTGGGACGTGAAGAGCGCCTCCAGTGACATCTCCAGCGACGGCACGGCGTATAACACGTGGTGAGTTGAGAGTACCGAGTACTGAGAAATATCTCTCTTTGCCGTCTGACTCCTGTGTGCCGGCGCTGTCGCCCTCCCCGATTTGAACACTTCCCGCCGAAGCACTACCATTAATTCATGCCGGTTGAAACAGACATTACACCCTCAACCTACACCCCTATTCGCGCGCCCCACGGCACCGCCATTTCCTGCAAGAGCTGGCAGCAGGAAGCGGCCATGCGCATGCTCATGAACAACCTTGACGAAGAGGTGGGCGAGCGTCCGAAAGACCTCGTGGTGTACGGCGGAACGGGCCGGGCGGCGCGCAGTTGGGAGGCCTACCACGCCATCGTTGCGTCTCTGAAGAATCTCGACAACGACGAGACTCTGCTGGTGCAATCCGGCAAGCCGGTCGGCATCTTCAAGACCCACGACTACGCTCCCCGCGTGCTGATCGCCAACTCCAACCTGGTCGGGCACTGGTCCAACTGGGAGAAGTTCAACGAACTGGAGCGCGCCGGCCTGATGATGTACGGGCAGATGACCGCGGGCTCGTGGATCTACATCGGCTCGCAGGGCATTGTGCAGGGCACATTCGAGACCTTCGCGGCGGCAGGCGAGAAGCACTTCGCCGGCGATCTGGCGGGCAAGCTGATCGTCAGCGGCGGCATGGGAGGCATGGGTGGCGCCCAGCCTTTGGCAGCGACCATGACCGGAGCCGCATTCCTCGGCATTGACGTTGATCCCGAGCGCATCAAGAAGCGGCTCAAGACCGGCTACTGCGACTTCATGGTCACGACACTCGACGAGGCGTTGCGGATTCTGAAGAACGCGGTGCGCAAGAAGGAAAACGTCTCCGTCGGGCTGGTAGGGAACTGCGCCGACATCATTCCCGAGTTGGCCGAGCGCGGAGTCGTGCCCGACCTCCTGACCGACCAGACTTCCGCCCATGATCCTTTGAACGGCTACATCCCGAATGGAATGTCACTAGAGGCGGCTTTGGAGCTGCGCCGCCGCGATCCGCACGCTTATCAGGAAAAGTCGCTTGATGCCATCGCCCGCCACGTAGAGGGCATGCTGCGCCTGCAGAAGATGGGCAGCGTCACCTTCGACTACGGCAACAACATCCGGACGTTTGCCTTCCAGCGCGGAGTGAAGAACGCCTACGACTTCCCAGGATTCGTCCCCGCATACATTCGTCCCCTGTTCTGCGAAGGCCGAGGCCCGTTTCGCTGGGTGGCGCTGTCGGGGGAGCCCTCGGACATTCACGTCACCGACGACCTGGTGCTGGAGCTGTTTCCCGACAACCGCATTCTCCGCCGCTGGATCGAGCTGGCCCGCAGGCGCATCAAGTTCCAGGGACTGCCTGCCCGCATCTGCTGGCTGGGCTACGGAGAGCGCGCCCAGTTCGGCTTGGCCATGAACGAACTGGTGAAGAAGGGCAAGATCAAAGCGCCCGTCGTGATCGGCCGCGACCACCTGGACTGCGGGTCAGTAGCGTCACCGTTCCGCGAAACCGAGGGCATGAAAGACAGCAGTGATGCCGTGGCCGACTGGCCGCTGCTGAACGCCCTGCTGAATACGGCCGCCGGCGCGTCGTGGGTGTCAATCCATAACGGCGGCGGAGTGGGCATTGGCTACTCGCTCCACGCCGGGCAAGTGACGGTCGCCGACGGCACCGAAATGATGGCCCGCCGGATCGAGCGCGTGCTCACCACCGATCCGGGGATGGGGATCGTACGGCATGTGGATGCGGGGTATCGGGAAGCGAAGGAGTTCGCGAGGAAGGCGGGGGTTAGGATACCGATGAAGGGGTAAGCGGTGCATAACGATGTCATCCTAAGCGGAGGAAGCAGTCCGCAAAGCGGGCTGCTTGCGGAGTCGAAGGACCCCGGAGGGGCGTGGGTCTCCCGAGCGGCCGCAGGGAATCCTCACCATGAAGATTCCAGATTCCGGGAAAACCCCTTGAAGCGGTGGGATAAGGCGCCGACAACGCAGGGGTCCTCCGACTCCGCACAGGACGACAATAGGAGATGCGGGGACAGGGAAATATGGGGCAGATGGAACGCTCCCTGCTAAGGAGACGATCCGATCTTACGCACGCCTCTCAGGTACTCCCCCGGCAGCACAATCATCACACCCTCAATCTTCTTCCCGAAACACGGCCCAAAATCCCGTACGTCTCCGGTCAGCAGATGCGTGGCCTGCGCCACGATGGCGGCCAGGAGAATCGGCACGTCTTTCTCCGGCAAAGAAATTCCGCGCGGAAGTTCCCTTGCGGGCGCTTCGAACAGTTGCAGCTTCTGTGCAAGCTCGGCCAGACGCTTGTGCTGGCTCACGTCATCCAGGTTGAGGTTGGCTTCCGCCACGGCGTAGCGCGAACTGCACAACACTACATTCTTGAGTTTCCAGAGACGGAGCAGGCCTGCTCCCGGGCGATAGGCGGCAGAAAATAAAACGTTGGCGTCAAGAAACAGCCGGTCCATCTAGCGGGGCCGCCGGTGGGCAATCTTGTCCGGGTCCAGGCCCAATCGACGAACCGCTCTCCGCGCCTGGCGGTAGTCGGCCTCGTCCACGGCACTGGAGAGGAGAAACTCAGCCTTGCGCCCGGGCGAGTAGTGCTCCACGGGAACGATGACGGCGGGGCGGATCAGGATGCCGTCATCTCTTTCCTCGGCGGTGACGATAGTCCCTTCCTCAATCCCGAAGCGCTTCCGGAGTTTGGCGGGAACGATGATAGCTCCGCGTTTGCCGACCTTGGCGGCCTCCATATGCCTGATTATACGAATTGCCTGACAATCAGGCAATCAGAGAATACGGTTGGAGCTATCCTGTCCTGTGCCCAAATCCATCACCTTCGACACCGTGCGCCAGATCGCGCTCGCGCTGCCCGGCGTGGAGGAGACTGTAAGCTATGGGGTCCCCACACTGAAGGTCCAGGGAAAGCTCCTGGCGTGTGTGCCGGCCCACCGCTCGGCCGAGCCGGGTTCGCTGGTGCTGCGCGTGGATCTCGACGACCGCGCCGCCCTGCTGGCCGAGGCTCCCGACGTCTACTACATCACCGACCACTATGCCGGCTACACCAGCGTGCTGGTGCGCTTGTCCCGGGTTACGCCCGATGAGTTGCGGGACTTGCTGGCGATGGCCCACAAGTTCGTGACCAGCCAGGCCAAGCCCCGTTCGCCCGCGCGGAAGCACCCGAAGCCCCCGCCAGGAACGAAAAGCAAATGAGCGGTGAAGGATGCCAAGCGCTTTCCTCGAGTCCGTCCGGCACGCTAGACTGCTAATGCCTTGGCATCAGCTGTGAAATCGCGCCCTCTCCTTCTGGTCAACATCGGCCAGTTGCTGACGCTGCGCTCCGACTGCGGCAAGCCCGGCCCGCGCCGCGGACCCGATCTCAAAGACCTCGGCATTCTCGAAGACGCCGCGGTGCTCTGCCTGGGCGGCAAGATTGTCTCCGTGGGGAAAGCCAGTGACGCGCTTCGCGATCCCTGGCTGAAAAAGAATCGCAAGAAAGTAGTTGAGATTGATTGCGAGGGGCAGGTTGTACTTCCCGGTTTCGTGGATTCCCACACCCATCCCGCATTCATGACTCCACGCCTCGTGGACTTTGAGAAGCGCATTGCCGGCGCCAACTATGAAGAAATCGCTGCAGCAGGCGGCGGCATTCGCTCCAGCATCGAGGCTGTGCGCAAGGCAGGGAAGAGTCTGCTGGCCGAGAAGGTGCTCGACGCACTTCACGAGATGGCCGACCAGGGCACGACTACGGTCGAGGCCAAGTCAGGCTATGGGCTGAACGTGGAGTCGGAGTTGAAGTCGCTGGAAGCCATCCGTGACGCGGCCGCGTGCTGGCCGGGCACCGTGGTTTCCACGCTGCTGGGCGCGCATGTGGTGCCGCCGGAGTTCAAGACCAAACCTGCGCAGTACGTCAAGGAGGTCTGCGACAAGATGATTCCCCAGGCGGCCAAGCGCAAGCTGGCGCAGTTTGTGGACGTCTTCACTGACCGCGGGGCATTTTCCGCGGAGGATACGGAGAAGATTTTCGAAGCCGCCAGGAAGCACGGCCTGGGCCTGCGTGCCCACGTGTGTCAGCTGAGCGAAACAGCGTTGTGGCCGCTGCTCCGCTTTCATCCGGCCTCGTTCGATCACATGGACCATGTCAACGAAGATGACATCCCGCAACTGGCGAAGCGCGACACCATCGCCACGCTGGTACCGGGGGCGAACTATTTCCTCGGACTTGAAAGCTTCCCGCCTGCCCGCAAGCTGATCGACGCGGGCGTGCCGGTTGCGCTGGCGACCGACTACAACCCCGGAAGTTCTCCCACCCCCAGCATGCCCTTTGTGCTCTCGCTTGCCTGTACGCACATGAAGATGTCGCCGGCCGAAGCCATTGCCGCCGCCACCATCAACGGCGCCTGGGCGCTGCGCCTGCAGGAGACGAAGGGATCGGTCGAACCGGGGAAAGATGCTGATTTGGCGGTATTCGAAATCGGCGACTATCGCGAGATTGCCTATTGGTTTGCCTCGAACCGTTGCGCCTCAACGGTATTGAATGGGACGATGATGGCATCCGGTGGATCAGGTGAGCTTGAATGAGTGCGGATGGATGAGGCGCCCCGTGTCCGCGAGACCTGAAACCGAGGGCTGAAGCTTGCTTGCCTGCTCGGGTCTGTCATTGAGCGAATTACACGCGGTTGCTATAATCAGCCTGTTCAAAACGCTCCCAGCGTTGACTCCCTGTCTGTTGGCAACCCCGCCACAGTCCAAGCGTGTCGCAGAGGATGCGCAGGGTGTCAGCCATCAAGCAGCGTGGCCAGGTAGCTCAGGTGGTAGAGCGCAGCCCTGAAAAGGCTGGCGTCGGCGGTTCAACTCCGTCCCTGGCCACCATGATTCGAAAGGACTTACCGGCCAAGAGCCGAAATTTCCAACCCACGATCCAACCCATGATTCTCACTGAACTCGCTCCGTGAGCAGGTGGATTCTGTCTCCCATGAGCTGTTCCAGGAACTTGCCTTGCGCATCCCGCATGGATTCCATGTCGGACTGCGCGTACAGTTCCATCGTTGTGCCGAAGTCCTCGTGACGCAGCACACCTTGGACAGTTTTTGGATCGACTTTCAACTTCACCAATGCAGTTGCCAGCGAATGGCGAAAGTTGTGAAAGCCGAAGCGCCCCTTCCAGTTCAAGGGAATCACGCCAGCGCTGACCGCCGCGGGGCGCAAGTACTTCTGCACCATAACGGACGCGGACAGCGGCTTCTTGCCTCTCAGCTTGACGCTGGGAAACACATAGTCGCTCTCCTTGGCATACTTTGTTCTTTCGTGCCATGCGAGGAGGAATCCAGCCAAGAGCGGATGCATGGGAACAGGAGCCTTGGACGCTTTCGACTTCGGCTCTTTGAATCTTCCCCACACATAAGCTCGTCTCACATAAATCACCAACCCCTCGAAATCGAGATCCATCCACATCAAGCCCAACAGTTCTGATACCCGCAGAGCAGTGGCCGCGTCGCTTAGAGTCAACGTGCGCCTCGGCTCTGGAATATTCAGAAGAACCTCGAACGCCTGCTTCGGCGTCATGACTATCGCCCGGTAGTCGCTCGTGGTGCGTTGGCTCACCCAGTTCATGGGATTGCCTTCCTGCTGGCGAGGGAGGAAATTGCATCGCTGACCATGTTTGAAGACCAGGCTCATGATGCGGCGAATCTTGTCGATCGTAGGGTCGGCTAACGCTTTCACCTTCTTCTGAGCATTTCCTTTGCGGAGCTCGCGAAACCACGCTTCGACATCTCTCGATTCCACAGCCAAGGGCGCTAATTTCCCCCAACGTGGAATGATTCGATTGATCAGATGTCGCTCGTAGGTCTCGACTGTGGGGAACGCTTTTGGACGCGCTGATTCTGTTTGGTCGATTCTCAGTTCGTTCTCGATATAGTCCTGGCAGAGTTGACCAAATGTCCTCGGCTTGCCTTCGAAGGGCTGTAATTGGTTGATGGTTTCGCGCAGCTTCTGACGATCGACTTCTCTCGATGCATCTGCTGGGCTGGAACCGATA
>DATKLE010000036.1:0-7073 GCA_035542575.1 Terriglobales bacterium | reverse complement strand
GCAGCAGCCACAGGCACGCCACTCGTAGCGCAGCGCGACTACAGGATCAACCCGCATGGCGCGCCGGGCGGGAACATAGCAGGCAAGAAGTAGATACTCTGCTCCTATCAGTCAAGAGCACGCCGGATGCCTCTTTGCCTGGCTGCGGACCATGTGTCCCGCCGCCCACAGTGTGTTTCGCGGGCCGCGATGGTCCGCAACCAAGTTATTCGTAATTCCCCTAGAATCAGCAAGTTCTCAGACGGCCACCACCTTGCACCTATGGCCTGCGACTGGGGAACCAGGACACAGGAGAGGAACATGGCACAGTTCACACAACTCGGATTGTCGGGGAAGCCCGAAGGAAACGCATCACCAAAGATCGCGAAGCAAGGAAAGAGCAAGAGGACGGGCGCGGCGCTTGCTGGCGCTGCGTTCTTGGCAGCGATGCTGACAGCGTTCATGTTGACCGGCGGTTGTTCAAAAGGATCCGGCAATGCCGGAGGTACTGCGTCGATTCAGCCACCCGTGGCAGCGCCGGTAGCGGCCACCCCCGCGCCGCCGGCAGCCACAAACCAGCCGACGGAGACCAAGAAACCGGCGCGCAAATCGTCCCGCCAGCACAAATTGGCCGCGTACAAGAACAAGGATTACGGCGTCTCGTTCCGCTATCCCAAGTACTACAACCTGAAGGAGGGCGAAGACGCAAATCTAGAATGGGACGGCATGGGACCAGTGGAGATGAATTTTGTACAGGACGGCGGGACGACCCTGACCGCGGTGGAACTGCCGCGCAGCATGTACCCGAATACAGATTTCAGCTCCGCGTTTTTCAACGTGAGCGTAAATCCAGCGCTGACGGCCGAGCAGTGCGGGCAATTCGCCTGGCCGCAGGCGGCCAGCCCGGAGGAAGAGCCGCTCATTCCCGAGAAGACGAAAGTCGGATCAACTGAATTCGACGAAATTCAGGCCTCGGCCGCTGCCCAGACCAAACAGGCGGATGCGAAGTACTACCACATCTTCAAGAACGGGATGTGCTACGAGTTCGCCCTGGGAGTGGAAACCGCCAGCTCCGGTGACGCTGCCGACGGGATCAAACCAGTGGATCACGAGCTGGTGTTCCGTAAGCTGAACTGGATTCTCTCCACGGTGAAAATCCAGCCGGTTGAGGTACCCCAGGTTGCACACGCAGCGCCGAGTGTTCCCGCAGACGGTAACAACCAGTAGCGTGACCGTGCCGAAGGCCACGTTCAATATGAACGTGGCTTTCGCTCTTGTGCGACTAATCCAGAAACGGCAAGAGCGCGTGAAAATCGAAGGTCTTGCGAAACTCGATGATGCGCATGCGCGCGGGGTCGTCGGGGATGTCGTGCAGCGTGCGCTCGTAGAGCCAGCCGACCACAAACACCTGGAAGTCGGTACGTGGGCGGGAGCGATCAAAGAAGTTGGGGTTAAGGCTGGCCAGGGGCTTGGCCCCGGGCTGGCGGGGATCAGCCAGGCTGTGCCCAGGGATCTCGCGATGGCTGGGATCGAAATAGGCTTGCGCGCTTCTTTGATCGGCAGACAGTGCCGCCAACTCGGCGCGGTAGCCGTCCAGCTCCTGCTGCTTGCTCTGTTCAAGGGAGGACGGACCGGATTGAGCTTGCAGCGACAGTGACTTCTGGATCTCTTCCTGTTTGCGCTCGCCTTCTTCTGCGATGCGCAGGTAGTTATCGGCGTTCTGCGGAGCAATGGCCTTGAGTTCCTGATAAGATTTCTCGCGCTCCTGCCGGCGTTTCTCCCGCCCTGCCAGCCAGCGGTCATAGCTTCCTGCCTGCTTGGCGCGCTCCGCCTGAGCGGCTGTCAGTTCAGTCTGCGCTTTGAGGATTCGGGCCTGGAGGAAGCGCTCGACGCTCACCGGCTGAAAGATGGGCCGTGGAATCTTCGTGATCACAATGCTGCCACTGTCGTAGAGGGGGAACCCCTCCAACGTTCGGACTACCTGGGGGGCGGCGAATATCTTGCCGCCATTGTCGCGGGCAATTTCGGGAAGGGAGGAATACAGTCGCACCAGGGAATTCACATCAATAAAGAAGTGCGGTCCCTCGTCGCCGACAATGGGCGTGGGGACGTTCGCGGAACTGAAATACGAAAAGGTGCCGACCATGAGGTATCCGGGAGCGGGTCCGGAGTCGCGGCCGGGATAGTCATCCAGAAACTCGGAACTGAGGCAGCCGGAAGGCTGAGCGTCAATCCCCCGCGGAGGATTAAAGGTCGGACTCTGGTGGACGAGTTCGGCGAGCCTATGCAGTTTACTAAGGTAGAACGTCGTTTGCTGAGCGCTCAGCCCGAAGCCGCGGTTGCTGCACCCGCTCTTCCATGGCCGCCATATGCCCGGCTTGTCGGGGTAGTAGATGATCTTCTGAGCGAGGGCGCCGGCGAAGGCGACGCAGAGAGTGAGCCAACACAAGGCCACTCGAGCCCACCAGGCTTTCGCGCGCATAGGTTCTCCGGGACACCGGCGTCAGTGGAGCAGGGTCATGATACACAAAGTCGGCGGAGAGGCAGCAGATTCCAGGTGTCGGGTCTCAGCCAAGCCCCCGGTACGGAAGAGCAAGCTGTAGCGGGCCGCTAACTGGTGGTCAGGACCAGCACCCAGTCGGGGTCTCCGTCAGCGTTGCTGCCGGGGGAAGAAAAGTCCTGCGCTCCGGAGTTGGCGAACGGCGACCCGGAAATCGCTGTGAAACTGCCGGCGGCGGGATCGTACCAACGGGCGGTCACGGCGGCGTTGAACTTGCTCATATCCACTGTGACCGTTGTGCTCTGGGGCAAGTAAGAGACGGCTGCGGTGCCATCGCTCAAGTAGGAGGTGGCTACGTAGTCATTGCTATTAATGCAGTTTCCGTCCTGGCCGTTGTCAAAAGTGCCGTAGCCGGCGGTCACGACGGTGTGGTTCTGGTCGGGGACGAGGTTGTACCCCTTAATGGACTTGAGCAGGGAGTTCAGGTAGCCGAATTGCGTCACACCAACCGTGTCGAGGTAGCTCTGCCAGCCGGGTAGAAACGGGTAGACATTCTCGCTGCCATACATCTGGCCGGCGGTCGCCCCGGCGAGGGCAACCCACCAGGCTTGGGTGCGGAGATTGTGGGTTGTACCGTGGTATTCGTAGTACCCCTCTTCGAAGAACACCGGCACCGGCGATGGGTAGTTGTACTGGTCGAGCGATTCGGCGTAGGCGCAGTAGTAGTCGTAGGCGCCCGCCAGGGTGGTGTAAGGCACGAGCAGAGCATCGTCCAGCGAACCGCTGACGGAGTAACTCAATTCGGTGGTTTGCAAGTGGTTCGGGTCGGCAGAGGCAATTCCCGCCATGAGATTCTGCATGAGGGCGTTGTCGGTGGGGTCGGTCCAGGTCTGGAAGTCATTGCCGGTGATCCAGATGATGTTGGAGAAGGTCTTGTAGCGGTTTCCCAGGAACACTCCGAAGTTGTGCATCTTGGTGTTGCCGTTGGCGCGCGCCAGAGGCATGAGGATGCCGGTCTCCCAGGTATCAAAAAGTATGATGATGCCGTAGCTTGCCGCTGTGTTCACGTAGCTATCCACGCGGGACCAATAAGCGGGGTTGGGTGTGGAAACATCGAAGTTGGTTCTGTCGGTTCCGGAGCTGAATGGCCTGATGCCATCATAGGTACTGAGATCACTTCGGCAATTCGAGATGTAATCGCTGCACAGCCCTTCCACCCACAGAATGTTAAAGCTGTGACTTTGCCGGTTCGCCAGGTACGCAGCCAGATCGGCGTTATTGAGGTTCGCAAACATCGTGTGCGGGGAATCCCCGGCGAGTAGCACCGGCGCGTTGTTCTGGTCCACCAGGTAACGATGGTTGGCGCTGGCCTTCAATTGAAGAGCAGAGTTGGTGGGCGGAGGCGGCGGGGGTGAAGGGGAAGAGGAAGAGCCGGAGCAAGCCCACAGCGGCAACAGCAAAGCCAAAAGCCAGAGTTGCTTCATCGCAACCTCCGATGCCTGGGGTAGCTTAGCACGGGGTTTCCGCGGGCGCGGGATTGACCGGCGCCACGTCCGTCCGGCGGGTGCCAAAGCGGGAAGGGCGGCGCACCGCAATTGGGCGCGGGAGTCCCGCTAACCTATGGTTGGGACCCCCGTCTATGCTTGCGGGTCCCCATGCAAAGCACCAACCCGATGCTTGTTCCGCTGCTGGCAGTGGCCCTGTGTGGAATCGCGCCCAGACCTGCCAACGCCCAGAGTGCCGCGTCGCAGATCAAGGCCAGGATCGAGAGTCTACAGCGCTCTTTGAAGGACGAGCCGATCGCGGATCCGGACCTGGCCACGGTGAATTCCATGGCCGAGGGATCGCTTAGGGCGGCGTCCGAAGCGCTCCATGCCGGAAGGCTGTACCTGAGTCTGGAGAAGATAGCCGAGGCTTCCAACCTTATCCATGGGGCCCGGGCGGCCGCGGACAAGGCTGCGGTCGTGAGGGGCGGGCTTCCGGCGTTCGAGGCGCGCTGGAGTGAAGTGAGCCTGAAGCTCACAGCGCTGGACCAGCAGGCGAGCGCCAGAGACTGGAGCCACACGCCCGCTGCCATCCGCGCGTTGTCCGAGGCGGCGCAGGGGAGGAGCCTGCCCCTGCTCGAAGGCGGCCGGGGGTTTGCCACAGCGACCGGGCCCACAGACGGCCTCTTCTACGTGGGGGAAGCAAAAGGGGAAGCCGAATTCGCACAGTTCGGTGCGACCCTGACGCTTTCCGGCAAGGCCACGCCCTTCCCACTGCGCTCGCTGCTGCCGGAACTGGAGCGTCTGCAGGAGAAGGCCAATGCCGCGTTTCAGCCCCCGCGTTCGATCGAGCTCCATCCCCGATTCATCGCGCTGAACTCCACTCTCAAGCTGGCGCAGGAGCTGGATGCGCGGAAATTCTATGCGGGCGCGCTCTACGAGTATCTGGAGGCAGTGCGGCACTACGGGATGCTCGACGCCGCCCCGCTGGACGCCGGCAAGCAGGCAGTCTTGAAGGAAGCTATCGCCGCGGCGCAGAAGAAGCTCGCCGCTTCGACCCGGGACGACTCCATTGCGCAGCTCTTCCTGGAGCGGGCTGCGTCCCAGACCGCGCACGAGGACGGCTCGGCGCCGAGTACCGATGAATGGCGAAGCGCGCAGACCATCGTCGATCAGGTACTGCCCGCGTATTTTGCGGCCGAGAAGCCGCCGTCTCCGCTCCAGACTCCATCCGGCAAGACTGTTGACATCACCCTGGTGCGCTGGCCCTACACTTGAAACATCTCCGACCCAGCAAGTTTGCTGGTCCAGGAGGTTGCGGCCAAGTATCCGGGCAGGGTGACGTTTGTGAACGAGAACTTCGGCGCCTCCAAGCTGGCCGAGCGCTATGGGGTGAAGGGATATCCAGCGGTGTTCGTGGACGACGTGCTGGTCGCCATACCCCGCGATTTCGGATACTTCGGGGAAAAAGAAGGCACCGGCCGCTATGCTCCCTGGCGCGACGCCGACAACCAGGCGAAGTTCAAGGCGGACCTGATCCGCATGGTGGACCTGATCCTGGCGGGCAAGAAGGATGTGGTCAGCCGCGAGCACGCCGGCGCCAGCGGCGGGGTG
Organism: Terriglobales bacterium; assembly: GCA_035542575.1. Classification (GTDB taxonomy): domain Bacteria; phylum Acidobacteriota; class Terriglobia; order Terriglobales; family Acidobacteriaceae; genus JAIQET01. Next base: position 1,496 of record DATKLE010000036.1, on the reverse strand, counting down.
CAGGAGATTGCGTCGCTTCCTAAGTTCATTCTGACCGACCTGTCTGGGCACCCGCTCAGCGCGGACCAGATCTCCGGACGGGTGGTGCTAGTGGAATTCTGGGCCACCTGGTGTCCGCCCTGCCGCTCCACGCTGGAGTGGCTGGGACAACTACAGCACAAGTACGGCGACAACATTGCGATCCTCGCGCTGGCCGTGGAGTCTCCCGAGGACAAGATCCGTTCCACCGTGGACTCGCTCAGCCCCGACCTGCATTGGGCGATTGCCGACCCACCCACCGCAGCCGCATTTGGCGACATCACCTCGGTGCCGACCATGTTTCTCTTCGACCGTGCGGGCAAGACCGCGCGCGTGCTGTATGGCGCGCCCCCGGACCTGCATCAGCAGGCGGAGCAGGTACTGGACGGGCTGATGAAGTAAGCCGGCCGTATGCGGAAGCCACCCTGCACGTACAAAACCCTTTGGTAACTGGAAGGCGTCCCCCTGCCGTGCTCTCATGGTCTGACTGGATCGCAATCGGCGGTCCCTGGGGCCGAACATGAAGCTACGACTCTTGCTCTTGATGCTGGCGCTATTGGTTGGCGGCGCGGCCAGCGCGCAGCAAAATCAGGTTGAATTGAAGCACTTTCCAATGGACAGTATGGAAGGCATCCGGGCCATGGCTGGGGTGCACTTCGATCCGCGCGTCTCCACCGACGGCAAGGGCTCGGTGCGCATTGACGCCAACGGGGAGATGACTGTGCCGCTGTTCGAGGTCACCGACGTCAGCGTCGACAACGCCATTCTGATTTACCAGGCCAGTCTACAGTCCCAGAACCTCGACGGCAGGGCATTTCTGGAAATGTGGGTCCGCATCCCCGGCAAAGGAGAGTTCTTTTCCCGCGCCTTGGACCGCCCGGTGACCGGCACCGTGAGCTGGATGAGCGTGGCCACCCCTTTCTTCCTCCAGTCCGGCCAAAAACCTGACCTCATCCGCTTGAACCTGGTGGTGCAGGGGAAGGGGAAGGTGTGGATTGACGATGTCAAATTGATGAAGGCGCCGCTGCCGGGGCAATAGCTTTTTAGGTTGTGTGGCACGGGCACCCACGCCCGCGGCCCCTTCCCTGGGAATCCCCCACTCCTCAGATGTCACGGCCCAGAGGGACAGAGCGACAGAGCTGCCTAATCTGCCGGCGCTGGACGGGTGGGGGCGCCCGTGCCGAGGCCGTCTCTAACTGGAGCGGAATCGAACACAACGACCGCAGCGACTTCAAGAGGCGCGTGGACGAGTCGCTGGCCAAACTGAAAACCGCTGCGCCGGCTCCGCCAGTCGCGCCGGCCGAGGGGCCGAGGTGGTCCCGCCACAGAAATAACTGGGATCGGGTAGGAGGCGGGATTACTCCCGCCGTCCTCCCACACCACCGGACGTGCGGTTCCGCATCCGGCGGTTCATGAAGCCAACGAGAAGCGCCGCTGAGAGTCCAGCAGCGAGACCAGCCCCATACGGGCGAACCAAG
>DATKLE010000035.1:0-67793 GCA_035542575.1 Terriglobales bacterium | reverse complement strand
GTCAGGCCAGCGTTTTGCCTTCGGCTTCCTCCCGATTCCATCTCGCGATGAACACCGTTGCCGTTCGGCTAACACTTCCCCTTGCCGGGTGTGTAGAGGACTTTCACCTCCAAGTGAGTGCGCCCTGCCGGGCGCACCAAGACAAGAGCCGCCGAGTTGCCGGCGGCTCTTTGCTCTTGCTGAGCGCGGGAGCCCGATGCGCGTAGATTAGTAGCGGCGGAATGCAGACTGGTAGCCTGCGCGATAGCCGCTGGCGTACTGGGCCCGATAGGCGTCCTTGCTGCCATACCCGCTGCGATACCCGTGGTCCTCGTCGTCATACTTGCCGCGAGGGTTAGGGTTGTACGGCTTGTTCTGCGCGATGTCTTCGCGCGCCACGCCCGCTCCATCCTGGTAGCCAAAGTTATACGCGACGTTGCCGCGTCCCCAGGAGCCGTACGGATACCCGCTGTTGTAGACGGGGCGGATGTCATCGCGATCACCATCGCCATCCCCCCGCGACCTGGCGTTTACCGAGCGATAGCCCGCCAGGAATCCGGTGCGGTATCCGTCGCGGTACCCGTTCTGAAACACCTGCACCGGTCCCATCCACGGCAGGTAGCCGTGCGTGGCCTGACGCCAATCCGGAGTCTGATAGTCGTTGGGGTCCCGCTCCCGGCCCTCGTGCTGGCCCTTACTGTAGCCGTCGCGGTAACCATTCTGATACCCGTATTGCTGGGCCGACCCCGCATAGCCGCGGGGGGAATAGTAGCCATCATCGGCGTCGCGCTGGGCCAGGGCGAAGCCGCTCAGCATGACCGCCACCGCTACCGCAAATGTCGCCATCCTTATTTGCCGCATCATGGTCTCCTCCCACCGGGTCCCTCCGATCCTCACCGGAAAGGCTTCCCTTCCTGGGGCGCGGTGCCCCGGTATCTGCGATGTGGGATGCGAGGGACCGCCCAACCTGCTGCTCACAGCAAATGTAAAGTTATGTTGTGCTACCCAGGGTGATTGGCTGTCTGCAACTGCAGGCAACCTTTTGGCGGAGACCATCGCACTGCGAACGCTGTCGCCGAGGTGTTAGACTTTGCAGTTTTCTTAGTCAGGGGAGGTCGCCATGCAAATTCAGCGCCTGGGAGTAGTCGGCGCGGGCACCATGGGCAACGGAATTGCCCACGTTCTTGCCCGAAGCGGGTACCGGGTAGTGCTCTGCGACGTGGAGCAGCGCTTTCTGGATCGTGCTCTGGAGACCATCAGCAAGAACCTCGATCGTGAAGTTGCCAAGAACAAAATCACCGCGGACGATAAGACTGCGGCCCTGCAGCGCATTGAGCCGGGGCTCGAACGCTCTCGCCTCGCGGCTTGCGATTTGGTCGTAGAAGCAGTCACCGAGAAGTTCGAAATCAAGGCGGAGATCTTTCGCGACCTGGATCACATATGTCGGCCGGAAATCATTCTGGCCTCGAACACGTCATCCATCTCCATTACCAAGCTGGCGGCGCTGACCAGGCGGCCGGACAAAGTGATCGGGATGCACTTTTTCAACCCGGTGCCGGTGATGAAGCTGGTGGAGGTCATCCGCGGGCTCGCGACCACAAACGAAACCTTTCAGACGGTGCGCGACCTGGCCGTCAAGCTGGACAAGACCCCGGTTGAGGTAAATGATGCCCCGGGTTTTGTCTCCAACCGGGTGCTGATGCCGCTGCTGAACGAAGCCATGTATGCGGTGATGGAAGGCGTGGCCACGCCCGAGGCGGTGGATGAAGTCTTCAAGCTGGGCATGGCCCATCCGATGGGCCCGTTAACGCTGGCGGATTTCATCGGCCTGGATGTATGCCTCGACATCATGCGCGTGCTGCACGGTGGCCTGGGCGATCCCAAGTACCGCCCCTGCCCCCTGCTCATCAAGATGGTGGACGCGGGCTGGCTGGGGAGGAAGAGCGGAAGAGGATTCTACAAGTACTGATTTTCAATTGCCGATTGCCAATTGCCGATTGAGTGGCCGTTCTCAATTGACAATTGGAAATTGGCAATGCTGCGCAATCGTGATCTCGGTATTTTCGTCCTCGCCGGCCTGTTAGGCGCCGTGGCGGGATGCCTGGATGTGCAGATCGGTGACCTGCTGCTGACGGCTTTGTTTGTGCTTGCGTCCACCATGTTTCTGGGCGTGCTCCGCCCGCATAAGCCCTGGCGCTGGACTGTGGCGGTCGCGGCGTTCGTTCCCGCCCTGCAACTGCTGGCCTACCTCTTCCTGACCGAGAAGCCCTACCGGTCGCAGATCTACGAATCGTTCCTGGGATTCCTGACGGGGACGGCAGGCGCCTACGCTGGCTCGGCCGGGCGGAGGGCGTTCGATACGATCTTCCGGAGTTGAAAGTGACGGAAAGGCGCCGCAGTCCAGAGTGGCGGAATGCTGAGTTGCTACGTGCTCAGCCGACTTTCCCGTTGTCCCCAAAACGACTCTCACCAACCGCTCCAAAGGTCTTGCTTAACCAAATAGTTACTCCCGTTTCCACAGCAGTAAAAGGTATGCTGGCGCACATGGGAGTCGCTCTCTCGGTGCTGGCCAGCGGCAGCCGAGGCAACTGCGCGGTCATTCGCAGCTCGAAGACGCGGATTCTGGTGGATGCGGGAATCTCCTGCCGCGAGACCTTCAAGCGCATGAAGATCTCGGGCGACGACCCGCGCGCAGTCTCGGCGGTCCTCATTACCCACGAACATTCCGACCATGTGTGCGGACTGGCCACACTGGCCAAGAGGCTCAATGTTCCGATCTTCATGACCGAAGGTACGCACCAGGCTTGGGCGAGAGCGATGCGCGATGCGGGGGGCGAACGGCCCCACCTGGCCAAGCTGGAGGTGTTTTCTCCTGGGCGCAGGTTTCATATCGGCGACATTGCCGTTACCCCATTCACCATTCCGCACGATGCCGCCGACCCGGTAGGCTTCACCTTTCAGGCGGAGGGGACCAAGATTGGCTTTGCTACCGATCTCGGCTACCTTCCGCCCAACGTGTGCGATCACCTCAGCGGCTGCGATGTGCTGGTGATCGAGTCCAACCACGATCTGGAGATGCTGCGCGGCGGGCCTTATCCCTGGTCGGTCAAGCAGCGGGTGATGAGCCGCGTCGGTCACCTTTCCAACGAGACGCTCGCGGAATTCTTTGCCAAAGACTATGATGGAGAGGCAACCTACGTGGTACTGGCGCACCTCTCCGAGCAGAATAACCACCCTGAACTGGCCCGGGGAGCGGCGGAAAAGGCCCTGGGTTCCCGCCGAAACCTGCTGCGGAACCGCGTGTTGCTGGCGGCGCAGTCTGAGCCGCTGGCAGCGATCGAGCTCTAGTGCGGTATGAGTCAGTGCGTTGATCCGATCGTGGGTAAGATCCTGGCCGGCTGGCGCTACGACATTTCCGGCATCGCGCCCGAGATGCGCGGCGACTACGAAGAACACTTCACGGCCTGCGAGCACTGCCGTGCCCGCCAGCGCCTGCATCGCACCATTGACGTTGCCCTGATTGCTCTGGCTTCAGTTTCGGCAGGCGTGTTCCTGCTCGCCTTCGGCGTGATCCGCTACTTCGGGCCGCGCCACGCCTTCTGGCTGGAACTGGCGGCGCTGGCGGGTTTTGCGCTTTCCGCTTTGATCTGGCTGATTGTGGCGGTGGCCACTCCTGCGCCTATGGCCGTCGTAGATGCCGCCAAACTGGGCGCACGCCGCGTGCATGACCGCCTGCCGGCGGAGATCCGGGAGCGCCTCCCGGAAGAACTGCGCCTGAAGATTACCGGGTCGTAGCCCAGTCGCTGTCCACTACTTCCCCAAAGTTTCGTGCGAGCGATTTGGCTTGGGCTAAAATATCCCGAGCGTGACCGAGTCGAAATAGTTCAGGAGCGCATCCTACTGGCAAGCATGGGACGACTGCCCAAGGCGCTTGCGTTGCTTCTGCTGGTCACTGTGGCAGCCGCTACGGTGTCCGGACAAGTGTTGGCCACATCTGCGGCACCGCAGGGGAGCCTGGGTGGCTGTCACGAGCAGCTTCCTCCAGCCCCCGCTCCTATCCCTGCGAATTACAAGTGCTGCGTGGCGGGACATGGTTTGGCGATTGTGCAGGTGCCGCCCGATTTGCGCCCCATGCAGCTCTACGCGGTGGCGGTGTCTCGCTTCAACGCGGCCTTGGGTCCCATAGCTGGAGATGACTGCTTGCGCATGCCACTGCCCCTTACCGGTGATCCGCCGGGTCTCACCCCTCTCCGCATCTAGCTTCAATCCTCCCGCAGACTCTCTACTCCGGAGCAGGTTCTACCTCTGCTCGCGGAGGATCAATGCATTCTTGTGTCATCGCGGCTGAGGTGAAGCTTGCGCAGAGCAATCTTGGGTTTCCTCGCGGTCGTGGTTCTTGCGCTTTCATCCCTGGCGCAGAACGACGGCCACCCCATGGACATGGGCCAAGGCCAGTCCGGTGCAACTATGCCGGGTATGGCAGGCATGAGTAACAGTCACCCGCTCCCCGAAGTCTTGCCTTCCTTCCACTCGGGGTCCGGCACAGGCTGGCAACCAGCGTCGGTGCCGGCGCGCCTGTGGATGACCTCGCACGGCGGCTGGGACCTGATGGCCCACGGCGCCCTCTTCCTCACCTACAACCAGCAGGGCGGGCCACGCGGCGAGGGGAAGGCGGAGTCGGTCAACTACCTGATGCTGATGGAGCAGCACACGCTGGGCTCGGGAACGATTCTTTTTCGCGAGATGTTTTCTGCCGAATCTCTCACCTCGCCGCATCCCGGTTTACCGTTGTTGTTTCAAACGGGCGAGACCTATCATGGCCAGGCGCTGGTGGACCACCAGCATCCCCACAATGTGTTCGCTGAGCTGTCGCTGCTCTACACCGTGCCGCTCAACGACAAAGTGACCTGGCTGTTTTATGGCGGGCCTGCGGCCGAACCGGCACTGGGCCCGGTGACCTACATTCATCGTGAATCCGCCGCGGAAAATCCTGCTGCGCCACTCAGCCACCATTTGCAGGATTCAACTCACACCAGTTTTGGCGTGGTGACTACCGGGTTCACGGTGGATCGTTTCAAGTTCGAGGCATCGGCATTCAACGGCCGCGAACCGGGCGAGCAGCGCTGGAAAATCCAACTGGACGCGCTCGATTCCTGGTCGTTCCGGGTGAGCGCAGCGCCTACACGCAACTGGACTGCCCAGTACAGCTACGGTCGTCTGGAGCATCCTGAGGCGCTGGAGCCCGGCAGCGAGTTGCGCCAGACCGCCTCGCTCGAATACAACCGTCCGTTTGCGCAGGGGAACTGGGCAACATCGGCCGTCTGGGGACGCAAGCGCAAGCCGGCGAACGACAGTGTGCAGAACAGCTATCTGCTGGAGTCCACCGTGAATTTCTGCCGCCGCAACTACGGCTACACCCGCCTGGAACTGGCAGACAAGGATGAACTGTTTCCCGAAGCGCCGACCCATCCCTCCTACCGCATTGGAGCCTACACCTTCGGAGGAGTGCGCGATCTGGTGCATAACCGCCGCTGGCAACTCGGCCTGGGCGCGGATGTCACGTTCTATTCCAAGCCGGCGGCGCTCGATCCGATTTATGGCGACCGTCCGGTGTCGTTCCACGTGTTTCTGCGCGTGCGGCCAGGATTGAGCAGCCATGGGCACTGAGCATCGTGCGGTCCCGCGCAAGATCCCTCACCGGCTCGACGCCGGTTCGGGATGACGCCAGAAGCAGACTCAACGAAGGCGTCATCCTGAGCCCGAGAGGGCGAAGGATCGAGCGTGTGTCGCCCCGTACTGTTGGAAGTCTTGTGATTCTTCCTGAACCCCGTGTGTCTGTTGACGAACCGGGCACCGCTGCAGATTTTGATCACAGCATCTCCCGCGATTCCATCAACATTGCCATATGAGAGAGAGGCTGAGAACCGTGCAGCTAATTCGCTTCGCCCTCTTCGCCAGCGTCCTGCTCTTTGCCGCAATTCCAGAACTGTTTCGCGTCGAAAAGCACTCTCCCAGCGAGGTGGTCTTCTACGTCGTGGTGTTTGTTGTGCTGTGGATGGCCATCTCCATCTTCAAGATCCGGTCCGTGCTGATACTCCGCGCGGAGACCCTCCTCGCAAGCAATCCATCCGACGCTGTCGCCCTCAGGCGCTGGCAGGCAGGGTATGTGGCTACTTACGCAGTGTTCGAAGCCATTGGCTTGTATGGTCTAGTGCTGCGTTATCTGGGTTTCGCGCTTACCCGTGTGCTTCCTTTCTATATTGCGGCGGTTGCGTTGATACTGGCGTACGGCCCTCGGCGGACGCAGTCGATGCGATAAACTGTCCGAAGGGAGGAAGGTTTCGTGTCCATCAGCGGCCCGGAAGAACTCGCCAGCATGCGCGCCGCCGGCGCCGTCGTGCGCCGCGTGATTGAAGCCATGAAGCAGCAGGTGCGTCCCGGCGTCACTACTGCTGAGCTGGACGAAGTGGGAGCGCGGGTGATGCGGGAGCACGGCGCGCAGTCGGCGCCGGCTCTTGTCTATGGTTTTCCCGGTGCCAACTGCATCAGCCTCAACGACGAAGCCGTTCATGGCATCCCCGGCGACCGCCAAGTGCGCGAAGGCGACCTGGTGAAACTCGACGTCACCCTGGAGAAAAATGGCTTCATGGCCGACGCCGCCGAAACCGTGGCGGTGGGTGAGATCTCGGAGGAGAATGAGCGGCTGATGGCCTGCGCCGAGCGCGCCTTCAAGAAGGCGATGCTGGTGGCCCGCGCCGGCTTTCGGGTTTGCGAGATTGGCCGCGTGGTGGAACGGGAGGTCCGGCGCAGCGGCTTCTCCGTAATTCGCGATCTCGGCGGCCACGGGATTGGCCGTACCATCCACGAAGAGCCGCGAGTCCCCAATTATGCCGACCCCGACGCCAATCAGATTCTTACCGAGGGCCTGGTCATCACCGTGGAACCCATCATTGCCGCGGGATCTGGCCGTGCGGTGGTGGCACGTGATGGCTGGACCGTGTGCACGGCGGACCACAGGCCCTCGGCTCACTACGAGCACACCCTGGTGATTACCAAGGGGGAGCCCATTCTGTTGACTGCGAGCGGCGGGTAGCGGGCGCTTAGTAGCTGGTAGCAGGCAAAAGCCGTCTGTCGGACAGCGGCGCCGTCGTACCATCGATGGCCATTATCCCGTTGACCCACTGCCACTTTGGCGTTAGATTTCTGGGGGCAGCGGTTTCCCCCGCCCGCAGAGGTCCCTTGTTCTCCAGCCCTTCAAGTCACGGCCATTGCTGTCGCCTGTTGGCAACCCTGGTGTTGACGGTTGCCGCAGCGGTTCCAGCCGCAACCGCCGCCGGCCCAGCGTTCAGCCTCCAACAGCGAGTTGGCTTCGCCGTTGGCGATCAGTGGGAGCCCGCCATCGCCGCCGATGGTTACGGACACGTCTACATCCTCTACCCCCAGTACGGTGTCTTGCCAGGTTGTTCGACCTGTCCTTTACCCACGATGGTGCTGGTCACCAGCAATGACAATGGCGTCACGTTTGAGCCGCCGCGCCCGATCGCGCCCCCAAGTTCGGGCCAGTTTGACGCTCAGATCGCGGTCGACCCCGCAGACCACCGCACGCTCTATGCGGCGTGGCTGCAGAACGACAAGCGGGACACGGTCGTAGCCAAATCCGCCGACTTCGGGCAAAGCTGGTCGCTGGTGATCGCGGCCCGCAACGACGAAGCCGACAAACCTGTGCTGGCTGTGCGAGGAGCCGACGTGTATGTCGCCTTCAGTCACGAGCAAGAGATACAGGTCGCAGCTTCGCACGATGGCGGAGTCACGTTTACCCCTTATCAACTGGCGTGGCCACTGTCGAACTCGTCCCTGGCCGGAGGCGGAACCGTCGACCCTGGCGGCAACGTTTACTTCGCCTGGGCGGCTTACTTCCCGTACCGAAGCAAGGTCACGGTGCACCTCTACACCAGTCGCTCAGCGGATGGCGGAAAGACCTGGCTCACCACGATCCTGGACCAGTCTGCAATTCCTCCCGATTGCGCGGCTTACCACTGCGGCTGGGCTTACTTAGGCCCGCAGATCACGATGGCGTCGGATGCCGCCGGGACCTTGTACGCACTGTGGAACGCAGGAGCTGCCGACCGGGACGCCGAGCGTATCTACTTCGCTTCCTCTACGACTGCTGGCGCCACCTGGGCCCCGAAGCTGGACATTTCACAAGCCCCCGACGGTGTGGAACACGCCTTCCCGGCATTGGCGGCTGGTTCGGCCGGCGATGTGCGCATCGCCTGGATGGACTCCCGCAACAGCCCGCACTGGAATACCTACTACCGCAGTTCCACCAACGGTGGTGCCACCTGGTCAGCCGAGACCCGCCTCTCCGGCCACGTTCCGGGCTACCGCTATATTCATCCCGATGGCTTCAGTTTTCCCTTCGGCGACTATTTCGGGATAGGCATCGACAACCGCGGTCAGACGCATGCGGTTTGGGGCGAAGGCCTGAACTTCAAATCCCCCGGATCAATCTGGTATAGCAGCGGGCGGTAAAATCGGCAGTCAGCGTTCAGCACTCAGCATTCAGCCAACCCAGCGATCGGCGACCAGCAATTGGCATCTGGTCCTTGCACGCCGTTTTGCAACTCGGCAAGAATCTGCACAGCCAAGTGCTAATCGCCGAGTGCGCTTTCCGTCCCTTTTCGAGCCATCCATTCTGAAGTAACATTGCTTCGCGTCTAACGGCCTGGAGGCGTGCTATGCAGCTGATGGGAATTAGCTTGTGGCCCGTGCTTGTATCCGCAGTGGCCACCATGGTGGTGGGGTTTCTGTGGTACTCGCCCTTGCTCTTTGCCAGGCCCTGGACGTTGCTGATGGGCTACGACCCTAATGACAAGGTCAAAATGGAGGAGTTGCGCAAGGGCGCCGGCAAGAGTTATGGCATGGCGTTCGTGGCCAGCCTCGTGTCGGCCTTCATCCTCGCCAAGGTCATCGACATCACGACCGTCAACACCGCCTTGTATGGGATGAAGATCGGTTTCGCGATGTGGCTGGGATTCGTGACCACGGTGCAACTGACGGGAGTGCTCTTCGCCAAGCAATCGGCAAAGCTATATCTCATCAACACCGGCTACCAGTTGGTCTGCTACCTGGCGATGGGAGCGATTCTGGCAGTGTGGCCGCGCTAAGGCTGGGCCGGCCCGGAGGACGGTTGCTTGGAGAACGGTGACAGGGAGACCAGCGACTTGTACTTCATCTTCCCGAAGGAAGCGCCTTCTCCAGCCGCGAAGCGCCGAAAGAATAAAGCCCACGGCCTAAGCCGTGGGTCAGCGTCAAGAATGAGTCAGCCCCGAAGGGGCGAAAAGAGGGCACGCCTCGCCGAGAACCCAACCGGAAGCTACTCCATCACCAGCCCGCCGGTCAGTTCCGCCAGACGCTCGACCCGGTGCTCTACGCACCAGCGCTCCAGTTCGCCCACGATTTTTTCGGTGGCGCATGGGTCCCAGTAGCTGGCCGTCCCGATCTGCACGGCCGTGGCGCCTGCCAGCATGAACTCGATGATATCTGCGGCTGTCGAAATACCGCCCATGCCGATGACTGGAACCTTCACCGCTTTGGCCGCGTCGTAGACCATGCGAAGCGCAATGGGCTTGATCGCCGGGCCGGACAGCCCGGCGGTGACATTGGCGATGCGCGGCTTGCGGGTCTCGGGATCAATCGCCATCGCCACGAACGTATTGATTAGCGAGATGGCGTCGGCCCCGGCTTCCTCGGCTACCCGCGCCATCTGGGCGATGCTGGTCACGTTGGGGGAAAGTTTGACGATCAGAGGCCGCTTTGAGGTGCGCCGGGCGGTGGCCACCACTTCGTCGAGCAGCCGGGGATCCGATCCAAACTGGATCCCGCCTTGCGCGGTGTTGGGACAGGAGACATTGAGCTCGTATCCAGCGATGCCCTCCCCTTCATTCAGGATCTGGATAGTGCGCTCGTAATCCTCGCGAGTGTAGCCGTACACGTTGGCGAAGACGACGATGTTCTTCATCTCGCGCAGCTTTGGCAGCTTTTCGTCGAGGAAGGCGCGCGCGCCTATGTTCTGCAGCCCAATGGCATTCAGCATGCCGGCAGCAGTTTCGTACAAGCGTGGCGGCGGATTGCCCGCCATCGGTTCTTTCGATAGACCTTTAACCACAAAGCCGCCGAGCCGGTTAAGGTGCACGACATCTTCGAATTCGATCCCGTAGCCGAAGGTACCGCTGGCGGCAATCACCGGGTTCTTGAGCTGAATGCCGGCGAAGCTGACGCTAAGGTCCGGGCCGCGCGCACCGCTGGCGGGCGAGGCGGTCATTGCGGGCCTCCGCGCAGCCCGCTCAGCGATACCGGCTTGACTTCGTCGGTAGAAGGGGAGCGTTGGGGCGCTTTGACGTCGGGTGGACGGGATGAGTTTTCCACTCGATGCGCCGGCGCGAGAGCTTCAGTCAGAACCCTTCCGATGGCATGCGTGGGAGCGTTGATGCCCAGCAGAGATGCCAGCGTCACGGCCAAATCTACCGGCTCCGCGTGCTTGCGGTAAGTACCGGGCTGAAAAGCAAGACCGTAGAAGGCCAGCGGCACGTGCGTATCGTAGGTGTAGGGTGAGGCGTGATCGGTGCCGGTAGTAACTCCCACCGTGAATGGCGCGGGAACGCCCATCACGTACCAGCCGCCGAGCGGTGAGTAGCTGTGCTCGTACTTGTGCCCCTGTTCGCTGTTGGGAACTTCTCCCTCCGACAGATCATAGCGCGTGTAGTAACCGCGCAGCCCAATCTGCTTCAGGGCATCACCGACGGCACGCTCCGCGTCGGCTTCCTTCATCCTGATAGCGGCAAAAGCGTCCTGGCCCAACCACGCCAGAGGGTAATCGAAGTCTTTCACGTATTCGGCGGGGTGGCCGGGCGAGAGTTTCGCCGAAAGCAGCCGGTTCAATTCTCCGCGCATCTTTTCGGGGGACAGGCCAGCCGCAGGAATCCGCAGCCCGGCCGCGACAGAGGGCAGCGGCGCGATGCCGTGGTCGGCCGACAAAGCAATCCATACGTTGGCCAGTCCAACCTGGTGCCCCAGAAAAGCAAAGAAGTCGGCCAGTTGCCGATCGGTGGCCAGCGTCATGGCCTCCACCTGGGGCGAGCCGGGCCCGGCCTCGTGGCCCACAATATCGTTCGCGGACAACCCGATGACCAGAAGGTCCGTCGCCGGGCCGTTCCCCAGCCGCTCGTAGGTGACCAGTTCGCGCGCAAAATCGAAGGTGTAATCATTGGCGAAGGGGGTAGGGGCCACCAGGTCGTAGAATCCAGCCGGCGTGCCGTCTTTGGACGTTCGCGGCGCAGTGGTGCGCAGTGTGTTCCCGCTGGCGTCTTTCCACTCCTTGTTCAGATACTTCTCCGCGCGCCCGCTGTCGTTGAAGTCCTGCGCCCACTTGGGAAGCTGACTGCGATAGTAGGTGGAGGTCACCCACTTGCCGGTCTTGTGGTCCATCCAGTAAGCCCCGTCGCCCGCGAAACCGGCGGGCAGGATGGCAGCCCGGTCTTTCAGTGCGACGCCGAACACGCGCGCCTGGCCGTGCGTCGCCAGCTTAAGTTCATCCCCCAGTGTGTCGGCAAGAAGGTTATGAGGGGAGGCGCCGGGGGCGTTTCGCGGCACGCCGACCAGTTTTGTGGCGTCATCCTCCACCGACGTGACCAGACGCTTCTTTCCGGGATCCCACCATTCGTTGGCCAGGATGCCATGTCCGCTGGAATAGGTGCCGGTGAACAGGGTTGCGTGTCCCGGGGCGGTGCGGGTATTGGCGTAGTCGTAGTTGCAGTCGGTGAAATAGGCCCCATGATCGAGCAGGAGCCGGAAGCCGCCCTCGCCGAACTGGTCGCGGTAACGTTCCAGGTAGTCACCCCGGAACTGGTCAACCACGATGACTACCACTAGCTTGGGCCGCGCATTGTAAGCCGAGCCGTAGCTCAAGGCCGACAGGCAGACGAGCAGTGCCAGGACCGCAGGGCGAAGGGGGGATCTCATCGCGAGGCTAGTTTACAGCCTGCGATGTTTTGCGCCAACGCTGGACGCAACACAATCAACAGTTGTTACGCGCAGCTGGACATCTAAAATAACCCCATCGGGGACAGTCGTGAAGGCAGGCTCGTCCGGGGGTAACTTGAAGAATTCCCGCATAACCTGGGCCTTGGCATCGTACGCAGCCATCGTGCTGGCGTTCCGGGTTTGGCTCGCGCGCCCGCCACTCGGGTTGAGTCTCGGACAGAATCTGATTCCGGCGTTTGCCTGTTTTGTCCTTTTGCTGGCGCCCCTGTGGTTCTTCGGTTTCGGGGCGGGAGAGCTCTTGCGTGAAGCCATTCACTCCCGCTGGCTACGTATTCTCGTGCCCACACTGCTTGGGGTCCCGTACGTGGTATTTGCCATTCCCACCAGCAACTTTCACTGGCAGTTTGCCGGCACCGTGTTCGTGCTTCCGCTGGCACTGGCAGCGTTGCTGGAGCCTGCTCTGCCTGCAAGACTCTCATGGCGGGACGCCCTGGTTTTGGCGGCGTTGGTCGCCGTTTACATGCTGCGCGTGCTGGCGGGCGCCTGGCCGTACCCTGGACTTGGCGCTCTGCCTAAGCTGTACGTTGCGGATCTGGCCCTATATCTCTACCTCGTGGTCCGCCGGCTGCAAGGCATGGGCTATTCCCTTTTCCCAACGCTGTCTGCAGTTCTCATCGGACTGCGGGAATGGGTCTTCTTCCTACCCTTCGGCCTCGGCTTGGGGGCAGCGCTGGGCTTCATCCACTTTCATCACCACGTGCCCTCTGCCAGAGGAGTCATCGCCGGTGTGCTGGTCACTTTTCTGCTGGTCGCGATTCCCGAAGAAATGTTCTTTCGAGGAATCCTGCAGAATCTGCTGGAAACACGCCTCAAGCCATGGATTGCTCTCGTGACTGCCTCCGCGCTTTTTGGCCTGAGCCACTTCAACAAAGGCGCCAGCTTCAACTGGCGCTATGTCTTGCTGGCGGCGATTGCCGGAGTTTTCTATGGACGGGCCTGGCGGGCACACCGGCAATTGCTGGCTTCGGCGATTACTCATACCGCTGTGGACGTGGTGTGGTCGCTGTGGTTCCGGTAATCGGGAACCGTCTTTGTGTGCTCACGAAACAGGCGCCACTGCGTCTCACCAGCAGTCTGCGATTCTCCTTCCGGGGTGAACTCCATATGGAACGCAGTCCCAGCTGGGCTTTCCGCTGCTTCACCTTCAACGCATTAGCAGCTTCTTTATTGTTCTCCGGCCTCACACTTCACGGTCAGACAACGCAGCAGTCCTTGCCCACTGCCAAGGAGGTGCTGGATCGCTACGCGAAGGCCTTGGGCGGCCGGGAGACGATGTACAAGCACACCTCGATGACCGTGCACGGTAAACAGGAGTATCCGGAGAAACACGTCAGCCTCGACCACGTGCTCTACTACAAGGGAGGCAAGCGTCTGGAGAAGATCACACTGCCGGACGGAAGCGCGGTGGTGGCTGGGTTTGATGGCAAGATCGGGTGGGAAGTAGCGGCCAATGGCACCGCAAGTCTGCATCAGGGTGACGAGGCCAGCTCGTGGAAGCGGGATGCTGACATGTTCTATCCGGCGCGGGTCCTGGATTACTTCCAGTCGATGGAAGTAGTAGACGCAACCGACTTCCAGGGGCACACCTGTTATCACCTGCGCGGTACCAACAACTGGGGCAAGCTTAACGAACAGTTCTACGACAAAGAGAGCGGATTGCTGGTCGGATACAGATTCGACACTCGATGGCGCGGCGGAACGGGGACTGCCATCATGGTGTTCTCCGACTACAAGGACTTCAGCGGCTGGCTCATGCCCACGCGCACTCTGTACAAGGAAGCCAAGTTAGAGGTGTTTGAGACCGTTACCTCGGTGAGCTTTGATGACGTAGATGATTCAATCTTTGTACTGCCGCAAGCCGTGCAGACCCTCGTCCAGCCTGGGAATCGCTAGGTCGAATGTGAAACCAGGGACTCGATGCCGATAGCCCCTCGGCAACTGCTCCGTTTTCCGCCGTCGAGCAGTAGGCACATGCCGTGAACTGCAGTAGAATTCCCGCCATGTCTCTGTCTCAGGGCACCAAGCTCGGACCCTATGAGATTCTCGGCCCGCTGGGCGCGGGTGGGATGGGGGAGGTGTACCGTGCCCGGGATACCCGGTTGGACCGTACCGTCGCCGTCAAGGTCTTGCCCGCCAACCTGTCTTCGGATCCAAATCTGCGCCAGCGGCTGGAGCGCGAGGCCAGAGCGGTTTCCAAACTTTCTCATCCCAACATCTGCACCCTGCACGACATCGGCCACCAGGATGGCATGGACTTCCTGGTCATGGAACTGGTGGAAGGCGAGACGCTGGAGCAACGGCTGATGAAGGGGCCGCTGCCGACGGAGCAGACCGTCCGTTACGCAGCGCAGATCGCTGACGCGCTGGCCAGGGCACACAAGCAGGGCATTACTCATCGGGACCTGAAACCCGCGAACGTCATGCTGACCAAGGCCGGCGCCAAGCTGATGGATTTCGGCCTGGCAAAGCAGGCGGAGAAAGCCCCGCTGGCCGCCGCTTTGACCGAAATGACCATGGAACAGTCAAAGCTGACGGGCGAGGGCACGATTGTCGGGACGTTTCAGTACATGGCGCCCGAACAGTTGGAGGGAAAAGAAGCGGACGCGCGCACCGATGTCTTCGCCCTGGGTGAAGTGATATACGAAATGGCCACCGGCAAGCCGGCGTTCGCGGGCAAGAGCCGAGCGAGCCTGATTGCTTCGATTCTGACCAACGAGCCTCCCCCGATCACCCAGTTGCAGCCGATGAGTCCTCCCGCGCTGGAACGAGTCATCAGGAGATGTTTGGCCAAGGACCCGGAGGAGCGCTGGCAGAGCGCGAGCGACCTGGCGAGCGAGCTGAACTGGATTCTGGAAGCCGGGTCCTCGGCGTCAGTAGCGGTTCCCGCCCTGAGGGGAAAGGGGACTAGCCGGAGCGCCTGGATCAGCGCGGCCGTGGCCGGGGTTGCGGCGCTGGCTTTCGCAATTCTGTATTTTTGGCATCCGGAGCAAGCGCGGTTCCCCATTCGCACGTTCATTCCGCCGCCGGAGGACTCCGCTTTCATCTTCTTTGGAGACGCCGCCGGGCCTCCGGTGCTGTCGCCGGACGGGAGAAATCTGGTTTTCCTGGCGGCATCGCAGAGCGGCGCGCCGCGCCTGTACTTGAGACCCCTCGACTCGCTCGAGGCGCATCCGCTTCCCGGCACGGAGAATGCCATGTTTCCCTTCTGGTCTCCAGACGGCCGCATGGTGGGTTTTTTTGCCGATGGCAAGCTGAAGACCACCGATATTCAGGGCGGGGGCGCCATTCCGATATGTGACGCTCCCAACAGCCGAGGCGGAAGCTGGGCTCCCGACGGGACCATTCTGTTCGCTCCGGAGTTTCGTAGCGCTCTTTATCGCGTGCCGGCCGCTGGCGGGACTCCGGTGCAGGTCACCAGGATGGATGAGGCAAAGCACACTTCTCACCGCTGGCCGTTTTTCCTGCCTGACGGCAAACACTTTCTTTATCTCGCCATCAATCACCAGAATCCGCAGGATGAAAACGATGCGATTTATTACGCGTCGCTGGATGGCAAGGAGAACCGGCTCCTGGTGCACACGTTCAGCGACGGACAATATGCGTCCGGCTTCCTCCTGTACCTGCGGAATGGGGTGTTGGAGGGGCAAAGATTTTCGCCAGAAAGCGGCCAACTGAAAGGGGACCCGAACCCGGTGGTTAGCGGTGTAACAGAAGACGGATCGACCTGGCGTGGCATTTTCACAGTCTCTGCCAACGGCATGCTGGTCTATTCCGGGGGCGCGCAGTCCCAGACGCAGCTGGCCTGGTTCGACCGCTCCGGCAAGCAGATGGAAACGGTGGGGGAGAAGTTTCCCGGAGTAAGCGGAGGCAACATGCGCTTGTCGCCGGGCGGCGATCGGATTGCTTTGGCCCTCGAGGGGACCGTTACCGATATCTGGGTCATGGATGTGGCCAGAGGCGTTCGCACCCGGCTGACCTTTGGACCGGTGGGAAACAACAACCCGGTTTGGTCGCCGGATGGCAAATGGGTCGCATATAACACCATTACCCGGCATGGCACAACGATCAATCGCCGTCCAGCGGCTGGGGGAGGCGAAGAGCTCGTCTTCCCCGAGGGTGACACCCTGCGCACTCTGAGCGACTGGTCACCAGATGGCAAGTACCTGCTCTACGAGAAGGGAGCGCTGGGAACCCGCCAAGAAATCTGGGCCGCTCCCCTCTCCGGAGACCAGAAACCGTTCCCAGTAGTGCCGCCGGGTGCTTTTTACAGCAATTCTCCGCGCTTCTCGCCGGATGGGAAATGGGTGGCATACCAGTCGAACGAGTCAGGAAGAGTGGAGATCTATGTGGTTCCGTTTCGCGGCGGACAAGGCAAGTGGCAGGTCTCGACCAGCGGCGGGGCGTTCCCCATCTGGCGGCGTGATGGCAAGGAGATCTTCTACGTGAGCACGGATGGCTTTCTCAGCGGCGTGCCCATCGCCACGGGTTCTGATCAGATTCAGCCCGGCAAACCGGAGCCGCTGTTCCGAGCCGCCGCCGACGCCTACGACGTTTCGCCCGACGGAAAAAGATTATTGCTGGACGTCGTGGGCGATCAGAACGTCAAGCCCGTCACCGTGGTGCTGAACTGGACGGCGGAAATGAAGAAGTAGCGTCCCCGTTCGCCGGGAGTTATTCCAGCACGCTGTCGTCTAGCTTTTTCTTCCCCCAGTCGGCGGCTGCCTGCACAAAGGCGACTACCAGAGGATGCGGCTTGCCCGGCTTGGAGGAAAGCTGCGGCTGAAAGAGGGTCGCAATGAAGAAACGGTGCGTCGGGGACTCGATGGCGCGGATTTCGCCTTGTGCCCCGCGGGCCACGACCGGGAAGCCCGCTTCCATGGCTGCCCATTCGTAGTCGGGATTGACCTCGAAATTGCAGAAAAATTCTTCGGTGGCGCTGTCTTTTCCGTAAAAGCTCTGCAGGTAGGAGCCCGGACGGAGGCGGATATCGGGAACCGGGCCTGACAGCTTGGGGGCGCCTTTCTTGCGGTGAGGCACGGCACACTCCACCGGGTAGATGACGATGTTCTTCGACCCAGAATCGTTCTCGGCGGTATCGGCGTCCTTGATTCCCAACACGTTTCTTGCGCACTCGATCAGCGCGTACTGGAAGCCGCCGCAGGTGGCCAGAAAGGGCCAGTCACGACGGCGTGCGAACTCAATTCCCTTCAACATGCCGTCCATGCTCTGGTAAGGACTTCCCGGCGCGGCCCACAGGCCGTCGAAGCTCTCCAGCAGTTTTTGTGCCTGGGGTTCTGCAAGCGAAGGCGTCGGCAGCCACTGCGACTCGACCGCGAGCTTGACCTTGGCGGCGGCGTGTTTCAGCGCGTCGTTAGTGGCGTGATGAGAGCGGAATTCGTCGTTGAAGTCGCCCAGGATTCCGATGCGGACGGCGTCGCTCACGGTGCCATTCTACTGGACGGAGTGCATGGCTCGGGAGGCCCGGGCGTGCCCTGCGGTGACAAGCTTGGTGCATCAGGACTTGCGAGTTTCAAGTTGTAGAGTCAAGGTCCCAGGGCTCGGTCTTGCTCTGCAACTCGCGACCCGCAACTGGTCACTAGGCTTTTGCTCCAAACGCCATCTTCACATCCGCCTTGTCCGCCTCCTCCACCTTGAACATAGGCCGTGGCTGCACGTTCATGAAGCTGGCGACGAACGTGTCCGGCATCTGCTGAATGCGGATGTTGAAGCTGTTGACCGAGTCGTTGTAGAACTCGCGGCGGTCGGCGATCTGGCTCTCCAGTTCGGTGATGCGCTTCTGCAGCTGCATGAAGTTGTTGTTGGCTTTGAGGTCGGGATAGTTCTCGGCCACGGCGAAAAAACCGCGCAGCGCCGACGTCATGCTCTGGTCCGCCTGCGCCTTCTGGTCGATCGTCACCGCCTGCTGATACTGGCTGCGTGCCTGCGTGACCTTCTGCAGCGTGTCCCGCTCATAATCCATGTAGCCCTTGCACACGTCCAGCAGCTTGGGAAGTTCGTCGTGCCGCTGCTTGAGCATGATGTCAATGTTGGCCCAGGCTTTGTCGATGTCATTCTTGAGCGCGATGATGCTGTTGTAGATGGTGACGAAGTACCACAGCGCGCCGGCGATGGCGAACCCGAACGCCAGCAGGATAACAGTGTTCATGCAAGTTCTCCGTTACATCCAGCCAAAGTGCGCGGCCAGAATGTAGACACACAGCAGGGTGAGCGCAGGCCCACCCCAGATCATGGCGAAAGACTTCCAGCCCAGCGATTGCACGACCTCTTTCTGGCTTTTCCACGAGATAAAGAACGCGGGATTGTGCGTGCCCTTCATCAGGACGACTGACGGGTGCAGGTCGAAGCCCTCTTGCGCCGGGGCGGCTGCGGCGGCTGCTCCGGCGCCCGTCGAAATCTGCGCCGGGACAGTGCCGAGGCTCGAGACAGTAGCAGCCGGAATGGGACCAGTAATTCCTGCTGCCGCCCAGGCAGCGGGGCTGGTGATTCCGGCTTTGGTCAGGGCTTCGGCAATTTTGGCTTGCTCGGCGAGATCGTCAGTACTTCCCGGCTTGGCGTTGTTCGTGAACCGGGTGACTTCCTGCGACACGCCGTTCTTCACACTTCTGACAACGACGGTCCGGTTGACTGTAATGCCAGGTGTGGACTCTAGGCCCTTCGCCAGTGTGCCGGCCATGAAGTTCGGCACATTGAGACTGAATTTGAGTTGATGGCTGGATTCCGTGCGCACTGGCGTGGCGCTCACCTCCAGGCCAGGGTTCTCCGCCAGCGTGCCTAGGATGAACAGCGCGTTCTTGGGCTTGATGCAGTACTCCTCGATCTTGAGCTTCTTGTCGGTGGAGACGCCGTGGCGCGCCAGGAAGTTGAAAATATTCTGCGGCACGTCGGAAGTGGTGGAGAAAAGAGAGGTGCCATACTCCTGGTGGAAGTCGCGATGGATCTCCATCTCCGCGCCCTGCGGATCGACCAGCACGCGCCCGGTGTTGTCATCCAGATAGAACGGCAGGTGCAGGCTCTCATCCGCCACCTTCACCCACTCGCTGCTCTTGCCCCGCTGCTGCCACTGCCATGCCATGCTGCGGGAGTAGTAGCAGGGCACCTGGGTGATGGGCGCCGTCATGGTGTGAGGGCCGGTCGCCAGGCCATTGAGTTCGACCAGGCCCATGGACGCGCTACGAATCTTCGACGATGGCGTGTCCATGATCAGGCGCTTGCGCTGCAACAGGCGGAAACCACGGTAGAAGAGATACACGCCGGCGGCGGCGCCGATCGTGGAATAGATCGGCAAGTCGCTGCTGCTCGATCGCAGGATTGCCAGGCACAGGATCATGTCGGTCCACACCCCTGCCAAAACGCAAACAAGAGGCGTCGCAGCGAGGGTAGACGAGAGGAAGGGCGGTTTGCAGCGGAAAAGTGCGGGTTCGGCTTACTTCGGTAACGCAGGCTCGCCCGGATAGGGCGCGTCGCGGGATAGGGTTTGCCTCTTCACGCAGGATCCTTCGCCTCGCTCAGGATGACGCCAATCTGTAGGATTGGCATGAACCAACGCGCGGCGTCATCCCGAACCCCGGCGTTTTTCAGCTGGGGGAGGGATCGTGCGTGCAGCGGCACAGTGCTCAAGGCGAGCTGAGTGATGGTACACGCAAGATCCTTCGCCACCTTGACGGCGGCTCAGGATGACGCCCCTTTTTCTGCCGTCTGGACGAGTACCTAGCGCGTTGCGACGGCGCGCTCCTTCAGGATTTCTTCCACTGCCGTGATGGCCGTCTCCAACTCTTCGTCCGTGTTGTAGAAATGCGGCGACATGCGGACCCCGGCCTTGGGGCGATAGTCCACAAGGATGTCGCGGGCGAGAAGCTCACGGCAGACCTCCGGCGCATCGGGCATGTCAATCGAGACAGTGCCTCCACGTTTCTCCGGGTCGCGGGGCGTATTGACGCGCCAGCCGTGCTTCTCCGCTAGGGCAATCAGCTTCGTGGTCTGCCGCTTCGACTTCTCGCGAATTCTTTCTACGCCAACTTCAGTGATGATCTTGAGGCCGGGCCCGGCCGCCTCCAGCGCCGGGATATGCGAGGTGCCGTTCATGAAGCGGAACGGGGGATCGGTGTAACGGATCGGGCCCACTTCGAATCCGAATGGATTCTGGTGTGCAAACCAGCCGGTAAACTTGGGTTGCAGCTTCTTCCCCAGGTCGGGACGCACATACAAGTAGGCCACGCCCGGCCCGCCGCACAGCCACTTCAGCACTCCGCCGCAGGCGAAATCCGTGTTCAGTGCGGTCACGTCCACCGGCACCGTGCCCAAGGACTGAAACGTGTCCAGCACCACGTGCGCCCCAACCTTGTGGGCCTTCTCGATGATCGCTTTGGCGTCGTTGATGTAGGCGCTGCGGAAAATCACGTGTGAGATGGGCACCAGCAGCGTCTGCTCGTCAATTGCGTCGAGCAACCGCTCGGTGGGCACAGTGATCCCATCCTCGGTCTTCACCATGTGGACGCGCGCCCCGTTGGCTTGCTGCGCCTGCCAGAAATACATGACGGACGGGAAATTCATGTCGCTGTACACGACTTTGTTGCGCTTGCCGGAGAGATCGAAGCACGACGCCACCACCTGCTGGCAGGTGGTCACATTCTGGTGGGTGGAGACCGAACCTTGAGGCGCCTTCATCAGCGCGCCAATCTGATCACCGACCTCGACGGCCAGCATCCACCAGCGCTCCTCCCAAGCCCGTATGCCGCGCGTCGCCCACGTATCGGCGTAGCCCTTCAAGGCGTCGTACACGCCGCGGGGCATCGCGCCCAGCGAGTTGCTGATCAGATACGTAGTTCGCTCGAGGATGGGGAACTGGGAACGGTAGCGGAGCAGATCGTCGGTCATGTGCAACATTGTACTGCGACGCACCTTCAAAGCCCGCCTAGGAGGCAGTCCCGGCCCGGGCGGAATACAGGGTCAGGTGGCTGGTCAGGCGGAGCAGCAAGGCAATTCCCAGAGCCACCGCCAGCAGCCTCATCGGCTTGATCGGGTGCCTTGCGTAAGCAATGAAGAAGATGAGGAACACGGTGTAGAGCGCGACGCCGTGGATGCCGACGTAGAGGCGGGAAGCTCGTGGCATGGCCGTAAGGCCGGTAGCGATCACTGCGCTCGCACCGATGAGCACGGTTGCGCCCACCGCAATCGGGTTCTGCACCACACGCCCGCGCTCGAACATCGCGAGCAGCAAGCCGACGGTGGCGAAGTGCACCAGGTGGGCAGCGAAGAAGGATTGGACCAGTCTGGTTTCGTCAGGTAAGCTGCGCACGATGCGTCTCAGCCCGGGCGCGGCAAATCCTACCGTGAACCAGATCAGGGAAAAGCGCGCCGTGTAACGCGCGGCCGCATGGGCTCCTGCTACATTCCATCCGAAAAGGGCATACACGGCAGCCGCCAGTGCGCAGTTGCCGGCAAGGGCCATGCAGATGGGTGTGCGGTTGCCCATATCTTTCCCACATTGCAACGGCCAGAAGATTATGGCATTTAGCGGACCGGCATCAATGTGCCACTACCTATGCCTCACTCGGACATGTCCCATCGGCCATTATCAATCTCGACCGGGGACACCGCCTTCCGGACTCCAGTTACCGGTTCCTTGGTAATTTTCGGCCGCAGGTTACCGCGTGGCATAGTCGTATTCGAGATGGCCCTTTCCCCCCAACTGTATTCCCGACCCCGCGCCCCGCGGGTTAAGCTGGCCGGCTCAGTGCTGGCCTTGCTCCGGCTGGAGAATTGCCGTCAGGTGCAAGCCCGCTTGCATCAGCTGTCCATCACCGGCGGACTCTTGCACCTGCCGGAACCTTTGGAGGAGCAGGTCGCGATCGAGATCATGTTCCACCTCGGCTCCACCACGGTGCGCGCTCGGGCTCAAACCATCTTCCCCATGTGGGCCACACAGGGGTGCCTCCAACCCTTCCGCTTTACCGAACTGCCAGACCACGACCGCCACATGCTGGACGCCGATCTGCAGCGCCTCCTGGGCAGAATAGTGTCGAGGGAAGAACCGCTGGCATTGGATCCGAGACCGCGGTCAGATGTCGAAATCGCGCTGCCTCCTGCCGTGCCCAGTGAGGTGGTGCTCTATTTCGACCGCCAGGAAGACGCGCTTCACCTTGCCTTGTCGCTCAGTTCCGTGATGTGTAGCGACGATCTCCCCTGCACCCGCGAGGAAGTGCTCAAAATTGCCCGTGAGATCGCCAAGGTCAGCCGAGTAACTACCAAAGGCGTCCTGCAGCCCGCTCGCCTCTGGGCCGAAGCGCAGCTTCCGGACGCAGATCAAGTTCCATATCTGTTGCCCGCCGCGCACTAGAATCAACGCACCACCGCGCGCTTGCTCTGGGATACCGTTCCGCACCACCCAGGCAGTCTGTGTCGATGGGTCCCCCGCCCTCCGGTACCCTATTTGCCTTCCCCTTTTGCCTCCATCTGGGTGGCCAGATAGTTTTCGATGCCGGTGTCGCGAATGGCCTGCAACTGGCTCTCCAGATAAAGCGAGTGCCTCTCTTCGTCCTCAATCATTCCCTCAAACAGTTCGCGGGTGCCGTTGTCGCCCTCCTTCACGCACAGTGCCACGGCGGCGTTGTACTGCTTGATCGCGTCCAGTTCGTCTGCCAGGTCGGTTTCGAGGTGCGCTCTTACATCTTTGCCGATCCGCGGCTTGAGCCCCACTTCCACCTCTGGTGTGGCATCCAGAAAGATGATGCGCTCGATCAGGCCTTCGGCGTGGCGCATCTCCTCAATCGCCCGCTTCTTGGTCACGGCACCCAGCCCTTCATAACCCCAGTTGTTGTGCATCTCCGACTGCACCATGTACTGCACGATGGCGCTCAGCTCCGAGCTCAGCGCCGCGTTGAGTTCTTTGATAACCTTCGCACTCCCCTTCATGAAGCCCTCCTCTGCCAAACCCGATGACGGCGAAGCATTAGCCTACTGAAACCGGCAATGCCAGCGCAACCGTCGGTCGCGCCCGCTCCCGGAGCGGTGAGCCGCGCTAGCAACCCCGGCACCGGCCCTCTCATCCAACCAAGCGAGCGGAAGTTCCATGCGAAGAACGCTGGCCCAGGTCGTGAGCATCGCCTGCGTGCTGACGTTGTTCGCCTTCGAGACCGAGACGACGGGGCTTCGAGTCGCGCAATCCCACCATCTGGTAGCCAACGCTGGCCCCAACGTACTCCTCGCCACCACCACTTCGCCGGATGTGCCCGACGCCCTCCTCCGAACCGGCGTGTTGCTTCTCGCCGCCCCGGCTGTGGTCGGCACCTTTGTGTTTGTGGCACAGAGTTCCGGCCCGGCGAGACTGCAAGAACCTACCGATCATGAGCGCGCTCCGCCTCTGACCTAGTCCGCCGCCGCACAGCAGCGGGAGAACCACCTCCACGCTCCGCGTGGGCCGGATCTCCCGAAACTGCGACGCTGGCAGCAGTCGGCACACCAAACCAGTCCTGCTTCCAGCACAGAGATGGTCCGTTCCAGGCGGACGCATTGAAGGGAGTCGTCATCATGAATCACAAGGTATGGGCAGTGATGTTTGCCTGCTTGTTGCTCGGCGCATTACTTGTGCCGCGCGCCAGAGCAGACGAGGATAACCAGGCAGTAAAGTTCACCACCAACGGCCCCATCGAAGTGCCGGGCAGAGTGTTGGCAGCGGGCAGGTACGAGATCAAACTCAGCGCCAGCGGCAGCCCCGTCGCCGGTTTGTGGAATGCCCGCGGAACCCGGTTTTACGGCTACTTCGAGACTATTCCAATCGATCGTAGCCACAAAATCTCCCGAAGCGAACTCGATCTGTCAAAGACGTTCGCCAATGATCCCGAGCGGCTCAAGGACTGGTTCTACCCGGGTGACACCACCGGGCACGAACTGCTCTATCCGGTCAGCAGCCGGCTCTCCGAAGCGGCGAACTGCCGGCAAACGAACCAGGGCTGAGGCCAAGCCCCGCCTGCTTCCGGCCGGCGCCTGGCCGCCCTGGTCGGGCGTCCGGCCGCGTCAAATTGTGGAGGAAGAAGATGGATTCCCTCAGAGTCTTGTGTGTTGAGAACCGCCGGGGACCGCGCCAGGTGTTACAGAACCTGCTCGAGCGGGCCGGTTACGACGTCATCTCTGCCGAGAGTGGGCAGCAGGCCATCACGCTGTTGCTATCGCAAGCGGTGGATGGGGTCTTGCTGGAGTACGACTTGCCGGATGCTGATGGCGTCTCCGTGCGCCGGGAGATAAAGCGCCTCCAGCCTGACACTCCGGTGTTGTTGTTTGCCGGCGTAGGGCCGCAAACCCCTATGTTGATTCGCTTCTTCGATGAGTATCTCCGCGACCCGGGTTGGTCGGAGCCTCTCGCCGATCTGCCCGACGCCTGATGCCACTTTCCTCCCTGGTCCCGCTGACCCCGGCGCTAAGGAATGCGTCGCCGGGAAGAGGGCCCAACTCAGGCCAATTCATGATCTTGACGAGCACTGTTCTCCACAATCCAAAACCTGAGCACGCGCGTACTATTATGTCCGTCATTGGGGGATGGCTATGTTCCGATCCAATTTCCGCGCGTCCTTAGTTCTCTCTATGTTCCTGGCTGCCTCCGCCGCTTGCCAAGCAGGCAATGCTGCGTTTCCGAGTCCCGCGGTAGACGCTTCGATGGCCAACGGCAAAGGCGAGCAGACCGCTGTAATTGCGGGCGGCTGTTTTTGGGGGGTGCAGGCGGTCTTCCAGCATGTGAAAGGGGTCATCAGCGCAACCTCGGGATACTCAGGGGGCGAGGCCGCCACTGCCCACTATGATCAGGTCAGCGACGGCAACACCGGGCACGCGGAGTCGGTGAAGATTACCTACGATCCGTCGCAGGTCACCTATGGCCAGTTGCTGCGGGTATTTTTCTACGTGGCGCACGATCCCACGGAACTGAATCGGCAAGGGCCGGACGAGGGAACGCAGTACCGGTCGGTGATTTTCTACAATAGCGAGGAGCAGAAGAAAATTGCCGAGGCCTACATCGCGCAACTCAACGCCGCGAAAGTGTACCGGCAGCCGATCGTAACCCAGGTAGTTCCGCTGAAGGCCTTTTATGCGGCTGAGGAGCATCACCAGAATTACGCAAAGCGCCATCCCAACGATCCCTACATCTCCTTTAACGACGCACCCAAGCTCGATGACCTCAGAAACCTTGTGCCCGACCTGTACACCAGAACCTGGGCTGCGGCCGTCGCGCCGCCGTCCGCCAAGACCAACGCGGCCAAGCAGTAGCAGCGAGGAACGATGTCCGACTCGAATCTGGATCAGAATACGGCTCCGGTGAATTGGACGCGCCGCGTCTTCCTCGTCACCTCGGCTTCGGCGCTCAGCGGCTTAGTTCTGTGGGCACGGCGCAAGCCACGCTTTGTAGAGGCAAGCAGCTCCAGCACAAACCTGCAGGAGGTCACCATCGTGCAGTTCTCCGACGATGGCAAGCGGTTGCGCACCGCGCATGTTCCCAAGGTGGTGAAAACGGAGGATGAATGGCGCAAGCAGCTGTCTGCCAATGCGTTTGACATCACCCGCCGCGCCGACACGGAACTTGCCTACTCCGGGAAGTACTGGAACCTGCACGAGAAGGGTCTCTACCGCTGCATCTGCTGCGACAATGCCCTGTTCAGCTCGGAGACCAAGTTCGACTCGGGCACGGGTTGGCCCAGCTTCTGGGCGCCGATTGCAAAAGAAAACGTCCGCATGGAAAAAGACACGAGCTTCGGCATGCTTCGCGACGCGGTTTCCTGCACCCTGTGCGACGCGCATCTGGGCCATGTGTTCGACGACGGTCCGCCGCCCACAGGGCTGCGCTACTGTATGAATTCCGCTTCGTTGCGCTTCGTCAAGCGTACTTAGGGGCAGGTCGCGACACCGACTCATTGCTCGATCGTGTGCACTCGTGGATTTCGCGAATCGACGAGGTGACGATCGGTGCCCGGTAGTCGGAATGATGAAATTCCAGGCGCATGCCTCGGCCCACAAAGCGTTGCTTCAGCATGGAACCTCCCCAGGTCGAGCCATGGATGGTGACCAGCACCGGCTGGGGGCAGAATTCCGGATGCCCGGACAGCAACGCCTGGCTGCCGCCCAGGAGCACCGCGGTATAGCAATGGTGCTGGGTCTGGATTTGCAACACGGTAGTAGGCGAGCAGTCATCCAGGCACACCCCGCCTTCGATCTCCGACTGCACGATGTTGCGGTTCACTTCATCGCTGAGATTGGGATGGGGCATGAACATACGGATCATTACTCTTTCACGGTGAATACCAGAAAATAATCCATGCCATCGCCCTTCACAAAGTCGTATTGCTCTGCCAGGCGGTACCCCGCTTCCGCCGCCTCCCGGATCACCACATCCTGGCCTACGCCATGATCCTCCCCATTGCCGTTGCGGTCAATCACTCCAATTCGGGCCCCGGGCTTGAGCGATGCCCGGAGATTCCGCAACAAGGCGACGGGCTTCTCCACCTCGTGATAGGTTTTCAACAGTAGCACGGAATCGACAGCATCCTTGGGCAAAAGTGGATTATCGCTCTTACTCAGGATGGTCTTCACATTACGAAAGTCTTCTGTCTTGATTCGACGCTCAATATAGCGAATCGCCGCGGGGTTGATGTCCACCGCATAGACGGTACCGGTATTGCCCACCCGCTCCGCGGCTAGCACGGTAAACCATCCTGACCCGGCCCCAATGTCGGCGACAATCTTACCCCGGGTGATGCCCAAAATGTCCATGACCCGGTTGATCTGAAGCCTTTCGGCTCTGCCGGGCGAGTCGAAGATGGAGAGATCACCGGTGTAGGGCCTGCTGGTTTTCCGCCCTTCTGCGGGCGGGGTCTGGGGGGTCTGGGCCGCAACCGGCCAGGCGGCAGCCAGCAGGAGAGCTAACCATAGGCGGGTTCGCCTGAGCATAGGTGATTCGAGTACCAAAACCTTCCCGGGGATGCAAGCAAGTTAGACTGATCCGCTTGGGGTGCGCTTGCGGAAGTGCAATCACCCCTGGTTTTCGGTACATTAATTGTTTCCATGCTTGATCTCGGTTTTGTCCGTGACAACCTGTCTGTGGTCGAGGAAAAGCTGCGCCAGCGCGGGATGGTTCCGGCTGAGGTCCTCAAGGACTTCCGCGAAGTGGATACCCGCCGCCGGCAGGCCATCACCGACGCGGAGACCATGAAGGCCGGCCGCAACCGGGCCTCTGAGGAGATCGCCAAGCTCAAGAAAAGCGGGCAGGACGCGAGCGCCCAGATCGCCGAAACCAAGGAACTGCGGGAGCAGATCCCGCAGCGGGAGAAAGCCGCAGCGGAACTGGAAGCCCGCCTCCAGGAGATACTGGCCGGCATTCCCAACGTCCCACACGACAGTGTTCCCGTCGGCAAAAGTGCCGACGACAACGTCGAGGTGCGCCGCTGGGGCGCGCCGCCCCAGTTCGACTTCACGCCCAAACCCCACTGGGAGCTGGGCGAACAGTTGGGCGTGCTCGACCTGGAGCGCGCCGCCAAACTCTCCGGCGCCCGGTTTGCCGTGTACTGGGACCTGGGCGCGCGCCTGGAGCGCGCGCTGGCCAACTTCATGCTCGACCTGCACACCCGCGAGCACGGCTACACCGAAGTCCTTCCGCCTTACATGGTGAATTCCGACTCCATGTATGGCACCGGGCAGCTTCCCAAGTTTGCCGCCGATTCGTTTCGTGTGCCGCATGGCGAGAAGGATCTCTGGCTGATTCCGACGGCGGAGGTCCCGGTCACCAATCTGTATCGCGACGAAGTGCTCGACGCTGCCCGCCTGCCGGTGTCGCTCACCGCCTACACCGCATGCTTCCGCAGCGAGGCCGGATCGTACGGAAAAGACGTGCGCGGCATCATCCGGCAACACCAGTTTCAGAAGGTCGAACTGGTCAAGTTTGTGCGCCCCGAGCAGTCCTACGACCAACTGGAGAAGCTCACCCACGATGCCGAGGAGGTTCTGCAAAGGCTGGGCCTGCATTACCGCGTGGTGGCGCTCTGTACCGCCGACATCGGCTTCTCTTCCGCCAAGACGTACGACCTGGAGGTGTGGCTACCCGGGCAACAGCTATTCCGGGAGATTTCCTCCTGCTCGAATTTCGAATCGTTCCAGGCGCGGCGGGCGAATATCCGCTACCGTCCGGAGGGCAAGAACAAGACTGAGTTTGTGCACACCCTGAACGGCAGCGGCCTGGCCATCGGACGCACCTGGGTGGCGATCGTGGAGAACTACCAGCAGGCGGATGGCTCGGTCTTGATCCCCGAGGCGCTGCTCCCCTACATGGGGACGGATCGCATCACCCCCAAGAAGTTCTGATATGGCTGCCGCAACGTTTGCCAAGACAGGAGGCAGAAACTAGACTTGGAGAGGGCAGAGGCCACGCATGCATCAGGCGCCTCCCCGGTGCCAATGAACGCCATCTGGCGCACAATTCGCGACTACATCCTCTGGTCGTACGAGCGCGGCACCATCCAGTATGACGTGATGGTCACCTTGATCCTGCTGTTTGTCTTTCTTTCGCCCTACTGGATCAACTTCAAAGACAAACCGGTCGAGCACAATCCGCATCGAACCGAAGTAGTGGTCATGCCCGACGGCGAGGGAGGTTTCATCTACAAGGTGGAGGCCTCGGCGATTTCCAGCCGGGACGACGAGGGGGTGCGCGCCGAACTGCTGCGCATCATCGAGCCGATCTCGGGAGAGGTCAGCATCACCAAGGTGGAACCGGTGAAGGACCACGCCGGGCACGTGCTCACCTATCAGGTTTGGGTGCAGCGCGAGTAGTTGCCAGTTGCGAGTACCGAGTACCGAGCGAAACATGCAACGATCATCTTCGCCGTTCTTCGCGGCTTTGGCCTTGTGTCTGTTCCTCCAGCTAGCCGCGGCGCAAACGAACTCTGCCGGGCTGGAGTCGGTCCTCGATCAGATGGACAGGACAGCGGCCAACTTCCGCACGACTGAAGCCAGCTTTGTGTCCGATCAATACCAGAAGGTGGTGGACGAACACGACCTGCAGACGGGCAAGGTCTATTTTCGCCGCGTCGGCCACGAAACCCAGATGGCCGCCGACATCACCGAACCCGACAAGAAATATGTCCTGTACGCTGACAGCAAGGTCGAGGTCTATCAGCCCAAGATTGACCAGGTCACCTCGTACGACACCGGCAAGAACCGGGCCGACTTCGAGAGCTTTCTGGTGCTGGGCTTCGGCGGCGGCGGGCACGACATGCTCAAGTCATTTGACGTGAAATACCTGGGCACGGAAAAGCTGGGCGACGTCGAGACCGCCAAACTGGACCTGGTGCCCAAATCGCAGAAGGTCCGTAACACGTTTCAGCACATCACATTGTGGATTGACCCGGCCCGCGGGGTCTCCATTCAGCAGCAGTTCTTTGATCCCTCGGGCGACTACCGCCTCGCCAAGTATTCGGATATCGCACTGAATCAGAAGATTTCCGACACCGTATTCAAGCTGAAAACCACCGGAAAAACCAAATTTGTTTCGCCGCAGGGAGAGTAATCAAACGCGCTAATCGCTTCCAACATAAAAGCTGAAAAAGCCGGAACGGGTTGTTATACTGCAAAGGCGACGGCTCACGAACAGGGGAAACTTCCAACCACCCCAGCATTGTAGGTTTCATGGCCAAGGTCTTCACGATAACGGTTCCTCCCAATTTGCGTAAGCGGCGCGAGCGCACCTCCGACCCGCGCTATGTGGACGGACAGCGTCTGCTGGTCGAGGCGATCAAGTACCTGACCAAGTCCGATCCCGTCGCCAACCGTGCCGCCATCGAACTGATTTCCGAGCACGTGCGCACGCGTTTTCGCATGAGTGATTCGCCGCTGGGCTAAGCTCAGAACTCCGACGCTCCCCGCAACACTTTCAGTTCCTCCGCGCTGTGAGTCCGTGTCAGTGGCGGAGTGACCTGCAGTCATGCTTCCAACGCCGAGTTTTTTCTTGACTTGCCGCCGAACCCCAATAAACTTCTCCACTAATTTCATGTCTGAGTCACAAGGCTGCCGTTAGGGGGAACCATGCTAAGGAATTGGTTTGTGCGCTGCG
This sequence comes from Terriglobales bacterium, assembly GCA_035542575.1. Classification (GTDB taxonomy): domain Bacteria; phylum Acidobacteriota; class Terriglobia; order Terriglobales; family Acidobacteriaceae; genus JAIQET01. Next base: position 37,609 of record DATKLE010000035.1, on the reverse strand, counting down.
CTCTTGTTCTGGTGCTGGCAGGATTTCTCACCAGCCTTCCACTCTTCGCCCAGAGAATCACCGGAGATATTGCCGGCGATGTGACCGACAGTACCGGCGCAGTCATGCCCAACATCACCGTGACCGCGCAAAACACCGGCACTGGCCTGACGCGCACCGGGGTAACCAGCGCCACGGGCAGTTACCGCATCCCAGAGCTTCCGATTGGAAGCTACAACGTCACGGTGGCGGCGCCGGGCTTCAAGACCTTTGTGCAGAAGGTGGATGTTCTGGCTGGAGGGGTAGCCCACGCCGACTTTAAGCTGCAATTGGGGGCGCGGACAGAAACGGTTGAGGTCGAAGGCACGGCGCCCCTGGTGGACTTGTCCCCCAACAACAACAACTACGTGGACAGCGTGAAGATCGAGAATGTGCCCCTAAACGGGCGCGATTTCAACTCGCTGCTGGCGATTACACCCGGGGTGCAGCGTACGCCGGGTGGTGGTTTCCAGGCCGTCAGCATCAATGGCAGCAAGGTGGAATCGAACAATTACTTCATCGACGGCCTTTACAACAACGACCGGTATTATGGCGATTCTGCAGTTGGAGAAACCGGCATCGTGGGCATCCCTGCGGTGTTATTTCCTCCCGAGGCCATCCAGGAACTAAGCATTCAGGAAACGCCTTCGTCCGAGTTTGGCGTCAAGGCGGGTGCGCCGATTCTGCTGAACATGAAGAGCGGAACCAACACTTGGCATGGCTCCGTGACTTGGGTCAACCACAACGGTTTTGGGGACGCCGCCAATTACTTTGCCCATGGACAGAAGACGTCCATCCACAACAACCAGTTTAATGGCACGATCGGCGGGCCGATCATCCGGGACAAGGCCTTCTTTTTTCTGTACTACGAAGGCCAGCGGTACAAATCGGACTCAGTCAGCAGCCGGTTTGTCCCCACGCCGAGCGAGATCCAGGGTGCGCTGGATGATATCACCGAAAAAGGACTCCAGGTGGACCCCGTGGGCCGGGCCTTACTTAACTACTTTCCTACGGATAACGACGGTGTTGAAGACGGCGTGACCACCCTCAAGAGCCCGACCACGGCCAGCATGAACAGCTTCGGGGTCAAGTTTGATTACAAGCTGAACGACAAGAACTCTCTAGCGGTGCGTTATATTTTCGGGGACAGCCTGCAAAGCGCCCCACCATTTTCCGGCCTGCCTCCCGGCCCGGGAGTACCGCCCGATTTGTTCAATTCGGTGGCTCCTTCCCGTGCCCAGTTGGCAGGCGTAAGTCTGACTTCGAATTTCGGAAACAACAAGATTCTGGAAAGCCGGTTGGGCTTCACGCGCTTTGCCCAACTCCTGGGAATCAATAACAAGATTGACCCGAAATCGATCGGCAAATCGATTGACCCGAACAGCTTGGGCTTGGACACCGGGCCGCTCAGTCCGGCCGACTTCGGCGTGCCGTATGTATATCTCTTGCCGCTCGGGTACGGCGGTTATATCGGAGGCGTACAGGCGTATCCGATCACCACCCGCCCTGACCAGACCTGGGATTGGTCGGAGCACTTCTCCTGGGTGAAGGGAAACCACACCATAAAGCTGGGCGGCAACTTCCAGCGAGCTTATACCAATAGTCTTCGCAACAACGCCCGCACTGGGTTGCTGCTGGGATATTTCACCTATTACGCGCCGATTTCAGCGGATCCGGTCCAGGATTCCATTGAACAGTTGCTCTTGGGCAAGGCTGACAACGCCAACCGTGCCTTCGGCGACACCCATCGATACTTGGTGGAAAACTCTGTGGGCTTCTATCTGCAAGACGACTGGAAGATCAAGCCGCGCTTAACCCTGACGTTCGGCTTGCGTTATGACATCTTTGGAAACATCCGCGACCGAGACAACATCGCCGCAAATTTCTTTACCGATCGCGGCCTGGTGCAGGTCGGAAAAGGCATCGATCGGCTCTACGATGTGGACTACAAGGACTTTGGCCCGCGCGCCGGACTGGCTTGGGACATATTTGGGAACGGCAAAACCGCCTTACGTGCGGGCTACTCGCTGGCCTACGACGCCCCCAATTTTGCTGTGCTCGCGTCCCCGTATTCTTTGGCGGGAGCAAGCGCGGGTGCCTTTACCCAGCCCAATCTCGGGTTGTTTTCGGTTTCAATTACCGGAGATGTCGGGAACGGCGGTGGAGGTTCCGGCCTGCCTCCTGATCAAACCGACAATATTCTGGGGAGTGGTTGTTTCGACCCGGTGAACGCGGTAGGGGATTACATCTGCTTCAGTCAGGGCCCGGTGTTCGGTCCCAGCCCCTCGGGGGAGCCTCCCTTTGACGCGTACTCCATCGTAAAGAATTTCAAGACACCTCGGGCACACGAATTTAGCTTGAGTGTGCAGCAAGAAATCGCCCGTAACAACGTTCTTACTGTCGGATACTCCGGGCAGCGCGGGCAGAACTTGACCGTAAACCGTGACTTGAATGCCAGTCCCCTGGGTGGTGGCCCGCGTCCCTTTGAAACCCGGTTCCCGGACCTGCGACACATCGTCCAAACCACCAACTTGGGCGACTCGCAGTACGACAGTTTGCAGGTGTCCTATAACCAGCGCGGGTGGCACGGGCTCGACACCGAATACAACCTCACGTGGAGCAAGTGCTTTGACGAGAGCTCATTCAACCGCGGAGGGATTGGAGATTATCCGCAGCTGCAGAATCCGCTGAACATCCAGGATAGTCGTGGCCTCTGTGACCACGATGTGCGCTTGAACTTCAATGTGAGCGGGGTTTATTCGCTCCCGGCTATTCCCCATTTGGGTGAACGTTGGGGCAAGGGCTGGCAACTCAGCACCATCTTCACCGCGATCAGCGGACATCCGTTCAGTATCCTGCTGGGGAGCGGCCCTGATCCATCAGGGCAAGACCTGTCGGGGAGTTCTATCCGGGCAGCTTGGGACGGTACGCCGGTGCGGTACCACACCCGCAATCCCAGTCAGTACGTGGTTGAGAACTTCACCGCCTATGACCAGTTGGATCCCTGCGGACGACAAGGGGCTGATGATCCAGACAATCCCGGACACTTTTTCGGAGGGCAGCCGCTGTCGCCGTTCTTCGTTCCCTGTGACGGAACTGTGGGCAATTCTCGACGTAACCAGTTAATTGGCCCGGGTCTGGCCCAGTGGGATATGACCCTGATGAAGAACACGAAAATAAGTGAAAAGGTGAACCTGGAAGTCCGCTGGGAGGTATACAACATTCTGAACCGGGGGAATTTCTATTCCTTTCCGGACAACACCCTCGGCGCCAGCTTTGGAACCGTCTCCAGGACCCCCGACGTAGGCTCCGGTAATCCGGTCATTGCTCAGGGTGGTCCGCGCAATATGAACTTTTCTCTAAAGCTCACATTCTGACGGCAACGCCGGCAGGAATTCTGGGAGTCTGCCCGTGATAGACTCCCCTTTTGCTATGCGGGTCCCCTGGCATTGGCTTTCGTTTTTCCTCTTCATCGTTTCAGCCGCGGCCAGCGCCGCACCCAGCCATCGCACGCGACAGCGCCCCAACATCATCCTCATCACCCTGGATACCACTCGCGCCGACCGCATGGGCTTTCTGGGCTCCACTCGCGGCCTGACCCCGAATCTGGACGCGGTGGCGAAGCAAGGCATCGTGTTTTCCCGGGCCTACTCGCATGTACCCATCACCACGGCCTCGCACGCCACCATCCTCACCGGAACCTATCCCCAGTTCAATCACGTGAACGATTTCGGTGTTCCGCTGGCCAAGAATCTTCCCTTTCTTCCTGATCTGCTCCACCAGCATGGATATCACACCGGGGCATTCGTGGGTTCGCTGATCCTGGACCCGCTCGACGGCACCGCGCCCGGCTTTGATCGCGGGTTCGACGTGTACGATGCCGGCTTCCGCCTCCGCCGCCATGGCGCGGACCGATATAAAACTGTGGAGCGTCGCGCGGGAGACGTCGTTGATCATGCCCTCGGCTGGCTCAGCCAGCTTCCCAACGGCCCGTTTTTTCTGTGGGTGCATGTCTACGACGCGCACGATCCTTACGATCCTCCGCCGCCGTTCAAGAAGCGCTACGCCTCGCAGCCCTACGATGGAGAGATCGCCTATGTGGACTCTGCGCTGGGCAGGCTCTTCGCCGAACTGCGCAAGCATGGCATCTTCGATGAAACCATGATTGCGGTCATGGCGGACCATGGCGAATCGCTGGGCGCGCACGGCGAGAACACGCACGGGGTGTTTCTATACGACGAGACCCTGCACGTGCCGTTGCTCATCAAGCTGCCGCTGAACCGTATTGCAGGCAAGCGAGTGGAGACGCGCGTCAGCCTGGTGGATGTGGCTCCGACCATCCTGAGCGAGGCGAGAGTCCCAGTGCCGGCGCAGATGCAGGGAGAGTCGCTACTGGACACGCTAAGGCCTTCGAAGAACGGCGTTCCCGAGGACCGTCCAGCCTATGCCGAAACCGACTATCCCCACCGGGCGTTTGGCTGGAGTTCGCTGCGGGCGCTGCGCACCGGGAAGTATCTCTACATCCAGGCGCCGGAGCGGGAACTCTATAGCCAGATTTCGGACCCGGCAGAAGAACATAATCTAGCTTCCAAGGCGACCGCGGTTTCCGATACGCTTGCCTCTCAACTGCAGGATTTTCGCCGCAAGACCGCCCAGAGTCTGGTCGAACTGGCCAAGCCTGACCCCGAGCAATTGCAGAAGCTGCAAGCGCTGGGATACGTCGCATCCGAGGCCTCTTCCGAAAGCGACAACAAGAACCTGACCGGGGCAGATCCCAAGGGCAAGATTGAAATCTCCAATCTGCTGCACGACGCCATGTTTGATGTAGAAGACGCCCGCTACCAGGAAGCGATTCCCCTGCTGGACCGCGTGCTGGCGGACGCGCCCGACATGCCGGTTGCCAACATGCAGTACGGCATGGCCCAGGCCCGCTTGAAGAACTACGAAAAGGCGCTGGCGCCACTCGAGAAGGCGGTGAAGCTGCTTCCCGATAACGGCATGGGCCACTACGAGCTGGGGCTGGCGCTGTTTGAAACCGGAGACTGGAAAGCCGCCGCGCCTCAGTTTGAGGCCGCCGTCGCGCGCGCTCCCAGGTGGGCGGACGCGCACTTCTCGCTGGCGGCGGTCTATGCCCGCATTGACCGCGTGCCCGAGGCGATGACGGAACTCGATACTACTCTCGGGCTCAATCCCGACCACTACCGCGCCAACCTGCTGCGCGGGCGCATCCTGTCGTTGCAGGGCAAGCCGGCAGACGCTCTGGCGAATCTGGAAAAGGCGGCACAGGTCCAGCCGGATTCACGCGAGGCGCACTTATTTCTGGCCGATGCGTATGCGCAACTGGGACACGAAGCGGACGCACAGCGGGAACGGGCCGCAGCGGCTCGGCTGAGCGCTCCTTCAAAGTAGCGCGCGCTCAACCTCTGGCATGTCTGCAGAAAAGAAAAGCGGGGGCGGAAGTCCCGCCCCCCGCATTGCTCAAGTCCAATCAGAAAATAAACTTCAACGCAAACTGCACCAGCCGCGGCGGCCGGGCGGTGGTGATCTGCCCAAAGGTGGGGCTGAAACCCTGCAGATCGGGGTTCAGGAATTGTGCATGGTTGAAGGCGTTGAACATCTCTCCGCGGAATTCCAGGCTGGTGGTTTCCGTGAGCTTGGTCTTCTTCAGGAATGACATGTCCCAGTTGTTGATCCCCGGTCCGCGGAGCACGTTGCGCCCCATATTGCCGTGGCTGAAGAGCGGAACGTCAACGCAGTCAAGGTTAGTTGGATCGAAGTAGAAATGACCGATCCCTCCTCCACAACTGCCACCGCTGATAGTCCTGATCGGTCGAGGGTCGCCGAATACCTTGATGGGACCGAGCTGGTCGGGGCGGTCCAGGAAGTTGTCCAGCTCACTGGAATTGTTGTTCTGGAACAGCGTGAACGGATTGCCCGACTGGAAAGTAATGATCGGATTGACACTCCACCCCTCGGTCAGCTTGCGGAGAAACGCATTGCCGCCCTTGAAGGGCTTGTCCCACGGAATGTCCCAGTTCGCGCTGATGACCAGGCGATGCGTAGCATCGAAGTCGGCCAGGCCGCGATCGAACGCGGGATTGGTGGGATCGGTATAGGTGGAAGACCTGGCGCGGAACCCGGAGCTAACGTCGATCGTCTTAGCCATCGTGTAAGCGGCGCGCAGCGCCAGGCCGTGGCTGACTTGCTTGTCGACCGTCAGCTGGAACTCGTGGCTCGAGGAGTTGGCGTTGCTCTGGTTCGTGATCAAGGTCTGCGCCCCGTGCGGGAAGCTGGAGGGATCCAGCGGGTCGTCGCAAGCGGCCAGCGGTCGGGCGCACTCGGGATTCAGTCCGTCGACACCATTTGCCGCGAGTTGCTGCTGCAGGATACTAAGTAGCGGGAAATTGACTTCGTTGCTGGCCACGGCCTTCCGGCTCAGGCTGCCCACGTACACCGCCTCCACCATGGTGTCCTTGGTGACCTGATATTGGAAGCCGAAGTTGAAATTCTGCGCGTAGGGCGTGCGGAAGTGTGGAGAGACTACGAATGCAAACGGCATCTTGGGATCGGCGAAGGTACCCACCTTCCCCGCCGAGGCAAAAGGGAAAGGATTGACCAGTCCAAACGGCGTGTAGGGGTCCGCCACTGGGTCTCCGCTGATCCCCTCGAAGAACGGGAAGGTGTTGGACACGGCGCCAAACGGCGGCTGTCCGCCGAACTGCAAGTTCAGAGCGCCATCCTCGAGGTCATAGAAAATGCCATACCCACCGCGCATGACCAGCTTGGCATTTCCCAGAATGTCCCAGGAGAATCCCAGCCGCGGCGCAAAATTGTTGCGGTCCGGCTCCACCAGCGCCCGGTTGGGCGTGCCCGGGTCGCCCGGATACAGCAGGTCCGGCGGCGCCTCCGAAAAGACCGACGACTGCCTCCCGGGGAAGAACCCAATAATGTTGTCATGCGGATCGATCTGCGGCGAGTTGTACTCGTAGCGTATGCCCAAGTCGACGGTCAGCCGCGGCAGCACCTTCCAGGAATCCTGCGCGAAGAAATACAGCGAGTGAGTTCGGATGCCATACCGGGCGGTGGAAAACTGAAAGTAGTTGTCATAGAAGCCACCCACAAAATCGGCAAGGACATCGCCAGGAGATATGTTGTCCTCAAGGGTGCTTCCCGTGAAGTTCCCAAAGTCACCAAAGAAGTAGCTGCCGTTGTTAAAGAAATCGAAAGCGAAGTTATTACGGACCCAGCGCAGGTCGGCGCCAAACTTCAGGTTATGGTTCCCATGATTAAGGGACAAGGTGTCCTGGAACTGGAAGGTGACATCGTGCAGCTTGGTGGGACCTTGTGGCGAAGGGCCAAGATTCAATCCCAGCGGATCGACGAACATGAGCGGTGGTGCGGTGCCCGCCGGATCGTCAGGATTGACGTTGGTGAAGCCCAGCTCCTGGGGTGAAGTCGTGTCCTGCGGAATCGCCTGGAAGTAGGCAGCCCGGTTCGCTGCGAAGCGAAACTCGTTCAGCATGTTGGGCGATAGGGTGTGGGTCCAGGTCAGCGATCCGGTCTGGAACCGATTCTTGTCGCTGAAGCCGGAGCCCACCGGCACATCGCCTCCGGTGGAGGCGCCGTGGATGATCTGAAAGGGATAAAAATCTGGTGCATCGTTGAACAGATAAACTCCGGAAAGAGTGTCCCTGCTGGAAATGTTGTGATCCACACGCACGATCGCCTGATCGCTACGGATGCGTGCGACCGGCCCGGAAATAAACTGATTGTTGGGCAGGTTGGGCTTGGGCATGTACTTGTCAATGTAGTTCGCGATGACCGGGTTTACCGGCACTTGGTTGTTGGGATATGGGGTGCCGTCGATCGGATTGTAAAGTTGTCCCGTATCCAGCCCGGTGACCGGATCAATATCGCCAGTGAAGTCCTCCCTAAAGTCCCCGGTGCGCTGGGCCAGGCTCGGTACCGTCAGGATCGGCGCCACCTGCCCCTCCCGCCGCCGGGTGCCCTGGTACGACACGAAGAAAAACGTCTTGTCCTTGATGATCGGGCCACCGATGGTTCCGCCGAAGACATTGCGCTTGAACGAAGTCCGCTCCGGCAGGAAGTAGTCGCGCGCGTTCAGGACATCATTGCGCAGGAACTCGAATGCGGTACCGTGAAACGCGTTGGTCCCCGACTTGATCACCTGGTTGACGATGCCGCCCGACGTGCGTCCGTATTCGGCGTTGTAATTGTTGGTGAGAATTTTGAATTCGGCCACCGCATCCGGATTGGGGCTGACCACGATGTTGTTACCCAGGAAATCGTTGTTGTCGGCGCCGTCCAGCAGGAAGGTCAGCGATTCGGAACGCTGGCCGCTCACCGAGAACGGGTTTAGGGAGCCGTCGTCCGGATCGGGCGCGAACACGCCCGCTTGCAGAAGTCCCAGCTGCAGGGTATCGCGGTTCACCAGCGGCAGGTCGAGAATGCGCTGCGTGGTCTCCACCTTGCCCAGGGTGGCGCTGATCGTGTCCACCTGGGTCACCGCGCTGCTGACTTCCACCGTCTGCGTTTCGGTGCCCAGTTGCAATGTGATGTCGAGGCGGGCGTTCTGGTTGATCTCCAGTTTGATTCCCCTTTGCACCGCCTTGCTGAACCCCTGCTGCTCGACCGTCAATTCGTAGGTTCCGATGGGAATCAGGGTGAACAGGTAGTCGCCCTCTTTGTTGGTGTCAACCGTGCGGGCGATGTTGGTGCCGGAGTTCTTCAGGGTGACCTTGGCGCCGACAACGATGGCGCCACTGGGATCCTTCACCGTGCCGGTGAGCTGCGCGGTGGCTTGCTGAGCCGCGGTTGGAGCTGCCGCTCCAAAGAAGAAAAGTGCGGCCAGGGAGATCACGACAAGGAAGCTTCGAGCAGAGGAGTTCTTCATACGAACCTCGCAGAAAGCGGTTTAACTCGCGTGCCTGGTGGGCTGCTGAGGGAACACACCTCCGGTTTTACCGCGTGCAATCGACCGTCCACAATGCCGGGCGAAATAAGAACAACATACGTATCCTGTGAGTCCAAGCCTATGGGAATCCGGAACAGGGATACGCATTCGCGTAATATGACCTAGGGTCAGGACCCACTCGCGCGCCTGCTCCATGCTGCCGCCAAAACCATGAGAGCCGGATAGCATTCCAACGTGTATCGCGGTTCAGGGTTCTCCAGAGTACCGAGGAAGGCCGATCGCAGAATCACGAAAGTGAGCAAGAGGCCGAGAGGGGCAGCAAAGCGTCCGCGCACCAACCCAGCGACTGCCGCGCCCACATAAAAAAGATTGATCACCCCCAGCGCCACCGCCAAAGCCGACCACTTGGGGTCATCATTGAACTCCCACCAGCGCGTGTCTGAGGGCAGCAGTTCGGTGCGCGGGCGCAGCCACATGTCGGCAATGCGAACCAGCGGCAGCCAGACGTAATACCGCAACGGCGCATGGTGGATGCGCTCCGCCGCCAGTGTCGCGAAGCGCGCATCCAGTTCCGGACTGACGTGCAGTTCCTGGTTGTAGTCCGCCAGCAGTTGCAGAGTTTGTCGCCGTTGCTCTTCGGAATCAAAGGCTCGGGCAGGAAGCTCGTCTGCGTCCACTGGATTTCCCGGGACCTGCCAGTAGACTTCCTCCACCGAGGCGTAGTCGGCAATCCAGGTTTTGGTCCAGCGATTGAAGCCCATGGGCACGAACTCGTTTTCCTGGTTGGCATAGCGCGGTGCCAGCGGCTGGAAGCGGTGCATGGTGTGCAAGTTGCGCAGTGTCCAGGGCACGAGTGGCGTGAGCGCGGCGAACATGAGGACCACCGCGGCACGGAGCAAGTGTGGCGCGGCCACTCCCTGCGCTTTGTCGCGCCAGGAACCCGCCCAGAGGAACAGAAAGTAAGCCAGGAGCGATATCAGCACCAGCCCGCCATCAGGCCGGAGGAGGATGGCGCAAGCGATCGCCAGGCCGCACCCAATCCACGACCGGGCGTGAGGAAGCGCACGTCCGCTCGCGGAGAGGCCGGCGGCGCGCAGTCCGTCCAAGCCGATCAGCGCGAGGTCAAGCGCCAGTACTGTGAAGAAGATTTCCAGCGTTTCCGTCAGCGCCGCTGCGACGTAGTTGGCAAGAAACGGGCAGAGCGCCGCCAGCAGGAACGCGGTCCTGGCAGCCCGCGGGGACACCAGGCGTCGCGCCACATCGGCAGTCACGAAGCAAGTGCCGATGTCCACGAACATTTGAATCACCAGCACCGTCCGGTAGTGCTCCATTCCAAAGATGGCGAACACCGCCGCCAGAAATGCCGGATAACCCGGCAGCCGGATGTCGGACGGGACGATGGCGGTGGAATTGCTCACCCCGTAAATACCGTGCTGCAGCCAGTTCTTGGCAATGTCGCCGTAGATGAAGGAATCTGCCGTGATACTGGGAAAGCGGAGAATAAACAGCAGCCGCAGGACCAGCGCCGCCAAAGTCGCTAACAGGAAGAACCGGAGATGTCTGCGCACCAGGTCGCGCACCGAGCGACTATAGCGCGTTTTGCGGCAAAGTCCACGGCGCAAATCTGGAGAAAACAGTTCGCATCCAATGAGTGAACCGCGGTTTGACCCCCCTTGAACAGCAGCTTAGGATAGAAACAGCTCAGCGCGCATGGCAAAACCCGTTTTTTATGATCCCCGTCGCGCCCGCTGGAAGCGGCTGCGGCGGCTGTTCGACGTTGTCGGGGCGAGCATCACTCTGCTCATTCTCGTCTTCGTCTACACCGCCCTGCGCAGCGAGCCCCTGCCCGAGTTGCTGCTGCCCACTCTGCGGCGTCCCTATCGCGCTCTCAAGGAGAACGAAAAAGAGAAGGCAAAGGAGAAACGGCGGCGGGCGGCGGGGTCCCGCAGCCATCGCAAATCCAAGAAGGCGCCTTCCCAGGTACCCTTGAACGCGGAAGAGGGCATTCGGGCAGCATTCTACGTCTCGTGGGACGCCGCCAGCTTCTCGTCCCTGCGTGAGTACGCCCGCCAGATCGACCTCCTGTATCCCGAGTGGCTGCATGTGCTGACCCCGGACGGGCGTCTGCAGGGCATCGACGAGCAAACCAGCAAGTTTTTCGACGTGGTGCGCGGTTCCGTTGTGCGTTCGGTGGATGACCGGGTGATGCCATTCCTGCGGGCGGAAGACGCGGAGATGGAAGTCTTTCCCATGGTGAATAACTCAGATGGAAAAGACTGGGTTGACATCAGCCGCTTCCTGAACGATGCCGCCGCCAGGGCTACTTTCCGCGAACAGATCGACTCCTTCCTGGCCACCGACAAATACCAGGGACTCATGGTGGATTTCGAGGACTTCTCCCGCAAGGGCCAGCCGGGCTACCTGGCGCTATTGCAGGAGCTTTCCGCAGACTTGCACGCCAGGAGCCTGAAGCTGTACGTCAGCGTGCAGCCCCGTAACGAAGACTTTGACTATCCTGCCATCGCCGCCGTGGTCGACGGCATGGTGGTCATGAACTACGACGAGCACTATCCCGGGGGCACGCCCGGACCCGTGGCCTCGCAGGATTGGTTCGTCGCCAACCTGGTTGCCGCGCAAAAGAAGATTCCACAGAACAAGTTCATCTGCGCGATCGGCAATTATGGCTATGACTGGGTCGATAGACCCAAAAAGCGGAAGCTCCCCGAAGGGGTTGGCGACAAGAACCAATCCGTTCAGGATGCCTGGCTGACGGCACGGGACTCGGAAGAAGACGTGGACTTCGATTCTGACAGCCTCAACCCCCACGTCAGCTACCTCGACGAGAACAACCTGCGGCATGACATCTGGTTTCTGGACGCGGTCACGGCGCTGAACCAAATGCGCGCGGCGCAGCGATTGGGGATCAAGACCTTTGCCCTGTGGCGGCTGGGCTCGGAAGATCGTTCTCTGTGGCGGGTGTGGGACGTTCCCGGCGAGGCCGGTGCGCCCGAAAAGTTGAAGGATGTTCCCCCCGGACAGGACGTTGATATGGAGGGCAACGGCGAGATCCTTCGCATCGAGGCCCGGCCTGCCGATGGAACCCGCACTCTCACCGTTGACTCCGCTGCCGGGCTGATCACGGACCAGAGCTTCGATTCCCTGCCCGAGCCCTACCGCGTGGGGCGATACGGATCGAGCGCGAATGCAGTGGCCATCACCTTCGACGACGGCCCGGATCCAGAATGGACACCGAAGATCCTGGATGTTCTGCGGCAGGAACATGCCCAGGCAACGTTCTTCCTGATTGGTGAGCAGGCCAACAATTTTGCCGGCCTCACCTCGCGCATTTATCGCGAAGGACACGAAATCGGCAACCACACCTTCACCCATCCGGACATCAGCAACATCTCCCGCGGGTTCATGAAGTTTGAATTAAACCTCACTGAGAGACTGTTTGCCAGCCGTCTGGGAATGCGCACCATCCTGTTCCGCCCGCCCTATTCCATCGATCAGGAGCCAGATACCGAAGACCAGGTGCGCCCGCTGGAAACCACGCAGGACCTGGGTTACACCACCGTCGGCGACAAGATCGATCCCAACGACTGGCGTGACAATCCCCGGCGTACGGCGGAGCAGATTACCGCCGATGTGCTGGCCAACTTGCCGCCCTGTCCGCCCAACTCCCAACGCTGCGGCAATATCATTCTGCTGCACGATGGCGGCGGAAACCGCGCCGAGACGGTGCGGGCGCTGCCCATGATCATTGAGGGCATCCGTGCGCGCGGTTTCCAGGTGGTTCCGCTATATCAGTTGCTGGGGAAGACCCGGGCCGATGTGATGCCGCCCATCCCCCCCAACGAGCGCTGGGCGGCCAAGCTCAACCTGGTCGGCTTCCTGCTCTTCGATCTGGGCATCAAGGCCATCACCTGGGTATTCTTCCTTGGCGACGTGCTGATGACTGGGCGGCTGCTGTTCATCGGCGCGTTTGCGGTGTACGACCGCCTGCGCCAGCGGCAGTATGGGAAGCCGGGTAAAGCCGAAGCCTACAAGCCGGAGGTCGCGGTTCTCATCCCTGCCTTCAACGAAGAGAAGGTCATCGAGCAAACCGTCCGCGCCGCGCTGGGCTCGGACTATCCCAATCTGCGCGTCATCGTCATTGATGACGGCTCCAGCGACCAGACCCTGGAAGTTGCCCGCGAAGCCTTCGCCCGCGAAGAAGCCTCGGGCCGGGTGGTCATCCTGACCAAACCCAATTCCGGCAAAGCGGATGCGCTCAATTTTGGCTTGGCCCATCTGGAGGATGAAGAGATTTTCGTCGGCATTGATGCTGACACGGTTATCGCCCGCGATGCCATCCGCCGGCTGGTGGCGCACTTCGTCAATCCCAAGGTCGCCGCGGTCGCCGGCAATGCCAAGGTGGGCAATCGCATCAACCTCTGGACCCGCTGGCAGGCGCTGGAATACATCACCAGCCAGAACTTCGAGCGGCGCGCCCTCAACACTCTGGGCGCGGTCAGCGTAGTGCCGGGAGCGATTGGCGCCTGGCGGACGTCAGCGGTCCGGGAAGCCGGTGGCTATCACACCGACACCGTCGCTGAAGATGCCGACCTCACCATGGCGCTGCTGCGCCGCGGCTATCGCGTCGAGTATGAAGACCTCGCCCTCGCCTACACCGAAGCGCCGGTCAATGCCCGCGGCCTGATGCGCCAGCGCTTTCGCTGGTCCTTCGGCATTCTGCAGTCGGTGTGGAAGCATAGCGCCGTCTTTGCCCGTAAGGGCGTGCTGGGTTTCGTTGCCCTGCCGAACATTTTGATCTTTCAGATTCTGTTGCCGCTGGTTTCGCCCTTCATTGACGTAATGTTTGCCGGCGGTGCATTGTGGTACGCGATCCAGAAGTATTTTCATCCAGAGTCATACGATCCAGCCGATTTCGACCGGTTAGTGGTTTTCTTTGTGGCATTCTTAGTGATTGACTTCATCACTTCGGCGATTGCGTTCGCTCTGGAGCGCCGCCAACCGGAAGCCCGGGAAGACGTCTGGCTGCTCAGCCAGGTCTGGCTGCAGCGCTTCGCGTATCGCCAGTTGTTCTCGGTGGTCCTGCTCAAGACGTTGAAGCGCGCCATCGAAGGCCGTAAGTTCGCCTGGGACAAGCTGGAGCGCACCGCGGCGGTGAGCTACCGGCCAGTTGAGCGCGAGGAGTCGGTGAAAGTGCCCTAGCCCCCCATATTTCTAATCCCAAGGCGTCATCCCGAACCCGGCGCAGTTCGGCCGGGTGAGGGATCTTGCGCGGGGCGGCAATGCCTTGGTGGCCGAGCTGGTTCCACTGCGCGCAAGATCGTTCGCGCTTCGCGCTCAGGATGACGCCCGCGCTAAAAAGCCTCCTGGCTGAGGGCTTCCTCCTGAAGGAGCGTTAAACTCCGAGGGATCCCGCGTGCAGCCACCACCCGGCCATCATCACTCCCTCCTATGATCCCCGTCACAGACAGGTGTGCGCCCGTGGGTGTGTCCTGTAACAGGAGAATACTGCCCATGGCCCGCACCATCATCGAGCCGTTCCGCATCAAGAGCGTCGAACCCATTCGCTGGACCACCCGCGAGGAGCGCGAACAACTGTTGCGGGCAGCGCACTACAACCTGTTTCTGCTGCCCGCGGAGGATGTGCTGATTGACCTGTTGACCGACTCCGGCACCGGCGCCATGTCCACTCACCAGTGGGCCGCGATCATGGAAGGTGACGAGAGTTATGCCGGCAGCCGGAGCTTTGACCGCTTCCGCGACTCCGTCCAGGACATCTTCGGCTACCGTCACGTCATTCCCACGCACCAGGGCCGCGCCGCCGAGCGCATCCTGTTCAGCGTAATGTGCAAGAAGGGCGACGTCGTTCCCAACAACACCCATTTCGACACCACCCGCGCCAATGTCGAATTCGTCGGAGCCGAGGCGGTGGACCTAGTCATCGAGGAAGGCAAACACCCGAGCACAGTACATCCCTTCAAGGGCAACATGGAAGTCGAGGCGCTTGAAACGTTGATCAAGCGCGTGGGCCACGAACGCATTCCGCTGGTCATGCTCACCGTGACCAACAATTCCGGCGGCGGCCAGCCCGTTTCCATGGCAAACGTGCGCGCGGTCAGCGCGGTTTGCCGCAAGCACCGCATCCCGCTCTACTTCGACGCCTGCCGCTTCGCGGAGAACGCCTACTTCATCAAGTTGCGCGAACCCGGCTATGGCGACAAATCCCCCAAGCAGATCGCGCAGG
This sequence comes from Terriglobales bacterium, assembly GCA_035542575.1. Taxonomy (GTDB): domain Bacteria; phylum Acidobacteriota; class Terriglobia; order Terriglobales; family Acidobacteriaceae; genus JAIQET01. Next base: position 22,397 of record DATKLE010000035.1, on the reverse strand, counting down.
AGATGTTCAGTTACGGTGACGGCTGCACCATGTCCGCCAAGAAAGATGGCCTGGCCAACATTGGGGGTTTTCTGTGTACGAACGACGAAACCCTCGCCCAGCAGGAGAAGAACCTGCTGATTCTCACCGAAGGCTATCCCACCTACGGAGGTCTTGCGGGGCGTGATCTGGAGGCGGTCGCCGTGGGCGTGCAGGAGGCATTGCACGAGGACTACCTCCGCTACCGCATCCACTCAACGGCCTATCTCGGCAACCACATTGCCTCGCAGGGAGTACCGATCGTGCAGCCGCCGGGCGGGCACGCCATCTATCTCGACGCCCGCGCCTTTCTGCCGCACATCCCGTCCGAGCAGTTCCCCGGTGTGGCATTAGCGGCCGAGCTTTACCTCGAAGGCGGCATCCGCTCCGTCGAGATCGGCACGCTGATGTTCGGAGCCGCTGCCAAGATGGACCTGGTGCGTCTGGCCATTCCGCGCCGCGTGTACACGCAGAGTCACATTGACTACGTAGTGGAAGTCATTCTGGAAGTTTGGAAGAAGCGGGACGAGCTGCAGGGACTGACCTTGGCGTACGAGGCGCCGTTCCTGCGGCACTTCACGGCCAGGCTGGAGCCGGTGGAGGCGGCGGTTAGCCCTCCGTTGGCGTCATCCTGAACCGGCTTCAGCCGGGGAGGGATCTCGCGTGGAGTGGCTCAACTCCCGCAACCGCCTGGAACAACGCCCTCCCTGCAAAGTACGTGGCTCACAGCGTCCGGTGACATTCCCGGCGCCTGCGATTTGCTGCTATTTCCAGTGCTACAATTATGTGTTTTCGTTCCGTCCGCCGTAGCATCCATATTTTTCTCTGAGGTGCATTTATGGCAACCGTTGAAGCCCCTACTCACCCCCGCGTTCGCCTGCATGAAGGGCCGTTCGTAAACGAGCCCTACGTGGATTTCGGCAAGGAAGAAAACGCGCGCAAGATGCGTGCCGCCATCGAAAAAGTTCGCGGCCAGCTGGGCCGCGAGTACGACCTGGTCATTGGCGGCAGGCGCGTCAAGACTACCGATAAGCTCAAGTCGATCAACCCTGCCAATCCCTCACAACTGGTAGGCCTGCACCAGAAGGCCGGCAAGGAGCAGGTGGAGCCCGCCATACAGGCCGCTTTGAAGGCCTTCGAAAGCTGGCGCCGCACCTCCGCCGAGGAGCGCGCCGCCCTGCTGTTCCGCGTGGGCGACCTGCTGCGCGAGCGCAAGTTTGAATTCATGGCGTGGCTGGTGTTCGAAGTCAGTAAGAACTGGGCGGAAGCCGATGGCGACATCGCCGAGACCATTGACTTTTGCGAGTTCTACAGCCGGGAGATGCTGCGGCTTTCCAAGGTTGAAACTCCGGTGCAACTGCCCGGCGAGCGCGACCACCTCTTCTATATCCCGCTGGGCGTGGGCGCAGTGATTCCACCGTGGAACTTCCCCGGCGCCATCATGGCCGGAATGACCCTGGCTTCGATCGTCGCCGGCAACACTGTCATCCTGAAGCCGTCGAGCGACTCGCCCACCATCGCCGCGAAATTCTTCGAACTTCTGGAAGAAGCCGGCATGCCCGAGGGCGTGGTGAACTTCTGCCCGGGCGCCGGCGCCAGTTTCGGCGACGCCGTGGTCGCGCACCCCAAAACCCGCTACATCGCCTTCACCGGATCGCGCGAGGTGGGGCTGCGCATTAACAAGGTTGCGGCCGACAAGCCCGAAGGCCAGGTCTGGATCAAGCGCACCGTCCTTGAAATGGGCGGAAAAGACGCCATCATCGTCGACGCCGATGCTGATGTTGACTCCGCCGTGGAGGGCGTGGCTGGCTCGGCCTTCGGCTTCCAGGGCCAGAAGTGCTCCGCCTGCTCGCGCGCCATCATTGACGAGCGCATCTACGACAAGTTCCTGGAGAAGCTCAAGGCGCGGGTGGAGAAGATCACCGTCGGCGATCCGGCGGAGAACACCAACATGGGCGCGGTTATCAACGAAGGCTCGATGAAGGACATTCTCGCCTACATCGAGCAGGGCAAGAAAGACGGCCGGTTGATTACTGGCGGAGCTCGCGACACCAAGGCGGGAAGCGGGTTCTACATCCAGCCCACGGTGATTGCCGACATTCCGCCCAAGTCGAAGCTGGAGCAAGAAGAGATCTTCGGCCCGGTGCTGGTGGTGATCAAAGCGAAGAATTACGATCACGCGCTGGAGATCGCCAACGACACTGAATTCGGCCTGACCGGCGCGGTGTACACCAAGTCGCGGGAGAAGATCGAGCGCGCGATGCGCGACTTCCACGTCGGCAACCTCTACATCAACCGCAAGTGCACGGGAGCCATCGTCGGAGCCCATCCCTTCGGAGGCTTCAACATGTCTGGCACCGACTCCAAGTCCGGAGGCCCGGACTATCTTTACCTGTTCACCCAGGCGAAATCGGTGGGCGAAAAGATCACGTAGGTTAGGCGCGAACCACGTAGGGACAGCCGCCTCGGCTGTCCCTGTTTCTTAACATCTGTCATCCCGAGCGAAGCGCGCCTGAGCGTAGCGAAGAAGCGCGAGTCGAGGGACCTCGCGTTTTCCTCCCGGCGAGCGCTTATCCTCCCACCTTCTTCCGCGCCTCCACCTCCGCCAGCCACCCCGTCCGCACCTTCTCCGCCGGAACGCTGGAGAGATACGGCTTGATATCGAGAATCGGCGTGCCGTCCAGCATGTCCACGCCGCGCACGTGCAGCACAGAACCCTCTCGCCGAAGTAGTTCGACAACGGTCAGGCCAATGGGGTTGGGCCGGTAAGGAGACCGCGTCGCAAACACTCCGTGCGGCCGGTCATCGCAGGGCGGTGTCCCCACCAATGCGAATCCCTGTGAGCGATCAAATTCCCAGATCACGAACAGATGAGAAATTCCCTCAATGTCGGTGAGCCCCTGCTCAAACTCCGGCAGGATATTGAGCCTGCCTTCGGCCTCATGCTTGGCGCCCAGGCCTTTGGGAACATCTGCGGTGCTCTTGTAGGGACTGGTTACGAAGCCGATGGGACGCGGGGTGAACATGAGAGAGTCGCCCCTCGATTGTAAGGGAAAGCCAACAAAAAAGCCGCCCGTGTGGGGCGGCCTTTCCAAGAAGAAAACAGCTACGAAGTCGCTCCGGCGCCCGGGCCGGCTACAGGTGCGGAAGCGGCCGCGGTGGCGGCCGCAGCCTCGTTCAGAATGCGGTGATGGATGGTAAACAGCGCCAACTCCAGCCGGTCCGAGACGCCGATCTTGTCGTACACGTTGCGCAGGTAGTTCTTGATGACCTGCTCGGTCGTCCCTAGCTGCGAAGCAATCTCTTTGTTCTTGTAGCCCTGCACAATCAGCGCGACGATGCGCAGTTCTTTGGCGGTCAGGCGATCGCGCACCCGCAGGCCGACCATGTCGTTCTCGGTCAGCTCGCTGGGCACGGCGATGTCCTGTACCCAGGTATCGCCACGGGCGACTTTGCGCACGCAGTCCACCAGCGAGGCGCTGGTCACATTGCGGTACACAACCCCGTGGGCACCGGCGCCCATGTAGCGCTGGGCGCTCTCCCCGGTGTCGGCCAGAATCACAACGCGGGTCTTGACCTTGTTGGCGGCCTGCAGAATGCCGTTGAAATCGGAGTGGAAACCTCCCGCCACTACCAGCACGGCGGCCCGGAACTTATCCAGCGCCATGAACATCTGCTCGGGAGTCTGCGCCTGGGCTACGATGCGCATCTCGTCTTCCACTGCCAGAACTTTGGCAATTCCCGCTCGGAAAATCGCCTGGTTGTCGGCCAGAATCAGTTTCAGCATTGCCTTTCCACCTCGTTACGAGTGGCGAACGAAATCGTAGGAATCGATCACGCAGGCCACGCCGCGGGCCTCCGTGGGGCTGCTGCCAGAGGGCGGTTCGTCGGTGCGCACCACCCGGCCGCGGCACTGAATGATCACGTTTTCCTGGGCCCCGGTGACTTCCGGCGGCAGGGCGATCTCAAACTCTACATTTGAGCCGACTTCCAGAGCCGCGTCGGCCCGGATGTACACTCCGGCCGCGCTCAGGTTGCCCGTGACTCCGCTGGATTCTCCGCTCTGTTCCGCCTTATGGATCTTGATCGGCAATTCCAGGGGGAATCGCTTCCCCGTCCGTGCTTCGGACACAAGACCTCCTCGGTCCCGGCCTTTTGTACCTGCAAAAGCCAGTTCCATACCTCTTTCTCCTGCGATGACCAGAGTACTACCGCGCGTTATACCACAGTTAAACTATCGTCAGCACTGTGATTACTTTAGTGACATGGGTAGCAAATAGGTTCCCCCAGAATCAAACTGGCAAATCAGAGAACGTGTGCCAGTTCGACCGCCAACCCATCTAACCCTTTGCCATCATAAACTTAGGAAGTGCCCAGCACAGGCCCAGCGCGGCCCTCACCCTAGACCAGCGGCTCGGGGTCGATGGCGTGATCCAGGTACAGCCACAGCACGCGGGACAGCAAGGAGACGGAGGGCGCCAGCGGCAGGAACAAGACCACCGCCCAAATACTATCTTTCGTGATCGGCCACCCCGTCGCCGCCCACAACAGCACCGCGATCAGTGCGATCGTTCCCAGCGCCAACCCGTAGCTGATATACATTGCGCCGAGGAAGTAGCCTTCCTCCCTTTCAAACTTGAGATCGCATACCGGGCAGCACTCGTACATCTTCGGCAGCCCCCGAAAGACGGAGTAGTGAAAGATGCTTCCCCGCCGGCATCGCGGACAGCGCTGCCGAAGAATGCTGGCGAGGGTGGACGAGTTGGAAGCGGGTAGCATCTGCTCTTTTCCTGCAGCGGACTCGCCTCAATCTAGCAGGATTACGGGGACAGGCGGCTTTCCACCTAGAACGCGCTACCCCCGCCGCCGCCGAACCCACCGCCGGAGAAGCCTCCCCCACCGCCGAAGCCTCCGCCGCCGAAGCCTGAACCCGTCGAACTGGCGCGCGGCGCGGAGACGAAGACCTGGTGCATGTCCGTGGCCATGCTGTGCATGGAGTTGGAGAAGAAGATCGGATTGAAGCCCGTGGGATAGCCCGCGGGGGAGGTGTACCAGGTGGGCGGGTTCTGAATGATTCCGGCGAATTTCTGGGCCCAGACGTGCTCCACGCCCAGCGCCATGGCGAAGGGGAGGTACTTCTCGAAGGTGTCAGGCGGCATGCGCTTAAGGCGGTCGGCGTCCACACGGTTCATGAATTCCTGAAAGCCGAGAATGGCAACGCGAGTGCGGCCGCCTTTCACGGTGCGCGCTTTCATCTGCCGGGCGAACAACCACCAGACGATGGCGGAGATGATTCCAGAAACGATCAGCGGGCCGACGGAGCTGAACACGTCTTTGTATCCGGTGAACTGGGCAATGGCAAAGGGCGCAATGATGAGCACTGCGGCACCGATGCTGTAAGCGTTGGCGGAATCGGGATCAAGCAAATACATCCCTTTCTGGCGCAACTGTGACATGACGTCCTGGCGAATCACTGGAATCGCGGTGTAGAAGCGATTTTTGAGGCTGGAGAGGCGAGTCTGGGAGCCTCCGGAGAAGACGTTCTCCAGCATGACGCGCTCGTGGGGTGCGAGTCCGGTCCACTGTTCGCGTGGCTTCAGCAGGTGAAAAATGTAGTCCTTGTGATGGAAGACGAGGCCCTTGTCGTCCACCTCTTCAATCTTGACGAAGCCGCGCACGGCGAGGTCCACCAGGGTGCAGGTGATATCGCGCGGGTCAACCTTGTCGTCAATGAGCGTGCCCGCCTCGGCGGGGGTAAGGCCGGGCGGGGGCTCATACATGGGAGCGACGGAGAGACCGGGGTCGGGATCGCGTCCCTTGTACCACCAGAAGACGAACATCACGCCGAAGGTAACGAAAGGCAGAAACACGATGGGATTGCTGCCCAAGAACCATACCGCCTTGGTGAAGGCGCTGGGGGCTTGGAGGATGCCTTTGGGAATGAAGATGTCAATGGTCAAGCCGCCGCGCATGGGCAGCGGATTGGTGGTCTCGAAGGAGACGTCGGAGCCGTTGACGTTAGAGGTGGCCTCGCGCTCGTGGGAGCCATAGACGCCGGTGAAAGCTTGGGCACGAAGCGAGCCCGCGGCGGCGCTGGGGAGCTGGACCGTGGCGGAGGCATGGTCAATGGGCACCGGCCAGTCGTTGCCGGTGACGTTCCAGTAGAACTCGTCGTGGTCGTCGAAGTAGCGGATGGCGTTACGCAGGCTGTAGTCGATTTCGACCGTGCGGGTGGTGTCAAACGCGCCGGGGATGAAAATTTTCAGGTCGCGGTATCCGTTGGAGGTGTGGGACTCGTATCGCAGCTTGTTGCCGTTGCCGTCGGTCACGCCGGTGACGGTGAGGTAGAGGGTGTAGTTGGTGCCGCGGGGCCCAGGATATTCTACGGGGATGGTGCGATGAATCCCTTGAAACTGGCCAATGAAGACCAGTGTGAGGCGCTCGTGCACCGCCGTGGAGCCATCGGCGGCGACGGCGATGGTGTCGTTGAAGTCGGCTACCCGCCAAGAGCGGGCTACGGCGGGAAGCGGTACGCTAAACGCAACGATAGTGGCCAACAGAAGAGACCTGATGAGCTGCGCCCGGCTGGGCGGGCACGAGCGCCCGTCCCCACTAGAGCCTTGCCGACGTGGAGTGTGCTTCATCTCCTAGAACTTCACCGCCACCGGTTCGCGGTCAGCTTCGGCCACCTCGAAGAACTGGCGCTGCTGAAAGCCGAACATGCCGGCAATCATGTTGGTGGGGAAAGACTGAATCTTGGTATTCAGGTCGCGCACTACGGCGTTGTAGTAGCGGCGGGCGTTCTGGATCGTGTCTTCGATCTGACCCAGCGATCCCTGCAGCTGCATGAAATTCTCCGAAGCCTTCAGTTCAGGATAGTTTTCCGCGACGGCGAACAAGCTCTTCAGTGCGCCGGTCAGCTGATTTTCGGCGGCGGCCTTGTCGGCCGGCGTGGTGGCCTGCATCGCCATGGAGCGGAACTTGGCGATGTTCTCGAAGGTGCCCTTTTCGTGGGCGGCGTATCCTTTGACGGTTTCCACCAGGTTGGGAATAAGATCGTGACGGCGCTTGAGCTGCACATCGATGTCGGACCAGGCGTTGTCGCAGCGCACGCGCAACTGCACCAGGCTGTTGTACATCCCGATCAGCAGGAAGGCGATGACGATGAGGACGCCCAGGAAAATCCAGGCCATTGCGTTTCTCCCTCGCTTGCGAAGTGGGAATCAAGGGGACGGTATCACAGGGGGGAAGCTGGTGCAAACAGCACCGCCCCCTTTACTTACGTGAGAACGCCGCCCCTCGGGCAGCCGGCATCGTAAAATGCAAGAGGGCAATGACAGCCTGCCGAAAAATCTCTGTTTTCTGGGCGATGATTCTGGTCCCGTTGCTGCTGGCCGCAGTGGCGGGGGCGCAGTCGTGTGAAACGGCCAGCGACATGGACGAAGCGACTCGGGCGGCGCTGGTAAACACGGCCAGGCGTTATTTTGACATGGCGGCGCGGGGCGATTCGGCTGGACTCAAGCAAGGCGCCATTGCCAGTGTGGCGGCCGATTTTTCGGCGATCGAAGCGGCGGTCAAGGACAATCAGCCCAATCTCGCAGGAGCACAGGCAGCACCGCGCCCGCCCTTCCTGCTCAAGCAGGACAGCACTGCGCCCCTGGATCGGGCCGAGTTCCTGTGCGGTGTGTTTGGCAAGAGCGGCCAGACCTCCAACAGCGCTGTGTTCGTGATTCCCAATCTGCCGCCGGGCAACTATGCGGTGGACACGATCGATGCCAACACGGCGAAGGGAGCGTACACGGTGTCGTTCGTGTTACAGCAGGAGGGGGCGGATTGGAAGCTGGGTGGGTTTTACGTCAAGGAAACGCAAGCCGCCGGGCACGATGGCAACTGGTTCGCAGACCAGGCGGGGCAGTTCAAAGCTAAGGGACAGCTTCACAACGCCTGGCTCTATTATCTTCAGGCGCGCGACCTGCTGGCCCCGGTGCCCTTTATGAGCACTCAGGCAACCGACAAGCTCTACGACGAAATGCAGAGTTTGAGTCCTTCGGATTTGCCTACGAAAACCAGCACTGTGGATCTGGTGGCGGGTGGGAAAACCTACCGGCTGACGGACCTTTTTCCCCAGGTGGTAGCCGAGGACATCGACCTTGTTGTGAAGTATCAGACCAGTAGCGTAGCCAATACCGGCCAGACCTTCCAGGACAACGTGGCGGTGATCAAGGCGCTGGTGGCCAAGTATCCCGAGTATCGCGACGCGTTTGCCGGGGTCGTAGCGCGGGCGGTGGAACCTTCAGGAGCCGACTACGGAACTCTGCTGCCGATGAAAGAGATTAAATAGTACCGAGTTGCGAGTACCGAGTACCGAGCAAACCCCCTGCGGCGGTTATGTTGCCTCCTGGTCCTCCAGAGTGCACTCCTTCGGATCCTTGTCGTCGCGCAGGCCGAGAAAGACCGGAGCGCGCAGTTTGGAACCGCCTTCGCCGGTTTCGTGGGTCCATTCCGAGAATTTGATTTCGGCGACAAGCTCTGGCTTGACCCAGTGCACCTTGCGCAGAGCGTCTACCCCGCCGTGGAAAGGGCTGCGGTTGGTCTCGCGCTGGTAAAGCAACTCCCACATCTGCCGCAGAGTCTTGTGGTCGAAGCCGCTGCCAGCCTGGCCGACGTGAATAAGCTGGCCCTTCGGGTCGTATAACCCCAATACGATGGAGCCGAAGTATTCTCGGCTGCCCTCGGGATCGGTGTAGCCGCCGATGACGCACTCCAGAGAATGGGTGATCTTGATCTTCAGCCAGTCGTGACTGCGGCGCTCCTCGTAGATGCTGCCGCGGCGTTTGGCGAGGATGCCTTCCAGACCTTGTTGTTTGGCCGCTTCGAACAAAGCTGTTCCATTGGGGAAGTGATCGGAATAACGCGCCAGAGGGTTGGGAACGATGATCTCGGAGAGCGCGGCTTTGCGGTCCTCCAGCGCAACCCGGTGCAGATCGTATCCGTCGAGATAGAGCAGGTCGAAGAGGTAGTACACGATGGGAACGTCCGCGCGCGGTGCGGCGCGGCGCCCGCCGCTGCGGAGACCGGTGCGCTGCTGCATCAGGCTGAAGGAAGAGCGGCCCTGCTCGTCGAGGGCGACGATTTCTCCATCCAGAACGGCAGCGCGGGTCTTCAGTAGTTTCGGGAGTTCCTCCAGTTCCGGATATTGGTGAGTAAGATCGTTCTGGTTGCGCGAAACCAGGCGGGCCTTGCCGCCGTCGATGAAAGCGACCGCCCGATAGCCATCCCATTTGATCTCGAAGATCCATCCGGGATCGTCGAAGGGCTTGTCCACGGGCGTGGCCAGCATGGGGTGAATGGCAGTTGGTATCGGCGCTTTCCGGGCGCCAGCAAGACTGGAAACCGCCGAGGGCGCAGAGGCCACGAGAGTGGCCGATGCGCTCCCGGACTTTGCTTTCTTCGGTACCTCGGTGTCCTTCGTGTCCTCCGTGGTTTTTCTTTTCCTGGATTTCTTATCCAGCTTGGCCAGGGTGTCAGCCAGCCACGCGGCCTTCACTTTTCCCCGGGAGGCAGGCCGACTGCTCGTCCATTCCGCCGAATTCTGGTCGCCGCCAATCTGCGCCATGGTGCGTTTGGTAAGGACGGAGCTGTCGTATTGCTCGATGTCGTAGCCTGCAACGGCCGCATCATCCTGCTTTTTGATCAGCAACCATTCGTTGCCCTTGCTTCCCGGGCGGCGGGACTTGATGTGCACCAGGGCGAAGTCGCCTTTCAGCCGCTTTCCGTGCAGGCGAAATTTCAGGTCTCCCTTGGCTAGCATGGCGGCTGCTTCTTCCTCGCTGCCAGGAACGTATTTGCCGTTGACCGGCACCGGCGAGAGCGGTTGCCATGTCCCGACGTCCCAAACCATCACGCTGCCGGCGCCGTAATTGCCTTCAGGAATGGTCCCTTCGAAATCGAAGTAGGACACGGGGTGGTCTTCGACCTGCATGGCCAGACGCTTGTCCGCGGGATCGAGCGAGGGGCCTCTGGGCACGGCCCAGGATTTGAGCACGCCTTCCATTTCCAGGCGAAAGTCATAGTGCAGGCGAGTCGCGCGGTGCTTCTGCACCACGAAGCGGTGGGCGGATTTCTTCTCGACCTTGGGCGGGGGCTCGGGGGTGTCCTCAAAGCGGCGCTTGCGCTTGTATTCTTCCAGGGCCACGGCAACATTTTAGCTACAGGAGGCGGCCAGCGGAGGGATTTGCGACGCGAATTTAGATTGGCCCCGGCAGGCCGGCAAAGCGCGCCGGGGCCCTGGTTTACGCCGCCCGGGAGACGGCGATGCGATGGGTCGTGGAGGTCTCAACGGTGTAGTTGTTGATCTGGGGATCGCGCTTCAGCATGGGCCGGAGCATGTCCACGAGGCGGTTGTAGTGCTCGCGGTGGTAGCGCTCCGCATCCTCCTTGGTGTTCCAGAAGCTGATCGAGAGCAGGCGCTCCGGCTCGGTCTCGGAGGTCAGGCCGATCAGATCCACGAAGCCGGGCTGCTTCTGCAGCACGGGCAGCACATCGTTGCGCAGCTTGGTGGTAAGGTCCTCCCTTTTTTCCGGTTTCACGTGGCATTCCACGATGCGGGTAAACATAGAGGAAACTCCTTTCGCATTCGTTGGGAAGGTGAGGGTTCCGGCCCGCCGGCAAAACAGCTCAACACACCAGCCAGACACGGCGGGGAAGGATTGGTGACTGCTGTTCTTGGTTTACTTGGAGACGATCGCCAAAATTATATTCCTCGCACAGCCCGAAGTTTTGCACAGTTACAGAATTTGTTTAGAATCGCCCACGACACTTGGAATACCTGCGAGGGGGTATGCAGCTGAATCTAGGGCGAGGACTGGTGGTGCTGCTCGCCGTGGGCCTGAGTTTGGGCGCGTCCGCACAAACTAAAGAGGCCGGTGACACAGCGCAAGCCAACCATTCCGAGGTCGAAACGGCGAAGTTTACCGACGCAGATGCTGCCGGAGTGCTCGACCGGCTTCGACAGGCGCTGGAATCCTATAACCAGCGCCGGCTGCTGCAGTTGTTTGATGCGGGGAAAATGCCGAACTATCCTGCCTTCCGCGACCAGGTCGCACAGTTCTTCGACAAGTATGAGGCGTTTCAGGTGCAATATCGCATCACCCAGGTTTCCGCCGAGGAACACGTCGGGGTGGCGATGGTGGATTTTCGCCTGGAAGCCACTCCCGCCCGGGAAGCCTCTCCGAATGTGCGCCGGAACACGCAATTGCGGCTAGTGCTGGCCTGGGACGGGAAGCAGTGGAAGATTGTGGACCTGGCGCCGCGGGGATTGTTTGAATGACAGCCATTAGCAGTGAGCGATCAGCCACTGGGTCTCGTAATGAGTTTGGGAAGGGCACGGCCTCCAGCCGTGCCGCCTGAGGCTCTATAAGGAAAGGGGCTTTAGCCCCTCAGGATCCCTGATTGGATCCCCATGCGGAAACCATCTATGAGACCATCTCCAGTCCCTTCGGTTCGAAATCATGAAACGTGAATATCCGGAAACGCCGCTTGTGGGGGTGGGAGCAGTCATCATCGAGGATGGGCGGGTGGTGCTGGTGAAGCGCGGGCATCCGCCGCTCCTGGGGGAGTGGTCGATTCCCGGCGGCGTGCTCGAAGTGGGCGAGATGCTGCGCGTAGCCGCGGTGCGCGAAGCGCAGGAGGAAACCGGACTCAGCGTGGAAGCCACGGACTTGTTAGGCGTTTACGACCGTGTGTTGCGGGACAAGGCGGGGCGAACGATGTACCACTATGTCCTCATCGATTTTCTGTGCAAGAGGATTGCGGGAGAACCGCGCGGGGCGGGCGATGCGGCGGAGGCGCGCTGGTTCACCCGGCAAGAAGTCTCGAAGCTGCCATTGGCGGAAGATACGGCGGAAGTCATCCGCAAGGGATTCGAGCGGGCAGGGTAGAGCTTATTGCGCAGCCCGCGCTTACACAGCCGGGTCTTCCTCTTCAGAATTGACGTCCTGCCACCTGCGGCCGCAAGTGTTGCACTTCCAGGATCGGCGCGGGTAGGGAATAGGAACACCGAAATATGCGGTGGTGTAGGCCACGGGTTTGTTCAGGTCTTCGAAGGCAATGTCCAGGGAATAGCATTTGGGACAGCGCGGTTGCAGGTATTCTCCGACGCCATGGACCTCGAAGCCCTCCGGGATGGGCTGGTTCAGGACGTTCGCGGCCGCGTCTGCGTCGTTCCGGTCCACCAGAAGCTTCACGCCGCCGATGAAGTTGGAGATGAACCAGTCCAGGCGCACCAGGTTGTCGTCGGCGAGGAAGCACTCGATGCCGGCGGATTCGAGCGCGCCTTTGGCCAGTAAGGCTTCCGGCAAGTCCCGAAACTTGCGAACGGCGATGAGCTTGCGGCTCTCGACTTGGTCTGTGGCGCCGACAGGGGCTTCGGGGATGTCATCCAGTCCTCTGCGATCCAGTTCATCTTCCAAGGCGTCTCGCGCCAGTTCGGTAAGGGAATCGGCTTCGTCGGCGAGCTTTTCCAGTTCGCCATCGGTCATGGCGGCGTAGAACCGCGCCAGTCGGCGGCGTTCCTCGGTGGGGTCTGCGGCGGGCATCGGAAATGAAAGTCTAACAGGTTGCGGGGAGAGCGGGCGCTTTCCCGTCGTCCGTGGTCGGCGGGACCCAGCGCCGGAAGGCGCAATTCAGGCAGCAACCTGGTGGCATCGCTGAAGCGCTGCCCTGATACGGAGAAGCGGAAGGATTATTCCTCTTAGCAGTTGTCTCTGCGATGGGCAGGAGAGGTCTTACAGTTTTCCGGCGGCGGTCTGCTGGCTGGCGACGCATTGCCACTGGCCGCCGGGCATCCTCACCCAGGTGTCGGTCCAGCGCTCACGGCGATCAATCTTGGTTCCGTCTCCATCTACACCTTTGCCAGCCCAAGCTCCGGTAGCCACTGCCGTGTTGCCATAGACCATCACCTTAACGTCGCTGATGGCGTTGTGCTCCCACTTGCCTCCTTTGAGGTTGGCGAGCAACTTGGCTCTGCCGGAGGTGCGGCCGTCCGTGTCGGTGTTGATGAAGGTCTCAGCAAGCATGGGGGCGACCACCTCAGGCTTGCCATCGCGCTGGGCGGCGGCCCATTTTTCTTCCATTGCGATGATGGCTTTCTCGGCCGCGCGGGCGCTGGTTTGTGCGGAGGCGGGAACAAGGAGGACGGCCAGGGCAAATAGGATTGCGAGTGCGAAGAGTCGTTTCATGGATCCGAGTTTACCCGAAAAACAGAACGGCCCGCGCGCGTAAGCACGCGGGCCGCCGGTGGTACTGATTGGGATTGACCAAGAGGTGGTCACTCTACGTGGCCTCTACGGCAACTCCGGGTCCCAGCGCGACCTACGCCGGGCGGATCCAATCCAAACTCACCGGTAGTGTGCGGGCTGTAGCTTCACCGGGTCAAAATGCGCCCGGGAAGCCCCGCTTAGAGCGACCGGCTCTAAGTCTCAGCCACCTCACCTGGTCTTTTGAAGCACCTACTACTGCCATCAGAACTTGTCATCAGACCACCTCCTTTCCGGTGTAAGGCCACATTAACCGAAAAACTGGCGGCGAGCAAATGGCACGATGGTGGGTGCCGGAAGGATAAACAAGGGTCGGATGTTATCGCCGCGTGGTCGCCACACCCCCGTCCGGCGTCATCCCGAAGCCCGGCGCAGTTCAGCCGGGCGAGGGATCTGGCGCGGGGCGGCAATCGTGGCACCGCGCGCAGGATCCTTCGCTCCGCTCAGGACGACGCCATTCGGGGAAAATGCCTGCGATGAATCACGGCAGCTTCTGAATCACCGCGTCCACCAGGTGAGGATTGTTGAACTCTGTCTTGTCGCCAGCCTTCTTGCCGGCCACCGGCAGCAGCCGCGCCGACAGCGGCTTGTGCCACTTGAACGCCAGCGTCGCCATGTCGCCGATGATGCGGGCAAGCTGGTCTTCGCTGACATCGCCGGGCAGAGGCACCGTGTCGAGCCCAGTTCCGCAGACAGCCGAATAGGAGAGCAGCGAATCAATGTTGAATGTTCCCTCGCTCCAGCGCTGCGCGAGTGTGCTGTCCTCGAGCACGGGGACCATCAGGCCGGCGTAGCCTACCTGCTTCACCGGAACTGATTTCACCGCGCGCGTGATCATGGCTGCCGCGGTCATGGTGCCGCTCGAACCAAACTTCGCTCCCGTGAACTTCTCGATGGCATCGCCGATGGAAATTTCTCCGGCGGGAGCGGGAGTAGGATCGAGACCTGCATAGGTCCAGCCGGAGCGCTTCTCGATCTCTCGGGCGATCTGCTCACATTCGACGGCGTACAGGCTGAGGTCGGCCGCCAGATTCTTCTCTGTCAGCGAGATGTGGCCAGGATGCGCGGCAAGGGCAGTCTCGACCAGGTTGGCGCTCTCCAGGCCCACCGAAAACTGGCGCCCAGCGCCGGTGTGATACGAGCCGGGAAAGAACGGGCCGTAGGGGCCGAGCATGGCGGTGGCCACGAAGCGAAAGTTGCCGTCGCTGTGCGGTGTGTGCTCGGAGAGATACTTCATCACGCGGGCCGCCGCCCGAATCGCCGGCCAACGCAGCCCGTCCTCCCCCGCCACGATGATGCTGCTGTTGAGCTGATCATTCTCCGCCAGGATGCGCGCCAGTTGGTCAGGGCGCGGCGGATCAGCCGGGTTGAGCATGGCCGGGCCAATGTTCGGAATGAACGACTCGCGAGTAGCCAGCGCATTCAGGGCGTGGAAGAACTGCGCGGATTCAGTTTCGCTGAGCCCCTGGATGATCTCAGAGAACGGCTGGGTGGTGATGCGAATGGTCTGGACTTCGTAACCGCGCTGCTCGTAGGCACGCTTGGCATCACGGAGCATGGTGAGCGCATCGCCGATTTGCGCTTCGAAATGGGTGCGGTCAATGTGCACGAAGGCGGTGAGGGCGCGGACTTTGGGCTTGGCGGTCTGGGAAGACAATGGAAGGACCGAACATGTGAGCACGCAAGCGAACGATAGCAATGAGTGGATGCGGAGCATGGGACTCTCTCCCCGTGGAGATCAGGCTGAAATTATAGGATGAGCGGGAAATCTCATGGCTAGAGCTCTTCAGACGGGATATTCAGGAGCATCTGCACATCGCGCGCGGCGTGGAGCACTCGAATCACTTCCAAGGGGTCGGTCGGCCGATAGACGATCAAGTAGGAGTACACCAGAAAAAACCGATGTCGCTCGTCCGCCAGATCTTCTCTGCGATGCCCGATACTCGGCCGCTTGGCCAACTTGCGCATCGCCTTTTCAAGGGCAGCGAGCGTCCGCTGCGCGACTTCGACGTTGTCCTCAGCCAGATAATCCCAAATGTCGCTCAGATCACGGGCGGCAAGAGGAGTAAGGACAAACGTCGTCATTCCTTGCGGCGCCTTCGCCGCCTTGCCTGATCGCGAATTCTGGCGAAGGTCCGCGGACCGTCCACAAAATTGCCGCGGTCAGCCAGCTCAACGCCCAGGGCAATCTGCTTGCGCAGTTCGGCCAAGCGAACCTTTTTCTGGTCTTCCCGTTCCTTCAGCAGGCGCAATCCCTCTCTTAGGATCTCGCTCTGTGATTGATATAGGCCGGTGTCCAGCATTTCGGCGACGAATTGATCGAAGGTGGGCCCGAGGTTGACGTTCATCGACATCAGCGTACAGACTTTAACAATAAATGTCAATTATTGATAAACGCGGTCGCGTCCGAGCTCGGCCTTCTATCTGCTTGTGTTTGGTTGCTTTACACGAAGAAGACTAAGGATGACGGTGATTCTAAGCGCGTTCGCAGCTAGCCGTGGTTGGTGAAATCCTGAGTAGGACTTTCGCTGGCAGTTGCGAAGAAGTTGGTGTAGATTCCTCACTGCAAGCAGAGCGGAGCAGCTGTGATGAGGCTCGGCAGCGGCAGTGGGGAAGTCCCATTCTACGGTTTCTCAATAGCGTGCCTGGTGGCGGGCATCGCGTTTTTGGTACTCAGCGTGCTGGTTTGGTGGCTTGCTCGGCCCGATGTCAGCGTCCTACTGTTCGGAATTGCCATGCTATTCGGAGGAGTGGCGAACGGGCAGGCCTTCCTTGTGCTCCATCGGATGCAATCAACAGGCTATCCAGTTGGGTTGTGGCGAACATCGTTGAAGGACCTCCGCCTTTATCGCGAGTACTGGCGCATCGCACCCGAGAAGGGCTGGTCCAGGTTGCCGATGGTCGCCTTCACGCTCTCATTCATTCTGGCAGCTTGTTTTCTCCTCTCGATGATGTATGTGGGCGGGGCTCGCAAGTGAAGACGGCAGACAGCGCAAGTGCCGAGAAATCGCTATCTCGCCGACGACTACCTTAGTCGAAGCTCCAAAAGCATCGTCGGTATCCCCTCACCGATTCCCCAGCGTCGCAATCTCTCCCAGCCCCAGCAACGCGGCGTCGGCGGTCACGAGTGTCAAGTCCAGAACCTGCGCCGTGGCAGCTAGAAAGCGGTCGGCGGGATCGGGGTGGGGCAGGGGCGACTGCCGCGCGGCCAAAGCGATCTCATGGGTGAGGGGCGCCTCACGAAACGGAGCCGTGGCGCGGGCGACCCAATCGGGCAAGTCTCCATGCAGGCGAATTCGGCCCTTGGCGTTCAGCGTAAGCGCTTCCCAGGTGCTGATGGGCGACAGCCACAGTTCGTTCTCGGAGTTCTTCAGCTCGCGCTGAACTCTTGGACCCAGCTTTCCCGGGTCCTGCAGGCTCCATAGCCAGATGTGGGTATCGAGCAGCAGCTTCAATCGCGCAGCGCCTCCCAGTCGCCCTCCTCGTTGGCCGGGGAGATGATGTCGCCCACAATCTCAATCGAGTCTTGCATCGAGCCCATCCACTCGGCGGGCGCGGCTGGCGTGGGCGGGACGACTTCGGCGATCGGCTTGCCGTGGCGCGTCACCCGGATCGGCTTCCTGGTCTTCTGCACCTGATCGAGCAGGTCCAGGCATTTGGCCTTGAATTCGGAGATAGCTACTTCTTTCATTCGAATTTATTAGACCATAGTCATATTTTATGGTCAATACATCTAATCGCCGACCTGCCTCCCGCGGTCGTATTCCCTTCGTTATCTGTCCCTGAGGCCGCCGATACTTCACACTTAGAGTCGGCGGAAGAATCGGGTATTCGTGTAACTTGCTGATTCCTTAGCCCTTCCAGCGATAAGCGTCGGGCTGAGGCAGGCCGATATGGGCCAGTACGCGGTAGGCGAATTCGCGGGCCATGACATCCAAACTAGTAGGGCGGTTATAGAAGGCCGGGATGAGGGGGAAGACCGTGGCGCCGGCGTCGGCGGCCCGGTACATGTTGCGGATGTGAATTTTGTTGAGTGGCGTCTCGCGGACGCACAGCACCAGGGGGCGTTTTTCCTTGAGGCAGACGTCGGCGGCGCGCTCGATTAATTGTGCGGCAATGCCATTGGCAATACGGGCAAGCGTACCGACGCTGCACGGGATCACCACCATGGCGTCGGCGGGATAGGAGCCGCTGGCGATGTTGGCGCCGATATCGGCGTTGGCCTGCTGCTGAATTTTGCGCGAGGCCTTGCCCAGGATCTGGCCGATCAGGTTGCTGCGGCCGCGCAGGCTGAGCTCCTCGGCCATGACGCGCAGGGCGCTGTCGGAGGCAATGAAGTTGACGGTCTGGACGCGCTTATCGCGCTCGACCGCGAGCAGGAAGTGCTTGAGAAACAGAGACCCGCTGGCCCCGGTGGTGGCGACGGTCAGGTTTTGCGGCGGCTGGTTGGGCACGGGGGCTCCGGTACGGAGTCCTGAGGATAGGGAGGGGTAGGCGGACAAGTCAAGGACCGGTCGTTAGTCGCTGGTCGTGAGTCGTTGGCCGGACCAGCTATTTGCCAACGACCAACGACGAACGACCAACGACGGTGTTCTGACCAACGACGAAATTTATGGCTTCTGCGGCAAATCTACGGTCCCGGCGCAGTGCGGCGCAGCACTTTGCCCTGGCCGGGGTGCAGCGCGAGATTCGCTCCCAGGATTCCAGCAACGAGCGCAAGTATCTCCGGGAGTTCAGTCATGCGTTCCGGTCCTATGAGGCGGTGATCGATGGCCAGGAGTTGAAGACACTGGTGGGCGGGTCGGACGTGGTCCTGATCGGGGACTATCACGCCCTGCCGTCGTCGCAGCGCTTTGCCGCGAGCCTGCTGGAAGGGCGGGCCCAGCCGGGCGACCGCCCGGTGGTTTTGGGGCTGGAGACCATCTTTGCCCGCGACCAGCACATCCTCGACGAGTGGTGGCGCCGGGAGATTGACGAAGCCGAACTACGGCAGCGCATCCGCTTCGATCTGGATTGGGGCTACGACTGGACTCCGTTTTATGAACTGCTGGTGACGGCGCGCGAGCACGCCGAAGGGATTCATGGTCTGGATTGCATGCCACGGGAGGACCTGCGCAAGATCGGGGCTCGCGACCGCCACGCCGCCCACAAGATTGCGGAAATCCGCCAGCGTCATCCCAATGCCGTGATCATGGTGCTGTTCGGCGAATCGCACCTGGCGCCCGGACATCTTCCCCGCGCGTTGCGTGAACAGCTGCGTGGTGAGCGTGTGCTGACTGTCCTGCAGAATGTGGACGCGCTGTACTGGCGCGCCGCGGGGGAACAGTCCAATCAGGTGGAGGCGGTGCGGGTGCGGGACGATGTGGTCTGCGTGTTCAACTCCACGCCACTGGAAAAATACGAGAATTACCGCCTGCACCTGAGCCGCTGGGGACGGGCGGAGGAAGAAGGGCCCGATCTGGCACCCACGATCTACAACCTGATTGACAGCCTGGTGCGCTTTCTGGGGATCGACCGCTACGCCGCGCACAACGGCACCCAGCCCAAGTTCCTGGTGGACCTGCTGCCGGAGGTGTACAGCAACGCGTCGGCCGCACGGTTAAGCCGCTTGCTGGCCCGCCAGGGCGCCAGCGAGGAGGCCATTGCCGCCATGCTGCGGCATGTCGAAGAACGCGGTTGCGTCTATCTGGCCCGGGCCAATGCCTTCTACGTCAGCGAATTTCAGATGATGTACGCCGGCGAAGAGGTGACCCGCTTTCTGCATCATGCCTGCCGTGGCTTGCCTCAGCGCAACAACGGGGAGCATCGCCGCGAGATGGCGGACCGCTTCTACACCCGTACCGTGGAGCATGCATTGGGCTATCTGGGCTCGCGCGTCTTGTACCCCGCACGGCCATCCGCCACCGATGAGCACGGACGTCAGCCGCTGCAGGTGACCCCAGAGAGCGAGCGCAAGAAGTTCGACGCCAGCTCCCAGTTGCTTGGCTACATGCTGGGCAACGCCCTCTACGACGCCTACCTGGAAGGCCGAGTCACTCCGGCTATGTTGCGGCGGGTGTTTCTGACGCCGCTCGAAGAACCGGGCCAGGCCAGGGAGACCTACAACAAGCTCGCCGAAAAGCTGCGGCTCGCAGGCAGGACAAAGCGGGCCGCGGCCAATTTGTAGTCGCAATCGGATTAAAATTGCGGCATCTGCTGCCGTCCCTGACGGGACTCGATCTCATCTCGTCTCCCCGACCCGGCACTTCCGTGCCGGGCTTTCCTATTCCGCCGCTATGCGGCTGAGGTGTGGCTCAAATGCTACTCTAGACGGGCTGAATGCTAAGTGCTGACGGCTGAGGGTTTCATTGAACGCCGATTCCATCCGCAAATTGTTCGAGCAGGTGCGCAAGGGTAAGCTCTCGCCTGACCAAGCGGTGGAGCGCTTGCGGCACCTCCCATTTGAAGACCTGGGATTCGCCAAGGTGGACCACCATCGCCGGCTGCGGGTGGGCATGCCGGAGGTGGTGTTCGGACAAGCCAAGACGCCGGCACAAATCGCGGAGATCTTCACTCGTCTGGCAAAACACGGCGGCAACGTCTTGGCCACGCGCACCAGTGAGGAGCAGTTCGCCGCGGTGAAGAAAAAACTCCGCCGGGCCGAGTACCGCGAACTGGCGCGGGCCATCGTTCTGCAGCAGGACCGCAAGACGTACGGCAAGGGCGTGATTGCCGTGGTCTCCGCAGGGACCAGCGACATTCCCGTCGCTGAGGAGGCCGTGGTCACCGCCGAGATCATGGGAAACGACGTTGAGCATCTTTATGACGTCGGGGTCGCCGGCATTCATCGTCTGCTGGCCAACCGGGTCAGTTTGACCCGGGCGCGCGTGGTCATCGTCTGTGCCGGGATGGAAGGCGCCCTGCCCAGCGTGGTCGGCGGATTGGTTGGAGTTCCGGTGATCGCAGTGCCAACCAGCGTTGGGTATGGTGCGGCGTTCAAGGGCGTGGCGGCGCTGTTGGGGATGATGAATTCCTGCGCCTCGAATGTGAGCGTGGTGAATATTGACAATGGGTTTGGCGCCGGGTATGTCGCGGCGCTGATTAATCGGCTGTAGCGCCTGCATCCCGCCGGCTATGTTGGGGACGTCCTCGGTCCTGCGATCGTCCTCGGTCGTGCACGCCGGATCCTTCAGCGGCTGGAAGCCGCTTCAGGATGACGCCTTCTGATCAATCGTGAATCGGGTAGGAGGCGGGATTACTCCCGCCGTCCTCCCACACCACCGGACGTGCGGTTCCGCATCCGGCGGTTCATGAAGCCAACGAGAAGCGCCGCTGAGAGTCCAGCAGCGAGACCAGCCCCATACGGGCGAACCAAGACTTCGGGTAGGCTTCGTTCATGTGCGAGGCGTCGCCGTTCCACCACGGACCACGTCCGTTGGTAGCCGATTCCCACGCCCGCACTGCAGCCAACCCCGCCCGCATCAGATTCCGCGCGCGTGTGTGATTGCGTTTCCATTGCCGCCACAGCAGGGTTCGCAACTTGTGTCGGATCCAGCCGTCGAGTTCCTCCAGCATCCTTTTCACCTCGGTAAGCCGGAAGTAGGACACCCATCCCCGCAGCAGCGGGTTTAGGTCCTCGATCACTCGTTTCAGACTTCGTCCGCGCCCTGCTCGTAGCGTGTTGCGCACTTTCTCCGCAAACCGCTGACGACTGGCTTCCGCAATCCGCAGCTTCGGTTTCCGGTGCCAAGTCATCGAGTAGCCCAGAAACTTCCGCTGCCACGGCCGCGCCACTGCGCTCTTGTCGGCATTGACCTTCAGTTTCAGTCTCTGCTCCAGAAACGCCGTGATCGCCGTCATCACCCGCTGCCCGCTCCGCTCGCTTCCGACATAGATGTTGCAGTCATCCGCGTAGCGGCAGAAGCGATGCCCCCGCTTTTCCAGTTCCCGGTCCAGATCGGTCAGCAGAATGTTCGACAGCAGCGGGGACAACGGTCCGCCTTGCGGGGTGCCCTCGGTGCGTGCACTCGTTACTCCACCTTCCATCAGTCCCGCTTCCAGATAGCGCCGGATCAACTTCAGTACCCGCTTGTCCTTCACTTGGCGCGCCACCCGTGCCATCAGCACGTCGTGATTCACTCGGTCAAAGAACTTTTCCAAGTCCAGATCCACGACCCATCGCTTGCCTTCCGCCACGTAGCTGCGGGCGGCTTCCACCGCCTGCTGCGCATTGCGTCCGGGTCGAAAGCCGTAGCTCGATTTGGAAAATTCGGGTTCGAACAGCGGTTGCAAAACCTGATGCAGCGCTTGTTGAATCAGGCGATCTACCACCGTCGGGATGCCCAGGGTTCGTACCCCGCCTTGCGGCTTTGGTATTTCCACCTTGCGCACCGCCTGCGGCATGTACTCGCCTGCCAACAGCGCCAGTCTTACTTTCGCCCAGTGCGC
Organism: Terriglobales bacterium; assembly: GCA_035542575.1. Classification (GTDB taxonomy): domain Bacteria; phylum Acidobacteriota; class Terriglobia; order Terriglobales; family Acidobacteriaceae; genus JAIQET01. Next base: position 636 of record DATKLE010000035.1, on the reverse strand, counting down.
CTTGAGCCACGGTTTCAACTCGGCCACCGTGAGCCCTTCGACTCCCGGCGCGCCTTTGTTCGCCACCACACGCTCGTAAGCGCACTGCATGTTGCTGCGTTCCACCACGGCTTCCATCAGCCGTGGCGCTTCCGGTTTCGTTTGCCCAGCAGCCACCGTCCGTGCCTTGGCACCAAAAACGGCCCGAGACAGGTTCAGCCCATCTCCCTCCGCCTTGGCCCTACTCGCGTAGGCTTCTGTTTCGTCGGCTCGCATCGAGGTCTGCTGTCCTACTCCCGTGTTTCACGTTCGGCCCTTCGCCTTGCGGCTACTATGGCCTCGGCTGACTTCTGGCGATTCTTCCCAACATCTCTCGATGTCAGTAGCGCTCAAGCAAACCGCCAGATCTCCCCGGGTATCACGCACTCACCTTCCCGCTTATGCCTGTCGGATCTACGTCGCAGCCTTCCGTGCAAGAACCGGGCTTCACAGAGATTGGCCTGCTTACCCCGCTGCGTCGCCTCCATCCGCTTCCTGTTCGTCAGGCCAGCGTTTTGCCTTCGGCTTCCTCCCGATTCCATCTCGCGATGAACACCGTTGCCGTTCGGCTAACACTTCCCCTTGCCGGGTGTGTAGAGGACTTTCACCTCCAAGTGA
>DATKLE010000034.1:0-49212 GCA_035542575.1 Terriglobales bacterium | reverse complement strand
TTGCGCCCCAAACCGCCGTTCAAATCCCATAGTGCACCGCGTCCGCCGCAAACGCCAGCGGCTTCCTCCTAGTCTCCTTATCGAAAACGCCTCGGAACGACTTCCTCTTCCAACCCGAAGTGTCATGCCGAGGCGTTTCCGATCAAGGCTAGCGACAACAAGGCTAGCGACAACTTGTCCGATCACTGCCGCGCGATCCAGTTTGCGCACCACAAATCCTCCTTGGGGCTTGCTACTCCGCCTAGTCCGTTGCCATTTTCAGCTCATTGTTGCGGTTCGGCAGTACGGTCAGACTGTGGCGAACGAATGCCTGCACGGCGAAGTAGACCGACCTGCTCGTGGTAGCTGAGCGTAAACCCAATCATCTCAAAGCCTTCGCTGGCGGCTTGAGCCAACTCTTTCTTGAATGTCCCCACGCGTGACGTGCCAATGATCTTGTAGGTGAAGGCGTCGGGCTGCGCAATTTTCTCCATGATGATGCTGATCTCATCAGGAGTCAGGCTGAACATGCTGTTCTCTCGCGAGATGGCCAGCAGCGTGCGAGGAAGCGGACGGAAACCACGCGTTGCCGCTTCGTTGATCTCTTTTTCCAGAGTCGTCATGCGTACCGTAGCCAGCAGCAAATACTCAGGAGCTTTGGCCGTCCTTTCCATTATGAGCAAAATCTCTTCGCCCCCTGAACCAGCGGCCACCGCGTAGCCCTTGGCCACCGCATCGTTGATTTCCTTCTGCATCGTAGAGGTGCGTGTTGTGGCCAGCAGCAGGTAGCGGTCGGGAGCAGCTGGCGCCTCAGGAGAGAGCTTCTCCATGAGAATGTTGTTTGCGCCATAGCTGCTCATCGCAGCTAACTCGTATCCCTTTGCCGCAGCCTCGTTGAGTTCCTTCTGAAGCGTCTTAGTTCGAACGGTATCGAGAAGGACGTAGTCGTGCACCTTCGAGGCGCCGGCAGGTCTTTCCATGATCAGTGCGCGGGCCTTCATATAATCCGAGCTGAAAGTAGCGGGAACAGCGCAAAACCCTTCCGCGACTGCTGCTTTGAATTCGTCCTTCAGGCCCTGCAGCACACGATACTGATATTTTTCGGGAGTTTTCTCCAGTATCAAAATATTGTGCGAGGGATCACCATACGCCACCCGGTATCCCGTCGCCGAAGCCTCCTCCAGTTCCCGCTGAAGGGTTTTGGTCCGAACGGTATCCAGCACGAGGTAGCGTTGGGAGTTGTCGGTCTGAATTGGCTTCTCGTTCTGTGCGCTGTATAGCGGCAAAGCGCACAGAATAGCTGCCAGAAAGACAGATGTGGATTTCATGTCCCACCTCCAAGCATTAACTTCATCCACCAAGTGGAAGGTGAATGCTCAGCAGAGTCTCCGCCTCCACGGGAAGCATTCGCAGCCACTTCATGCGGGGCGCCGTGTGTAGATCTTGCAGGCATTGGTTCCTTTTTCACCATTCCACTCGATTCCTTCTCCAGCCAGGCGATTTCGATGCTGTCCGGATTCTGCATCACGTCGAGGATCCAGCTAAGGTCGCCGGCGGCGAATTTCCAATCATTTGGAGTGAATACCTGCCCGAGTAGTTCGCCTTGCCTGCAGCTAGCCCAATGTCGGCTGACTAGGCGATCATCAAGCCAAAGCACGCCACACATGTCACAAGATGCTTCGCCATGGGCTTCTCCAGTCCATTTCGAACAAAATGATACCCGGCGGAAGACCGAATGTCTGTGACACTGTTGACCCAAGTGAGTAAATTTGGATTCAGGCGTGAGCGCGATTAGGGCGGGTGGCCCGGATCTTGTTGGGTCGACTTGAGAACTCTAAGCGGGGTGCCGGGTGCCCCGGATCTACCGGTCTAATTTCCAGCCAACGGAACCCTGAGGGTGCCCCGAGGTCTCGCGGTTTTCGAGACCCGGGGCTTTTTCTATCCTTTATCCATGGAGCAGTCAAGCTGGTTATCCTCTCCCTGCCGCTGTGACGAAGCCACACCCGATCGGGCGCAGGCCCACCTCTCGAAAAAGCGCGAGGCGTGGGCCGCCCCCAGTTTGGAGGCGCGAACGACAACCTGAATCCGTCTATACTTTCATCGCCAGAGACGCGGGCCTCCCGTGCCCCGCGAGCGCTGCTGGGTCAACCATGGTCAGCTGGACCGTAGATCGGATCGTGCATTTCGATTTCGGACGGGACATCGTCAAGAGCGGTCTCGCCCACTTCGGCTTCTATGACAGCCGCGGCCGGTATTTCGCGGTTGCTCACACCAAACACTTCATGGGTCTCGTGGGCGAGAACGATCACCTCAAGTGGACCGTCGCCGCCAAACCGGTGTTCGCCGACGTGCCGAACATTTCGGCGCCTCTCGAGTTCCCCATGTACGTGGACGTCTTGTCCGATGATGCGGTGCTGGTGTCGAACTTCAAGACCGCCGAGCTGTACCGCATCGATGCGTCCACCATGACGGCGCGGCTGCTGGTTGAAGGGCATGCGCTCGGCCTGGTGGACATGGGTAACTGCGTTGTGGATGACGAGGATTGCATCTGGGTGAACGAGGTGACGGGCTGCCGGCTCTGGCGGTTCGACGCAAACGGACGCCGCGTGGAGGTGCTGGGCGACGGAACGCCGGGCTTTCAGTCGGATCCCGTGCCGTTCGGCGAGGCGCGCTTCAGCTGGATCTACGACATTCGGCGCGGCCCGGATGGCACGATCTATGTACTGGACAGCCGCAACTTCGCTCTCCGCGTCGTGGACGTGGCCAGGCGATGCGTCCGCACGATCGCGGGTGATGGCCGGCCGGGATACGCAGGCGATGGAGGAGATGCACGGCACGCGCGCTTCGGCGGCAGCCCGCAGGCCAAGTTCGACGGTCCGATTGCGCTCTCAGTCGACGAGGGGAGGAACGCGTACATCGGTGACCGTTTCAACCATGTGGTTCGCATGATTGACGGTGCAACCGGCGTCATATCTACGATTGCGGGCGGTGAGAGGGCCGACGAGGAGCGGGCGAACGACCCGAACGAGCGCGATCCCCTGCGTCTGAACCTGCCGAAGATCGGCAGCATGGACTACCATGACAATCGTCTCTTCGTACCCACCAATCTGACGGCCGACTCGGGGGATCTGGTGGTGCTCCGCAGGCTCCGCGCTAGCGCGCTCGGCGCAGATGTCAGTTCTGCTTGATGCGCGGATAACTCGCGCTCCGGCGTCCTACTGCACCGTGAGCAACACGCTGGTGGTGCGGGTCGCCGATCCCGAGGTGGCGGTGAGGGTCACGATGTAATCTCCCGCCGGAGTGCCCAAGGTGGTCGTGGAGCTCTTGCCGCTCGAGCCGCAGCCCGCCTGGAACAACGCCAGCGCAAACAGCGCGGTCAACAGCAATCCGCCCAGCAGGCGGCGCTTGCGCGACATCTTGCCGCCGATCCCAAGACCCAGCAGCGTGAGTCCGGACACCGGCAGCCAGGCCGCATACAGCGGTCCGCCTCCCGGCCGCAGGTCCACGGTCGTCGTGGTGCGCATGGTGGTGTTGAGGTTGAGCGTGGAAGTGGCCGAACCGGTGAGAAGGTTGGGAATGGGGTTGGTGGTGAACGAGCAACTGGAAGCCGGCGGCAGCCCCGAACTGCACGACAAGGACACCGAGGCAGGAATGGCCGAGTTCTGCGGGATGGTGTTCACCGTAATCATGTACGTGGCCGGGGCTCCCGCCACGACGGTGAAGCTGGCCGGGGCAGCGGAGATGGCAAAGTCGTTGACCGTGGTCGAGGCGCTGCCCGTAGTGATGATATTGGATCCGGCGACCGCCAGCTGGGCGCTGTTGGAAAGGTCCCCTGCGCTGGTCGGCACCAGGATCACGGAGGCGGTCGTGGTTTGCCCGCTATTCAGGTTGCCGATGTTGCACACCACCAGGCCGCCAACCGCCGTGCCACACGCATTGGGTGGTGAGGACAGGGAGGCGGAGACAAAGGTCGCACCCGTCGCCGGCAGAAAATCCGTGAACGTCACGCCAGTGGTCTGGTCCCCGTTGTTCACGATGGTGTACTTGTAGGTGACCTGACTGCCCACGCCTACCGGGTTGGGGCTGGCGGTCGGAGCGGGGGAGAAGGCCAGGTTCACGAGCGGGCTGATCTTGCTGATGAACGCGTCGCTGTTGCCGTTGAGCATGGCCTGCAGCGGGTTCACGGTGGGGAAATCGCCGGAGAAGGTTTCAGCGCCAACGTAGCTGGCACTTTGCGAATCGATGGCGATGCCGGTGGCGGCGTCGTTGTTGCTGCCCCCAAAATAGCTGGAATAGTGTCCCACGCCAGTGCCAGTGGTGTCGGTCGTATCAATGCGCGCGACGAACCCATCGAGCAGTCCGCCCGGAGCCCCCTGAAACGGATTCTTCGTGTGGAAGTCAGGAGAATCGGTGGAGCCCGCGATCCGCGCGCCCTGGGTTGCGTCCGCGGCGATGCCCAGCCCGATGTCGGTCCCGGTGCCGCCCAAGTAGGTGAAGTAGGTCAGCGGCACCGCCGTGGTCTGGCAACTGCTGCCCGTGCAGGGGATGCCAAACTTGGTGACAAAGGCGTCGATCCCGCCGGCATTCGCGGGCTGGAAGGGGGTGATCCCGGAGGGCGGAGTAATCCCCGTGACCGAAGCGGTGGAACCGGTGATGTAGGCATTCCCGGTGGCGTCCACCGCGATCGCATTGCCCTGGTCATCGCCGTCTCCGCCGAAATACGTCAGGTACAGCTCCTGGGCCCCGGTGGCGTTGGCCGGAGCGAATTTACCGATGAAGGCATCGGTCCCGCCACCCACCGTGGACTGAAACGCGTTGAGCAGCGGCATATCCGTGAAGTCGGTCCCGCCGGTGATGTACACATTGGGATTGGGGCTGACCGCATCCACGGCGATGCCACCCCCGACGGTCACGCCCGTGCTGGGTGTGCTGCCTCCCAGATACGAGGAGTACAGCAGGCTCGCCGCGCCGATCAGAGTGGGATCCAGTTTGCTGAAGAAGAACTGATTAACCGCCTTCGGGGAGGTCTGGAATGCACCGTTGGTGGTAGGAAAGTCACCGATGGGGAACGCCGGAGAGGTGGTCGTCCCGGTCACGTAGATCTTGGACTTGAAGTCCACGGCCAGGCCGGTGGCTGTATCCACGCCCGAACCCGCCAGGTAAGTGGAATAGAGCAGCGTGCTGCCGTCGGAGGAAAGCCGGCTGACAAAAACGTGATTGCCGGCCGAGACTGGAGGCGCCTGAAAGGCGTTCATGGTGGGGAAGTTGGTGGAGCTGGTGGTTCCCGCGACGTCGACATTGAAACCACTGTCCACGGCCACTCCCGCGCTCGTATCAATCCCATCCCCACCCAGGTAGGTGGAAAACGCGAAGGCATACGGCGGGCTGGAAGAGGGAACGAATTTCGTGACAAAAATATTGGCAGTGCCAGCCAGGGCACACTGGAATGCGGCGGGGCTGTTGGTTGGCGGACAGGTGTCCATGGGAACAATCGGGAAATCTGCCGAGGTGGTCGAACCGGCTATGTACACGTTCAGTGCGCTGTCCACCGCGACCGCCGGGCAACCGGGCGTGACCACCCCGATGATGGCAGAACAAGCCTCGTCCGCGCTGCCGCCCAGATAGCTGGCATAAGTGAGCACGGGATCGATGATGAGGGCGCGGCCATGGTCGTAGGCGCCGAGTTCAAATCCGGCTTCGTTTTTGGCCCGCAACACGAAACGACCGGAAACTTGCCTCTGCCCGTCTCCGAACCTCTGGTAGACGCGCGGCGCCTGCAGGCGCACGTCGCCGCTGCTTGTGGCGAGCAGCAGATCCCCGTCGGGCTGCAATGTCAGCCGCTCAGGCCCCTGGAATCGAAGAGCAATCTGTCCCGGATCAGCGTTCGGGGCCACTTCAAAGTCGTACTCCAGGCGTCCTTGGCTGCCGTAATAGACCAGGTCGATGCCCGGATACACCTCCCGGTAGCGTACCCGCGCGAACTGCGGAATGTTGCGATGCCACTTGGCAGGATTATTGCCGATGAAATAATTGCTCTTGCCGGGCAGCAGTTCGGCGCCGGTTACGGCAGCCTTGGAATTCGCTCCCGCCAGGGCCATGCGCACCACGGTAGAGCCGGCGCTGGGCCGGTTGTCCTGCGGACGTCCCGCCTGCAGCGACAGCACAGCTTCATGCCCGGTCAGAAATAGTCCGTATCCACTGCCTCGCGCCAGGAACTTCACGCGGCGATCGCTCTGTCCCTGGTTGGATTCAAAAATGAGGGGAAGATGGCTGAAGGCCGCCCGCACTCGCTGGGCTGAGAGCGCTGACGTGCTGGCGGCAGCCAACGCGGGTGGGTGGGGAGGGTTGACTCCGGAAGTGCGCGCCAGCCGGGCGCCGGGTGACAGACCAAAGGCGATCAGGGCGACGGTAAGCAGCAGCCCCACCGCCAGCCAGATCCGGCTCCGCGAAGAACCTGTTACCCTCCCACGGCGATTCAATCTCACAAGCTCCTCCGAGTTTCCCGATTTCATGGAAAGGACGAGAAAACGGCACACACCCTAGCCGGACTCGCGCGCTCGCCAGTCGGCTGTCGTAGTGGTCACCAGAAATGCGCAAAAAATAAATAACTACTTAAACATCTGACGGATACCCTGTCAAGCCACGCGCCGCCGCTTGGCCCTTGGCTTCGTCAGATGCGCGCAGCCGGGGCCGGAGATGCCGATTACGCCACCAAAGTGCCATAACCCCGGAAGCGTGTTATCGCCAGATGTCGCGCGCGGGCAGATTTTCTGCAAAGGATTTCATTCGCTGGGCGCTTCGCGCGCGGCGGGATGGATCAAGTGCTTGATTTCGTGACAACCGGACGGCGAAAGGGCACCCGAAGCAATGGCAGCACGATTGCTGTTCCCTCCCCCACGAGCCCTGTGTTTTATCCCCCCAGAATCTCCTCGCATTTTGCGGGCTTGTGAGCGTTCGCCCGCTCGCGGGAGCATTAACCGAGTCAGTTCCCGCCCGGTTTTGGCCTTGCAAACCATGGGCGATTAAGTAACTCTTGGGTTAATAGTGCAACGTTTTTCCTCCAGGGATTTCGCGTCGTAGAGGGGACTGGCGGTCCCTGGGGCCTGGGTGCCAAAATGTTACTGGAAAGAGACCCCGCCATGCTGCAGCCACCGCAGGAACGACGCACCATGCGACGTTTCGACATGCGCCTGCCGGCAGCTGTCCATCTAGCCGGTGCGGAAAAACTGCTGACTGAGACCCAAAATGTCAGCGCCCGGGGAGTGTTCTTCTATCTTGACCGGCCGGTGGCCGAGGGCTCGCGCCTGGAAGTGACGCTGACCTTTCCGCCCCACGTCACCTTGACCGATTCGGTACGGGTGCGCTTTGTGGCCCGCGTGGTGCGCGTGGAAGCACCTCTGCCGGTATCCCGCATCGGCGTCGCCGCCATCATCGAAGAATACGAATTCCTCCGCTCCAACCCCGGCCCAGATTTCCTGGCGGGAATGCAGTAGGGTGGCGAATCAAATCCCCCCAAAACACGCAGCGGCAGCGATTAGCGAACAACCCCAGCCGCGAAACGGCGCAACAGTAAGAGCCCGGACGCAGGAGTGGCAGTCTTCCTCTAGCCGCGAAGCGGCGCAAGAATAAAGCCCACGGCGCCAGCCGTGGGACACGTTGCCAGCAGCAAGATCAGCCCCTTTAGGGGCGCAAGAAACCTACCCGTACGCCCGGGGCGCATGTTTCTCGAAAAACTATGACTTCTTCAGTTCCTGGAGTTCCTTACGCAGCCGGGAGTAACGACGGGAAACAATGCTCAGGTAAGCAATATGGATGATCCACGTGGCGGCGTAAGCTGCATAAAGGTAGTAGTTCATCGGATGCTCCGCGATTCCATCAAAGCTTCCAGGGCTTGGGTCTCTTCCACCTCGCGCTGCAAACGCTCCACCCGGTAGCGCGACCAGCACACCAGCGCGGCGAAGCAGAGAAAAGCCGCCCAATTAATCAGCAATACGCGCGCCATGCGGGGATCCAGCGAGCCGCCGCCACCGATCACCGGCGACGGGTGCTGGGTGCGGAAATACCAGATCGAGAAGTAGACCAAGGGAACGTCGAGAGCGCCGAAAACCGCCAGCACCGCCGCCATCAGCGGGGTTTGCCCGCTGGAAGAAAAGCGCCGCAGCATCAGGTAGCTGACGTAGATTAGCCACAGCACCAGGGTCAGGGTCAGGCGCAAATCCCAGGTCCACCAGATGCCCCACACCGGACGCGCCCAGATCGGTCCCGTGACCAGGACCACGGTGCAGAACACCACACCCACTTCTGCCGTCACCAGGGCGAGGATATCGGCTTTCGTGTTGCGCCGGATCAGATAGATGACGGAAGCCACGAAGTTGGTGAGGAACAGCAGAAATGCCGTCCAGGCGGAGGGCACGTGATAGTAAAAAATACGCTGGACGTCCCCCATGGTGGCTTCCGTGGGCGCGACCTCGAGCGCCTGGTAGAGCGCGTAACTCAGCAGGACCGCCGTCAGTACTGCCAGGATGGGAAAGGCCCGCTTCATTCTGCGTTCAACACCGTCTCAAACAGCAGCAAACACCCTGTAGTAAACACCACATCATAGGTGGCAAGCAAGGCGATCCACGGGCGTGCCGAGTACTCTCCGCTGAGGATGGCGCCGGTAGCTTCGACCATGCCGATCACCGCGGGGGTGGAGATGGGGAACAGAAGCAGCGGCAGCATAATTTCCCGGCTCCGGGTACGCAAAGACATCGCCGCGAAGAAAGTTCCATTCACCACCAGCGCCCAGGTACCCAGGGCCGCCACCACCAGCAATTGCCACGCCGGACCCAGAGCGCGCAGGTTGTAGAAGACGATGAACAGCGGCGTCATCAAAGCTTCCAGCACCATGACGAAGATGAAATTGCCGCAGGCTTTGGCCAGAAAAAGAGCGTTGGCGGGCGCGGGCGAAATCCGGTAGGCGTCCAGCACCTGATTGCGCAATTCCCGCGCCCAGGTCTGATTCAGCGCTACCACCGCGGCAAACAGGAAGGCGACCCACACCAGCCCTCCGGCGATCTCGCGCGATTCCTCCGCGGTCGGATTGAACGAAAAACTGAATATCACCACCACCAGCAACGCGAAGAACAGCATCGAGTTGATGGCGTCTTTGGAGCGCCACTCCAGCCGAAGATCTTTGGCCAAAGTCGCTTTGGTCAGGCTGGAACTCACCGTGGGTGGACCTCCGCAGGCTGGAACGTGCGCGTGCGGCTGACAATCTTGCCTGCTTCCATCCACACGAATTCATCCGCTACGCCTTCGAGCAAAGCAGCCTGGTGTGTAACCACGAATAGAGTTTTACCCGCGTCGCGCATCTTCGCCAGCAGGCCCACCATCTCTCGCGCCGACCGACCATCTACGTTGGAGAAGGGTTCATCAAGCAGCAGAATTGTCGGATCGTTCAGCAGCGCTCGCGCCAGCGACATTCTCTGGCGCATTCCTTGCGAGTACTGCCCCACCGGGCGCGCCAGGTCTGGATCCAGCGCCACCGAGCGAATCACGGTGGCGCAGCGCCCGTCGTCCGTGATCCCGTAGAGGCGCGCGAAGTAGCGGAGGTTCTCCATGCCGCTCATTTCGTCGTAGAGCAGCGACGGGTGGGCCATGTAGCCCACCGCTCGGCAAACGCTGCGCAGGTCGGTCGCACCCAGCATCGAGACGCTTCCACGGGTCGGTCGCGTCAGGCCGGCGATCGAGCGCAGCAGCGTGGTCTTGCCGGCGCCGTTGTCACCGAGAATGGCGTACAGCCGCCCGGCGTCAAAGCTGGCACTCACGCCGCGCAGGGCGGCAAAGCGTCCGAATTGCTTGACGAGATCGGCGACGATGACGATGGGTGAGGCGTCGCTGTGGTTCTCAGGAGGCACTGCAAGGGAAGATAGCCTAAGCGATGCGTGAAGTCGAGAGGAGCAGCCCTAGCGTTCTCAGCTGGAGGAGGGGCACCGCCACCAAAGAATTCTCAGTTCGGCACGCCCGGGGAGGTGGCGGGCTGGGCTTGCGTCACGCTCTTGGGCTGCTCCGGCGTTCCGCTCGCCGGCGCTCCCGGCTGTTGCGGGGCGTACTTGGAGGCGCACTTGGCCTGCAGTTGCTTGGCGTGGAAGACGCCGTCACGACCGAAGCTGCCCTCGGCCAAGGCTTGGGAATTGTCCTTGAACGTATCGGGAGGGGCCTCGGTGCCGCTGTACACCACCGGCAAGTTCAGGTCCTGCTCGACGAGAACGAACTCCACTTTAGTCCCGGTGCGCTTGATGGAGCCCGGCTGCACGTTACCGGCGACGCGCAGGCGCTTGCTGTAAGCGCCGTCACCCATGCCGCGCAGTTCCTTAATCGTCACGTAGTAGCTCTTGCTCTCCTGCACTCCGGTGTACGCGAGGTATCCCAAAGAGATCAGGATCAGAAGCGTAGCTCCGCCGAATTTGAGGAATCTGCTGCTTTGGTTGGACATACCCACGCCTGTGTATAGCTGACTTTAGCCCCTGGGCGGGCCAGGGTCAAGCTGTCCGGAAGGACAGTAATCGTGCCCTTCAGCCACACCTCTTGTGGCGTCGTCCCGAAGCCCGGCGGCCTTCATCCGGGCGAGCGCCTGCCCTTAGCAAAGTCAAAGGGGGGCGGCAAGAACTCAGGAGTCGCCGCGGAATGTGCTCGCCCCGAATACCGGCTACCCCGCGCCGGATCCTTCGCGCCACGGCGCCCAGGATGACGCCCGAGAGTATGTCGTCAGCAGAGCAGGGGCGGCGACTAGGCGTCATCGCGAAGCATGGCGCAATGCTACGACCCGACCACTTCAAATTTCAGACCGCTTCCGCCCGCGTAGTTTCTAACCAACGCCACTACACGCTCCCCACAAGCGCTTAAATCCACCTTCCCCGAAAACGAAATGATCATCATCGCGAATGTCGTGGTGGACTCGGTGATCATCGCCCGCTCGGAATCGCTGGTGGGACTGCCGAATGGGCCATCCTTGTCGGCAAAGACCGGCAGGTCAGCAATGTTTAAGACGTCCTTGCCAATACCCTTATAGGATTCTCCGCTCCGCCCCTCGCGGAAAATGAGTGGCGGCGTGACCTTCGCCAGGTCGTAAGTACCCACCGGCATCAGGCTCTCCAGCGATATCAGATTGTTGATGTCCACCAGGTTGTTGATGAAGTACAGGCCTTTGCCGGAAGTGATACGGCGGAGCAGGGCTTCGGCGGAGTTGCGGTAGCGCGAGGGCTCCTTGCCCAGCGTCTTGTAGGCCTGGCGGGTGGCGGCGATTTCAGAATAGTCGGAGGGCTCGCCACCCTTTGTGCGCAGCTCCTCCGCCCGCGCGTTCAGCTGATCCAGCAGTTCCGGCGACGACTTCGTGACTTCGACGGAGCCGTGTACGCAAGCCACCTGCAAGTCCCGACACTGCTGCTTCAGCTCGCGGTCAATCTCCAGCATGGCTACCACACCCGGCAAGCATTAGCCGACACCATGGGTTGCCCGGCCTTGCAGCTCCAAGTCTGCTGGAACTCCGGCATGTTCTGCACCACGCCATTGATCCGGAAGCGACCCGGCGAATGGGGGTCCACATTCACCAGCATGCGGGAGAGTTCAGGACGCTGCTTCTGGCACCACACCCGCCCGAAGCCGAGGAAGAAGCGCTGCTCGGGCGTGTAGCCGTCGATGGTCTGCGCGGCCTTGCTGTGCGGGTCCTGGGCAATCAGGGCGTGCAGCGCGTTGAAGGCGATGCGGGCTCCGCCGTTGTCCGCCGTGTTCTCGCCCAGCGTGAGCCGGCCGTTCAGGTGCAGGTCGTCCACGGCGATGAAGCTGCTGTACTCGTCGGCCACGCAACTCACGCGCTTCTCGAATTCCTTGCCGTCCTGCTCGGTCCACCAGTCGCGCAGGTTGCCCTGGGGATCGAACTTGCGCCCCTGGTCGTCGAAGCCGTGGGTCAGTTCGTGGCCGATCACCACGCCGATGCCGCCCATGTTGATCGCATCGTCCACGCTCTTGTCGAAGAACGGCGGCTGCAGGATGCCGGCGGGAAAGACAATCTCGTTGTAGGAGCCGCTGTAGTAGGCATTCACCGTGGGTGGCGTCATGCCCCATTCGTTGCGGTCGAGCGGCTTGTCAATCTTGGCAATCTGACGGTTGGATTCGAATTCGTTGGCCCGCGTCAGGTTGCCAATCAGGTCGCCCCGCACCACGTTGAGCTTGGTGTAGTCGCGCCACACGTCGGGATAGCCGATCTTGTTGCGGATGGCATCCAGCTTGATCTTGGCCTGCTTCTTGGTCGCATCCGACATCCAGGGCAGGGTCTGGATGTCCTGGTCCAGCGACGTCTCCAGCGCGTCCACCATCTTCAGCATGCGCTGTTTGCCATCGGGGCCGAACGTCTCTTCGACGTATCTCTGCCCCAGAGCCTCGCCCAGGGAACGGTCCGTCAAGTCGACGCAACGCTTCCAGCGGTCCTGGATCTCCGCTTGGCCGGTGAGGGCCTGTTGCATTTTAAAGTTGGCATCCACGAACGGCTTGGACAGCCAGGGCGAAGCCGCTCGCAGCAGATGCCAGCTGACGTAGGTCTTCAGCGCATCCAGCGACTCGGTGTCGAGCACGGCATTCACCTGCTTGAAGAAGTCCGGATTGGACACATTCAGTGCGGTAAAGTTAGGCGCGCCGATCGCCTTGAAGTAGCGATTCAGGTAAAAGTTCGGTCCCAAAGCGGCAGCTTCGTCGCGGCTCATCTTGTGGTCGCGGTTCTTGGGATCGCGCCGCAGGGTGCGGTCCATGGAATCCTTAGCCAGCGCAGTTTCGATGCGCATCACGGTCTGCGCCGCGTCCGCCGCCTGCTGCGGAGAGCGGCCAGCCAGCGTAAACAACTGGGTGACGTACTCGACCAGGTGCTGGCGCATCTGCACCATCTTGGGGTCATCGTTGATGTAGTAATTGCGGTCGGGCAGGGAGAGCCCGCCCTGGTCAATGTAGGCGATCACCTGGTCGGCATTGTGCAGGTCGGGCGCAGAGTAGAAGTTGAACAGCGGATTCGGACCGATCAGATGCACATGGGCAATCTCGTCGATCAGCGCGGCCTTGTCCTTCACCGCATCCACGCGGGCAAGTTCCGGCTTGAGCGGGTCGATGCCGGCGGCGTCGGCCGCCTTCTCGTCCATGCAGGAGCTATAGAAGTCCCCGATCTTCTGGTCGATGGCGTTGCGGTGGGGGTCGTTCGCCGAAGTCTTCTCCAGGATGTCCCGCATGATGGTCTGGTTACGCTCCTGCACCTCGGCGAAGCTGACCCACGAAGACCGGTCAGCTGGAATCACCGCCTTCTTCATCCAGTTGCCGCAGGCGTACTGGTAGAAGTCCACACAGGGGTCGATTGTCTTGTCGATGTTGTCAATGCTGTAGCCCGGCGGAAGGCTGGCGTTGGGATTGGTTTGAGCGGTGGTGAGAAGCGAGAGCAGAACACAGACAGCGGGCAGCAGATAAAGACGCATACAAGAACCTCTCCTCTTCGGGCGGACTGGTGATTGTAGGCCGACAGACTTAGACGGGCAAGCAGGAGGAAGGTTAGGAGTGCGGGTCATTTCGGCCTTGCTTTTGAGGATTCTGCGTGAAAAATCTTAAACCGCGAAGGGCGCAAAGAAGTCAGTCGTAACGACTCAGGCCGTGGCCCCGCCGAATGCTGAGTTTTCCCGGGCGTATAATGAGGTTTTGTAGATCTCCCACTGAGGGTGGCTGTGCATGTCTTCGACGAATGGCAATGCTGCTGACGTTCATAGTGTCCTTCAACCCCGCGCGGACTGGCTCAAACGGCGCAAGACCGAGAACCGAGACGGGAATTACTCGCAGATGCACTACGCCCGCCAAGGCATAGTGACCGAAGAGATGGAGTACGTCGGCCAGAAGGAGAAGCTTTCGCCGGAACTCATCCGCAACGAAGTGGCCCGCGGACGCATGATCATTCCCGCCAACATCAACCACCCTGAACTCGAGCCCATGGCCATCGGCGTGGCTTCGCTGTGCAAGATCAACGCCAATATCGGCAATTCGGCCGTCACCTCCAACATCGCCGAAGAACTCAAGAAGCTGCACACCGCGGTGCACTACGGCGCCGACACCGTAATGGACCTCTCCACCGGCGGCGACATTCACGAGATTCGCGAGGCCATTCTGCGGCACTCGCCCGTGCCCATCGGAACGGTGCCAATCTACGAAGCGATTTCCCGCGTAAAGCGGGTGGAAGACTTAAGTGCGGACGTGATGTTGGAAGTGATCGAGGAGCAGGCCGAGCAGGGCGTGGACTATATGACCATTCACGCCGGGGTGCTCATCCAGTATCTGCCCATGGTCTCCAAGCGCATCACCGGCATCGTCAGCCGCGGAGGCGCGATTCTGGCGCAGTGGATGGCGCATCATCACAAGCAGAATTTCCTCTACGAGCGCTTCGACGACATGTGCAAGATCTTCGCCAAGCATGACGTGAGCTTCTCGCTCGGCGACGGCCTGCGCCCCGGCTGCATCGCCGATGCCAGCGATGAAGCTCAATTCGCCGAGCTAAAAACCCTGGGCGAACTGACCAAGAAAGCCTGGCAACACGACGTGCAGGTGATGATCGAAGGCCCCGGCCACGTGCCGCTCGACAAGATCAAAGAGCAGGTGGACAAAGAGAACGAGCTCTGCTACGAGGCTCCGTTCTACACTCTGGGCCCGTTGGTGACCGACATCGCTCCCGGGTACGACCACATCACCTCGGCGATTGGCGCAGCCATGATCGGCTGGCACGGCGCCGCCATGCTGTGCTACGTCACGCCCAAAGAGCATCTCGGCCTGCCCAACGACAAAGACGTGAAAGACGGCATCATTGCCTACAAGATCGCCGCCCACGCCGCCGACATCGCCCGCCATCGTCCTGGCGCCCAGGACCGCGACAACGCGCTCAGCTACGCCCGCTACAAGTTCGATTGGGAGAAGCAGTTCGCGCTCTCCCTCGACCCCGAAACCGCCCGCTCCATGCACGACGAAACCCTGCCCGACGACTACTACAAAGAAGCCGCCTTCTGCTCCATGTGCGGCCCCAAATTCTGCTCCATGAATTACTCGTCGAAAGTGGATGAGTACAACAAGCAGGTGCACGGGCTGGAAAAGAAGGATTACTCGGAGCTGGTGGAGAAGCTGGTGACGCTGAAGTAGCGCCGGCGTCCCGCCGGCATTCTTGCCCCCTCCAAACTCTGTCATCCTGAGCGGAGTCGAAGGACCCCATGTTCGCTTGCGGCGGCAAGGGCACGTGAGGGAGTCAACGACGCCACATCAAGACTGACAGATCCTTTATCTTCAACGGTCGCCAGGATAGATGGTCGACAAGCCAGCCCTAACGAGCACTCAAGCAGATGTACAATTGGCACAATTCAGGAGCGCATGATGACTGCCGAAATAGCAATTCTCAACAGAAACGCTGTAGCGATGGCGGCCGACAGCGCCGTCACCCTGCAACTTTCGGGCGGCCAAAAAATCTACAACACGGTTAACAAGCTCTTTGCTTTATCGAAGTACAGACCCGTGGGAGTAATGGTGTACGGCTCGGGGGATTTCATGCGAATCCCTTGGGAGACGATCATCAAGATGTATCGCTCCGAACTTTACGATAGGAAGTATGACAACCTAGAAGAGTATGCTTCAGATTTCATCAACTTCTTTGAGCGCGAAAACATCCTCTTTTCCGAGGATCTACAGCATGAAAGCGCATCCACATACGTGCGCTACGGCTTTTATCGTTTGAGGCACAGAATCGACAAGGATGTTGAATCGGTAATCAAGAGGATCGCTTCGATAGACGAGGATCAAATTAAGACATTGGTGTCCGAAAAAGTGGCCGAGTTCCTCTCCGAGCTTGAAAAGCTCAACAACCTTCCGAGCTTTGAGCAGGCCGACATCTCAGAATGTGCCCGCACGTGTGAAAAGGATATCCGAGACGCTATTGAGGAGGTGTTCGAAAAGCTACCGATTGCGGATTGTGAGGAGCAACTGCGGCGAATTGGTTCGCTTATTCTGTGCAAGCGGTTTGCTCGGCCCGAGTACTCAGGAGTTGTGATTGCGGGTTATGGCGAGAAGGACGTCTTTCCAACATTGCTGGCGTATGAATGCGAGTGCATCATAAATAACAAATTGCGGTACATCGAAACCAACCGGCAAAAGATCGGAACAAGTAAGAGCGCCTCCGTCGCCTCGGTCGTGCCGTTCGCTCAACGCGAAATGGTCAATCGCTTTATGGAAGGAGTTGACCCGAAATACAGAGAAGCGGTTGAGGGATATATCTCAGCACTCCTCAGCCAAGGATATCCGAATAAAATTGCGGAAGCCTTGGACGGCAAGATAAGCGCAGAGTTGCAGGAATCTGTGCGGAAGGAGCTTATTGAGCTTGGGAAGAAGCTCTCGCAAGATTTCATCGCAGAACTCGGGAACTACCGACAGGCCCAGTTTGTCGGGCCTGTCATCGACAGCGTAGCGTCCCTTCCGAAAGATGAACTAGCGGCCATGGCCGAGTCGCTGGTGAACCTGACAGCATTCAAGCGTAGAATGACCTCAGTGGAGACCGATACCGTCGCATTGCCTATCGATGTGGCCGTGATCTCCAAAGGTGATGGGTTCATCTGGATCAAGCGAAAACATTACTTTGAACCCGCCCGAAACCCGTATTTCTTTTCCAACTATTACCGGAAAGACGAGGTGAAATGATCATGGCGGATGAAATAGTCGAGCAAATGGATCAGAAGCCCACGAGACGATTCACCAGCTACGAGGACTTTCTCAAGGAGTTTTACCCGAAATCGACCGAGCAACAGGAGGCTCAGCGAAAAACGGAAAGCGATGGCGATTTTGGTATCGAACTTGCGGTTGAGTCTCTGAACCGTCACGCCGGTGTGCTGAGGTTTGGCGAGGATTGAAGTCGCAGGCTTCACGAGCCGATCTGAAGACCTCGCGACTCAGGGGCCCCGCGCTCCGCCCGACGTCTATCCCCCGAAGTCCGCCACCCCATCCCACACCAATTGCACCGCAATCGCAAGAATCAGGAATCCGAAGATGCGGTTGATGGCTCCGGTCGCGCCCGGGCCGAGGCGCGCTACCAGCGGCCCGCCCAGGCGCAGGAAGAGGTACACCGCAATCGCCACGCCGACGATTCCGAGCACCATGCCCAGGTAGGAGTCGGCAGAGTTGGCGTGCGCGGCCAGGCCCATCACCACTCCAATCGAGCCCGGGCCGGACAGGATCGGCATGGCCATCGGGGTCAGCGAAATGTCTCCCTTGGTGCTGGCTTCGTCGCTCTCGGCGGACGTCATGCGACTGGAGGCGGTCACCATGCCCCAGGCGGTATTGGCCACAATCAATCCACCGGCAATCTTTAACACCGGCAACGAGATGCCAAAGAAGTGCAGCACGAAGCGCCCCAGGAACATGAAGAACACCAGGATCAGCAGGACGTACATGGCGGTCCGGAGAGCGGTGCGGTTGCGCTCGGCGGCGGGGAAGCCGGAGGTCAGGGTGAAGAACAAGGGCACTCCGCCGAAGGGATTGACGATAGGAAACAGCGCCAGGAATGTCGCGCCGGTGGCGGATGGCAGATTCTTTAAGATGTTCTCCACTTCATGGGCGGGATGCACGCGCTCGTCCTCCGTGGGAAGTTGTGCGCCTGCGGCACTCACTGAAACGGGTTGGCCGCCACAACTCCAAAATATTTCTGCCCTGGGTTGAAATCTTCCGACCAGATCCTCTCGGAGCCGGCGCGCTCCGCCGCCGCGATGATCATGCCGTCATAGAAATGCAACCCGTAGGCGGCGCGAGCCTCAACCGCACGCCTGACGGTGTCCCCATCGGGCGTGATCAGCCGGATCGGCGCTAACGTGTCCAACAATGCGATCACGTCGTCAGTAGAGGGCGCGGGTGCAAGTTTGTGCAGCAATGTGGCGGCGAACTCAGCGAGCACTTGGGTGGAAATCACCAGCCCGCCTGTAACCGCCTTCCGAACCAGTTCCTGCGCAGTGCGCTGCTTTGCTGGATCGCTCACATCGTAGGCGGACACCAGTACATTGGTGTCCAGGAAATCAGGTCCTGGCATAGAGGTCTTCCCGCTTCCAGGTCCTCTTTCCGATGCGGAACTGGAACCTGCGAAAGCTTTCCTCCAGTGCTTCCCGCTCGCGCCGCTTGCGGCCTGAAGCAGCATGTTCAGCAGCTAGGTCCTCCAGGTAGGCACGCACCAGGCCGGTGAGGGTCGTGTCCCGCTCGACCGCGATTTTGCGGACGTCCTTCACTAGTTTTTCGTCGAGGGACAGGGTGATATTCATATACACATAATAAGGGAAACCCTTAAACTGTGCAAGCGATATAATTGATATGACTATTGTTACCCGCGCCTCGCGGGGGTGGGCACCCGCGCCACACCAAGCTAGTGGTAGCTTTCCAGCACTTTGGCGGCCCGGTGCAGCGCCGCTGCCAGAGCCGCCAACTGCTGGCGCGTCTGCTCCGCGTCGTGTTGGTCGATGGCTTCGTTCACCCCAGGGATGACCACCGCCGCGTATCCCGTGTATTCGCCCGGGGCATAAATGGCGTGGTGATACCAGGGGCGATGCGGCAGGCCCTCGGGAATCAGTAGCGCTCGCTCCACTTCGCGTAAGGTGCGATTGATCCTTGCCGGATCATCTGCGCTCTTTTTTTGCCGGGACAGCATCTTCGCGCCTGCCTGCTCAAAGTGGCGCGCCGCCTCCGCGGCTGCGGCAAAGCTGGGCGCGTGGCCGGGAAACTCGGCCTCAGCCTGCTTCCGGGAGGCGGCAATGTAGGCGGCGATTTCCTTCCCGTATTCTTCGTAGTCGTAGGGCAGCACGTCGGCATTAGCCATGCGGATCACTTCCAGCCCAAACACCCTCGCCATTTCCTGCTCGTATTTGAAATCCGGGTCGGCGAACTTCGTGAACCAGGCGAAGTTGTCGAACACCGAGTGATAGACGCCATAGGAACCGGTCGAGCCCACATCCGTCGAGGGCACGCCCAGGTGCTGGAGAAACACGGTGTAATCCGAGCCGCTGCCCAGGTCCCCCACCGGCACGTCCAGCTTGGCCTGTGCCGCCGGTGGACGATAGGTTCCGCCGCTCGCCTCCCGCTGCGGACCTGCATTGCCGCCCGACTCGCTGGCTTTCTGCCACGCGTCGTACACCGTGCCGCCGGCGGGCGCCGGCACTTGCCTGGTGATATCGCGCAAAAACTGCTTCAAACTGGGCACGGAGGAGGCGCCGAACTTCGGCCCGGAGACGGCCACATCCATGTTGAAATAGGCAGCCGCATTGGCCAGTTCCCCCGCGTGCTGCTCGCCCCATTCCGTGGAGCCGATCAGGCCTTCTTCCTCAGCGTCCCAGCTGCCGATCACGATGGTGCGCTTCGGCTTCCAGCCCGACTTCAGCAGTTCGCCCATGCCATGCACCGCCTCGAGCATCGCCGCCGTGCCGCTGTTCGGATCCACGGCCCCGTAGACCCAGGCATCGCGGTGGTTCCCCGCCACCACTAACTCGTCGGAGTACGCGCTGCCGCGCACTTGTCCGATCACGTCCCAGATGGTGCGGAGTTGGTAATCCTGCTTGAGGTGCAGCTTCACCTTCACCGGGCCCGGCCCCACGTGATAGGTAAACGGCAGAGCGCCCTGCCAGTCGCGCGGGGAGTCCTCTCCGCCCAGATGCTCGAGAATCGGCCAGGCATCCTTATAGGAGAGTGGCGTGGTGGGCATCTTCGGCATCTGTGCCGACTGCTCGGGCGCAATGCGCTTGGAATCGGGAAGGGATGGCACCGAGGCGATGCCCGGCGTGGTGGGATCGCCGGCGAACTCAAACATGTAGCCGATCGAGCCGCGCTGCACCCCGGTATCCGGACGCCAGGGACCGCCTGGATACTTGTCGCCGCGATGCCAGCCGTCATCATACGGATCCGAGTAGATGAGCAGGCCGGCCGCTCCGTGCTGCTGCGCAACCAGCGCTTTCACCCCGCGGAAGTTTTGCCCGTAGCGCACCAGCACGATCTTGCCGCGCACATCCACCTTCATCCGTTCCAGCTTTTGAAAGTCTTCCGGGGACCCGTAGTTGGCATAGACCACTTCAGCTTCGGCATCCCCCGAGGGCGACATCCCGGAGAAAGGCATCACCACGCGCGGATCATCCTGGTAAGGATCGCCGGCGACGTGTTCGCGGGTCGGTCCGTGCAAGCGGACGTCCGCAGGCGCAGTCACATCCACGCTGACTTCAGCGGGATAGTTCAGCCATACCCGGTATTCGACGATCTCGGTGTCCAGGCCCGCCTCGCGGAATTTCTGCGCCACGTAGTCGGCGGTGGCCTTGTCCTCCGGCGAGCCCGCGATGTGCGGCGCCTGCGTCAAAGTGCTCAGGTGCTGCTCGGCAAGTTTAGGGTCGGGCACCGCCATGAAACGGGCGTCCAGCCCGAACTCCTCCGCGGGATTACGGAAACCGAAGAGCACAGGCGCGCCGGCATGGTCCGCAGGCTCGGTCGGCCTGCGTGCTCCCGCCCCATTGGCTAGCAACAGAGTGAGGACCAAGGCGGTTGTGAAGGCAATTTTCATCGGGCTCCTGTAAACTTCGGGGCTGCGCCTGCGGAATGCGCGGTGCTACAGCTTGTTCAGCACCTCGAGCGTCTGCTGCAAGTCGGGCACCCGGTTCAGCGGATAGACTCTGCTGAACTCGATTTTGCCCTGCTTGCCGACCACAAAGATGGCGCGCTCACTGGCTCCGCCAAAGGGCTCCTGCTCGCGCAACACTCCATACTTGCGGCTGACCTCACCATGCGGCCAGAAGTCGCTGCACAGCGGGTAATCAAACGGCCCGATCTCCCGCTCCCAGGCCGTGGCGTTCATGATGGAGTCCACGCTGATGCCCACGACTTCGGCGTTGCGCGCGATGAACTGCTCGCGCTGCACCTGGTAGGCCACCATCTGTTCCGTGCTTACCGGTTCCCAATTCAGCGGATAAAAAGCCAGAACCAGGTTCTGCTTGCCGCGATGATCGGCCACGCGAAAACGCTTCTTGACTCCGCCGAGAAGGACGGGTAGGTCGAAATCGGGCGCCAATTCGCCGGGTTGCAACACTGCCGTTCACCTCCAGGAAACATTGCCGCTCCAGCCGAGTTTCAGCCGGGAACCGATGATTTTACTACCAGGCTCGGAGAGATGGTTTTCCAGCGCGTAAACCAATGTTCACCAGATTCACCAATATCACCAATTGGTGTATAATGATCTCATGAAGCGTGCCACTATGACTTTCCCCGACGACTTGGCGCAGGCCGTCGAGAACTATCAGCAGGCTCAGGAAGCTCCGCCTACGCTTACCACAGTGGTGCAAGCCGCCTTGCGGCAATACCTGGGGGAGCGCGGCTTCCTGCGCCCGCGTCATACCCTGGACATCACCCCCGCCAAGAAGGGCAGTGGCCGCCACGACGTGAGCCAGGAGCATGACCGCTACCTGGCGGGGACGCGCAACCCACTGCACAAATGAAGCCCAACCTGCTGCTCGCGGACACAGGCCCCCTCTATGCCGCGGTTGATCCCGATGACGCGCATCATCACCGGGCCCAACAGCAATTGCGGCGGCTGAGGCGTGAGAAACGTGAAGTTGCGGTCGCCTACCCGACTCTGCTCGAAGCTTACACCCTGGTGCTGTTTCGCCTGGGGAGGCACGAGGCGACCCGCTGGCTGCACAACTTGAGCAGCACGGCCCTGATCAACCCCAGCCCGGAGGACTACTGGCAGGCCATCACAAAAGTGCAGGCAATGACGGACCAACCCATCACCCTCTTTGACGCGACGGTGGCCGTCTTAGCCACGCGCCTGGGTCTGGAGGTGTGGACCTACGATCATCACTTCGACGTGATGCGGGTCGCAGTGTGGCGGTAAGGATTTAACCGTCCATTACATTAGACTGTTCCCATGGATGTTCAGGATCCGACCCAGCGCTTCTCTTCCCGCGTCGAAGACTATGTTCGCTCCCGCCCAGGGTATCCGTCCGGGGTCCTGGATCTCCTGAACCGCGAATGCGGACTCACTCCGGCTAAGGTCGTCGCCGATATCGCCTCCGGCACCGGCATCTTTACGCGCATGCTGCTGGAGCACGGCAACCGGGTGTTCGCGGTGGAGCCGAATTCGGAAATGCGCAGGGCCGGGGAAGAGCTTCTGGCATCCTACCCGCGATTCATCAGCATCGCCGGCACCGCCGAGGCGACGACTCTGCCAGATCGTTGCGTGGACCTGGTGACCGCTGCCCAGGCTGCCCATTGGTTCAATCGCGAGGAGGCGCGCCGCGAATTTATGCGCATTCTCAAGCCGGGTGGCTGGACGGTACTCCTGTGGAACGAGCGCCGCACCGATTCGACCGCCTTCTTGCGGGACTACGAAGACCTGCTGCTGACTTGCGGCACCGATTACCAGGAAGTGCGCCACGAGCGTACCACCGCGGTGATCGGCAGCTTCTTCGCGCCCTCGCCGTACCATGAGCGGGTATTCGACATGCGCCAGGAATTCGACTACTCGGCATTGGCAGGGCGGCTATTGTCGTCCTCTTACACGCCCCAGCCCGGACATCCGAACCACGAGCCCATGTTGCGGGAGTTGCGGCGGATTTTCGATGCGCACCAGGTCCTCGGCCGGGTTTCATTCGAGTACAACACGCGGGTGTACTACGGGAGGTTGAGCTGACAAGTTGTGCCGCTGCGCGCAAGATCCCTCGCCCGGCTGAAGTGCGCCGGGCTTCGGGATGACGCCAGCCGGAGTCCATCGCGCATAATTCCAATTTGTGGTGGCTTAAAAACGCATCGCTGGCGTTCGATCCGCCATCAACAATGACAAGCTAACCGGTTCGTGGAGGTTGCTCTTGCCCGACCCAAAGTCCTTCCACATGTCTCCCGACGAGTTCCGCCGCCACGGCCACGCCGTGGTGGACTGGATCGCCGATTACTATTCGCGCATAGAGACCTTCCCGGTCTTGTCCCGCGTGGAACCCGGGCAGATCCGCGCCTCACTCCCGCCTGCTCCGCCGAAAAAGGGCGAATCCGTCGAGGCGATGCTGCGCGATGTTGAGAAGCTGATCCTCCCCGGAGTGACTCACTGGCAGTCGCCGAACTTCTACGCTTATTTCCCCTGTAATGCCTCAGGGCCGGCGATTCTGGGAGACCTGCTGTCTTCCGGCCTGGGCGTGCAAGGTATGCTGTGGGCCACCAGCCCGGCCTGCACCGAACTGGAGACCCATGTCCTCGACTGGCTGGTGGGCATGCTCGGCCTGCCGGAGAAGTTTCGCTCGACGAGTGCCGGCGGCGGCGTGATTCAGGACACGGCTTCGAGCGCGTCGTTGTGTGCCCTGCTGGCCGCCCGCGAGCGCGCCACCGACTTCGCCAGCAACCGCCGGGGCTGCGATGGGAAGCTCATCGCCTATACGTCCACCCAGGCTCACTCGTCCATCGAAAAAGACGTGCAGATCGCCGGTCTGGGCCGCGACAACCTCCGTCTCATCGCGGTGGACCAGAACTTCGCCATGCAGCCCGACGCCCTGGCCCGCCAGATCGCCGACGACCGCCGCGCCGGACTCACTCCCTGCTTTGTGTGCGCCACCGTGGGCACGACTTCGTCCAACGCGATGGACCCGGTGCCCGAGATCGGCCGCATCTGCCGCGAGCACCATCTCTGGCTGCACGTGGACGCCGCCATGTCCGGCACGGCCGCGCTCTGCTCCGAGTTTCGCCACATTCACAACGGCCTGGAGTTTGCCGACAGCTACTGCTTCAATCCCCACAAGTGGATGTTCACCAACTTCGACTGCGACTGCTTTTACGTCGCCGACCGCAAGTCGCTCATCCAGACTCTGAGCGTCCCGCCGGAGTACCTGCGCAACAAGGCCACCGAGTCGGGCGCGGTGATTGACTATCGCGACTGGCAGATCCCCTTGGGCCGTCGCTTCCGCGCGCTGAAGCTGTGGTTCGTGATCCGGCACTACGGCGTCGAGGGCCTGCAATACCACGTGCGCGAGCACGTCCGCCTGGCGCAGCAATTTGCGGAGTGGGTCCGCAGCGATGCGCGCTTTGAACTGGCCGCGCCCGCGCCGCTGAACCTGGTCTGCTTCCGCCACAAAGGCGGAGACACAGTCAATCAGACTTTGATGGACCGCCTGAACCGTGGCGGTGACCTCTACCTCACGCACACGCGCTTGAACGACCGGCTCACGCTGCGTTTGTGTGTGGGCCAGACCAACACTCAGGAGCGGCACGTGGAACGGGCGTGGACGAGGATCCGCGAAGAGGCAGGGAGACTGGGGAAATAGCTCCCGTGGCTGTTCGCGGGCAGATGGTTAAGCGGCCGGTAATGCCAACCACCCGATCGCTTCCGTGTTGCCCTTTATGCGATCGGAGTCGTCCGGGGCTGGGTGAGATCAGCGGACCTGGGCCACTAGTAGCGTCAGGTCGTCGCTCTGTTCACCGGCGCTGAACTGCTGCACGGCGGCGATGACGGCGGCGAGGAGATCACGCGCGTCCACGTGCTGTCCCTCCCGGAGGATCCGCACAAGGGCAGCCTCGCCGAATTCCTCCTGGTCCGCGTTCATGGCCTCGACTATGCCGTCGGTGTAGATAATGAGGACGTCGCCTGGGAGAAGCTGCGCTTCAGCGACTTGACACTCCCACTTCTCGAACAATCCAAGAACCGTGGCTGTGGCGCACAGACGCTCCACGTTTTGGCCGCGCAACAGCAGGGGCGGATTGTGTCCGCAGTTTGTGTAGCGCAATCGGCGCGCGGCGTCCTCGTAAATACCTAGGAACAGCGTGGCATAGTTACTGGGTTCCGTGGACTCGTAAAACATCCGGTTCACCGACTGCAAGGAGCGCGGCAGGTCCTGCACCAGAAGGGCGGACTGACTGCGCAGGTGGGCTTGCAGGTTGGCCATGAGCAGGGCAGCGGACATTCCCTTTCCTGCAATGTCAGCCAGGACGAAACCGGCGCGGCCGTCGCCCAAGTCGAGAAAGTCGTAGTAGTCGCCGCCGACCGCCCGGGCCTGAATGCACATCCCGGTGTAGTCGAGGGTGGCGAGCGGGGGCGCCTTCTGGGGCAGGAGCTTACTTTGCACTTGCCTTGCGATCTCCATCTCCCGGGCCGCCCGGCGCTCCGCGTCCATCCGCTCCGCTATCTTCTCAGCGAGACCGATGTTTTCCAGCGCAACCGCTGCCTGGCCCGCTACTGCCGCCAACAATCGCTTGTCCTCTCCAGAGAACGGTTCTTCAGAGAGGCGCGGGCCCAGCGCCAGTAGGCCGAGCTGTTCTCCATCGCGCCCCGACATCGGTACCAAACACTCGGGACCTAGCGGCGCCAGCAGCGAGAGGGCGCGAGTATCGTCGGAGCCGGACAACACTTCCCACGGTTGTCCTTGGCGGGCTAGCTTCACTAGTAGCGGCAAGTCGCGCGGCAGAGGCTGCAATTCTGGAGAAGCCGGTCCTCCAACGGGTAACAGGCGGTTTGCCGGACCCGGGAGATAAACCACAAGCGTAACTGGCTGCAACGCTTGGCGAATATGGTCGGCCAGCAGATGAACGAGCATTTCCCGCGTCTGAACGGTGCGAGTCTTGGCGACTAAATCCTCCAGGATATGGCGCGCATCATAGGCGCTGCGAAAGAAAGCACGGTCGATGCGCTCAGTTCCGCGCCGCACCATCGGCGCAGATACCCAGACCAGGAGGATCCCAAAAACGGCACTCGACGCCATTCCGAGATTCGACCCGGCGGAAAAGAACCGGGAGGAGATCCGCGTGAACAGCGTGATCGCGATTGCTGCTGCCGCCAACAGCAAGACCAGGAACCCGCGCTGCACCAGCACATAGCGGGCGCTGCGCTTGAGCAGCACGGGGATATCCAGTACGCGGTCCTTCACGACCGCATAGGCGAACGACAAGGGATAGAGAATCAAGATCAGAACCACCACGGCATTGAGCCAGAACGACGGCTCGAGGCCGAAGAAGTCGACTGCGGCGCGTTCGACGATGATGGGGAGGAAACCGACAAGGGTGCCCAACAGGATTATGCGCGACTTCCGCCGCACTTCGGGAGGGCTGGAGGACGCAAGCTTGTTCCACGCCAATGACACCATGCCTAGGCCGTACAGGACATAGCGGATGAATAAGAGCATGACACCCGCCAGATGTGTCCCCAACACTTGCGGTACCAAAGACGGCCAGCGCGGGTCGCCGGTCGGGATGCCGGCCAGTGCCACACAGATGCCGAGAGCGAGGGCGACCCACTTAAGCCATGGCGCACGCCGCTCCAGCGGAGAACGCGCCGGGAACAGTGCAAAGAAAATGTAGAACGCCGCAGGCAGCAATCCAAAGAAGATCGAGCGAAACGCGAAGACAAAGCGGACAAGTGCCTCCGGCGCGGGAGCGTAAGAGTTGCCAAGAGCAGGGGCTGCGATGAAGCCGGTGAACATCAGTGCGAGCAGCCAAGCGTAGCGGTCGTCAGGACGTAGGAAAAGGACGGCGAAGCCGATTACCAGAAAAAGTACCGGGAACGAGGCCATAATCTGTTGGGCAGAGCTGCGGGCCAAGCCTTCCGGA
Source organism: Terriglobales bacterium (assembly GCA_035542575.1). Taxonomy (GTDB): domain Bacteria; phylum Acidobacteriota; class Terriglobia; order Terriglobales; family Acidobacteriaceae; genus JAIQET01. The sequence goes on along the minus strand of DATKLE010000034.1, from coordinate 22,611 downwards.
GCGCTGGATTGGACGGGCGCGCGAAAGATCCCGTGCAGAGTAAGCGGACGGGGCTCGCCAGGCCGCTCGACCACGAGTTCCACCGGGTCGCCGGGGCGACTGTGCGCCCAAGTCTCGTCGTAGGGCGCAGACGTTGTGAGCGGCTGGCCGTTGACGGCGACAATGCGGTCGCCGGGCCGCAAGCCGGCGCGCTCCGCCGGGCTCTCCGGCACCACATCGCGTACCGCGACGCTGTGAGTCGCCGGATCGTACTGTTCTTGGTGCTTGAAGTTGAAGCCCAACTCCACAGGATTGTTCGGAGTCTGGTGACGTACGTAATACATCCATACGGCGGCGTAGAAGAACGTTATGCCTGCGAAGACCGTGGCGGCCGCGATCAGTGCGGTACGGGGCAGCGAGAGCCGATTGGGCAAAGCGACCTCATCGTTCAAGAATCTGAGGTGACTCTATCGCCAGCCTACTGTGACCCTCTCAGGCAGTCAACCGCGACTGCTCAGTTCATTCGCCCGCTGGAGGGAGTGGCGAACACCACCACCTCGCCGAACTTGGCCGCCTCGGCCACGCTGCCGGCGCGGGCGTTCGCGCCCGCGTCCTTGAGCAAAGCCACTACCTTGGGATCAGCCGCGTCGCGCACTCCGAACATGACCGCGTGGCCCTTCTTCGCCCAGCCTTTGCCCAGCGCACCGCCCACGTTGCCGGCGCCAATGATTCCGATCTCCATGACACATCCTCCCGTGCAACTTAGATGGTTTCAATTTGCAGGAAGACTCACTTCGGGAGTGTGGAGCACGCTTGCTAGGTTTGGCCACAAGAGTTACTTCTCTCCCACCGCAGCGGAGCGGACCGTTCCAGCCGTGGCGGACTGGGGTCCCCGGGCCTGCGGCCTGGGTTCGGCCTCAGGCACAGCAGGGGCAACTTCTCGAGCCTTTCTCACGATGTACTTGCCCGGGCCAGCCAGGAATCGCGCCAGCATATCGGCAACCTGCTCCAGCAGCACCCGGTCCTCGGCGCCAAAGGCGTTTTCGCAATCGCTTTCCGCCGCCAGAACACCCAGCTCGCGCGATGCCAGCTTAATCGAGACCAGAATCTTCGACCGCGTCTCCGGTAGCGCCACTTGTCCGGGATGCTGACCGCGACCGGCTTGCGCCAATTGCTGCGGTGTATTCCTGCCGACTGCCAGATAGATGCCCATCCAGGTGTAGTGGCGGCCGCGGCAGATCACTTCTATAACGTCTTCCAACGGCGAGCGGCGAAATGAGGGTTTCGCTGAAAGAACGCTCTTAACCTTGGCGAGGAGTGCACGGGCGGAGCGATAGGTTTTCACGGTCGGGTCCTGACGGCAAAATTGGGAGTCGCCGCTAGTCTAGCCGCCGAAGCAAAAAGGGTCAACGAGAAGCTGGCGCTACGGCTTTCGCTTCTCCAGATTCTTGGGCGAATCAGGCGGCGGAAGGGGGGTTGACGACACCGGACGCGCTCCGGTCGCGTTGAGGTTGGCCGGGGCCGCGGGGTTGACGGCAAAGTCCCAGACGTAAAGGTTCATGCCTTCTTTGCCCAGCATCTCGACCACAGCGTACTCTCCGGGGGTGAGCGGGGCAGTCGGAGTCACTTTCACCCAACCGCCGGTGAGCTGCTCGGAGGTGGTCTCGACCATCTTCTGCTCCTGGCTGACCTTGCCGTAGACCTTGATCTTGATGTCGCCCACGACGCGCTTGTTGCCCTTGGCCTGCACGCGCACGATGTGGAAGCGGTCCCAGGGCTGGTCCGGCTGCTGCGGAGCTTGCGGCAGCTGCAGGCCTTGCGAGTCCTGTTGCGAAGCGCTGTCCACCTTGTCCTGCTGCTCGACGTTCACGTAGATGGAGGGCAGCGCGGCATGCGACTGAATTTTGGCGTGCGGCCCGGGAAGTTCGATGGTCTGCTTGGCGCTGGCGATGGGATTGATCGTCGCCCGCAGAATGTTGCCAGTCATGTTCTTGTTGACCTGGCCGCCCTGCTGTTGCAGTTCGACCAGTTGGGGCTGGCCCTGGAAGGTGTCGAGCAGCATAACTCCACCGTCCTCGGGCAGGCGCAGGCCGGGCGCCACCTGAGGCGTCTTGAGCTCTTCCGCCTGGCGCTCCGCCTCGAGCTCTTTGTCCAGTTCCACTGCTTCCGGGGCGGGCTTTCCGGCGGCGCGGTCTTTTTCAAACTGCTCGGTGGCGGCCCAGTCCACCAGGTCCTTGGGAACTTCTTCCCACTCGTTGCGCTCGGCGCTCAAGTAGCGCACGCGGTCGCCCTTCACCTCGTACTTGGTGACAAGCTGGTAGGAGCCGTCTTTCAGGATGAGCCGCTTGGCCAGCTCCTGAGCAAAGGCAGAGGGCGCCGGCGCAAGGGGTGCCACTCCCAGCAGCAAACCAATGAGAAGAATGAGGTAACCGCGACGCATAGTCCCTATTCGTTAGATGCAGCCCAACAGGCCCAGTTTACTCCGGACTTCACCCGCCAAATCCCCAGAATTCCCCGGTCAACCCAGCTCTGGCGGAGGCACTATTCCCTCCCGGGATACATGCTAACGACTGGCGGTATGCTGAATGCTGACTCGCTGAATGCTTAGTTTTCCACTGTTCCTTTCACCGCAGAACTCTGGCATAATTGGTCGTGCACCCATCCTGCACAAAATTCCAAAGACAATTTAGGGCGAGGAACGGATGTCGGCAAAGTACATCTTTGTGACCGGCGGTGTGGTGTCTTCTTTGGGCAAGGGACTGGCGGCAGCGTCCATCGGCTGCTTGCTGGAAAGTCGCGGGCTCAAAGTCAACCTCATGAAGTTCGACCCCTACCTCAACGTGGACCCGGGCACGATGTCGCCGTTCCAGCACGGCGAGGTCTTCGTCACCGATGACGGTGCTGAGACTGACCTCGATCTCGGCCACTACGAGCGCTTCACCCACGCCAAGCTCAGCCGCGACAACAACTGGACCACCGGCCGCATCTACGAGCAGATCATCGCCAAGGAGCGCCGCGGCGACTATCTCGGCAAGACTGTCCAGGTCATCCCCCACGTCACCAACGAAATCAAGGCTGCCATGAAGAAAGTGGCGCAGGACGTGGACGTCGCCATCGTGGAGATTGGCGGCACCGTGGGCGACATCGAGTCCCTGCCCTTCATGGAAGCCATCCGCCAGATGCGCCAGGAGTTGGGCCGCGAGCACACCCTGTTCATGCACGTCACCCTGGTGCCGTTCATCGCCGCCGCCCAGGAGCTCAAGACCAAGCCCACGCAGCACTCGGTGAAAGAACTGCTGAGCATCGGGATTCAGCCGGACATCCTCCTGTGCCGCACCGACCGCTTCCTCTCCAAAGACATCAAGTCCAAGATCGCGCTCTTCTGCAACGTGGCGGAAGAAGCCGTCATCACCGCCAAAGATGTGGCTTCCATTTACGAGGTGCCGCTGGTGTTCTCCCGTGAAGGTGTGGACACGCTGGCCCTCAAGTACCTGCACATGGAAGCCAGAGAGCGCGACCTGACGGCCTGGGAGGGTCTCGTTCATCGCGTCTACAACCCCAAGGCCGAGGTCACGATCGGCATCGTCGGCAAGTACGTCGAGTATGAGGATTCCTACAAGTCGCTGAAAGAGGCGCTGGTCCACGGGGCGCTGGCGCACAACCTCAAGCTGAATCTGAATTGGATTGAAGCCGAGGGGCTGGAGACCGGAGACAAGACTTACGAAGAGCAACTCGCCGACTACGACGGCATCCTCGTACCTGGAGGTTTCGGCAAACGCGGCATTGAGGGCATGCTGATCGCCATCCGCTACGCCCGCGAAAAAAAGGTTCCCTACTTCGGCATTTGCCTGGGCATGCAAACCGCCTGTGTCGAGTTTGCCCGCAACGTGTGCGGCCTGGCCGACGCCAACTCCAGCGAGTTTGATCCCGCCACGCCACATCGCGTGATCTACAAGCTGCGCGAGTTGCGCGGTGTAGAAGAACTCGGCGGCACCATGCGGCTGGGGGCTTGGCCGTGCAAGATTGAGCCCGGCACCCTGGCCCACAAGATCTACGGCCAACTGGAGATCAGCGAGCGCCACCGCCATCGCTACGAATTCAACCGCGAGTACGAAGAAACCCTGACCGCAGGAGGACTGCGGATCTCCGGCTCCACTCCCGATGGAACCTACGTCGAGATGGTCGAGCTTGCCGATCATCCCCACTTCATCGGCTGCCAGTTCCATCCTGAGTTCAAGTCCAAGCCGCTGGAGCCGCATCCGCTGTTCCGCTCGTTCGTGGGCGCGGCCTACGAGCATGGGTTGAAGCACCGGGCGGAAAAGGCGGCTGCCGAAGTGGAGATGTTCCACCGGCCAGAGAAGGTGGGAAGAAGATAGTTGCCAGTTGCGCGTTGCGAGCGGTCCCCTTCGGGATTCAGTTCGCGAAACCTGAAACGCGGAACCTAAGGCTCCATGCCGCAGACCACAGTCGAAATTCGCTCTCTGGCCGACAGTTCGCTGGCAGTCGGATCTTCCGGCCCGCGCACGGTCACCATTGACCGCGTGAAGGAAGCCGGAGGTCTGGGGCTGGGCTTCAACGGTGGCGAGTTGCTGCTGCTGGCCGTGGGCGGATGCTACAGCAACGACCTCTACCGCGAAGCCGCCAAACGCGGCATCCCGGTGCGTGGCGTGCAGGTGCGAGTGAGCGCGGACTGGGGCGGCGAACCGGTGCGCGCCCAGAATCTGTCCTTTTCTGTGAGCGTGGAGGCGGAGGCCACGGAACAGGAGATCCTGGAACTGGTGCGGCATACCGATCGCGTCGCGGAAATCCCTAATTCTCTGCGCCTGGGCACTGCGGTCCGGCTGGCGGAAATCACAGCACGGCCCTGCGCTTCGCGGTAGGATGATGCATGGGCTTTCGGCCCTCGCGACCAGCATGGGTATCTCCTTCCAACTCGAAGGCATCCACATTGGCGATGGCGGCCTGTTCCTGATTGCCGGTCCCTGCGTCATCGAGAGCGAAGAGCATGCCCTGTTCATGGCCGAGGTCATCAAGGGCGTGACCCGCTCGCTTAACTTCCCTTTTATCTTCAAGGCTTCGTACGACAAGGCCAACCGCACCTCCATCCGCAGCTTTCGCGGACCCGGCCTCGCCGAAGGTCTGCGCATTTTGAAAAAGGTCAAAGACGAAGTCCACGTCCCGGTGCTCACCGACGTGCACGAGGTGCAGGACGTCGCCAGGGTTGCGGAAGTGGCGGACGTGCTGCAGATTCCGGCTTTTCTCTGCCGGCAGACCGATCTGGTTGTGGCCGCGGCCATGACCGACCGCGTGGTGAACATCAAGAAAGGCCAGTTCGTTTCTCCGTGGGACATGAAGCATGCGGTCGAAAAGTGTCATACCGCGGGCAACCAGCGGATCTTCGTTACCGAGCGCGGATCGAGCTTCGGCTACAACAACCTGGTGGTGGACATGCGCTCGCCGGTCATCATGCGCAAGTTTGCTCCGGTGGTGTTCGACGCGACGCATTCGGTGCAGCTACCGTCGGCCTCGCACGGAGACGAAGACCAGCCTCCAGCGAGCGGCGGTCAGCCCGAGTTCATCCCGGTGCTGGCGCGGGCCGCGGTGGCCGCCGGCGTGGATGGCATCTTCATGGAAGTGCACAACAACCCCCAGGAAGCCAAATCCGACGGCGCCAACGCGCTGGAGTCCACCAAGCTGCGCGGGGTGTTGAAAGAATTGCTGGCCGTGCATGGGGCGCTGGCAGGGGTGCACTTGACGCCGTAGCAGCCCCCTATCTCCGAATCTGCTACCATCCCAGTCTCATCACCTGCGTACGCCATGTTGACCTTGGCCGTCATTGCCGGCATCGTCATTATTCTCTCCGTCCTGCTGGACGCTTTTGAAACCGTCGTTCTCCCCCGCCGCATCACGCGCCATTTCCGGTTGACAGCGTGGTTTTATCGCAATACCTGGCGGCCCTGGGTAAGACTGGCGCGGCGGATCTCTTCCCCCAACCGGCGGGAGTCGTTCCTCGGTTACTTTGGACCTCTGTCGCTGATTCTTCTGCTGGTCTTTTGGGCAGCGGGCCTCATCTTCGGATTTGCCCTGCTGCAGTACGGAGCCGGCGAGCACGTCAGACTCAGCGACGAATCCGTCACGTTTGGGACTCTGGTCTACCATAGCGGGGAGACGTTCTTCACCCTGGGATATGGCGACATCGTCCCCAGCAACGGGCTGGCACGCGCCCTCGCGGTGATAGAAGCCGGCATGGGATTCGCCTTCCTGGGCGTGGTGATCGGCTACCTGCCGGTGGTCTATCAGGCGTTCTCCGTGCGGGAACTGGAGATTTCCAAGCTCGACGCCCGCGCCGGCTCGCCTCCCAGTGCGAGCGAACTGCTGGCACGTCTCGGCTGTTGTCCGGACCAGAGGGTGCTGGACCAGGTCTTCCGCGACTGGGAACACTGGTCTGCCGATCTGCTGGCCAACCATCTCTCTTATCCAGTGCTCAGTTTCTTCCGCTCGCAGCACAGCAACCAGTCGTGGCTGGGAGCACTCACGGCAATGCTGGATGTGACGGCGCTGGTGCTGGCCGGGATTGACGGCATCCGCACCGACCAGGCGCAACTCACCTTTGCCATGGCTCGCCACGCCGCGGTCGATCTGGCGCAGGTCGTAAACGCGCGCTATGACTCTCACGCCCATAATCGCCTGTCCCAAGAAGAACTCGACGGATTGCGCAAAACCCTGGCAACAAGCGGGCTGCGCCTGCACAACGACCCCGCTGCAGATCAGAAACTGGCCAAACTGCGCTCCATGTATGAGCCCTACGTGCAAGCCATCGCCCGCAACCTGCTGATCACCCTGCCGCCGTTTATGCCGTCCGAAAAGAAGCGGGACAACTGGCAGGGAGGACCCTGGGACAAGATCATCCAGGCCAAAGGCCTGGGCGAAACGCGCACGCTTAGGCGGGTGAGGGACGAACACTTCTAGCAATCAGCCTTCAGCGCTCAGCATTCAGCCATGCGAGGTCTCTGCTAATTACGGTGGGGCCCCAAGTGGCTGAGTGCTGAGTGCTGAAGGCTGAGTGCCGACTGCTGGCGGCTCGCCTCCGCGTGCTAACATCTCGTGGTTCCAATGAAACACATCGGCGAAAACGTGGTGCGCATTGAGGCGGAAGCGCTGCGCGCGCTCGCCGACCGCATTGCCGGCCCCATGGCGGAGGCCTTTAACCGGGCTGTAGAGCTGATGTACGGCTGCTCGGGCCGCGTGGTGGTCACGGGCATGGGCAAGAGCGGCATCATCGCGCGCAAAATCGCGGCCACGTTGAGCTCTACGGGAACTCCTGCGCTTTTCATGCATCCAGTCGAAGCGGTGCACGGCGATCTCGGCATGGTGGTGCGCGGAGACGTGGTACTGGCCCTCTCGTCGAGCGGCGAGACCGAGGAAATTCTGCGCTTGTTGGCCACCATCAAACGCCTGCAGGTGCCGCTGATCAGCATGACTGGAGATGAGCTTTGCAGCGCCGGAAACGCAAGGTCCTTCGACTCGCCCTCACCGCGGAGCGGCTCGGGCTTCGCTCAGGATGACAGCGTGAAGAACAGACAATCTACCCTGGCGGCTGCGGCTGATGTCGCGCTGGATTGTTCTGTCGCCAAAGAAGCCTGCTCACTGGGCTTGGCGCCCACCGCTTCCACCACGACCATGCTGGCTTTGGGCGACGCGCTGGCCATGGCTCTCTCCGAGAAGCGGGGCTTTCAAGAAGAGGACTTTGCCAACCTCCATCCCGGCGGCAAGCTGGGGAAGAAGCTGGCCCGCGTGGAAACCCTGATGCACAGCGGCGACGCCGTGCCCCGCGTCACCCCAAGGACCAAAATGCCCGACGTTATCTATGAAATGTCGCGCAAGAAGCTGGGCGTGACCACGGTGGTCGAGGGCGGAAAACTCGTGGGCATCATCAGCGACGGTGACCTGCGCCGCCTGCTGGAGAAGCGCGGCAAGGACGTGCTCGACCTCACCGCCGGCGAGTGCATGACCCGGAATCCGAAGACCATCGCTCCCGGGGAGTTTGCGGCGACGGCGATTGCCATCATGGAAGAGAAGAAGATCACCTCACTGGTGGTGGTGGATGGCAATGGCAAGCTGGAAGGCATCGTGCATTTGCATGATTTGTGGGGAACGGAAATGATGTAGCGGGGGGACACCCCCGCGACAGCCGGCGAGACGCCGGCGCTACAATAACGGTTATGTACCACTACGATCCCAACACGGCGCTGGAAGAGCTGACGGAAGAGGCCACGCTCCCCAATCCAGTTCACGTGCGCGACATGATCCTGCGCAAGCGGCTAGGTCCGGACAAGTCGCTGGAGCTGAACCGGCTGTTTGTCGAGTATCAGAAATTCTTCGGCGAAACGCAGAAGCTGGGGAAAGAGATCCTGAAGCGGCTGGCGGGATAATTCCTTGGTCAGAGGGGCACGCGAACCAATGGGACAATGAATTGGATTCCGGGCACCTGCTTGTTTTGCAAACGATCGTCGTTAGTAATGAAGAGGTCTACGCCTGCACTCGCCGCGCACGCAAGTTGTACCGCATCAGGCGCCTGCACCGAGCGGCTAGTCTTTATAGAAGCGTAGTGCCACGCCGCTTTGATGTCGAATGGCACGAGCGTAGCCGCCGACGAGATTGCGCGCTCATACTTTCGACAGCGCTCGACGTCGCCGGCTTGCGTTGGCTTGACCAATACCTCCCCCAAGGTGATCGTCGAGGTCAGCAGTTGGTCTCCTCGTGTCAGCATTCTGATCCGCAGGTTCTTGGTCATCGCCGAAAACTCTCGATTCGGCTCCAAGAGATAAATAAACAGATTCGTGTCCCAGAAAACTCGGCTCATTCCCACCCCTCGCGAATCCGGCGCACGTAGGCGTCGGCATGCTCGTCGGCCCAAAGGTCTTTACCGTCGCCATACAACGCCAGTAGAGGGTCATTCTTGATCCGTTCCTCAACGCTGTCTTGACTCCAAGTGCGATACCAATCCAACAACTCTGAATATTCAGATGGAATGTCTTCTTTGGCTGGAGCAACCTTGGCACCCTCCCGAGCGGGGTGGTAATTGTCTCCGCTACGGAACAGGCGACGGCGTCCTGGAGCAGTTTCGAACAGCATGCGATAACGGCCGGAGTTTGGAGCGCGATTCGCAACGCAGTGCTGAACTATATGGGCGTACAATCCGGGTCTCAGCTTTCCGGTCAGATCCTCGCGCTTGGCGCGGTCCATAATTTCGTCAATTGTGAAATCCGCTCGACCTGGGTGCTCCCGATGCAGCAAGGCCGTCATGATCCAGACCTCGTCCGCCACTTTGAGATCTACCGTTGAAGTGGTTTTCAATGTCCCTCCAAGGCGACGACAAATTCAAATCGCTCGGATTACTAACTTCGTCCGTGGATGGGAACAAAGCACGCAGACGCCATGATCGCGTTGGAATCCCAGCGTGAGTCCCAGGGTTTTCGTGACCGGTGCGACCTCCTGCCTCCGCGCCAATTTCAGTTGCTCTTGAATGCAATCGTCACAGAAGCAGTCAGACCTGTGTCCCTCGAGGAAACCCTTAATTTGTTCCGGAATTGTCATAATTCTCTGCCTCCAATGGAAATATGATAACATGTTTATTGTTTACAAACAACAATAACTGTATATTGCATTACCAGTTGGTTGTCACGTAGAATGAACAGCTTACCCTGTCGGCGGAAGATCTCACTATGCATCGCTGGTCCGAACTCTTCATTCCCACCCTGCGCGAAGCCCCGGCCGACGCCGAGGTGGCCAGCCACAAGTTCCTGGTGCGGGCGGGGTACATCCGGCAGCTGGCGGCCGGAATCTATTCGTATCTCTTTCTGGGCAATCGCTCCTTCAACAAGATCATTGCCATCGTGCGCCAGGAGATGGACAAGATCGGGCAGGAGTTCTACCTGCCGGCGCTGCACCCCCGCGAACTTTGGGAGGAGAGCGGGCGTTGGGCGGTGATGGGCGACCACATGTTCCGCCTGAAAGACCGCAAAGGAGCTGACCTTGGCCTGGGCATGACCCACGAAGAGGTGATGACCTCGATCGCCCGCAAGGAACTGCGCAGCTACAAGCAGCTGCCGCAGATCTGGTACCAGATCCAGTCCAAGTTTCGCGACGAAGCCCGGCCCAAGTCCGGCCTGCTGCGCGTCCGCCAGTTCCTGATGAAGGATTCCTACTCCTTCGACATGGATCCCGCCGGCCTCGACGTCTCCTACCTCAAGCACTACGACGCCTACTGCCGCATCTTCGACCGCTGCGGGCTGAAGTACATGGTGGTGGAAGCGCACTCCGGCGCCATGGGCGGCTCGCAGTCACACGAGTTCATGGTGCGCACGCCGGCAGGGGAAGACCAGATCGTCAGCTGCGAGAGCTGCGACTACGCCGCGAACCTGGAAAAGGCCACTTCAAGGCTGGCGCCGGTCGAGGATCTGGCCGCCACCGGCGACGGCAATCCCCTCGAAGTCCACACCCCCGGCCAGAAAACGATCGAAGAAGTAGCGCGTTTTCTGGGCGTCTCGCCGAAAAACAAGATCAAAACTCTGGCGATGATCGCGAACGAGACCGACGCCAAGACCGGCAAGCCCCATCCACGTTCCGTTGTGGTCTTATTGCGTGGCGACCATCAACTCAACGAGGCAAAGCTCTCCTCAGCGCTGGGCGGCAAGGAAGCCCGTCCCATGCAGGAGGAAGAAATCCGCAAGGTCTTCCGCTCGCCCGCAGGTTTCCTCGGGCCGGTCGGCCTCAGCAATGTCGCCGTGGCTAAGAACGGCGTCTTCGGCGAGGGCACTATTCTGCTGGTGGATTCCGCCCTCGAAGGTCGCAAGAACCTGATCGCAGGCGCAAACAAGGAAGACTACCACCTGAAGAATGTCATCCCGGGCCGCGACTTCAAGCCGACTGCCTATGCCGATCTGCGCAGCGTCACGGCCGGCGAGGCGTGTTCCAACTGCGGCAAGCCACTGCGCATTGATACCGCGGTCGAGATCGGGCACATTTTCAAGCTGGGCTACAAATACTCCGAATCCATGGGCGCGCGGGTACTCGACCGCAACGGCAAGGAAGTGACTCCCATCATGGGCAGCTACGGCATCGGGATCGAGCGCATCCTGACGGCGGCCATCGAGCAGAACAATGACGAAAACGGCTTCTGGCTGCCGCCGCAGATCGCTCCCTTCGAGATTGTCATCACGCCCACCAACGTCGGGGACGACAAGCTGAAGCACACGGCGGAGGAGATGGCGCGCGCGCTCGAAGCCTCCGGCTTCGAGGTGTTACTGGACGACAGAGACGAACGGCCAGGGGTGAAGTTCAAAGATGCTGACCTGGTGGGCATACCCTTTCGTGTCACCGTCGGCAAAAAGGTTACCGAAGGTACTGTGGAGGTGGTTCGGCGCTCGACTCGGGAAATGCAGGATGTTAGCATCGCGGCAATAACCGAGTATTTTGAAAAGCTGTTGCGGCCGGCGCGCTAGGGGGGCGTGTTGCGGCGCGGCCAAAGGCGGAGCGCATTATGGGAACCATCAAGCTGGGTCTTGGCATCTTCCTCATCGTGGGCGCGGTATACGTTTGCGCGGAGTTGGCCCCCCCCTACTTCTCCAACTACCAATTCGAAGACGCCATCAAGAATGAGGCCACCATGGCCACCTACAGCACCAAGTCCGAAGATGCCATCCGTGACGCCGTCTTCAAGAAGGCGCAGGATCTGCAGATCCCGGTGAGCAAAGACGACATCAAAGTGCATCGAGTAGGTGCCCAGGGAACCGGCTCGATCACCATCGAAGCTCACTACCTCGTGCATATCGACTTCCCCGGCTATCCCGTGGACCTGCACTTCGACCCCACGACCAAAAACCAAGGCGCCTTCTAGGCGCTGGTTCCCTTCCCGCCAGGCATGAGAACCCTCCCGGCTACGGGCCACTTACGTTCGTAACCTTGTGCTGCCTTTCGGTAACCCCCTAACATCCCCTCAGGCGCACCTCCAAGCGGGAACACAAATACCAGCAGGGATACCGCGCCATTCACCACCAGAATCGCGATTGCGGAGATGAAGTGATGACACCGAAATTCAGAGCCCTCTGCCTGGTTCCAGTATTCGTGGCCGCGCTTTTCTTGTCGGGTTGCAGCAAGTTCAGTTGCCCAACCACCCATTTGGGCTCCAGCGGCAGTGGAAGCGGAAAGGGCGGAATCAACGCAGGGGGCAGTCTCTGCGGCTCGGGCGGCGGAATCAGCGGCAGCGAGGCGGCTCTGGTTTATTTCCAGAACTTCGACAACACCGGGGCCTCGGTCATTGATGGCGCCGTGCTGACGACCTCTGGCCAGTTCACTCAGCTGACGGCCACGCCGGTAACCACCACCGGGCAGCACACGGATGACATGACCATCGTGGGCGGGAAGTTCCTGTACGTTCCCTTCAGCGATACCAACACCAACACCGTGGAAGCCTTCTCGATCGACCATACCACCGGAGCCCTGACTCCGATTGCCGGCAGTCCCTTCGCACTCCCTGCCGGGACCGCCGACACCGCAGTGGCCGACCCGCAGGGCCGGTTCCTTTTTGTCGGCAGCGAAGGCTCAGGGTTGATTTCGGTGTTCCAGATCGATGCCACGACTGGGGCGCTGACCCTGAATCTGGCATCGCCCTTCACCAGCTTCAACCTCTTCTTCGCGGACAGCGTGACCGTGGATGGAACTGGAAACTTCCTGTACGTGGGGCAACTCGACCCCACCATTCCTCTGGATGCGTTCTCCATCGATCAGAACAACGGCGCGCTTTCGGAGATTGGGGCCTTTGACCTCGGGGTCGCACAGTTGCATGCCGATCCGAGCGGTAAGTTCCTCCTGGGGGTCGCAGAGATCCAGGACGCTTTCCCTAGCGCCACCGACCAGCACATCTACGTTTTCGCAATTGATTCCCTGACCGGAGCACCCTCTCCAGTTGCCGGCTCCCCGTTCGCGACCACTTCCGCGCCGTTTGATTTCGCCATATCGCCGAACGGCGAGTTTGTCTACGTCGTCGGCAACGACACCAGTGGCAGTATCGCTGCGGTGGAAGGCTACCAGCTCGACACTACGACCGGCGCGCTGACCGCGCTGCCGGGTTCTCCGTTTACTACCCTTCCGACTGACTTGGTTCAGTGCAAGTTTGAGCAGGGTGGAGGTGAGATGGTTTGCACCAGCGAGTCATGGAACAATTTCTCGGTGCTGACGACCAACCCCTCCACGGGCGCCGTGACGAACACCGTGCCCGACCTGTCGGTTCCTCTGAGCTTCCCCTTTACCGTCACCGACTAATGCAATGGAATCAGGTCACGCCGGCTTTCTCGGGAAACCCCGAAGCCGGCGTACCTGCCTGCACAACCCGCGGACGGCGAAACCTGGGCTGCCGGGTTAAAATAAGCCATCCCTTCCCAAGTCCGTCTGTGGGCTACCGGCATCCGTCGACCAGGGAAGGCAATTTTCTCGGTTTGGGATAACCGGGTCATGCACGCCGTTATCTAATGCGGTAGAGGCTGCCCTCCAACTAACGTGGCTATCAAACTCAAGATTCCGCAAGGCAAGCCTGCTGGGAAGCGGGGCCCAGGCCTGCTTTCTCACGATCCCTTGATCCGGGCCGCGCTGACCGCCTTCCTGGTCCTGACCGTGGTCCTGATCGGCTGGTTTTCCTATTACTACGTCAAGTACGACCGCATCATTGACCAGAGGTTCAGGGGCCAAGTCTTCGGCAACTCTGCCAAGATTTACGCCATCCCGCAGACGGTGCGGGTGGGCGAGAAGATCGACGCGAAAGACATCGCAGCACAACTGCGGCGGGCCGGTTATTCCGAGAAGGACGGCCAGTCCGCCATGGGCAGCTATCGCCTGCTGGAACACGGGATCGAAGTCAAGCCCGGCCCCGACTCCTACCACAGTCCCGAACCCGCCAAGATCCACATGCAGGACGGCGTGGTGGACAGAATCGCCGGCAGCACGGGTGATCTGGACGGCTACGAACTGGAGCCGCAGTTGGTGACCGCTCTGTTCGACGCGGAGCAGCGCTCCAAGCGCCAACTGGTCAAGTACGACGAGATCCCCAAGGTGATGGTGGACGCCGTTCTCGCTATCGAAGACCGGCGCTTCTTCCAGCATGGCGGAGTCAACTTCATCCGCCTGGCCGAGGCCGCGTGGGTGGACTTGACCCACCAGCGCCACGAGCAGGGCGGTTCGACCATCACCATGCAGCTCTCCCGCGCGTTTTTCCTGACCCCGGAGAAGACGGTCAAACGCAAGCTGGCGGAAATCATGATTGCGGTGGAGTTGGAGCAGAAGTTCAGCAAGCAGCAGATCTTCGAGTTGTATGCCAATCGCATTGACCTGGGACAACGGGGTTCGTTCACCATCAACGGGGTGGGGGAAGCCGAGCGCGCCTACTTCAACAAGGATTTGAAGGATATTTCCCTTCCCGAGGCCGCCCTGATTGCCGGCCTGATCCAGGCGCCCAGCTATCTCTCGCCTTATCGCCATCCGGAACGGGCGCTCGAACGCCGCAATCTCGTGCTCGACAGCATGGTGGATACTCACGCCATCACCAAGGCCGAAGCGCAGAAAGCCAAGGCTACGCCTCTGAAGCTCGCGCCTCCTAACGTCGAGGCCAGTGATGCGCCTTACTTTGTGGACCTGGTTCGCGACCAACTGATCTCCAAGTTGAATGAGCGCGAAATCAACGACCAGTCCTACCGCATCTACACCACGCTCGATCCCGACCTACAGAGAGCCGCCGCCCAAGCCGTGGAAACCGGCATGAAGCTGGTGGACGAGCAGGTGACGAAACTGCGCACCCGGCGGGTCAAGGTTGGCAAGAACAAGTTCGAAACCCAGGTTTTGCCCGGCCCGCAGGCCCAGGTGGCGCTGGTGGCCATGGACCCCCATACCGGCGAAGTACTGGCCCTGGTGGGAGGACGTAACTACGGCTTCAGCCAATTGGACCACGCCGTAGCCAAACGTCCAACCGGATCAATCTTTAAGCCGTTCGTCTATGCTGCCGCCGTGAACACCGCCTTGGACGGCGGCAACCCGGTGGTCACGCCGATCTCGATGGTGCCGGATGAGCCCACCACGTTCACCTATGGCGACCAGATCTACGAGCCCCGCAACTACAAAGAGGAGTACCACGGCGAGGTCACCACTCGCTATGCGCTGGCGCTGTCTTTGAACAACGCTACCGTCAAAGTGGCCGAAGTAGTTGGTTACGACAAGGTCGCAGACCTGGCGAAGGCGGCCGGCATTGCCTCGGTGAAGGCCACTCCAGCCATGGCATTAGGCGCCTACGATGCCACTCCCCTGGACATGACCGCGGCTTACACCGTCTTCGCCAATGGGGGGACGCGCATTTCTCCCATCCTGGTCAATTCCGTGCGCAACGCCAATGGTGATGTGGTCATGGACTTCAAGGCGGACAAGAAGCCGGTGCTGGATCCCCGCGTGGCCTACGTCATGACCGACATGATGGAAGGAGTCATGAACTTCGGCACCGCATATGCGGTGCGGGCCCGTGGTTTCACCGCTCCCGCGGCGGGCAAAACCGGCACTTCGCACGACGGGTGGTTTGCCGGCTACACCAGCAACCTGCTGTGCATCGTGTGGGTTGGCTACGACGACTATAGCGATATTCGCCTGAGCGGAGCCCAGACCGCTGCCCCCATCTGGGCGGAGTTCATGAAGAAGGCCGTCACCCTGCCGGAATATTCGGCGGTACAATCCTTCAGCCAGCCCTCGGGCGTGGTTGATGTCCAACTCGATAAGGTGACGAATCTGCTGGCTACGCCGGCTTGCCCTGACACCTACACCGCGGCTTTTATCGCCGGTACCGAGCCCAGCCAGACTTGCGACCAGCCCACCGGCATAAAGGGGTTCTTCACCAGGATCCTTGGCTTGGGGAATGAGAAAGTTCTGCCGCCACCGCCTCCGGGGGCTCAGACGCCGGCCGCTGGCCAGCCGGATGCCGCCTCGCAAGGCTCCAAGACTCAGGATGCTGCGAAGAAAAAAGGCTTCTTTGGGAAGTTAGCGGGTATCTTTAAAGACGACAAACCGTCTAACCCCCCGTCCAAACCACCGGACAATGACGGAAACAGTCCCCACTAACGGGAAGCGGGAAACCGGGGAGGTTCCGCCTTTGACCGTCTTCCGGAGGCGAGTTATGCGTGCTCAGCCCGTGCTTCGTGCTCTGGCGCTGGTTGCTCTGGCATGTCCCTCTGTGCTGGCGCAGGCCGCGCCTTCCGAGCAAGTTCAGGTCGGGCCACCCCCGCTGCGGCGTGCCGAGCCTCCAGCCGCTACCGCCTCTGCCGAAGACTTGGAGAAACGCGGAGACGACTTGCGCGCAGAGAAGGCCTACCTGGATGCGCTGGACTACTACCGCGCTGCCCTCAAGAAGAAACCCGGCGATGCCGTCGTACTCAACAAGGCCGGTATCAGCGAGCTCATGCTGCAACGGTACAAAGAGGCACGCAAGGATTTTGAGCGCTCCATTAAGGCAGATCGGAGCTACGCCGAAGCCTATAACAACCTGGGCGTCGTCCATTACGAGGAAAGAAAATACGGCAAGGCCATCAAACAGTATGAAAAGGCCATCAAGTTGCGGAATGATGCCGCATCCTACTACAGCAATCTGGGCGCAGCGTACTTTGCCCAGAAGCAGTTCGAGAAAGCCAACGCTGCCTACCTTCAGGCCCTGCAGTTGGATCCCGACATCTTTGAGCGGGTCTCCCGCGCCGGGGTTTCCGCCCAACTCTCCTCGCCCGAGGATCGGGCCCGCTTCGACTATGTCCTCGCCAAGCTGTACGCCAGAATCGGCAACCTGGACCGCTCACTCGAATACCTGCGCAAGGCCTTGGAGGACGGGTACAAAGAGATCAATGACGTCTACAAGGACACGGAATTTACTGAGCTGCGCAAGGACCCGCGCTTTACCCAGCTGATGGCCGATCGCCCCGCGGCAATTCCGCAATAAACTCAATGTTGCGATAGGGTTATAGGGTATTCGAAGAAATTTGCCCGGGCCCCGAAACTTTCCTGGCAGGCTCGGGTTAGTGATCTGCAAATACTCCTGAAAACAACAGGGTGAGTAAGGAGAAACGGTAGCCCACTGGTTGTCGACCCGAGCACGCCCCAAGCAGGCAACCAGTGGGTTTTTTCTTCGGACAGAACCTCGGCATTCAGGCACTCAACACTCAGTCCAAGAGCAAGACCGCCAGCCAGGATGTTTTGCGGGGGCAAGGAATTTCCTAAGAACAGCCTGAGGTCCGAGGTTTGAGGTCTGAATGCTGACGGCTGAGTGTTAACTGCTGCTCTTCGGGCTCCGCTCACAGATGTACTCGCTGACCACCTGCTTCCACGTCCCCTGCGCCTTCAGGATGTACTCGACTGCATCGCGCAGAGCACCGTCGCCCCCGGCGTGCGGGGTCACGTAATGGGCTTCCTTCTTCACTTCCTGGCGGGCGTTGGCTACCGCGATGGCGAATCCACAGTTCCGCATGACCGGCAGGTCAATTACGTCATCTCCCACGAACGCGGCTTGGCTCGGCTGAAGTCCTTCCTGCCGCAGAATCCCCTCGAAGCACGTCAACTTGTCCTGAATGCCCTGGTGCACATGCTCAAGTTTCAGGTCGCGGGCGCGAAGCGTCACCGTCTCGGAGATGCGCTTGGTGATCAATCCTGTCTTGATGCCTGCCAAGCGCGCCAGTGAGATAGAGGTGCCGTCATGGGCGTGAAAGCCCTTGGCTTCGATCATGGTCTGACTCGCCAGGCCGAAGCCGCCTTGCCCGCCGTGCTGCGCAGCCTGCTGCTGAGTGGTGGGTTGCACTCCCACGGGCGCGGGAAAGACGAAAATCTTGCCGTCGGTAAGGACGCCATCCACGTCGAAGAGGAGCAGTTTGATCTTGCGGGCGCGCGCGGCAGCGGAGGAGGTCCTGGGCATTGCCGGGATTCTAACATTCGGCATATCGCGCGGTTTGTAGGTTATGCGGAAGAATGGACAGGATTCGGTGACCGGACTGAGGACAAGACCAAGATCAGGCAACAGGCGAAGATTTTACGAAAGCCCCGTGCTAGAATACCGGGAATGTCGTCCCTTCCCTCCGCTCTCGCTTGGGCCCACCCGCTGGTGCAGGACTGGTTTGTCCGCCGCTTTGGCACGCCCACCGAGCCGCAGGAGCAGGGCTGGCCGCACATTCTGGCTGGACGAACGACGCTGATTTCCGCGCCCACCGGCTCCGGCAAGACCCTCTCGGCATTTCTGGCCTGTATTGACCACCTGGTCCGCAAGGCCCTCGCAGGCGATCTGCAGGACCGCACCGAAGTCCTCTATGTCTCCCCGCTGAAAGCCCTCGGCAACGACATCCAGAAGAACCTCGAAGTGCCGCTGGGAGAGATCCTGCAAATGGCGGGTGAGCGCGGACTGCTGATGCCGGAGATTCGCACTGCGGTCCGCACCGGCGACACCCTCATGCACGAGCGCCGCGCCATGCTCAAGCGGCCACCACATATTCTGGTTACCACACCCGAGTCGCTTTACATCCTGCTGACCGCCGAGCGCAGCCGCGCCATTCTGCGGGATGTTGAGACGGTCATCGTGGACGAGATTCACGCTGTCGCGGATGACAAGCGTGGCGCCCATCTCAGCCTCTCGCTCGAACGTCTGGAGGCGCTGACTTATCGTCCGCCGGTGCGCATCGGCCTCTCCGCCACGCAGAAACCGATCGAAGAGGTCGCCCATTTTCTCACCGGTAATGGCCGGCCCAACCCGGTCATCGTCAACATCGGCCACAAGCGCCAGCTGGATCTCGGCGTCGAAGTCCCGGCCAGCCAGCTCGGCCCCATCACCACCAACGAGATGTGGGACGAGATTTACAACCGCCTGGTCGAACTTGTCGAGCAGCACCGCTCCACGCTGGTCTTCGTCAACACCCGACGTCTGGCCGAGCGCGTAGCGCATCACCTGGGCGAGCGCCTAGGCGAAGACAACGTCGCGGCGCATCACGGCAGCCTCTCGCGCAAGCTCCGCCTGGCCGCAGAGAAAAAGCTCAAAGAAGGTCAGGTCAAGGTGCTGGTGGCAACGGCCTCGCTGGAACTGGGCATTGATATCGGCACGGTAGACCTGGTGGTACAGATCAGTTCTCCGCGCGCCATCGCGGTCGCTCTGCAACGCGTAGGCCGCTCCGGCCACTGGCGCGGTGCGGTTCCCAAAGGACGCCTGTTCGCCACCACACGCGATGAGCTGGTTGAGTGCGCTGCTCTGGTGCGCGCGATTCGCCACGGCGAGCTGGATCGCCTGATGATCCCTGAAGCGCCACTCGACATCCTGGCCCAGCAGATCGTAGCCACGTGTGCCAGCCGTAGCGCCGGCGTCCCGCCGGCCAACCCAGACCCCGACGCCGATGGCTGGGATGAAGATGCCCTGTTCGCGCTCATCACCCGTGCTTATCCCTACCGCAATCTCTCCCGCTCCACCTACGATGCTGTCCTCAAAATGCTCTCTGAGGGGATTGCGGCCCGCCGTGGGCGCTACGGCGCCTACCTGCACCACGATCGCGTGAATCGCAAGCTCCGCGCCCGCCGCGGCAGCCGCCTGGCCGCCATCACCAGCGGCGGCGCCATCCCAGAGACGGCGCTCTTCAACGTAGTGGCCGAACCCGAAGGCACGATGGTCGGCACCGTGGATGAAGACTTCGCAGTCGAGAGCCTCGCCGGCGACGTAATGCTGCTGGGCAACACTTCGTGGCGCATCCGCCGCATTGAAGGCAAGTCCGGACGCATGCTGGTCGAAGACGCCCACGGCGCCGCGCCCAACATTCCTTTCTGGCTGGGCGAAGCCCCGGCACGCACACACGAGCTCTCCGCCTTCGTTGGCGAGTTGCGTCAGAAGCTCAGCGACCTTCTCGCCAATACGTTTCCTGTTGGCATCTCGCAGAGTAACGCCGAAGTTGCCGCTGCGGTGGAGTGGCTCAAGGAAGAATGCGGCCTCGACGACTCCGGCGCCGAGCAGACGGTCGAATACATCCTGCAAGGCCGCGCGGTGTTGGGCGCTGTGCCCACCCAGGACACCATCATCGCCGAGCGCTTCTTTGACGAGGGCGGCGGCATGCAGCTGGTCATCCATGCGCCCTTCGGCGGACGCATCAACAAGGCCTGGGGATTGGCGCTGCGCAAGCGCTTCTGCCGCGGGTTCAACTTCGAGTTGCAAGCGGCCGCCACTGACAACGGCCTCAACATCGCCCTGGCTGAGCAGCACAGCTTTCCGCTGGCTGACGTGTTTCACTTCCTGACCGTGGAGACGGTGCAGAATCTGTTGGAGCAGGCGGCGCTGGCTTCGCCGATCTTCGGCACGCGCTGGCGCTGGGACGCCAACCGCGCCCTAGCCCTGCTGCGCTTTCAGAGCGGCAAGAAGGTTCCGCCCCAGATTCAGCGCATGCGCTCCGACGATCTGCTGGCTTCGGTATTTCCTGACGTGGCCGCCTGCCAGGAAAACATTGTGGGCGACATCCAGATTCCCGACCATCCCCTGGTGCACGAGGTCATGAAAGACGTGCTCACCGAGGCGATGGACATATTGGGACTGAAAGAGCTGCTGCGCGGCATGGACGAAGGCCGCATCCGCTGCATTGCCGTAGACACGCCGGTGCCTTCGCAGTTCTCGCACGAGATTCTGAATGCCAACCCTTACGCCTATCTCGACGACGCACCTTTGGAGGAACGGCGCGCCCGCGCGGTGGAGATGCGGCGGGTTCTGCCAGAGTCGGTGCTGGAGGAAGTGGGCAAACTTGATCTCGCAGCGATTGCCCAGGTCCGCGAGGAAGCCTGGCCTGACGTCCGCGATCCTGACGAACTGCATGACGTGCTGCACACGCTGATCGCGCTGCCGGAAGATCTGTCGAGTGTGGGGCGGACACTCTCGTCCGCCAACTCTTGGGCGCAGCACCTTGAGCGCCTCATCGAGCAGCGCCGCGCAGCAGTAGCGACTTTCGAGCGGCGGCGTTATTGGGTTGCAGCCGAACGGGTGCAAGCCTTCTGCACGGTCTTTCCGGGAGCGACTTTCGAGCCCACACTACCCGCAATCGCCAATGGCATGATCTCGGCCGGCGATGCGTTGCTGGCATCCGTGGCCGGGTGGATGTCCCACCTTGGGCCAACCACGGCGGAACAACTCGGACAACTCCTCGGAATTCCCGCGCCCGAGATCGAAGGCGCCCTGCTGCGGATGGAAGCCAGCGGAACGATTCTGCGAGGGAGTTTTACGGGTGCGGCCGAGCGGAGAGGAGTGTCCGCTCCCCCCTCGCAGGAATGGTGCGAGCGCCGTTTGCTCGCCCGCATTCATCGCCTCACGGTTGCGACCCTGCGCAAGCAGATTGAGCCGGT
Source organism: Terriglobales bacterium (assembly GCA_035542575.1). GTDB lineage: Bacteria > Acidobacteriota > Terriglobia > Terriglobales > Acidobacteriaceae > JAIQET01. The sequence goes on along the minus strand of DATKLE010000034.1, from coordinate 1,215 downwards.
GACGTCAGCCCAGTTCATGCGCTGGCTGCTGCGTTGGCAACACGTCGCTCCGAGTACCCAGGTGCTGGGTGAACGCGCCACGCTTGAGGTACTGCGCCAACTGCAAGGCTTCGAGATCCCTGCCAACGCCTGGGAGCGTCAGGTGCTCGCCCGGCGCATTGCCAACTACGATCCCAAGTGGCTCGACCAGCTCTGCCTCACCGGCGCCGTCGGCTGGGGGAGATTATCACCACATCCCGCGACCCTGGAAGACTCCGTTGCCGGCAAACGACGAGTCATTCCGACCAGTGTGGCTCCCATTACTTTCTTCGTCCGCGAAGAAGCCGACTGGATGACGCCGCATAACCCCGCCGCCGACCGGCCCGAAGCGCGCGGGTTGAGCCAGGGAGCGCGCCAGGTGCTGGATTTTCTGCGCCTGCGCGGAGCCTCGTTCTTCGCCGACATCGTGCGCGGGACGGACAAGCTGAAGGCTGAGGTTGAGACCGCACTGTGGGAACTGGTGGCGGCGGGAGTAGTCACTGCCGACGGCTTCGACAATCTGCGCGCGCTCATCGATCCCAAACGGCGGGCTGGGCAAGGCAGCGGACGCAGCGCCCGTCCGCGGCACAGCACCGGACGTTGGGCCCTTCTTTACAGCGACCAGGTGGTTGAGCGAAACCGTGCCGTCGAGGCCACCTGCTGGATGCTGCTCAAGCGCTACGGGGTGGTCTTCCGCGATCTGCTGGCGCGCGAGACCAACCTCCCCAAGTGGCGCGAAATGCAGATGGCATTCCGCCGCCTGGAAGACCGCGGCGAAATCCGTGGCGGGCGCTTTGTAGATGGCTTCCTGGGCGAGCAGTTCGGCCTGCCGGTGGCGGTTGAGTCGTTGCGCGCAACCCGCAAGCTGCCCGCGTCGGGCGAGACCATCACGCTCTCCGCGGCAGATCCCTTGAACCTGGTTGGGATCCTGGTTCCCGGCGAACGGGTTCCTGCCATCTCGGGAAAAACCGTCACCTTCCGCGATGGCGTGGCCGAGCAGGAGGCCGCGCCCCCAGTTTCGCCGTCTTCGGCGATCATCAGCGCCTAGTACTACTATGTTATAAAAAGGGAGCTCCACAAAAAGGGCAGCTGGCGAGCTGACGCAGGAGAAGGCGGGCAATCCGTTGCCGCAGCGTGGCGATGGACGTGGGGTTATGCCGCGCGAGGCGAATCGGGCGAACCCCGAGGGCGGAACTT
>DATKLE010000033.1:0-27854 GCA_035542575.1 Terriglobales bacterium | reverse complement strand
CCGGCAAAGCCGGTGAAGATCGTGATACCGGTCTCTTCCACTTTGCTGCCCAGCCACTTCACAAAACGGTTAATCGAGATGACGTAGTTGCCGTGATCGCGCAGAGGCGGAGGGGTGACGGGGAACTTGAACTTCCCCTTCTCGGTGAGAAAGTAAACCGCTTCCTTGCTCACTGCGGCGTCAAGCGGGGCTTCTTTTTCGAATCCTGGCAGCAATTCGCGCATGGAGCGCGGATCGAGCAGCGCCCCGGAAAGGCAGTGCTGTCCAATCTCACGGGCTTTCTCGAGGACGTAAATATTCTCTTTGCTGAGCTGCGAATCGGGGTGCTTGGCGTTGTGCTCGTCAATCAACTGCGATAGGCGCAGGGCACAGGCCATGCCCGCCGGACCGCCGCCGACGATGACTACATCGGCGGGCATTTCGGGACGTTCGATGTCGGAGAGGGGTTTGCGGAAGATGAGGGTCATGGGTCGATGCGAGCTACGCCCCTGCTTTCGCCTTCTTCACTTCCTCAATCAACGGCGGAACGATATCAAACAAGTTCCCCACCACGGCATAATCCGCAATCTCGAAGATCGGCGCTTCCGAATCCTTGTTGACCGCAATGATGGTCCTTGCTCCCTTCATCCCGACGATGTGCTGAATGGCGCCGCTGATGCCCAAAGCCAAGTACAGCTTGGGCGCTACCGTCTGGCCGGATGATCCGATCTGGCGGTCCATGGGCAGCCAACCGGAGTCGCAAATGGGACGCGAGGCGGCCAACTCGCCGCCCATCGCCTCCGCCAACTGCTTGGCGATGTCGATGTTCTTCTGTTCTTTGATTCCGCGACCGACGGCGACGATGATCTCGGCCTGCGTGAGGTCTACGGCCTGCTTGGCTTCTTTGAAGACTTCGTGCGGCTTGTTGCGGACCACGCCGTCGGCAATGTCAACGTTCACCGTCTCGACCGGCGCCGCAGCCGCCCCCACCTCAACTTTGTCCCCGCGATAAGCCCCGTTCTGAAACGTCACGAACCAGGGCGCATCCGAGGTGAAACTGACGTCAGCCGCCAGCTTGCCCTGGAACATTTGCCGCGTGAACAGCAGGCGGTCGCCTTCCTTCTTATATCCGATGCAATCGCTGATGGCCGCCCGCCCCATGGCCGTGGCCAGCTTGGGGACGAAGTCACGCACCTGATAGGTGTGCGGCATGAGCACCAGCTTGGCGGGGTGTGATGCCAGGAACTGCTTCAGCGCAGCCACGAAAGCGTCCGGAGTATAAGGCTCGAGTTTCGCCGACTCGACCGCATAGACCTTCGACACCTTCTTGCCTGCAATTTCATTGGCAAAGCCCGCAACCCCACTGCCCACTACCGCAGCTGCGAGCGTCCAACCGGTATCGGCGGCCAGCGCTTGTCCCGCGGTGAGCGTCTCCCAGGAAACGCGGTTGAGTTTGCCTTCCCGCTGCTCGACTACCACCAGAATGTTTTCAGCCATGATTTCCTTCGTAATTATTCTTCCGCTTTGCCCCGCCTTAGATATCCCGCGATCATCAGAATCAAACCCAGCACAGCTAAGACCGCGATGATGGCAAAGAATGTGTTCTCGCGCCCAAGCTTCATTCCCGAGGGCAGGAAAAACACCACCAGCAGGTCGGCCACCCAGACCGCCAACCCGATGAACATCAGGCTGGTGCCGCTCTCCCGCTTTTGCTCTGCGTCCGCCATAGCGACCTCCGTGGGGCCCGAGGGGAGGATTCCTGACCGCCGGCTGGGATCTACAGTACGCGCACTTCGTTGCGCAGCTTCTCCGCCAGCTTTTTGGCGACTTCGCCGGCCGGCCCCTCGAGAAATTCCGTGTTCTTGGTCTTCTGCGGAACGTACATGCGCTCGATCTTCTGCAGATTCGCTCCCACCGCCGACTGGACCTCCGCCAGCGGTACCTTGCGCAGCGGCTTGTTCTTCGCCTGCTTGATGCCGATCAGAGTGGCGTAGCGCAGCTTGTTGATGCCCGACTGGATGGTCAGCACCGCGGGCAACGGCATATCCACGAACTGGAAGTATCCGGCTTCGAGTTCGCGCTTCACCCGAATGCCGCTCTCATTCTTTTCGATCTGCATGATGATGGTGGCGTGCGGCCAGCCCAACAGCTCGGCCAGCACCACACCAGTCTGGGCGTAGCCGTAATCGTCGGACTGCAAGCCGGTGAAAATGAGATCGAACTGATCGTCTTTAATCGCGGCAGCAAAGGCGCGGGCGGTGTTGAAGGCATCGAGCCCGACGAAAGCATTGTCCTCAAGATGAATCGCGCGGTCCGCCCCCTTGGCCAGGGCTTCCCGCAGCACCTGCTGGGCACGGGCCGGGCCGGATGTGATCACCACCACCTCGCCGCCATGTTTCTCCTTCTGGCGCAGGGCCTCCTCGAGTGCGTAGGCGTCCGGTTCGTTCACTTCGTAGGACACATCTTCGCGGATCCAGGTGCCCGTCTCGTTGAGTTTGAGCGGCGCGTCTTTCTGCGGCACCTGCTTCATACAGACCAGAATTTTCAAAGTGAGACTCCTGAATGGAAACACAAAAGTATAAATCAGCGCTCGGCATTCGGCACTCAGCCTCCGGCCAGCAGAGTTTCAAAACGGGAGGAAGGCGCGGGCACTACAGAATTTCCCCGCACGGTGCGAGCCTTAAGGGACTGAATGCCGAGTGCTGACCACTATTCCGTGAACACGACCGACTGCACGCCGGAAATTTCGAAGCGTTTGCGGCAGCGCAGGTTCTTGCACACCATCAGGTCGTCGCGGCGCAGCAGGTAGGAGCGGGCCTTGGCGAACCTGGCGCGATCGCGCTCGTCGGCCCGTCCGGGGAGTTGCTTTTTCTTGGTGCGCGCCAACCAGGTAATCTCGTATTCCGCCGACTGCTGGCAATGCGGACAGTTGAGCGTGGCGATCTTCTTTTCCGGCCGCTCGTCGAAAAATTCCCGTTCATCCATAGGGCTGGTCAGGCCTCGGGCTCGGCAGAATCATTGTACATTCGTGACCTCGGCGGCGAAACTGGCTTAGACTCATGCTGCCGTGGCCAAGAAGAAAAAAGTCAGGCGCTTTCGTGCCGTGCAGGCCGTGAAGGCAATGGCACGCGAACAGATTGGCACGCCACCTGCCGCGCGCGTGGTTCCCGATCGCAGGGAAAAGAAGACGCAGAAGCACAAGCCGACGCTGCGCAAAATGCTCGAGCAGGAATGACCCGGAAGTGGCCTCCTCCGCGTGCCTTCGTGTCCTCTGTGGATTAGCCTTTCACCGTCTCCGCCAAGAACCTTGCAAATCCCCTGATGTCCTCTTCCGTGGTGTCGAACGAGCACATCCAGCGCACCACCGACTGCTCTTCGTTCCACACGTAAAAGAAGTAGCGTTTCTGCAGCGTGGCGATGGCATGGTATGGAATCTGGGCAAAGACTCCATTGGCTTCCACTTTGTAGACGACCTTCACTTGGGGGATCTTTTTCACTTCCTTTTCCAATAGCTTCGCCATGCGATTGGCGTGCTGGGCACTTTTCCGCCACAGGTCGTTGGAGAGCAGCGTTTCGAGCTGCACCGAGATAAAGCGCATCTTCGAGGCCAGTTGCATGCCCTGCTTGCGCAGATAGAGGAAGTCGTGGGCGAGTTTCCTGCCGAAGAAGATGACCGCCTCTGCGCCCATCACCCCATTCTTGGTGCCGCCGAAGGAGAGCACATCCACGCCGCAGTCCCGAGTTATTTCCCGCAAGCCCAGTCCCAGACTGACCGCCGCGTTGGCGATACGCGCCCCATCCATGTGCAGAAACATTTTCCGTTCGTGGGCAAACTTGGCCAAAGCCTTGATCTCCACCGGCGTGTACACCGTGCCCATCTCGGTGGCTTGGGTAATCGAGATTACCCGCGGCTGCACGTGGTGCTGGTCCCCAATGCCGTGGTAGGCGTGGCTGGCGGACTCGACCGTAAGTTTGCCGTCAACCGTCGGAATCGGAATCAGCTTGCACCCGGTGAATTTCTCCGGCGCTCCGCATTCATCGGTGTAGATATGCGCCGCCTCGGTGCAGATCACTGCGTGGTATGAGTCGGTCAGCGCCTTCAGGCTTAAGCAATTCGCCGCCGTGCCATTGAACACAATAAAAACTTCAATGTCATCGCCGAAATGCTCTTTGAACTTGCCAACGGCTGACTCAGTGTAAGGATCATCGCCATATCCGACCACATGCCCCTGATTGGCAGCAGCGATGGCCTGCAGCACTTCAGGATGAATCCCGGCATTGTTATCACTGGCAAAGCTGCGGGAAGGCTTCATGACCTGAACAATGTAGCAGAGAGCAATTTGGATTGCGCTCCGTGTCCCCGGTGCCCTCTGTGGTGAGACCAGTGCTTTTAAGCGATCGTCACCTCTCGGATCCAGTTTTCGACCGCCTCGCGCAACTCTCGCAACCGCCCTTCAAAAAAATGATCCGCCCCTTCCACGATGACCAGTTTGCGTGGCTCCGGGAGCGGCTCCACCAACCGCTGCAACTGCGCTCTCGGCCCAAACTGGTCGCGCGCCCCGCTGACGAACAGCTTGGGCTTGGCGCAGGTCTGGAGAAAGGAAAAATCGTAGGCGCGCTCATCAATCGGGGCGATTGGGACGCCCAGCCCGATGACGGCCCGCACTCGGGCATCGGCGCAAGCCACTGGCAGTCCCACTGCCGCCCCAAACGAGAATCCCGCGAACAGCAGAGGCAGGTGGAACTCGCCATCTAGCCAATCGAGCGCGGTACGGACATCTTCCATTTCGCCGCGGCCGTGGTCATGCTCCCCCTGGCTCAGGCTGGTGCCGCGAAAATTGAAGCGCAGCACGGGAAATCCGAAGCTGTTCAACGCCTTCATGGTGTGGAACACGACTTTGTTGTGCAGCGTTCCCCCAAATAGCGGATGGGGGTGGCAGACCAGGGCGGCGTAGCTGGCATTCTCCGAGCCAGCATTCAGCAAGGCTTCCAGGCGTCCGGCGGGGCCGTCGAGAAAGAGAGACTTGATGGAATTCTGGGCGAGCACGCGATTTAGTTTATCCTCTCCGCATGGACGTGGTCGCATTCACGCGCCAGCTGGTGGACATTGAGTCCATCACCGGCAACGAAGGCGCTGTCGGAGACTGTCTGCACCGCGAGCTCTGCCGTCTCGGTTATCAGGCCACCAAGATGCCGGTCGAGGGCACACGCCAGAACGTCTTCGCCACGTCGCCCCAGCAACCTCGGCCTGCGGTCGTCTTCTCCACCCACATGGACACGGTGCCGCCATTCATTCCGTCATCGGAGGACGCCACCCGCATCTACGGACGCGGCGCGTGCGATGCCAAGGGCATCATCGCCGCCCAGATCGCCGCTGCCGAGCGCCTGCGATCCGGGGGAATCTATGTTGGACTGCTCTTCCTGGTGGGCGAGGAGCGCGACAGCCTGGGTGCCAAAGTGGCAAACCAGCAGTCTCCCGGATGCAAGTTTCTGGTCAATGGCGAGCCCACCGAGAACAAAATTGCGGTTGCCTCCAAGGGTTCGCTGCGGGCGACGGTGACGGCCCACGGGCGCATGGCCCATTCCGCCTACCCTGAGCTGGGCGAGTCCGCCATCGACAAGCTGATTGAAGCACTGCACCGACTGCGCGCCATGAAGCTTCCCACTGAAGAGGGCGTCGGTCCGTGCACGCTGAACATCGGCTTGATCGAAGGCGGGCGCGCCCCCAATGTCATTCCTGACATGGCCCGCGCGCAGCTGCTTTACCGGCTCGTTGGCCCGGCGCAGCAGTTGCGTCGCGAAATTGAGACGGCCGTGAAAGGGCTGGCAGAAGTCGAGTTCACTCTCGAGATTCCCTTCGTCCGCCTGCGCACCCTCGACGGCCTGCCCACGATGGTGGCCGCCTTCACCACCGACATCCCTGCGCTCAGCAATTGGGGGGAGCCGCTACTGGTGGGGCCGGGGTCCATTCACGTGGCGCATACGGAGGGGGAGTACGTGGGGAAGAAGCAACTGGATGATGCGGTGGAGTTGTACTGCTCGATTGCCAGGCGGCTCGTGGTGTAATTCTGCTTGCAGACTACACTTCTCCACTCGACCTAAATCCCTGTGAACCTGAAGTGCCAGATGATGATGGCGACAGGCACGGTAAGTGCGAACGCCACGATCGCCTGGTTCCGTGTGCTTGGCTTAATAAAATCTGCAGCAATGTATGCCGACGTAACCAAAGAAGCTGGGGAGACATGAGCCAGACTATCAGCGCGCCCCACCATGGGGACAGACCACTATAGCCCAGTGGCAAGCTCACACCACAAAGTACCAAACCTAACAATGAGAAAACTGCTAAGCCCGCCAGCTCCGTCTGAAGTTTCATACCCGTAGTGTGGCCGCTGTCCGTTCCACTTGCCAGTTACCGAAGTGGGCCGTTGGTGCCGGAGACCTTGACGTGGCCGCATAGCTAAGCTAATCTAGCTAATATGCCAACGGTAACTGTCCACAAAGCTAAAACCAACCTCTCCCGCCTCATCGAGCAGGCTTGCCGCGGCGAAGAGATCATCATCGCCCGCGGTTCGGAACCCGTGGTACGGCTGGTTCCCTTGACCCGCAAGCATGGCAGGCGTCAGCCGGGGGCGCTGCGCGGCAAACTGGAAATCCTTCCCTCGTTCTTCGAGCCGCTCCCGGACGAGGAACTCGAGCATTGGGAGTAGCGCCATTGCGGCTGCTCCTTGATACCCACGCTCTGCTGTGGTGGTGGAGGGAGGAAGGCCGTCTGTCCCCGCGAGCCAGGAAACTCATTGCCGACGAAGGGAACGAAATTCTGGTTAGCGCCGCATCTGCCTGGGAGATTTCCACCAAGGTCCGATTGGGCAAGCTGATCGTTAGCATCGATCTAGTTCGAGATTTTTCCGACTACCTCTCCCGCGATGGCTTTTTTTCTCTGCCGATCACCGCAGAACACGGTCTGCGGGCGGGACTCTTGCCCGGCCCGCACAAGGATCCGTTTGATCGCATGCTCGTCGCTCAGTCACAAATGGAGGCCATCCCGATCGTGAGCAACGAGCAGGTCTTCGACTCCTACGGAGTGCGGCGGATCTGGTGAATCTCGGAGGCGCGTCCATTCGCTACACTGGCCTCACCCGGCTCGCGCGAAAACCATTTACACTTGCTCAATGACCGCCGCCTCCCTCAACGCTCTCGCCAAGGCCTCTTCCGCCTACCTGCGCTCGGCCATGCATCAGCCCATCCGCTGGCACGAGTGGGGTGAAGACGCTTTTGCCGAGGCGCAGCGCGAGAATAAGCCTATCCTGCTCGACATTGGCGCAGTGTGGTGTCACTGGTGTCATGTCATGGATCGCGAATCCTACGACAGTCCCGAGATCGCGCAGATCGTCAACGGGCGTTTCATCGCAGTCAAGGTAGACCGCGACGAACGTCCCGACATTGACAGCCGCTACCAGGTGGCGGTGAGTTCGATCAGCGGACAGGGTGGCTGGCCGCTGACGGCGTTTCTCACGCCCGACGGCAAGCCGTTTTACGGTGGCACCTACTTCCCTCCCGACGACGGTTATGGACGACCCAGCTTCAAGCGCGTGCTGCTGGCCATTTCCGATGCTTATCGCGAGAAGCACGGCGACGTGGTCGAGCAGGCCAAGCTGGTAGAGAGCGCGATTTCCAGCGCGGAGTCGTTTGCCGGACGCAGCGGACAGTTTTCGCCCAAGGTGATTGATTCCCTGGTGGAGTCGGCGTTGAGCATGTTCGATGCGGTGAACGGCGGCTTCGGCAGCGCGCCCAAGTTCCCGCATCCGTCCATTCTCGACCTGCTGATTGACCAGTACGCGCGCTCCGGGGATGAGCGGCTGCTACATGTTTTCACCCACACCCTGGAGAAGATGGCGCGCGGCGGGGTCCATGACCAGCTCGCCGGAGGCTTCCATCGCTACTCGGTGGATGAGCGCTGGGTCGTACCGCACTTCGAGAAGATGTGTTACGACAACTCGGAGCTGCTGAAGAATTACGTGCACGCCTATCAGGCCACCGGCAACGAGTTTTTCGCTTCTGTCGCCCGCGACATTATCCGCTGGATGGACGAATGGCTCAGCAACCGCGAGCACGGGGGCTTCTACGCCTCGCAGGACGCCGACTACTCCATGGACGATGACGGCGACTACTTCACCTGGACCGTCGAGGAAACGCGCGCGGTCTTGAGCGAAGAGGAAGCGTCCGTGGCCTGCCTGCGCTACGACATCAACGAAGTCGGCGAGATGCATCACAACCCGGCGAAGAATGTGCTCTATGTCCGGGCTTCAGTGGAAGAGATCGGCAAGCGGATGAGCCTGACACCCGACCGCGTCCGTGGACTGCTGGAGTCAGCCAGGAAGAAGATGTACGCAGCCCGCCTGAAGCGGCCCACGCCATACGTGGACAAGACCATGTACGTAGGCTGGAACGCGCTGTGCGTCTCGGCATATTTAGAAGCCGCCCAGGTGTTGAACCTGGATGGGGCGCGGCATTTTGGGCTGCGCTCGCTCGACCGTATTCTTGCCGATGGCTGGCGCCCCGGGCGCGGCCTGCTGCACGTGATGGCTTATTCCGATCCTCAGGCAGAGCACCGGGAAATCGCCGGCCTGCTCGATGACTATGCCTTCACCGCCGTCGCTTGCCTCGACGCCTACGAAGCCACCGCCGACCTGAGCTATTTCAACTTCGCGCGCCGCATCGCCGACGCCATGATCGAACGGTTCTTCGATCCGACGTCCGGCGGATTTTTCGACACGGAAAAACCTGCCGGGTCAGCTCAGAAGTCGCTAGGCGTGCTCGGCACCCGCCGCAAACCCTTCCAGGACTCCCCGACTCCGGCGGGAAATCCAGTGGCGGCAATCGCCCTGCTGCGTCTTCACGGCTACACCAACGAGCAGGAGTATCGCGAAAAGGCCGGGCAGACTCTCGAGGTTCTAGCCGGCCTGGCGGACAAGTATGGGATCTTCGCCGCAACCTATGGAATCGCTGCCGTGCACTTGTCGCAGCCGCACACACAAGTCGTGATCATCGGCGAGGACACGCGCGCCCGCGAACTTCATGCGGCGGCCGTAGCTCCATTTGCCTTCGGGAAAGCCGTCCTCAAACTGGCCGGGAACGAAGCGGTGCCGCAGAATCTTCCGCCGGCGCTGGCCGAAACCATTTCCCGCCTGCCTGTGGTCAAGGAAGAAAAAACTGCCGCGGTTGTCTGCTCAGGCTTTACTTGCCAGCCGCCGGTGTTCGATGCTGAAGAATTGGCCGGGAATCTGCGAGCAACGCTGCGCGGCACTCACTAAGAACACTGCGAAACTCCACAAACAAAAAGAGGGGCCGGGATTGCTTTGCGCAATCCACCAGCCCCGTGAACCCAAGCCGCGCATCGCGGCAAATTAAGAACCCCCCACATAGTGGGCTGCTCAAGCTACGGATTGCAGTTCGGGTTCCTCGGCGGGCACCACGGATACGGTCCAGTCTCCGGTGTAGGAAGCATCGGAGTGGCAACCGCAACGTACGTGCCAACCAGACCTACCATCAGGAGTAACACCCTGATCGCACGTTTCATGGACTGTTCTCCTTGCGTGCGGGTCCCCTGGGAGCGGAAACCCTCACGGCCACGCATTATACGGGCAGTTGCAAATTTTCCAAGTAGAGTTTTTTGTAACTGGTGTGAACTGCCACCTTGAGCCGGGTGGCACGTTGAAGAATGAAACGTCTGTTTCTACCGCTTTTTCAGTTACTTGGGAATGCATTAGTAAAACGTTTCATGAGAATTCCGGAGCGGGAATGAGATGCCAAGCAAAAGTCTGTTGGAGCCCGTTTCTACTTAGCGGCACCTCCCTCCGAGCCGGCGGTGGCGTGCATCTGCGGTTGAGCCGGCACAGCCACGTCCAGAAAGTCAGCCTCGGAAAAACTTACAGCGAACAGGATGGCCAGTTACGAATTAGGACCACGCGGAGAGTGCGCCGGAGACTTGCCGGGCGCGGAACCGGTAGCACCAACTCCGGCCGCGGCTGCGGCCGCCACCTCTGACTCGGCTTCGGGTTGTGAGCGGGCCGGACCGCCGTTGGTGCGTGAGAAGGCCCGGTCCACCATGCCCTCGAACATCGGGATCAGCGAGTCAGCCGGCAGAGGATGCTGCACGTCGCTGAGGCCTTCGTCCCAGCGTTGCGACCTCAGTAGGTTCGCGGAAGCATCGCGGCACACACCGGGCAGCAGGGCATACCCCAGCCACACCAGGATCGCACAACTGTAGGCCACGGCATTAGTCAAATCCACGCGTGACGGCCCCACTCGCCCCGCGGCGTTGAGCGCAATCAATCCCAGGTCGACGATCGCAAAGCCACCGAAGCCGAGGGCGATCCCGAAGCTCTGTTGCCGCCAGGAGACCCCCAAATACCTGGAAAATACCAGCAGGAACAGGATGAGCCCACACTGCATGGCGCGGACACAGCGCTGCACGGTGAAAACCGCCTGCACCAGCGGACCCTGGCTGGTCGCTGGACTCGCCGCCGCCACTACGCTCGCCACCAGGATCATGACCAGCGCGGCCCAATTGAACAGCACCGACCCGAGGTCTTTCAAGGCGTGGTAGGGACGAAACACGTCCAAAAAAATCTCATGGATAATCTTGAAACCCAGCGCCAGGGTGATCGCGTCGGCAATCCAAAAAGCGTAGAAATACTCCGAGTAACTTCCCCAGCGACGAATGGGAAACAGAAGGCCAAAAACCAGAATCTGCCAGATCAGATAGGCGAAAAACACCGGGAACCTGCGCTGCAGGCGGCGGGCAAATAGCGTCGTCGCGGTCGCGAACTGCAGCACCGGCTGAGCAATCCACAGAGCGCTATCGATCTGCATGGGGGTTGATCGGGGGCGCTGGTTTTGCCGGCCTTGGGGCCGGCAAGCTACACCGATTCGCTCTCCTCCTGAGAGCACCTTAACAGTTCCTGCCCAATGGTCAATGCACCAAAGTAACTGTCGGTAACAGTTACCTCTGGACTGCGGCAAGCAGTTGTGTCTTTGGGGGGATGGAGCTGCCGGCGGCAGGTCACGGGCGCGCGGGGGTGGTTACCAACGGCGCCGTCGGCTATTTGCACGCGGGGCCCTTTCGGCTGAGCCCAGAACAAATTTCCTTACATCTCCGGAGTCGCCTGGATGTAGGCCCGCATCATCCGGACTTCGTCATCCTTCTCGCTGAGGTGGTGCAGCATCAAGTCGCGCAGCGAAACCACTCCTCTGAGTTGGTTGCCTTCACACACCAGCAGATGGCGGAAACCGTGGCGCCGCATCAGCAACAGGCCGTTTTCCAGCTCCTCGTCCGCGTTTACCGTAAGCGGGTCTGCGGTCATGACCTGCTCGACGGAAGTGCTGCGCGGGTCGCGCCCCTCGACCACCACGCGCTTCATCAGGTCCCGCTCTGAAAAAATGCCGACCAGAATGCCGTCCCGCACTACCGGTACTGCTCCAATGTTGCGCTCCACCATGGCCCGGGCCACATCCAGGACACTTTGCTTAGCGTCAGCGCGGTACGTGTCTTGCCCCTTGATCAGGTCGTAGATATGCATTGGCCACCTCTTGGGGCCCAGATTTAATCGGTCCCACCCCACGAAAGGCGCACTTCGGCGGGAGTATATGACGAAATGGGGCGTCGGGAAAGGAAGAATGTAGGGCAGGATCTCAAGACCCTGCCCTGCAAGCGGCCCGGACGCTAGTCAGTCCCGTCGAGATAGAACTGATCCAGAATGTAGTTCTTGCTGTTGATGAGCAGAACCCGTCCGTTATAAACCACCCTTTCCTGGTCAGCGGGCAATGCGGGAAGCTGCTGCTCGCAAGCCAGCGGCAAAGACTTGACCTGCTTGGCAATATCGGCCGGCATGGTTTGCCCTTTCTGCAACTGCCGCTCCTCACCCGAGGGCAGTTCCGGCCGCACCGTGGTTTCCGGGGGGAAATCGGAGGCGTGTTCGCTCACGCAGTCCCGAATCACCCTCCGATCCCGCAGGGTGAAAGCCGCACTGGAGTCGTTCGACTCCACCGTGGCCGCGGGTTGGTTGCCTTGATCCGGTGCCTTGTCCACGCCCGTCGCGCTCGCGCGCCCGGGAGTACTCACAGCTGCTTGCGGGGTCGCTGTCTCTCCCGCAGCGCCGGACGGCGCTGTCGTGGTGAAAGCCAGCACGGCTTCGGACTCCACCGTGGCCGGTTTTTTCCCTGTGGCGGCAGCTGCGCCTGTACCGGCCGCTCCACCCACACCGGCGCCGACGGCGGCGCCTTTCCCGCCTCCAGCGATGGCGCCAATGATCGCGCCCAGAGCGGCTCCGCCCCCGATCTTGGTAGCGTTGCTCTTGGCGTGCGATTCGCCCTTGATCACCAGCGGTTCCACTGCCAGCGATGAACTAAGACTGCCCGAGGTCACCGTGGTCAGGACCAGGTCCAGTTCCCCCGGTTCACTGAGCCGCCCCGAGCGATGCACGTCGGTCACGCGTCCGTTGACGTCGGCTCCCTTCGGATACAGCTCCTTGCCGTCCACCATGATCGGCTCTTCCAGCGTGCCGTGAAAGTTATCTCCGACCTCGTTCTCTTCGCTGCTGAGTTTGTCAATGACGCGAACTTTGACAGTGGTACCGGCAGGAATTTCGGGAGCTCGCTTGGCCTGCACGGGCAGCGCTCCCAGCGCCACTGCGACCGTCAATGACAGAATTATTTTCAAAATCCAGCGGTCTTTGCGGTGCATAAAACCTCGCGTTTGGGATTGGCTTGTTGCTTGAGACGGAGTAGCGGCTGTAAGTTTTGATGCCAATGCCGTCCGTTTCGCTGCACGACATGAACTGAGCACTTTGATGCTCATTCCCGGCTTCCGATAAACACAAAATAGGAGCACGCCCAGAGGGCCGTCGGAATGGTGCCGTGCGGGCGGGCCGTCAGGATGACGTTGTAGTCGTCGGATATCTGTAGAGATTCCAGCACCGGGGGCGCGGCCTGCGCTTCGACCGTGGCCAGGTAGGCGAGGAATTCGTAGATGTCTGGCCCGCCGGCGTATCCCGGCGCCACAAAAGAAACCTCGGCGTCTTCCTCCGCGAAGTGCCAGCCCAGCGAGGCCGCCAGGGTAATCGCGCTCTCGTACGCTTTCTCCGAAACCGTCCCCGGCGCGGGGTTGTCGAAGACGATGCGCAGCTTGCGTTCGTCCTCGCGGCTGAACTCGCGCACTTTGAGCGAGCCCGACTTGGCCGTCGCCTTCCAGTCCACGTGCCGCGCCGAATCTTCCGGCATGTATTCCCGGATGCGGTACAGATCGTAGCCACGGCCGCGCACAAAGGTCTCGAACTCGCCTGTGATCATCGGGAGAATCTCGAAAAACTCGTCCGGCGGCTCCACCGGCGGATAGACAAGAACCTCCCGGGCCAGCGGCACGCGCCGCGTTTTGGTCAGGAAGGCAAACGGAAAGCGGGTGGCCAGGCCGAAACTATCCTGCTGATAGCGTCCTCGACGCGCAAAGCGCAGCTCGAGTTCCGCGATCAGCTCCTCGCCCGCGGCGATGTAAGGAAAGTACACTGCCCCCTCAAAGATAGCCGGCGGCGCAGGCTTCTCCGCAACCCGGCGCAACTGCCGGTCGGGCAATTGGATCCACTGCCGCTCCGGCGAACGTCCCGGAGGAAACACAAAGGTCGCAGGCAGCCAGCGCCAGTGTTTGCTTGCGGTCTTCTTCTTGAACGAGACCACGCTGACGGAGAACGAGGGCAGCCAGCGCCGCGGGTTGCGCACCGCGATCCTTCCCACCGTCGCCCGGCCGGCAAACACCTGCCCGGGCAGGCGAACATCCAGTTCGAGTTCGCGCAACACGATGGCCGAGGCAAACCCGGAGACCAGAATCGCCGCCAGCATCGCGGCCACTACGATGTACAGCAGGTTATTGCCGGTGTTGAGCGCGGCAATCCCGATCACAAGGATGACGAGGACGTAAGCAATTCCCACGCGCGTCACCTCGTAGTCGAAAGCATCACGAATGCGCGCCGCAGCTACCCGCCGCGCCAGGTAGGGCACGGTAGTCAGGCCCACCAGGGTTGCCAGAACCAGCGCCGTAGACGCCAGGATGAGCGTGGCCCAGAGATTGCCCGACTCCCGCGAGACCGTAGAAAACAGCGCCGCGCCAAACGCCAGTACCAGCCCCACAATCGCCAATAGAAAGCGTACCCACACCTCGGGAATTTCCAGGTGCAGCAGGCGGCCTACGCGCTGCCCCGGGGAGACAGGCATCGACTCAGCAACTCGAAGCGGAGTGGGCATGGATCGGATTCGCTGATTTTGAGGGTAGCATTCTGGCTGGGGAGCATCAATCGGGCTGCCGTTGGCGACCCAGGCGCCGCAACCAGATCCCGGCCTTCCCGGCCGCCGCGTCCGCGATGCGGCCGATCCTTGGATAACGCGTTCGCAACCGGGTTAATAGATGGTGCGCCCAGACGTACTCCGACGAGAGAATAATCAGGCCAATCACGAGAAAGAGCACGCCCTGCAGGATGGGCAGGAATAGCCCCACAATTCCCAGCAGGATGAACCCCCAGCCCACGATCAACACCAGCATGCGCTTGGCGTAAAGGTTCATCGGCCGGCTCGCAGAGGAACTCCTGCTAGCCTAACAGAACGTGTCGCGTCGCTTGGGAACGGCTTGCGTGCGGGCTATTTCAAGTCTGACTCCAGAGTCCTTCTTCGCCACCGCCACCAGAGCAGAAGCATAACTGCGGCCGCCGCCGCGAGCAGGACGAGGTTCATGCCGTGCATGACCCGCATCAGGTCGTCCCAATACTTCCCGAAAATATATCCAATCGCTGAAATCACGGTGACCCAGAGCGCAGCGCCAAGAAGGTTGTAGATGGCAAATCTGCGCCAGTCCATGCGCAGCACGCCGGCCAGCGGTCCGGCCACGATCCTCATGCCGACGATAAAGCGGGCCACAAAAATCGTACCCGCCCCGTAGCGCTGAAACAGGTGCTCGCCCCGTGCCAGGGTACGTCGCGGAATGTGAAAAACATGTTGGTAGCGCTCCAGCAGGGGACGTCCGCCATGGTATCCGATGGAGAACCCAAGATTGTCTCCGATGGTGGCGGCGCAGACGCCCACCAGGATGATGTAGCCCAGGTGAAGATGGTGCTCTGAGTAGGCCAGGAAACTGGCCAGCAGGAGAGTGGTCTCACCCGGCACCGGCACGCCGGCATTTTCCAGCAGCAACGCCACCGCGACTGCCCAGTAGCCATAGTGGGCCAGGTATGCGCGCAGCAGGTCGAGGATGTGCTGGGTCATAAGGTGGGCCAGCAGAGGCACCGAGCACCGCCCCCGCACGAGCTTACCACTGGGATCAGCCGGGAGGGGTCGCCAGAAATTCGCCGACTATGCGGTTGAACTCCTCCGGAGCTTCTTCATAGGGCAAGTGGCCGATGCCCTGCATCAGCACAAGGCGGCAATTCCGGAAGCGCTCGCGCAACGCGTTCGCCGAAGCCGCACTCACCGCACGATCCCGGCTTCCCCAGATGAGCAGGGTCGGAATGTGTGCGATTTGCGGCAGCGCAGCTTCCAGTTGCTGCAGGTCTTCTCTCCACGAGCGCAGAATGCCCAGGCCGTGTTCGAGCGTGCCGGGAATGGCGAATGGCGCGGAGTAGCCTTCAAGGGTGCCAGGGGAAATGCGTCGCGAGTCCCCATAGAGCCGGCGCAACACCAGTCGGTGCCCGGGCCGCATCAGCGGCGCCAGCCACAGGAACAACCCTCCCACCGCGCGGTGGTTGAGAAGGGTTACGAGGTGCTGACCGTGCGTGGACCAGGGGTTCACCGGAGCAGCTAGAATCAGCCGGCGCACCCGCCGCGGCGCCAGCGCCGCCGCCATCATCGCCACCGCTCCGCCCTGCGAGGTCCCGAGCAGATCGCAGGAGTCAATCCCGACTCCATCCACGAATCGCAGCAAGCGCGCCGCGCTGGCACGCAGCGAGCAGTCAAGCCCCGCAGGCCGGTCGGAGAATCCCACTCCTAACAGGTCCACCGCGTACACGGTTGCCTGCCGTGACAGGACTGGAATGTTGAATCGCCAGGAAAAGGAGTATCCCAGCAACCCATGCACCAGCAGCAGCGCTGGCCCGGTTCCGCTGAACAGGTAGCGCATGCGCGCCCCATCCAGACTGGTCCGGCGCTCCTCCCAGGCTGGAGAGTCTTGTTGGTTGCCGGTCACAGCCGAGCGGTTGGTCACAATTGTTTCTTCGTGCGCGGACAACTCTTCCCTTGCCGTTGGACTCTATTTAAGTGATATCGCCTCTGTCGCTTCTGTGTAGGGGAGCTTCGGCTCCCCTTTTTTTGCTCCGCATTCGCAGCTTCGGCCCACGTGGCGCCATGCTGACCCCTGCCTGACGCCCGCGTCATCCTGAGCCCTCTCCACCCGGCGTCATCCTGAGCCCGAAAGGGCGAACGATCTCGCGTGTACCACCACCATGGCCGCGCCCGCTGTCGCCAACCACGAACCATCACGAGCTTCGCCGCTTCTTCCCCAGCAACTTCTTGAGCACGCGGACGCCCTTGTCCACGTGCTTCTCCTCCAGCAGGAAAGGTGGAAGGAAACGCAACACAGTGTCCTGGGTACTGTTGTATAGCACTCCTTGTGCCAGTGCCTGTTCCACGATCGGTCGCGCGGGAATGTCAAGTTGCAATCCCTGAATCAAGCCCCGCCCGCGGCATTCCTGCACGGCGGCATAGCGTTGCGCCACTTCCTTAAGCTGGTGCTGCAGGTAAGCCCCCACACGTTCCACATTCTCGAGCAACTTCTCTTCCTCGACGATCGCCAGGTACTCCAGCGCCACGCGGCAGGCCAGCGGCCCACCGCCGAACGTGGTCCCATGCTGTCCTACGGAGATCGCCGATGCGAACTCCTCCTTCGCAAGAAACGCCCCCAGCGGCAGGCCTGCGGCGATCGGCTTGGCAATCGCGACGATGTCCGGCGTCACCCCAAATGTCTGAAAGGCAAACATCGTACCCGTGCGCCCCAGCCCGCACTGGATCTCGTCGAAGATCAGCGCAGCCCGATGCCGGTCGGCCAGAGCCCGGCATTCGCCCAGAAATTCGCCCGAGCACTCGCGAATCCCGCCTTCGCCAAAGATCGGTTCCAGCACGATGGCGCAAGTATTGTCATTCACGACACCCCGCAGCGCTTCCACGTGGTTCTGGTTGACAAACTTCACGTCCTCCAGCAGAGGTTCAAATCCCCTGCGGTACTTGTCCTGCCCGGTCAGCGACATCGAACCGAAGGTCCGCCCGTGATACGAGCCTTGCAGCGCCACCAGACGACTCTTGGCCTCACCCCCCGCACGATGCCCGGCCAGCCGCGCCAGCTTGATGGAGCCTTCAATGGCCTCGGTCCCGCTGTTGGAGAAAAACACTCGCTGCATCCCGGATAGCTGGCACAATTTCTCGGCTAACGGTCCCTGGTATTCGTTGTAGTAAAGATTCGAGAGGTGGATGCACTTCGCCGCCTGCTCGCGAACCGTCTTGACAATGCGCGGGTGCGCATGGCCCAGGGCATTCACACCCAGCCCGGCAACAAAATCAAGATACCTGTTCCCGTCGAGGTCATAGAGAAACACGCCTTTGCCCCGTTCAATCACGATGGGATAACGGTTGTAGGTCTGGAGGAGAAATTGGCGCTCGCGTTGGATGATGTCTTCGGTGGTTGTCATAAGGAAAACACGATTGTAATCGGAAGGAATGGTGTGCTGCTGCAGGTCTGGTTCGTCGAGAACGCCCAACTCGTAGCTTTCCGCATTTGAACGCAAGAAACGGATAGCAACCCGCCACCGGCTCCATCCACAATCGCTCTTACCGAGAGCACGCACCGTGGCTCTGAATTCACAATCAAGCGAGGCATGATCATGCAACCGATTCGTATTGTGGCCATCCCCACGAAAGTGGCTGAAGCCGTCCGCCAAACCATGCAGGCGCCGGTTTATGGACACCCGGCTCACAGCGAAGTCGGCGCCGAATCTGCCCCGTGCCGGCACTGCCTGCGCTTGATCACTCCAGGTGTGGACCGGAGACTTCTCTTCACCTATGACCGCTTCGCGGGAGTGGAGTCGCTGCCCCTGCCCGGCCCGGTGTTCATTCACGCCGCGGCCTGCGAGCGTTATCCGGAGAACGGCGGCGTCCCTGATGAACTTCGTGCCAGTCCACGCACCCTCGAGGGCTACGCCCGCGGCAGGCGTCTGGTTGTGCGGGAATATGTCAGCGACGGAAACATGGAAGCTGCCATCGAGACAATATTCGCTGCTCCCGATGTGGACTACATCCACGTGAATTCCACGACCGCGGGCTGTTACACCTTTCGTATTGAGCGCCAGGACAGGCAGCTCGCATAGACTCAACAGCGCCGCAGCCTGGATGCTGCAGCCGTGCCTCGACCGGCCTGCATCTGGCAACAGCAGTGCACTGCTCTCAGCGCGATGGGGGAAAGCCACCCGGCCTGGATTCGTCTATCATGTCCCCTTCGCCATGGCCCGCCTCGATCGTCTGTTGACACAACTTGAAATCGCCAAGCGGCACGTTGGCGAGATTCGCGCGGCCGAAATTCAGCGCTTGCTGACCCGCCTCAGCCGCGTACGCTATCCCGATCCCGCATCCCTCGCACGCTTCCACGACATCCTGGTCTTCCTGCGCGCCTTCCCTCCGAATGCTGCCGTTCTGCGCCAGGTCGAGTCCCTGCTCCGCGCATTTTCGCGCCGCATGGCTGCTCTCGCCGCCCAAGGCGCAGATTTCTCCGTGCTCGACAATGAGGAATCGTCCGGGATCGCCGGCACCGAACTCACGGCCTTCTGGAACTACGACGAGGTTTGCTGGCTGGTGCAACGTTTTCCCAGCAAGATTTCCATTGTCTGGGACGAATACGAGCAAACCGAGCGCCTCGCCGCAACCCTGCCACGCTTCTTGCCGTTGCTCGAGGAAGACGCCCGCGTCGAGGCTGACGTTGACTACCGGAAGTGGCTGCACGCCGCCAGCGGCGGCGACGAACTGCCCTGGCTCATCCGCCAGATTGCCCGGTTACCCATCTCGCCGGATGAACGCGTCGAAATGTTCGGCGCTCTCCAACTGCCCATTCGCTGGCAACTGGGCAACTCCCGCGCCACCCGCACGCTGAGCAAACGCCCGGTGCGGCGAATCTTCTATCATCGCCAGTCCCTGATCCAGCGCCGCGATGTGTCCCTGGCCCGTGAGCTGGCGTTGCCTCCGCTAACGCTGAAGGAACTCTCCCGCCGCGAGGGCGAGAAGATCATTCACCTGTGCCGCGAAGCCACCACGGTCCGCTACCGCGAGCTTTACGGCACCAGCCTCGGCAATCCCCCCAGTGTGATTCAGGCCAGCGTTGGCCGCGGAGTCGAAATCTTTCTCTGGGGCCTGCTCCCCGAGCGGCGCCTGCCCCTGCGCGCCTACCAGGCCGGATTCACGCTGAAGAACGGCGTCCCCATCAATTACATCGAAGGCATCGCGCTGTTCGAGTGGATGGAGATCGGCTTCAACACTTTTTACGCCTACCGCGACGGCGAAACCGCCTGGATCTATGCGCAGGCCTTGCGCATGTTGCATCAGCTGCTCGGCGTTACTTGCATCTCGGTCTACCCATACCAACTGGGCAAAGACAACCCGGAAGCCATCCAGTCCGGGGCCTTCTGGTTCTACCGAAAGCTGGGATTCCGGCCCATGCGTCCAGAACTGGCAAGGGTGGTTGCGACCGAGGAAAAGAGAATTGCGGCCAACCCGGCATATCGGACTCCAGCCTCCACCTTGCGACGTCTCGCGCAAGGGCACGTTGTCTTCGAATTACCCGAATCCTCTCGAGGTGCCTGGGACCGGTTCGCCATCCGGAACCTGGGTTACGCTTTGCAACGCCGCATGGCCAACCAGTTCCACGGAGACGCCGCCCGGATGCGCAAAGCTGCAGCTGCCCAGGTCGCCCAAACGCTTGGCGTCCGTCCTGCGGGCTGGCCCGAGCGGCAACAGGCTGCCTTCGGCAATTACGCCCTGCTTCTGGCTCTGATTCCCGACTTGGCCGACTGGCCTGTGGAAGACAAGCAACGGCTGCTGGCAATCGTGCGCGCCAAGGCCGGCTCAGGCGAGCCCCGTTACTCGAAGCTTCTGCAGACTCACGCCCGGCTCCGGCGCGCAATCCTCAGACTCGGTTCAAGCAACCAGTAAGATACATCCCCACAGATACTTACCAAATACCACATAATGATCCCAAAAAACGTAGCCGCCATCTCCAATTCCTCCTATAATCCGAGAAGTTGTTTCTTTGAAGATAGTTACGGAATATCCTATGCCGCGCGCCGTGGCATCCAACGTGCATCGCCCGTACGGGGTTGTATCGGCTGCCCAGCCCCTTGTGTCGCTGCGGCCCATGAACCGTGACTTTCAAATTCGCTTCACCGCCGGATTGCTGTTCCTCCTGACGGCGGCGGCCGCGGTTCTCGCCTGGATCAACTTCCAAAAGGAGCGCGAATTCCAGGTTCCGTATGACGGTGTCTGGTGGGTTGAACACGGCGGCAGCTTGATCGCCGACCGGGTGGAGGCAGATGGCCCCGGAGCCAAGGCAGGGATCAAAGATGGGGATCGTCTCGTAGCCGTCGGCCAGCACGAGGTCAAGGACGATGCCGCCCTGAACCGCCAACTATACCGGGTGGGCCCCTGGTCCAAAGCCACGTATTCGCTGGTACGCGATTCCGTTGCCGTGGACACGACCGTCATTCTGGTGCCCGCGGAGAGATCGCTTAACCAATGGCTGCGGCTGATCGCGCTGATTTATCTGGGCATCGGACTCTACGTCCTGCTGCGGCGCTGGACCGCGCCCGGCTCCACGCATTTCTACGTTTTCTGTCTGGTGTCGTTCATCTTCTACGCCTTCAAGTACACCGGGAAGCTCAACGAGTTCGACTGGACGATCTACTGGGGCAACGTCGTAGCCTGGCTGCTGCAGCCGGCGCTGTTCCTGCATTTCGTGCTGACCTTCCCGGAGAAGCGCGGCGTTGTCCGCAAACACCGCTGGATCATACCCGCCCTATACGTACCCGGCCTGCTGCTCCTGGGCATTCACGTCCTGGCGCTGCGGTTCCTGAAGGCCACAGAGCGGCTCAGTTGGAATCTGGATCGTCTACAGATGGGATACCTGGCGGTGCTGTTCGTGGCCGCGGCCGCGGTTCTGGTGCGCAGCTACCGCGAGGCCAGCACCCCCATTCTGCGGCAGCAACTCAAGTGGGTCACCCGCGGCACCATTCTCGCCATAACGCCTTTCACGCTCTTCTACGTCATCCCTTACCTCACGGGTGCCCTGCCGACCACAGCCATGAAGGTTTCCGTGCTGTCGCTGGGCCTGCTGCCCCTGACGTTCGGGTACGCCATCTTCCGCTACCGCCTGATGGATGTGGACCTGATCTTCAAGCGTGGCATGGTGTACACCCTGTCGGCCCTGGCCATCGTCGGCGCCTATTTCGCGGTCGTGGCGGGGGTAGCCGAGTTGGTCCACACCCAGGTACCTAGTTCCGGACCCGCTGGTCTGGTGCTGGCGATCGTGGTCACGGCCCTGCTCTTCGATCCGGTTCGCCGTTGGATCCAGGAACGCATTGACCACTTCTTCTACCGCACTCGTTACGACTACCGCAAAACCCTGATCGAGTTCGGACGCGAACTCAGCGCGGAAACCGATCTTGACAAGATGCTGGGCTCTGTTGTGGACCGCCTCTCGCGCACCCTGCTGGTGGACCGCATGGCGATCTTCCTCTCCGCTGGTGAGTCGCCACAACGCTTTGTGCTGGCCAAGTCGTTTGGCATGGCCCAGACCAGCGGCCTGGACCTGAGTTTCCTTGGCGCCCCGCGGCCGGAGATGGAAGAAGGCCACTTGTTTTTCGACAACACCCACCAGGTCCCGCGCGAGGATCAGAGCGCGCAGGACACTATCGCCAAACTGGATCTGAACTACTACATCCCCTGCAGCGCGCAGCAGCGCGCCATCGCCTTTCTCGGGCTGGGGAAAACTGTGGAAGGCGACTTCCTCTCCAGCGAAGACGTGGAACTGTTGGAGACGCTGGCAGGCTACATCGGCATTGCCATTCAGAACGCCCGCCTCTACGCCTCGCTGGAGCAAAAAGTCACGGAGTACGAGCGGCTGAAAGACTTCAATGAGAACATCGTCGAATCCATCAACGTGGGCGTGCTGGCGGTGGACCTGGCCGACCGCATCGAGTCCTGGAACTCGCAGATGGAAGTCATGTACGCGCTGCCCCGCTGGCAGGCGCTGACTCGCCCGCTGAGCGAAGTCTTCCCCCCAGCCTTCGTGGAAGAGTTTTACCGCGTGCGCCAGAATCCCGGCATTCACAACCTCTACAAGTTCCGCCTGGGCACGCCGACCGGAGAGAACCGCATCGTCAATGTCGCCATCGCCCCGTTGGTCACGCGCAAGTTCAACGTCATCGGGCGGCTGATCATCATGGACGACATCACCGAGCGCGTGGAACTGGAGGCGCAGCTCTCTCAGGCCGACAAGCTTTCGTCCATCGGGCTGCTGGCCGCCGGAGTCGCGCACGAAGTCAACACCCCCCTGGCCGTGATTTCCTCCTATGCCCAGATGCTTTCCAAACAACTGGGCGCAGATCCGCAGAAGGGAGCGCTGCTGGAGAAGATTACCCGCCAGACTTTCCGGGCTTCGGAGATCGTCAACAACCTGCTCAATTTCTCCCGCACCAGCGGCACCGAGTTTACCGACGTGGATGTCAACAAGATCATCACCGACACCATGGCGCTACTGGAGCACCAGTTCAAGATTTCGAAGATCCAGGTGCGGGATGAACTGGCCGAGCACTTGCCGCTAATCAACGGCAACGCCGGCCGCCTGCAGCAGGTGTTTCTGAACTTGTTCCTGAACGCAAGGGACGCGATGCCCAACGGCGGTATGCTGCGCGTGACTACATCCAATGGCGAAGGCGTCAGCGTGGTCGTGTCCGACACCGGCACCGGCATTGCCCAGGAGCACATCCACCGCATCTACGACCCGTTCTTCACCACCAAGACGGTGTCCCAGGGCCAGCAGGGACGGGGCACGGGGCTGGGTCTGTCGGTCACCTACGGCATCATCCAGGAACATGCAGGAAAGATCCGTGTGGAGAGCCGTCCCGGGGAAGGAACCACGTTCTATCTTGATTTCCCTCTGCTGAGGAAGGCGGTCAATGTCTGAGGCAGTCGTATTCGCGCGCCGTCCGCTGAGCGAAGATTCCTCTTCGCCCGGCGGTTCGGTGCTGATCATCGACGACGAAGCCGCAATTCGCGAGTCCCTCGAAACGCTGCTGGGATTGGAAGGCTATTCCGTCGAATGTGCCGCCAGCGGCGAAGAGGGCCTGGCGCGCATGGGGGAGCGCACTTTCGATCTCGTCCTGCTCGACCTTGCCCTTCCCGACCGCAACGGCCTGGATGTGCTCACCGAACTGCGCGCGCAGGATCCACAACTCTCGGTCATCATGATCACTGCCTACGGCACCGTCGAGAACGCGGTGCGCGCCATGCAGGTCGGAGCCGCCAACTTCGTCCAGAAACCCTGGGACAACGAAAAACTGCTGGCCGATGTGCGCGCGGCCGTGGCCCGCCATCGAGCGGAAGAAGAAAACATCCAGCTCAAGCGGGCCCTGAAGCAGCGCTACAACTTCGAAAATATCGTGGGCAAGAGCGAGCCCATGCTCAAGATTTTTGACCTGGTGGGACAGGTTGCCCCCAGCCGCTCGACAGTGCTGCTGCAAGGCGAAAGTGGCACCGGCAAGGAATTGATCGCCAAGGCCATCCACCTTAACTCGCCGCGCCGTGACCGGCCGTTCGTTCCCGTCAACACCGGCTCCATGCCCCCAGACTTGCTGGAGTCCACGCTCTTCGGACACGTGAAGGGCGCATTCACCAGCGCAGTCGCCTCCAAGAAGGGCCTCTTCGAAGTCGCCGACCGCGGCACGTTGTTCCTCGACGAGATCGGCACCATGGGCCTCGATACCCAAAGCAAAATTCTGCGCGTGCTCCAGGACCGCAAGTTCATGCACCTGGGTGGCGTCCACGAACTGCAAGTGGACGTGCGCATTATCGCTGCCACCAACGTGGATTTGAAGCAGCAGGTGCGGGACGGGAAGTTCCGCGAGGACCTGTTCTATCGTTTGAACGTCATCACCATCGACCTGCCCCCGCTACGCCAGCGCAAGGAAGACATCCCTCTGCTGGTGGAGTTCTTCCTCAGGAAGTACTCCGCGGAAAACGAACGTCCGCTGCGGCGCATGACCCCCGAGGCGCTGCGCCTGCTGCTGACTTACACCTGGCCGGGAAACGTGCGCGAATTGGAGAACGTGGTGGAGCGCGCGGTGGTCCTCTCCTCAGGCACCGACATCGGTTCTGAACTCCTGCCGGACCAGATCTCCGGGCGCAGCACCGCCTTCCCGGTGCTCGAACCTCGCAACGGCGAGGCTTCTCTGTTCGACATCATGGAAGACTGCGAGCGCCATGTGATCGTGGACATGCTGGAGAAGTGCAATTGGAACCAGACCGAAGCCGCCGAGCGCTTCCATGTGCCGCTTTCGACCCTGAATCAGAAAATCAAGCGGCTGAACATTGAGATCCGAAAAAAGACGCGGGAAAGCCCTTAACCCTTAGCGACTCCTTGCGTTCCAACGCTCCCTGGCTGCTTTCGACATCTGACTCGGGCCCTTCTCTGCTATAGTTCCGGCAGGACGCTCGGGCAAGCGCATGGCAACCGGAGATTTCCTAAGTCACATCGAATTGGTCTCGCCCCTGGACTTCGCCAAGGCAAAGATCCGGTCTCTGCAGGAGTATTCCCTGCTCGCGGGGCAGTCCTTGGCCAATCTTTTCCGGACTCCTCGCTACGTTGCCGACATCATGCAGCAGGCCGACCTTATCGGGGTAGGCTCGCTGCCCATAGTACTCCTGACCGGTTTCTTCACCGGCGCGGTGTTGGCGGTGAACACCGCGGCCAGCCTGGGCAGGTTTGGCGCACTCTCGCTGATCGGCCAGCTGGTTTCGATCAGCATGGTGCGGGAATTGGGTCCGGTCCTCACCGGACTCATGGTCGCCGGGCGCAATGCCTCAGGCATGGCCAGCGAACTGGGATCGATGATCGTTACCGAGCAGATTGATGCCATGCGTGCCCTGGGCACCGATCCGATCAAGAAGCTGGTGACCCCGCGCGTCGTGTCCACGATCGTCATGTTGTTTTTCCTTGTCATTCTCTCGGACTTCCTGGGACTCTTTGGCGGAAGTGTGGTGTCCACGGCGATGCTGGGCCTGGACTGGCATCAGTACTGGAGTTCGGCCTGGCAGACTCTGGTGTATCAGGACCTGATTACGGGATTGAGCAAACCGGTGATTTTCGGCTTTCTTATCGCCACCGTCGGCTGCTACTACGGAATGTCGGCCAAAGGCGGCACCCAGGGCGTCGGCAAGGCAACCACCGAGGCGGTGGTAGCGTCTTCCATCCTCATCATTTCGGTGGACTTCTTCGTAACTCGGTTGCTGATGCTCTTAATAGGCTACCGCTGAGATATGCCCACGCTGCCCATCGAGACACCTTCTCCACCGAACGTGGACGCGACCGGCGCCGTAGTGGTCTTCCAGGATGTCGCCATCGCCTTTGAAGATAATGTCGTGCTCGACGGAGTCTCGTTCCACCTGGCCCCCGGCGAGACCAAAGCCCTGTTTGGAGTCGCGGGCACGGGCAAGAGCACCATTCTGAAACTGGTCCTGGGCCTGATCAAGCCGGACAGCGGCGAGATCTACGCGCTCGGCGAGAAGGTTACCCAGATGAAGGAAGAAGATCTCTTCGAATTGCGCCGCAGGATCGGCATCGTGTTTCAGGAGAGTGCGCTGTTCGATTCGCTCACCGTCCGCGAAAACGTCGCGTTCCGTTTGATGGAGGAGAGCAAAATAGGAGAGGACGAAATTGAACGCCGCGTGCGGGAAGCGCTGAGCTTTGTTGAACTCGAACACACCCTCGACCTTTTTCCCTCAGAACTCTCCGGAGGCATGCGGCGGCGCGTAGCGATCGCGCGGGCCATCATCACCCAGCCCGAAGTCCTGCTCTACGACTCGCCGACCGGGGGCCTGGATCCGGTGACCTCCAACACCATCATCGAGCTGATCGTCAAGCAGCGCGACGTCTACAAGACCAGTTCTCTGCTGGTCACCCAGCGGTTGCAGGACGCGTTTACCATGGCCACCCACTGCTTCGAGCGCCAGAGCAACCGCATGGTGCCACTCCCACCCGGTACCCGCGGCGAGGTCCCTATGACGTTCCTCATCCTGCGCGAGGGCAAGGTGATTTTCGACGGCGATGCCCACGAACTGGCGCACTCGCGCGACGAGTACATTCGCGAGTTCGTCTCCTAGAACGCAGGGCCGGACCGGACAGACATACCCGGCCCCGCCTCCCAGATCGCTCAGCTCGCCTTGGCCCGCGCTTCTTCTGCCTTCCGCTTGCGCAGATCGGCCTGGCGCTTCTGAATCATGGCCAGCGTCTCTTTCCCCTTCTTCGAGCTCATGATCAGCTTCTCCACATTGCCAAACAGGGTGGGACTCTGCAGCTTCTCTCGCAGCTCCTTCAGAAAAGGTTGAATCTTGGCGAAGATGAAGACCATTTCGCCGCTGAAGCTGGGTTCCATGAACAGGTCCTCGCTGATGACACCGTGCTTTACCATCGACGCAGCCATCTCCCAGTAGCCGCCCACCTGGCGCAGCCAGGCGTTTTCCTGGGTGCCCAGGGCCATTGCAACCTTCACTACATCGTCGGCATTGTCCGGCCAGAAATTCAGCCACCAGTTGCGCGCCTTGCGGATTTCGGCTTCGCGGCGCAGGTCGTACAGCTTGAGAATCAGTTCAGCATCAGCAGCAGTCGGCTTCTTCGCCATGGAAACCTCCAGTGGAATTGAGGAACTTGAGAACAGCAACTACAGATATGCCCAATGCGAAGGCTGTTGGATTCCCAATTACAAAATTATCAAATATCTTCACCCGACCGGCGCGACCTCCACCGGTACTGCCCGCTCGTAGTCGCATTCCTTATTCGGACACGCAATCATTGGTCCCGCCTTCAGCGTCTTTTCCACCAGGTATTCGCTGCCGCAACTCGGGCACTTCTCCGCTAATGGCTTGTGGGCGGAGGTGAATTTGCAATTGGGATAGTTGGAGCAGCCGTAGAACGTGTTCCCCTTGCGCGCCCGCTTCTCCACCAGTTCGCCGTCCTTGCACAACGGACACTTCACACCGATGAAATTCTGTTTGACGTACTTGCACTCGGGATAACCGCTGCAGGACGTGAATTCGCCGTAGCGCCCGTGGCGAATCATCAGGTTGCGCCCGCACTTCGGACATAGCTCATCCAGCGGGATGTCCGGGACCTTCTTGCCCTGGTCCAGGCGTCGCGTGGTCTTGCAATCGGGATAACCTGTGCAAGCCATGAACTGCCCGAAGCGCCCGCGCTTCAGCACCATCACCCGGCCGCAGTTCTCGCAGTATTCCTCCTGCGTCGTCTCCTGCATGTCGGCCGAATCCAGGTCCGGCAGGTTGATGGGATTTTCCTTGGTAAACGTGCAGGTGTTCGGGTCGTCCTTATCGTACGAGCTGCAAGCGTAGAACGATCCGTGTTTGCCCCACTTGATCACCAGTGGAGACTTGCAGCGCTCGCACAGCTCGTCCGTGGGCTTCTCCATCCGCTTGATGTTTTCCATGTGCTTCTGGGCATAGCGGAGGTCCTTCTCGAACTTCCCATAGAACTCGGCGAGGGCGTTGGTCCACGTCTCCTTGCCCTCTTCGATCTCGTCGAG